>CAUZRQ010000294.1:0-4687 GCA_963582065.1 Planctomycetota bacterium | reverse complement strand
CCTGGAAGGTGGCCCGAGTACGATCGACATGTGGGACCTCAAGCCCGAGGCCCCTCGAGAAATCCGCGGACCATACCAGCAGATTCCCACGTCGGTTGCCGGGACGTTCTTTGGCGAACACCAGCCGCTGTGCGCGAAGATCGCCGAGAAGTTCACGGTGCTGCGGTCTCACAGCCATGCCGACAACGGGCATTCGACCGGTTACCACTACGTGATGACCGGCCGCAAGGCACCGTTTTCCGACGGCAATCTCCGCGTCCCCACCAATGACCTCTACCCCTCGATTGGTTCGATGGTCGCCCGCGAGGTCGGGCGTGACGGCTCGCTGCCGCCCTACATCAACCTGCCCAACCCGATGGGAGCCGGTGGGCCGGGGTTCTTCGGAGCCGAGTTCGCTCCCTTCGTGATCGAGTCCGACCCGGTGCAGCCGGACTTCCAGGTCAAGGACCTGCGGGTCTCCGCCGGCCGACCCACGAAACGACTGTCGCGGCGCCGCCGCCTGCTGGATCGCTTCGAACAACTTCACGGGCGTGAACCGCTTCCCGGCCGTGCCGGTGTGATGTCGACCTATTACCAGAAGGCCTACGACCTGATCGCCTCGCCGAAAGCTCGCCGGGCCTTCGATGTCCAGCTCGAGAACGAGACGATGCGACAGCGATACGGCTACACGTCGCTGGGACAGTGCTCGTTGCTGGCTCGCCGCCTGGTCGAAGCCGGTTGCCGGTTCGTCGGGATCGATCACGGCAGTTGGGATACTCACTTCGACTGCTTCCCCAGCCAGGAGAAGGACCTGTTCCCCCACGCCGACCGGGCGTTCAGCGCCCTGGTCAGCGACCTGGAGGACCGTGGCCTGCTGGAGAGCACGTTGGTGGTGATGATGGGCGAGATGGGTCGGACGCCACGGATCAATGGTCGAGCCGGTCGCGACCACTGGTCGCAGGCCCAGAGCGTGCTGTTTGCCGGTGGCGGGATTCGGCCCGGGCGGATCGTCGGGGCAACCGATAAGCAGGCCGCGTCGCCCGTCAGCGATCCTGTCGGCGTCGACGACCTGCTCAGGACCATCCTGAACCTGATGGGCATCGATTCCGAGCGGATCTACCACACGCCGCTGGGTCGCCCGGTTCCCCTGGTCAAGGACGGCCGCTTCCTCGATGAGCTGGTCTGACCGACGACGGCCCGGGGGGAGATGTTGACCACCACGACACCACGGCCGGCCGGCCCCCTGCTCACGATCGCGATGCTGTTTTCGGTCGCCTGGCCGTCAACTGTCGCGGCGCAGAAAGCTCCCGATCCGGGACTCGGTTACATGTATCCTCCCGTCGTCGCGGCGGGCCGGACGACCGACGTCACGATCGCCGGCAGCGATTGGACACCCGATCTGCAGGTCATCGTGCACGACCCCCGTGTCACTCTCGAGACCGTTGGCCGGCCCGGGCCACTGCTGGTCCCCGAGCCGCCCTTCGTCATCGGCCCCAAGGCCTACAGTCCACCGCCCCTGCCCCGCGAGCAGCGGGCACGAATCACGGTTCCCAAGGACTTTCCCACGGGACCGGTCTATTGGCAGGTGGCCAATGCCAACGGTGCCAGCCAGGTCGGTGTCTTCTTTGTCATCGAGCGGCCCGAGGTGATCGAGCCGGCCGATCGCAGCCGAGAGATCCGGCTCGAGACGCTCCCGGTGATGGTCTCGGGCCGATTGCGACGCAACGAGGAAATCGATCGTTATCTCTTTACCGCCACCCGGACGGGCGCGGTGACCTGCACGCTGTGGGCCCGCCGCATCGGTTCGAATTTTCGTGGCGTGTTGGAGGTCCGTGACGCGAAGGGGAAACTGCTGGCCCAGCGTGCCGACACGACCGGCCGCGACCTGTCGCTGACTTTCGGCGTGAAGCAGAAGCAACGCTATAGCGTCGCGGTGCGTGAACTGGATTTCCGCGGTCATCGTTCCTACGTCTACCGCCTGCAGGTCTGCGACGGCGGTCGCGTGCTGGCCACGTTGCCGGCCAGCGTACAGCGTGGGACCAGCCGCGATGTGCTGGTCCGGATCGCCACCGGCAACGGGAGCACGCGAACCGTCTCCCGCGGACTCTCGATTGCCGGCGATGCACCCGCGACCGTCCCACTGGGACTCGATGGCCTCCCGTACACGGTCCCTGTCAGCGGGCTGGTGGAAACAACCGAGGTCCAGTTGCGGGGTGCCGCGGTTGACGGGCCCGTGCAGTTTCCCGGGATCCCCGCCGCCGTCACCGGCGAACTGGAAACGCCCGACCAGGTCGACAGTTGGCAGTTCACGGCGGCGAAGGGACGACGGGTCCGGATCGAGGTGTTCGCGGCACGGCTCGGCGGGGCACTGGACACCTCGCTGGAGCTGGTCGGCCCGGATGGCAAGACGGTTGCCACCGCCGACGACGTGGCGGGAACAACCGACGCCCGCCTGGCGTTGCCATTACCCTCTGAAGGGACCTACACCCTGCGACTGCGCGACCTGGCCGGACGCTCCGCTCGAGGTCACCGTGTCTACCGGCTGGTCGTGGGCGATGACCGGCCGGGCTTTGCGGTGACCGCCCCACAGCAGGTCAAGCTGCGCCTGGGCGGGTCGCTGGAATTGCCGGTCAAGGCGACGCGATCCGGTGGCTTCGACGGGCCGATCACGCTCGAGGTCCAGGGACTGTCCGAGGGAGTGACGGTGACGGCCGGAGAGGAGATCCCCGGTGACAAGTCCGAGACGAAGCTGAAATTCCAGGCCGCCGCGGATGCCGCGACACTCTCGCGGTTGATCCGGATCGTCTCCCGGGCACGGGTGGCCGGGCAGGATGTCGAGATGCCGGTCCTGGTTCCCTTGGGAGTCAACAAGGCACCCCGGGATTCCGCCGAGGGCCTGGTCCCGGGCATCCTGCTGACCACGACGATGAAACCGCGAACCACGATTCGTCCGGTCGAGTCCGACGAGCGGACCGTCCACCGCGGTTCGACGCACCCGGCACCGATCCGGGTCGAACGACTCGAAGGCTTCCAGGGTGACGTCCTGGTCTGTCTCGACGGCACCCAGCCGGCCAAGTTCCGACAGGGACTGCTGGCCCCCGACGTCATCATGCCTCGTGGAACAAACGAGGTCTTCGTCCCCTGCTTTGTCCCCCAGTTGGCTGAAACACTCGATGCCTACCGGGTGTCGATGGTTGCGGTCACCCGCGTCAAGGACCCACGCGGACGCACGCGGTACCTGTTGAGCAAGATGAACGGCAACACCAGCGTGGCGATCACCGTCGAGGGGGGCCTGTTGACACTGGGGCGGACCAGTGACGAACCACTTCGCGTGAAGACGGATAAGGGGTTTCAGCTACCGGTGGAATTGTCGCGTTCGGCCAAGCTCACCGAATCGGTCCGGTTTGACGTCAGCTTTCCTCGATCCCTGGAGGGGAAGCTGAAGGCCGGATCGTTGATGACCAGCCGCTCGGGCCGGATCGAGCTCCCGATCAGCAGGACCGGCACGGCGAAACTCACCGGCCGTCACCTGCTGCGGGTCCGGGCGCTGGCCCGGCAGAAATTCGAAATGCCCCGTCTTGATCGCTCCAGTGGTATCACGCCGCTTGAGCCGCAGTTGCTGGAGATCCTCGATTCGGGATACCTGCCGGTCATCGCCGAGGTGTCTGTCGAGGTCGATTTCGGAGACTAGGTGCCCCACCGGCTCTGCGGAGAGTGTTTCTTGGTGTGCTGACAACCGGGCGTGGGCGGAACTGGAGATGTGGGAGGGTTGGTCATGAGACGTCTTTTGCCACTTGTTGTTGTCCTGGCCCTGGGTTGTGACGTCACGATTGCCAACGCCGCGGACGTGCCGGCGAAGTCACTGGGTGATCTGACCGGCCCCTGGCAATTGTTCGTGGACGATTCCCTGGTCGCGGAAAAGGCGAACGTGGTTCGCGCCTATTATCCCTTCACCAAGTACCCGGGAAACCCGGTCCTCTCGCCCGACAAGCCGTGGGAGGGTCGTCGCTCGTACCTCTACGGCACCGTCCTGCCCAACGAAGCCGGCGACGGCTATCGGATGTGGTACCAGTCGTACAACGAACAGGGCAATTTCGGCGGCAGGCGTGGTTACGGGAATGCCTACGCAACCAGCAAGGACGGGATCAACTGGGTCAAGCCGAACCTGGGCGTCTTCCCGTGGAAGAACTCGACCCGGAACAACATGTTCCTGGTCCGGAAGCACAGTCCCGGAGACGACCACAACCCGCAGATTCTCCACACGCCGTGGGACAAGGACCCGCGGAAGAAGTACCGGATGATCACCTTCGCCTATGCGGCCAACCGGAAAAAAACTCGTAGCGACGAGGGTTACTGGGGCTCGTTTTCACCCGACGGGATCCACTGGACCGATGTGGACAGGAATCCCGTCCTGCCCGACGGGGGTGATGTCGGGAATTTCACATGGGACCCGCACCGCAAGAGGTACATGGCAACGGTGAAAATCTGGGCCACCGTACCTCGTCGCGAAGGGTATCGCCGCTGCATTGGCCTGACATCGACCAGGGACTTCCAGAATTGGCCCCATCCCGAGTTGGTGCTCGTTCCCGACGAGATTGACGACAGCATGCACCCCGGACGGATGGGCATTCAGTTCTACGGACTCAGCTCCTTTGCCTACGAGTCCGGCTACATCGGTTTCCTGTGGATCTTCCGGACCGGCTCGGGT
>CAUZRQ010000293.1:0-4710 GCA_963582065.1 Planctomycetota bacterium | reverse complement strand
TCTTGAGTCCACGCACCAACGCGCTCTGGAAATCGTCTCGCTTGAAGCGGTGCGCGCGTTCGCTGTCGATCAGTAAGCTACGTGCTGAAAGACACTCACGGCTGATGTGTTGTCTGGATTCATTGCACATTCCGCAATTCGCCAAGCCAACGATCAAACACAAACGGACCAAATGGTAAGACGGCGGCGAATGGCCAGGTGTTACCTTAAGTGTTACCTCCTCCCTGCTCTGTCCGTGTGTTCTCGGGGTTTGCTGCACTCTCAAACCCGGCGTTTGCAGGCTATCGCAGGTCATCCGTAGGGCCATGAGGGTCTACGTCGGATTGCAAATCCGCCATCCCGGGTTCGAATCCCGGCGGCACCTCTCGCGGAAGTCGCTTCCTGACAGTGACTTCCGTTTTTTCGTGCGCGGACCGTGACGCCGGGAAATGCGAAGTGTTACCTGAAGTGTTACTCCAGGATGCCGATCTGGCGGGTTGAACGCCGGGGCTGGGGTCAGTCGTCGTCGACCCAGTCCGCGCAGAAGGTGAACGACTCGTCGATCTTCGAAGGGTTGTCCTTGATCACGTTGGCTCCGGCGTTCCCGGCGACCGTGTCGGTGGCGGGGACATGCGAGACCGACTTGGAATTGGCAACGGCGGTGACGTGTACCTCCAGTTCCTCCATCATCGGCACGTGCGGACGCTTCTCGCGGGTCGCCAGCACCAGGCCCAGCACGTTGTCCCCTCGGAATGGAGGACAGTGGGCCAGATCGATCTCGAAGCGAGTTCCCTTGAGCCCCCCGCGCAACTTTCCGACAGGAATCCGGCGGATGTGCTTCTTGTCGACCGCCACGCCATTGATGTCGACGTCGACACGGTCGTTGTCAGTGACATGATAGAACCAGAACCGGAATCGCCCGGACAGACGCTCGCCTCGCCGGCCGTCTGCCACTCGGAACGGAAAGGCCAGTCGCTTGCCGATCCGATCCTCGGAGAAGAGCAGGGTCGGGCTGTTCTTGTGGCCCAGCGCACTCGAGCCCTCGTCGTACCACGGATAATTCCGGAACGGTGGCTTTCTCCGGCTGATGCCCTTGCTCATCGGCAAAAAACGATAGGTGCGAGGCCCCGCGAAAACGGCCTCGCGCGTTCGCACAGCCTGGGTCCACGCCGCGATCCGCTTTCGCTGCTCGGGATTTGCCGTCACCGCGCGACCGAAGTGAGCGCCGACATTCCAGAACGAAATACTGTCAGCTCCGTAAGTATAGAAATTGGCCGCCGCGCCCCGCGCCTCGGCCGTGTTCAGCAACATGCTCAGGTATCCCTTGGCGTGTTCCGCTGACGTGGCGACACCGCGATCGAGCGGAATCGGAGGTCCGGACGAAAACGAGCCGATCATGTTGCCCATCGTCACGATCGTGTCGACACCTGCCGGACGTGTGAATCGGGCAAACTCGTCGACAGGCGTCTGGGGATCCGTGTTGTTCCAGGTCGAGACCACCACAAAATCGATCCAACCCTTCTTGACCCAGGTCTCGATATCAACACCCGCCAGCCAACAGGCGTGCAGTGACTCGGGCACTCGCACCCCCAGGGTCAATCGCTTGCCGTTTTTCCGACGACGCCCCGACTTGTCCATCATCTTGCGGACCTGCCCGACATAGCGGGTCATGATCGGCGCCTTCTCACGCCCCTGGTGCCTCGGAAAGTGCTTGGCCCAGCGGACAAAGTTCAACTCGAGACCATCGACGGGGTACTCGGTGATGATCTCCCTCATGATCCCCATCCGGTGATCCCGCACGGCGGCGATCGAGTAGTCCAGTGCCGTCTCGTTGGTCCGGCCATCCGGTTGCTTGATCACGTATTCGGGATGATCGATGGAGAATTGCGAGCAAAGATCATCGAACTTGTTGAGCCGGACATGGTGGGTGTCGCCCATGCGCACAGCCGCCAGCACTTCCTTGCCCTTGGCCTGCATGTGCTCGGTCACCAGTCGCAACGGGTCGGTGCCCTGCTTCATCAGGTCATGCAACCCCTTGATGTAGACGCCGCTTTTTCTGTTGTTCCTCGCTCCATACAGTTCGCCGGCCTTTGTGTCGTAGAAGCAGATGTCAGGCATGCAGGCCAGGTACACGAATGTCGTGAAGGGAACCGCCTTGGACTCGCGATCGAGCCATGCCTTGATGAACGCCGCCGAGTTCTCGCCGGGCGCTTCGGCCAGCACCTGCCCATCATCATTGAACACGCTCCGAGCCACGCGCTTCTCCGCGGCATCGACAACGGGCGTCAAGAGAGCCAGGAACACAACGGCCCAGGATATCAGCGGGAAAGACCGTGTCATGCAATTCTCACGCAAAGCAACCAACGGGTCCGTGAGTATATCCACCCGGAACGAGATCCGACGTTACGGGCGGACGCTGGCCACGTCCAAGTAGCCGTCATCTCGCCGGCCCCGTCGCCCGACTCCGGGGGGCGTGGTTCGGATCTGGCGGTTACCGCCCCTGAGCGACCTCGACGATGGCCAGGATGGCTGTTCGCGTGTCCGGCGGTAGCGAGTGCCAGGCCTCGATCACCTGGGCCAGATCGGGGGAGATTGGCGGCAAATCGTCACCAACTGCAGCGCTTTTTGCAGCGCCTGTTTTGGGTTTTGCCACACGTCTCGAGGAATTCTCAGATTGTTCGAGTCCTTGCGGGGACACTCCGGTCACCGGCACCATGTCGCACTCGACAGCAGACCCCTGCCAAACAGGGGTTTTCTCTTGCGGGGTGGGGTCGGCTTGCGACCCCGTGCGAGGTAAAACGGCGGGTTGCTGCAGCGCATTTTGCAGCGGTTTGGTGAAGTGGTCGTCGGTCACCTGCAGGTAGAACTGCCGGGTGATTGTCGGGCTGTTGCCGACCCGGGCACACGTCCCATGTTGGATATGCGACGTCTCGTGCCAATCTTGCCTGAAGCGGTATCAGCAGGCGAAACCTGTTTCCACATTGTGCACTCACCGCTGACCGCCAAAGCGAAGCACGGTCGTCGGTCGGAAGTCGGTGTGGCAGTATTCAACCAGATCGTGAAACATGATGGTGGCGACCGGGTCGGCCTGCAAATTGCTCAGGAGGTCCAGCGTCGTGATCACCAGCCGTCCGTCCTTGTATCGGAACTGGGCAACCAGTCCGTTCAATTCCCCCACCACCGCGCCCCGGGGTGACTTGATGCGGGACCGCAGCCACTCCGAGTAGCCGCCGATCAGCAGATCATCTTTGCTGCCCGGACTCAGACCGCCGATAGCCTTGAACGGCTCCAGGACCCTGTGAAAGGTCCAGCCCAGCGGATTCTCGAAGACTATGTCCTTGAACAGTCCAGACGCCGGATTGACATAAGCCGATCCTTGGCGGCCATCGCCCAAGCCGTAGCCGGGGGTGCCGACGGTCAATCCCAACGAATCACCAAGTCGGCTTTCGCGAGTTACAAATAACAGTGCCGTGCCACCCTCGGCCACGTGCAGCCGGACCGCGTCCGAAAACGCGGACGCCAGCGTAACACGCAATCTGGGATCGACACCGTTGTACACACGGTAACCGGCAAGCATCTTGATGTTGCTCCCGATGACCTCGGGCAAGTGAATGTCGGCCAGTGTGTGTCGCGAGTTGTTTTTCTCGACAAACAACCGCACCCCATCGCCACCGGCCTGCAACAGTGTCGACTGAAACTCGATTTCCACGTGACCGTTGATGGGACTGAGCCAACTGTGGATGGCCATGTAGAGCTCCGAACCGATGTTCACGGGGTTCCAGACGACCTTGCCCGCAGGCACTTCGACACCGCCCGAACCGGAAATCCCGATGATGCCTTTCGTGTCATTCTTCCAGGTGAATGGTCCACGGTCCTTGGCAACCGTCCAGAATTGCGGTGGTCCGTCGCCGATGTTCCACACGCGGTCAAAAAAGCCGTTGCGTGTCAGCAGCTTGTATTTTCCGTCGCGTTGAGTCGGGTCTTTCGGCTTCTCGATCCAGCGTTTTGACCAACGGGAGGTCTCACTATTCTGCTTTGGGTCAATGGACCAGTCTCTCGCGACATCCCAGACGCGAGCCGGATCCTTTGACTGGGTGATGCGCGCGTGCAGGGTCAACGTGTCAGCACCACCATTGCTGCGTGGATCGACCAGGAAGTTGATCCGGTCGCCGATAGAGACCGGGACCCTCTTGAGCCGAACAAGCTCGGTCGAATCGCCGACGGCAGTGCGGCGGTTCGACTTGATATGTGTCACGTTGATCGTTCGCCGTCGAGGAGGCTTTTTCAGGCGCCGCGGGTAGATGTGAATGTCGACGTGGTTGCGGGAGGTCCGCTTCTGTTCGTGAAACAGTTCGACATGCAATCGGGCCTTGATTCCTCGCTCAACTTGGGGCGTCGTGAAGACAATGTGGCCTACCGATTTGACACCTGCCTGGTCCATCGAAATGCGGGGAAGCTGGCCACGGATGTCGACGTCGAGGTCCTGGACAAGACCTTCCAGACGCCATTTCACCACGCCGTCGCGGATCGGTGTGCCGCTGTAATGCGATAGCATCACATTGGCTGCGAACTTGTCGTCCGACCAGTAGTTCAATGCCGACCAATCGATGATCAGCAGGTCGGGCGTCTGAAACGAGGCCAGTGCCGCATGGAACGGTCGCAGGCTCATGTCGTAATCGACCATGCCGTGAACAAAGGGACCGATATTCGAGAAGGCGGTGATCACGTACC
>CAUZRQ010000292.1:0-4721 GCA_963582065.1 Planctomycetota bacterium | reverse complement strand
ACTTGCACGCCGCGAAGATCATGAACCAGTCGATCATCCCGCAGTTCAAGCAGAAGGATTTCCCCGCGGGGATCCTGGCGGGAGTGAAGGGGTTGTCGGAGATGACTCTCAATGACCCGAAGTCCGCGGCTCCGTCGACGGGTTCGGGTGGTTCCGGAGTGTCGTCGGGAGGCGGGGCCGTTTTGCCGACCTCTCCGCTGAATGTCTGGCAATTCACGCTGGTGCTGGTATTGGGCATCGCGTTGATCGTCGCCTCGTTCTTCTTCCCCGATCAGCGGAAGTGGCTGTTGATCGTGGGTGGCGGCCTGGTGGCGCTGGCGACGTTGGCCTACCTGGTGCTGATTTTGGTGGCGATATTCGCAGCGGCCAAATCCGGTCTCGGCGGCGGCGGTGGTTTCAGTAGCAGTGACGGGTTCGACTCCGGAGGTTTCTCCGGCGGCGGCGGTGCCTCCGGCGACTGGTGATTCGGTTCGAGACGGCTTTTTCGGGATGACGACAATGAATGCGGCGACGGCATTGACCGACCAGCAGGCACAACAGGTGGCCGAGGCCATCGGCCAGGCCGAAGCACAGAGCTCGGCCGAGATCGTCTGTGCGGTGGCGACCGAATCGGGGCGGTACGACCGCGCCGAGATGATCTTCGGCGTGATGCTGGCGGCGATTTCTCTGGTCGCCGTCCACGTGTACCGCTTCCTGAATCAACTCGACGAGGGCTCTTTTGAAGAGGTGTCCGCGTTGGGACCGGCCTGGCAGATCGGGATCCTCGGGGGAGGCGTCGTGGTCGGATCGGTCCTCGCCAGTTACTGGCACGGGGCACGGCGAATTCTGGTCGGTTCGGGGATGCAGCGGGAAGAAGTCGACCGGGCAGCGACGTATGTGTTTGCAACATCCGGGATGACGGCGACCAGCGGGGGCACCGGTGTGCTGATCTACGTGTCGTTGTTCGAACGTCGTGTGGTGGTACTGGCCGACCACCAGGCGTTGAGTGTCCTGGGCGAGAGCGGGATCGAGGCGCTTCGTGATACGGCCGTGTCGCACCTGAAGCAGGGAGGGTTGGTCGACTCGTTCGTCGAGACGATCAACCAGGCGGCGACCGGACTGGCCGAGGCACTGCCGGCCGATTCCGAAGAGAACCCCGACGAACTCTCCAACCGGGTGCTGCGGTTCCACCCGAGACCCTGAGCGGTACGAACGTCCCGGATCAGGCGAATAGTCCGCTGTCGAGCCTTTCCCGACCAGCAGCGAGACGGGCACGATCTTGGAGACCACCGGACATCTTGCGATGAAGACGACGGGGACCGATTGAGAGCAAGGCGGTCGCTTCGCCCATCTCGTTACGCGATGAACAGTCCAGTGGTAACCCCTTGCCCCGCAAAAGGTTGAGAGCGATTGTGAGTTGCTGCGACCGCATGAGCGGAGAGAGAGGGATTCGAACCCTCGGAGCCGGTTAATTCCGACTCACCGGATTAGCAATCCTCGAGGACCCTGCATGGTCCTGACCAACCTGGGACTGGGACCTGCCGGCTATGGTCCTTTTCTCAGCCGGATTCACTTTTCAGGAGGTGGCTGGGTCGGACTCGTACTGGCCATTATCGGGATCGTGGGCGTCGGATCGTTGATCAAGAAGAGCAAAGAGAAAGCCGAATAGCGGGCCAACATCTCGATCGACAGAGCCGACAGGCCCGTTTCGAAGGCACCGGCAAAGTACTGGCCGGACGGGTAGGCAGTTATTTCGTCGCCTTCAACGATTCTGCCCTGGCAGAATCGGCGTTGGCTTTGTCCAGGTCGCCATTCAGGCGGTGAACGCGCGCCCGGCGGATTGACGTGCCGCTGCTTTCGCACGGACCAGTTCCCGCTTCTGGACCTCCTCCCAGTCGGACCGCGACGCGATGACGTCGTCGATCGTCGCCGGGCGACCACCGGCCAGACGCTCGTCGTAATCGTCCGGATGCGGCAACCCGGTGCTGACGGATCGTCGCAACACGGCCTTCTTCAGGACCTGCCAGGCACCACTGCGGAATTCCCATATGAACTTTGCCAGGTCCCAGAATCTCCAGTTCCTCAGGTAAACCGCCAGGTAGGCCCGGACCTGCAGCCACTCCAGCTGATGCCGCGTCATCCCGGAGAATTCCATCGCGCCGCCGATCTGCTTGTTGTATTCGTCCCAGTCGGTCGTCACCAGCCGGTAGCCGGCTTCACCGTTTGCCGCCATGCGAGCCACCTCGGTACCCGGATAGGGGCACATCAAACCGATGATCGGCAGGTCGGGATTCAACCGCACGGCCAGATCGACCGTTCGTTTGATCGACTCGCGCGTTTCGTCGGGCTGGCCAATAATGAAAAAGGTCCCGAATGGCATCTCGGCCGCCCGCGCCGCCTCGGCCGCCGCGAAGATCATTTTCAGGTTGGTCCCCTTGCCCATCGTCCGCAACTTGTCCTCGTCGCCGGTCTCGATCCCCAGTTCCACTCGATAGCAGCCGGCCTGCTTCATCAGCCTGAGCAGGTCTTCGTCGACAAACCGCACGTGCGTCTGGCAGTCCCAGCGGATCCGTTCACCCAGTCCCGTCTCGATCAGCCGCTGCATCAGGGTCCGGGAACGATCCATGTCGACGGTGAAGAGTTCATCACCGAACCGCAGTTCCCGGCCGCCCCACTCCTCGACCAGCCAGCGGATCTCCTCGACCACGTTCTCGACCGAGCGGGACCGTGCCACGCGTCCATTGTGGTTCATGCAGAACACGCAGTTGAACGGGCAACCACGGAGTGTCTGCAACCAGAAGGACTTCATCGGCGGGAACAGGTCCCAGGCCGGCAGCGGCAATTGGTCCTGGTCGAGCATCCTCGGACGTGGAGCCGTCTGGACCAGCCCGTCGGGTGCCGCGTCATCGGACCGGTAGACGAGCCCGGCCACCTGGTTCCAGTCGTCGCCACTCCGGATCGCCGCACACAGTTCCTCGAGCGTCTGTTCCCCTTCACCGATGACAGCGACATCGAAGCTCGAGAACTCCTCGAGCGTCTGCTGCGGCAGGGCGGTGACGTGCACACCACCGATGACGGTCACGGCTTCCGGCAGGAGATCCTTGACCAGCGAGGCCGTGTAGGCGGCCGGCTTGATCTCGTTGGTGAACGCGGTCAAGCCGACCACGTCGGCTGCCAGCGAGGCGACCCGTGACTGGACCTGTTGGAAATCGAGACGCTCGAGCTTCGCGTCCACCACGAAGACCTCGACACCCGGCTCGCGTTGCAGCCAGCCGGCGAGGTAGGCCAGGCCGATTCGTCCCCAGTCAGGCCGGTCATACCACGGCTCGACAATTGCCAATGGCGGTGGATTGACCAGGACAACTCGTTGCGGTGTCATCACGCGGGCCCGGAACGGATTCCCATGAAACAGCCTCCGTGCAACACTCCGTCCATCCTAGAAGAGCGTGCCGGGAGCAGTCAATCGGTGGGTTCGACGGGAATCCTCATCTGACGTTCTCCCCGTTTCCTGATCCACGCGGGAGCCGAGTTCTGGCCTGAAGCACTCCACTGCAATCTGGTCTCCAACCGGCATCCCGTCGTATACCTACAGCATGTCAACGACGACCAGTTATCTCGATCGATTCCTCGAACCGATGACCGAAGCCTTCACGCCGGAGAATGGCCCGCAAGATCTTGGACCTACGGGCGGACTCCGAGTTGGAAGCTCACATCGACGATCTTCGTTGCAAGTCCAACGACGGAAGTCTGACTGAAGACGAAGAGGCCGAGTACAGAGACTTTGTCGAGGCCGTCGACATCATTTCTGTGATCCAGGCCAAGGCACGACGCTTGCTGGCCCAACATTCGACCTAGCGTGGATGCAACAACTCACGACGTCGTCCGACGGCGTGCTGAGCATCGCTGCGAGTATTGCCGAATCCAGCAGGAAGCGACTCCGTTGACCACCTTCCACGTCGAGCACACCATCGCGGAATCCGAACCGCCCCCGAACCCGACATGCCGACGGCTCGGTAGCGAAGCGGAGAGAGAGGGATTCGAACCCTCGGAGCCGGTTAATTCCGACTCACCGGATTAGCAATCCGCGAGGACCCTGCATGGCCCTCCGGCAGACCTGCGATAGCCGGTATAGCAGTCTCGATAGTCACAGCGTTTGCCGACTCTTGCGACGCGGATCGTATTTGAGGTCACACTTCAGGTCACACTCCCGCAGCCTGTCACCGATTGGCAGTCGCTGTCCGGCCCCTGACGGCCGCAGTTGGGGAAGGACTCCAACGTCGTCCGACATTCCGCGGGCTCGTCTCGGGTTGCTCCGAACGGCCTGATGGCGGTCTGAGCGGATGATCCCGTCCCATGAACTGGGCCACCGGTAAACCGTCGGCAGCACCCGTGGCCAGCGAACTACGCCAGCTACCGGTCAACCGCGACTGATAGGCAGTTGGCCGTTTTGTCATCGGTGGCTTGGCCGATCAGGCCGGTTCGATTGCACGGCCGCAGCCGCAGTCCTGGGCAGCCGGTGGGACTCGTCGGCCGCCACGGCGGGCCGTGGGGCAAGGATGGGTCCCTCTCGGAACCCGGCCGCCCAGAGCGGATCCACCCCCCCACCCTCTGTCGGTGCAGGGGCCACTACTTATCCCGTCTTCACGGCGACGCGAAATAGGGGTCCCATCGCAGCAACCGCTTCAGCTGCACCGCGCAGTCACTCGACATCGGGTCCCATCTGCTGGGAGTCCCGCATTCTG
>CAUZRQ010000291.1:0-4745 GCA_963582065.1 Planctomycetota bacterium | reverse complement strand
GTCCCCGAGCGGCACGCGTATTCCCACTCAGCCTCCGTCGGTAATCGGTACACGTGCCCTGCGGTCTTCTCAGCAGGCATCGCCGACAGCTTCCGGCAGAACTCCACCGCGTCAGCCCAACTGACTTGCTCGACCGGGTTCTGTGGCCCCTTGAATTCGCTCGGATTCTTGCCCATCACCTTCTGATACTGCTCCTGCGTCACCTCCGTCACACCCATGTAAAACGGCTTGGCAATGCTGACCCGGTGTTGGGTTTCCTGGTTCTCCCGAACCGATTCCGTTCCCGGGCTACCCATCAAGAAGTCACCCGCAGGGACCAGCCGAAGTTTCATGCCGATCGAGTTGGTGATGATACCGATCGAGTTGGTGGTGATCTCGACCGGCGCGCTGGCGTGTCTACTCAACGGTGCCCCACAGTGAGGACACGTCGCAGCACGCTTTGACACGGTTCCTTCGCAGTCCGGGCACGCAACCACTTTTGTCTCAGTTTCGGAACCACACCCCACGATCCCCGCGACTAACAGCAACGGCAGCAGAACTCGCATCACATCTCCCCAGGCTCGGACACGTTCCCTCCAGTCTCCCCACCCCAGCCCCGGCGTTCAACCCAGGGGCGGTAACCGCCAGATCCGAACCACGCCCCCACCCCTCACTCGCTGGGTGACTCCGGTTATCGCGTGTTCGAGGTCTGGCCAACGCTGCCACCAGCGATCCGCACGGCGATCCTGGCGTTGCTCAGGGCGGCGGAGTGAGCCAGCCGGTGGCCTCAGGCACTCGTGGGGCCCCAGTCGCCCAGAAACCGAACCGACCCCCCCACCCCGTTTGGGAGGGACTCCCTGACTTAGCCCGTGTTTGCCCAGTGGGTCATCGGGCGTCCGAACCACACTTGGCGTCACTTGGTGGGGCCGTCATGCTGACGGCTACTTCTCGATCTCGAAGTTGGGCAACGCCTTCTTCAGGTCAGCGACGCCTCTCAGCAGAATCAACACCTTGCAACACACAACGACTTTCTGGTGCCAAGCGTTAGTCGAAGTTGTGTCCGCAGCCCGGGCAGGTCGTAGCGTTCTCTGCGCACCCCTTATCACAGGTGGGACACTTTTTTGGTCCGGCTTTGTTGAAACGGGGTCTGGTGTTCGTCTGCATGATGATTTCATGCACGGAGGGTCCGGAGGAGGGAGTCAAAAATGTGTTGGCCAGCGCGAGGGCCATTAGAATCGCGGCGACGAACATAGCAACGAGAAGGCCAATCCCTATCCATTCATCCAGGGCAGATTGCTCGGGAGGTCCTGGTCTGGCTGGGTCCTGGTTGATGTCTCCGACGCCGCCCCGAAACTCCATGGCAGCAGGTCGTTGATCCGCCAGGTTGTCCGCATTCAGCCTCTTGCCGTTCGCTCCCGACGGGCCTACGCTACCGCTCCGCTCACCAGGCTTGACCCCGCCTCCGGCGGCCGAACCGATGGAACTGCGGAGCACACGAAAGCCAAGGTAGTAGTACCGGCGCCCAGGCGTGTCCCAGTCGCGGTGCGCCGAACGGCAGTTCCAGGCGATGCTGCTCCAGCTGCCGCCCCGGGACACCCGGTACGAGCCCGACGTCGCGCCGGTTGGATCCGTCGTCGAACGGCTCGGATAATCTCCGTACCAATCCTGGCACCACTCCATGACGTTACCGTGCATGTCATACAGACCCCACCCGTTCGGCTGCTTACCACCTACGGGATGTGTCGTGCGGCCAGAGTTCTTGTTGTCGTACCAACCGTAGTCACCCAACCGGGATGCATCGTCACCAAAACCGTATGCCGTCGTCGTCCCCGAGCGGCACGCGTATTCCCACTCAGCCTCCGTCGGTAATCGGTACACATGCCCTGCGGTCTTCTCAGCAGGCATCGCCGACAGTTTCCGGCAGAACTCCACCGCGTCAGCCCAACGGACTTTCTCGACCGGGTTCTGTGGACCCTTGAATTGGCTCGGATTCTTGCCCATCACCTTCTGATACTGCTCCTGCGTCACCTCCGTCACGCCCAGGTAGAACGGCTTGGTAAGGGTGACCCGGTGTTGGGTTTCGTCGTCGGCGTTCGATTCCGTTCCCGGGCTGCCCATCATGAACTCGCCCGCGGGAATCAATCGCAGTTTCATGCCGATCGAGTTGGTGGTGATCTCGACCGGCGCGGTGGCGTGTCTACTCAACGGTGCCCCACAGTGAGGACACGTCGCAGCACGCTTTGACACGGTTCCTTCGCAGTCCGGGCACGTAAGGACGCGCGTGACAATAACTTACCGGATTGATGTTGCTCCAAGTGCTTGAATCGCATATATGCTTCGCGCATGCCGGATGCGAATGTGGTTCATTGGATTCGAACGAAGTACACCGACCTCGTACACGACCTCGACGAGCGCGGCCGTCGCCGTTGGGCGGCAGTTGAAGCGAGGTCGTTGGGTCGCGGGGGTATCGCGGCGGTTGCTGAAGCAACAGGGATGTCCGATCGAACGATCCGGAGTGGGATGAGGGAGCTTGAGAGTGATGACCCGTTGCCGCCGGATCGACAGCGTCGCGCGGGTGGGGGACGAAAGAGGCGGAAAGACGAACAGCCGGATCTGATCGGCGCGTTGGATCGATTGATTGATCCGATGACTCGCGGAGAGCCAACAGGCCCATTGCGTTACACATGCAAGAGTACGAGTACCTTGGCGACGGAGCTTGTCAACCAGGACTTTCAGGTGAGCCCGTCCACGATTGGCCGATTGCTGAAGGAACTTGGCTATAGCTTGCAATCCAATCGCAAGACGCGCGAGGGGAAGCAGCACCCCGATCGTAACGCACAATTTGAACACATCAATCGCCGTGTGATGGCGCGCCATCGCCGTGGCGAGCCTGCTGTTTCGGTAGACACCAAGAAGAAGGAGCCGCTTGGAAACCTGAAAAACCCAGGGCGAAGCTACCGCCCGCACGGAAAACCTGTCGAAGTCAAGATGCACGACTTTCCCGATCCCAAACTCGGCAAAGCCGTCCCGTATGGGGTGTATGACATTGGTGAAAACCAGGCGGGTGTTTCGGTCGGCATTAGTCACGACACGGCGGAATTCGCCGTTGCCGCCATTCGACGATGGTGGCGCAAACTCGGCCGGAACAATTACCTCAAGGCAAAGCGTCTGTTGATCACGGCGGATAGCGGAGGAAGCAACGGCCCCCGCAACCGACTGTGGAAACTCAAGCTTCAGCAATTCGCCGACGAGACGGGATTGATTCTCGAAGTGTGCCACTACCCTCCGGGAACAAGCAAATGGAACAAGATTGAGCATAGGCTGTTTTGCCATATCACTCGCAACTGGCAGGGTGAGCCACTGGAGACATTTGACATCGTCGTTGAGCTGATCGGAAACACACGAACAAGTGAAGGACTTGAAGTGCATGCGTGGCTGGACGAAGCAACCTATCAAAAGGGCATTAAGGTCACGGATGACGAACTGGCAGAGTGCTTGATCAAGCCCAACACATTTCATGGTGAGTGGAACTACGAGATAAGACCTCGACCATAGGCGGAATCCGGTAATCTATTTTGCTGCGCGTCCTTACTTGATCGCTCTCTGTTTTCGCCATATTCACCATTCTTCGTGATTGTGAAATCTACACGTCGTTCAACCCGCATGTTATTTTTGACTTTTGGGCATTCGTCGACGGTGCACTTCGATGCGTATTTATTTCTTCTTCTTCTTTTCCCTTTTCAATTGTCGTTTTTCCTTGGGGCTAAGCAGGGACTTTTTCTGTTGTTCCCTTTTGCCTTTATCTTTACTTCCCTTGTCACCCATATCTGCTTCTCCGTGATTGAAAACGAATGGTCCTCTCAGCCTCATCAGACCGGCTTGACGTCCTCGGCACATGGCCCTTTCGGTCCATGTCCTTCGTTCTATGACACTCGTTGCCCTTCTTGAAGTTCCTCGTAGCTCACGCCATCGAGGCTTGACGAGTGGAAACATAAGTCCTTATCGCTCCCGGTGTCAATAAACCCGAAGCCCCTGTCCGTGAGTCGTTTGATGGTACCTTCCGCCATTTGTCCAATTCCTCAAGAACTGTCCTGCAGCGTTGCGCGAAAACACCACGTTCAGGCTGCTCCACTGCGAACGCGCCATTCTATCGGGTGGATTGGCCACATCAAACTGACAGCAGGCTGACCTTACCCCCCAATATCCCCACCCCAGCCCCGGCGTTTCGTTTCGGCGAGCGGCTACTCTTCTCGAGCACTCGTGTTGGTCAGTTCACCGCGAAAGTCAGTATTCCACTCGAGCTGGTGCCGGGTCAAGGCCTGTGCTTCCGGAGGCATTTTCTCCCAAACTTCGCGATCAATCGGATAGACATCCATCGTGAGCCGACCGACCCACCAGGGTTGATAATTGCACGCGACAGCGACGCGAGGCTGCTGGGTCTGGTTCGTGCCGGCCGCGTGCCAGACGGTGTTTGGCAACACGACAACGCTGCCGGGCGGAGCGCAACAGTGAGCCTGGCCCTCCAACGCTTCCTGGGTTGCCGGCGGAAGGTGGCGGAAGTGCTGGCTTCCCGGCAACACGCGCGTCGCGCCGGTTTCTTCACGGAAAGGCGTCAGCATCCAGATCGCATTGACAAGGATGGGGAAGTCCGGCAGCGGACGGGATTGGTTGAGTTGGCCCATGGGCGAATCCATGTGCCACCAACCGGGATCTGAACCTGCATGAGCAACCAGGCCGTCGACGCTTCCTAAAAGGATCTGGTGTTC
>CAUZRQ010000290.1:0-4787 GCA_963582065.1 Planctomycetota bacterium | reverse complement strand
AACGTCGGACCCGGGTCCGGCTTCGTCGCGATACATACTGCCCAGCACCAAGTCCACCACCCCGTCACCGTCCAGGTCGACAGCTCTCACCGGCCCCCAGTACTCAGGTGGGTGAGGCACACGACCGGCCGACAGGTAGATCGGCATGCCTCCCGCATCGCGGTCACCGGAATCCAGGAAGAGATGCACGGCGAGATGAACGCTGGGGATTCGACTGAAACGGGACGACTTGGCTGCCGTGGTGAACAACAAGTCCGGTCGCCCGTCGCCGTTGAGATCGGCCGCATCACCGTGGATGTAGCCGGCATTGAAGTGGTGAAACTCCTTCGATTCACGAGAGGTCTTGTACCGCAACGGGATGCGATCTCCGAAGATCAGCGGACCGGGCCGCTTCGTTTCCCGCCCCAGGGCCGGCCGGCACCACAGTCCGCCCCAGTCGTGTGGGATCCGGGTCCCAGGCCAACCCGACTCGAACGTGTACATCCCCGCCGAAACCAGATCGAGCCGGCCGTCACCGGTCAAATCGACCATTCGCGACAAGCCGACCAGACCACCGATCCGCCGGGGACCAGTCGCGTTGTATCTCAGCAGATCGCCAACACCGATCAACGGCACCCGTTCCCTGGTCGAGGCCACCCGTCGCGTGCGACGTGTGCGGAAGCTGACCGTGTACCGCACCTGTCGCGGGTCGGTGATCAGCCAGCGAACCCGTCCCGAGTCACCCTGACGAAACCCGGGACCCAGTGAATGGGCCACCTGCTGTCCCGTGACGCGATTGACAACCCGAATCGAATCGGGATCGAGCACACCCTCGAGTCCCTGGCGACGGGCCTCGAGTGCGAAATCGATCAGGGGATCCGCCGGGAGGTTCGACTTCAACAATCGACTCTCCACCGTCACCTCCAGCCGACCGGTCGACTTGCGGGACTTCCGGGCCACGGGAAGTCGAGCCGTGGCCAGGTAGATGTTCGTCTCGCCGTCAGTCGAGTCGATCTCGGGATCGGTGGCCTCGACCAACACGCCGGTGGTCGCCACCACGATCAGCAGCAACGCCAACAGAACTCGCATCGCATCTCCCCAAGCTCGGACACAGCCCCCAGTCTCCGCGTGGATTGGCTCCAGTACTACCCGGACCACCCCGCTTCTACTCCTTGAGTCTTCCGTACCATCGCATGGCGTCCCAGATGATCCACCGGTCATTTATCTGCAGGCAATCATCCAACCGCAATTTAAAAGTCGTGCCGTTGCACTGGAACATCACATCGATGTCCATTTTTTGCACACCATCGCGTTTCTTGGGATTGGCGTACTCAATGTCCTTGAACTCAGCAGTTGACCAGTCGACCCCGTCCCGTTTGGCTTTCTCTCTGATCGACTTGAACGAGTCTTCCGTGGTGCGAGTTTTCTTTTCAAACAACGAATCCAATCCGTTCAGGATCCGTGCACGTTGCTTTTCAGACACGGACACCCTTGCCAGGTCAATCATCTCCTGCTTTTGTGGTCTGAGCTTCGCGAAATCACTCTTGTTGTTTTCTACCAACGCGTTAAACGCTGCCTCACCAAGGTGTTTTGGTTGTGACGTGTCGGCGGCAGGCAGGCTCGTCCTTGGCATCTGTGTTTCACCGGAAACGACAAACTTGCCCATCACACCAGCTACGAGCAGTGCTAGCATTCCTCCACCAACCACGAACGACAACACCAGCTTCTTTGAAATCCTTGCAGACGATGGAGGCAGAGGTGCAGAGAGATTGTCAGTCGCAACGGAAACGGGTTGAACGGCAACGGATGGTTCTTCGAGTTGCAGGTCCGGCTCAGGGAACTCCAATGAAGGAAAACGGCTGGCAGCATTCCACGACGCGCCCTTGTCCGAAGACACAAGGTGGTTCGGCTGGAGCTTTCCCTTCTCCGCCAACGTTTTCACTTGTCCGCTGGAGAATGGTCCCTGAACCGTTCCAGTCTCGCTTGTCTTGACATGGAACTCTGCCATCCCGGTTCTCCTCTTCGTGCATCCTCGTCCAGTCTGCCAGTACCATTCTCCGGGATGCAAGCGTGTGAGAACGTGTGCCGCTCAGGGGCGGTAACCGTCATCCTGCTCCGGCGGTTTGACCCGGCGTGTTGTTACCGGAACCTGGCGTTTCCTTGCCCATCAGCAGTTCGTAGTGGCAAAATGTCCGGCGCCTGGCCACGTGTCCATGCCCGTGATGATGTGAGAGGGTTTCTCGTATGAGCGGATCCGCGACGTTACAGACGCTGCTGCCCCGGAGCGAGCCGGGTTGTCACTTTGTCGCGTATGGCGATTGTTGTATCGGTCCGCCCGAGCCTGGACGTGGGCACGAAGAACACCTTGCCGCAGTGCACCGGGTCATTCATCGACTTGATCCCCGTCCCCAGTTCACTTGCTTTCTCGGTGACTTGATCTGGGGACTGACACCCGAGCATGGGCCCAATTATGACGGCCCGTCCCTCCGCCAGGAGTGGATCGGCAAGCTTGCCGGAGAGATGAAGCCACTGGCCGATCTGGACATCCCCGTGTTCCGGATCCCCGGTAACCACGACACGATGACGCCGGTCAGTGAGACCGTCTGGCGAGAGGTGTTTCACGAGATGCCTCAGAACGGTCCCCAGGGCCAGGAGGGACTGACATGGTTTGATCGGCGAGGCGACCTGCTGATCATCGGAATCAGTGTCTACGCGATGAACATGGGCAGCCCCTTCACCATGATGGGCGGACGCGTCGACCACGGCTGGGTCGATCGAGTTCTCACCGAACACTCTGATGCTCGATTCAAGTTCGTCCTGGGTCATTCCCCGGTTCATCCTGTCAACGGCTACAACGCTCCGAAGTGGGGCATGCTGCCCGAGTTCGGTGAGCCGTTTTGGGAGGTGCTGGTCAGGCACAACGTGACCGCCTATCTGTGCAGCCACGTGATTGCGTTTGATATCCAGGTTCATGACGGGGTGCCCCAGATCACCACGGGTGGGGCCGGGACCAGTTCGGGGCCGGGCGGATGCATGCCAGCACCGGCTGAGTACCATCACTGCGTTCAGTTGGCCGTCGATGACCTGGGACTGCGCGGCCAGGTCATCGACACCGTGGGCACGGTTCGCGAACAGTTCAATTGGCCTCCGCCCCCTGATGGCGTGATGGCATGGTCGTTCAAGAGCGAGCCGCTGGCTCCCCGGCCGTCCCGCATCCTGCTTACCGGACATTCCGAGAACGAAGCGTTCCCAAGGATCCACGTCTCTCTTGATGGATATCAGCCGCGACTGAATGTCGTGCTTTTCGATCCGGCAGACACCTATCCGAACTCCTGGCACGGTCCCGAAGTGGACATCCGCCAACCGTTCGAGTTGACCGTTGCCATTGATCCGGCCATGGGGCCTGGTGGTGTGCTGACTCGTGTGGGAAACGGACCGTTTTCGTCCCTGGAGACCGATGTGCCTCATGGCTATAAGGCAAACGGCTGGCCCGAAACTTGGACAACATCGACCGAGATGCATGTGGTCAGCACCTCGGTCCAAGATGTCTTGCAGTGAGAACGAGATGAAACGTGTCGTGAACCGGCCTGTTCGACAACTCCTTGTCGTGGGACTGTCGGCAGGCATATTGCTACTGGTCGGCTTGGCCTCCTCTTCACATTGGCAAGCTGTCGGTTCCGGGTCGGAAGCCCCAGACGCGCCGCCGACACTCTTGCGTCATCCGTACCTGCAGAAGGGGACCACTCGGTCGATGGGTATCGCTTGGATGATCGACGACGAGCAGCCCTGCACCGTGGAATTCGGTCTGACGCGGAAACTTGGGCAGGTGGTCGAGTCACCGGGGGGCCGGCGGATGCACTTTGCCGAGATCATCAATCTCGAGCCGGACACGCGATACTATTACCGCATTCGCTCCGGAGACAGCTGGCTGACGCCACTTGACGAGTCGTATCACTTCCGAACGCACGCGGCCAGGAAGGACAGGCCCTTTTCCTTTGTGGTCCTGGGAGACAGTGGACAGCCGGAAACAGGAGACCAGTGTCCTGTGGCGGACCTGCTGTCGGCGCTGCGACCGAAACCGGACTTCATCATCCACACGGGTGATCTCTCGCAGCGTTGGGCTCTCGATGAAGCGGAGTACGATCTGCTGACGTTCGGGGTTTACCGCGACATGCTCAGGAACACGCCGTTTTATCCGACACAGGGAAACCATGACTGGGTGACCGACTGGGAGCACGGCCTCGACCCGCTGTATCCTCGCTACTTTCAGCCCGGCAAGCTGGACAGCCGGTTGACCGAGCGGTTCGACATGCCGTTCTGGAGAGTGTTTCACAGTCCTCGCGACAACGAGGCGGGGCATGTCGGCCCGTTCAGCTTTCGCTATGGGAATGCCGTGTTCGTATGCGAGGCGGGGGCTGGAAAGGGGGCGGGCCAGTCGTTGGCTGAACAACGATTTGCTGATGACGATGTGACGTGGCGGTTCTTCTACAGCCATTACTTCGGCCAGGCGGGCAATGCGGTTCCCGGTGGAGATTTGAATTGGGACCCACCGCTGCCCAATTGTGACATGACCTTCCGGGGCCATATTCACGTCTACAGTCGCTCGGCCCCATACGGCCCCCATCAGTCGGTAGACCTGCTCGTAGGATGTTCTGGTTCGAATATCGGCAACTCGTATTTCCAGGCCATGGTGACGCCGAAGAACCCCCATGGGTTGCGGCCGGGCATCACCGAATGGAACGAGAAATGTCCACACCTGGTCCACGTGTTGATCGACGGTCCGAAACTGACACTCAAGTCCTACTATC
>CAUZRQ010000289.1:0-4796 GCA_963582065.1 Planctomycetota bacterium | reverse complement strand
TGGACGGCATCGCCGGAGCACTCGGCTTCGGCCTCGTCACCATCATGGCCGCCGCACTCCTGCTGCAAGCACGCCGCCCCCCTCAAACACCGCAGCCAACACCGCAGCCAACACCGCAGCCGGCCGCAGCCGACTAGATCCGGTCCAGCAGGTCGATCCACCGCCCGATCTCATCGAGCACCGGGAGCGTGGGATACTCGTGTCCCAGACCGGGCTCGGTCGAGAGCGTCACCGGGAACTTCATGGCCGCAAGTCGACCGCGGGTCTGCTGGACGCGTCGGTAGAGATTGTCCTTGTCGCCGCACGAGAGGAAGAACTGCAGGCGGAGGTCGGGACGGTTCTCAGGTGGGGTTACCTTCAGAGGCTCGGATGAGGCGGCCACTCCGCGGAACAGCGTCCGGTACTTGAACGCCAGGTGGTAGGCAAACCGGCACCCGTTCGAGTAGCCATGCAGCACGATCCGCTGGTCGTCGATGTTGTACTTCTGCTGCATCTCCTTGACCAGGGCCTCGATGAAACCGGCCTCGTTCAGGTTCCAACCCGCCAATTCCTTGGCCCTCGGACCGACCAGGATCAGGCCCCGCTGCTCGCAGATCGGCTTCCAGAGGTCGTAGATATCGGCCTCCATCGTGTCACTGCCGGGATGGATCCAGACCACCAGGCCGTACCCGTGTGCCGGATTGTAGTTCTCGGGCACGAAGCCCCAGAAGTTGTTGTCGTGACCGGCCAGGTCCTTGTTGAAGCGTCCGGTCGTCGGCAGGTCGGCCGGTTTCGGATCCGGAGCAGCAATGATCTCGGATTCGAACACCACGGGCACCTGGGTGGGGACCACGGCGAGCTTGGCCGCGACCTTCTGACGGGCCCCATTGCGGTCCACGTGCACCGTCACATTCGCGCCCACCCGCCTGCGGCTGATCGCATCGAAGAGACCTGCCGAGTCGGTGACCGGGGTATCGTCCAATTGCACCACCGTGTCGCCGGGTCGGATCATAGCCACCGCCGCAGGACTCTCGGGCAGGATCCCCCGCACCACGACCCCCGTGGCCGTCTCGCCCTGCTTCCTCCGAGCCGGCAGGATCCCCAGGAAGGTGGGAGTGTAGGGTTCGAGTTTCCCGATCAGCTGGATTTTCTGCTCGACCGACTTCTCACCCCGCCGAACCACCACGCTGATCGTGTCACCGGCGTACTTGTTGCCCAGGGCATGGCGGACCTGCACCAGCCTGCGGATCGGCTGCCCGTCGACGTTGGCGATCACGTCGCCGGGTTGCAGGCCGGCTTTTTCAGCGGGCGAGTTGAAACGCACTCGGTCGATGATCGCCGCACTGGCATAGACGTTGCCGGCCCGAAGCGTGATGCCCATCAAGCCGGACAGCAGGTCGGTGCCGGTCTTTAGCCGAGGCAGTGTGCTCAGGATGTCGGCCATCGGGATCGCGAACCCGATCCCCGAATCGTACCACTCGACTCCCGCCGTCCGCCCGGCCTGGCGTTGCGAGAGCGGGACCAGCACTCCGATGACCTGGCCGCGGATGTCCACCAGGGGGCCCCCGTAGTTGGCCGGAGAAATCTTCGCGTCGGTCTGAAGTGCCCGGCCCCAGATCCGGTCCAGGGCACTGATGATGCCAACCGAGAGGTTCGGCAACGGGCTCTCGTAGGTCCGACCCATCGCGATCGCCCACTGCCCGACCCGAAATCCGTCGCGGGGCGCCACCCGGGGCACCGACAAACCCTCGGCCTCGATCTTCAGCAACGTCAGCATCCGCGACCGGTCATTGGCGATGATCTTGGCCGGAAAACGGCGTCCATCGGCAAGAGTGACCAGTACCGAGGCGGGTCGCGAAGCGAAATTGAAGGCGCTGGAAATCACGTAGCCGTCCCCCGACACCACCACTCCGGTCGTCGCCGCCGTGCCGGTCAGGACCCGGCCGACCCGGTCGAGACCTCCGACAGTCTGGATCCGCACCACCGACGGGGCCACCACCGCCGAAGCCTCCTTGAACGCCTGCTCCTCAAGAGACTCGAGATTCACGGCCGACTGTTGGCCCAGCGACACCGACGGCACCAGCACGATCGACAGCCAAAGACTCATTCTTCCGCGTCCGCACTTCGCCACCATCACTTCGTGTCCCCCGCCGTCGCCGGCTTCTCGGGCTTCTTGGGTGTTTCCGGTGTATCGGGTGCTTCCGGTGTATCGGGAACGGGCAACTCAACCGGCAGCAGCTTGTCTCCCCGCCGCACGGTCAGCTTCAACACAGTGCCTGCGTCGATGCGACCCAGGCTCTGCTTGAAGACTCGGCACGATTGCACCAGGTCGCCATTGATGAACAGGATCAGGTCATCCGGCTGCAATCCCGCCCGGGCGGCGGCCGAACCCGGTTGCACCCCGTCGATGAAGGCCGGGGTCCGAAACAGCACGTCGGGCACCAGCACGATGCCGAATTCCAGGGGCCGGAACCGGGCCACCGCATTGGTCTCGTCCGGATCTCGCTGACGCGCCCGGTACTTTCCGGCGATGATCTGCTGGATCGGCTGCTTCAACTCCGAGATCGGCACCGCGTAGTTGACCCAGGTGTTCGTCTCGGAATTCCGCAACTCCTTGCCAATCATCCCCAACAGCCGACCGGCTCGAGTCACCAGCACGCCTCCACCGGCTCCGGGGTTGTTCGTCACCGCGTCGACAATAAACGCCGTGCCCTCGTAGGACGACTCGAACGCTCCGCGGCGAGTTGCCAGCGGCGCCTTCGCAGCCACCACCCCGTGCAACACCGAGACCATCTCGTCACCGGTGGCCACACGGAACATGTTGCTGAAACCCAGCACCCGTGTGCCCGGCCCGGCGTCCGAGACGTCAGCCTCGAGATCCCAGGCGGGCAGGTCCAGTTCCTTGTCCTGCAACTCGAGCACCGCCAGGTCCAGCTGAGGTTCGGCTCCCAGCACCTTGGCGCGAATCTTCCGCCCGTCGGCCAGCACCACCGTCAATTCCTCGGTGTCCAGCACGTGGCTCCAGACCGTCGCCACGTAGCCCTGCCGGGAGACCACGAACCCGGTGCTGTAGGCATGCAGCCGTCGGATGCCACCGGCTCCGAAGACCTTGACCATCCGCTGCTGGACCCGCTGGATCGTCGGCTGGATCGACTGGCCCTCTGCGATCGAAGCACACCAGGTCAGGCTCAGCAGCAGCAGCGACACGATGGTCAGGATCCGGTGGGTCATTGGGCCGCCCCCGCTTTCATTGTCACCGTCTCGACTCCAAAACTCGCCAGCACCCCCCCCGCGGAACTGACCCGAATCGTCCTGGGCCAGTGTCGGCCGTCCAGATCGATGTCGCCACTGAACCGAACCTCGCACTCGTCGGTCTCTTCCACACGTTGAGAGTCAAACCCCAGCAACCGTCCCTGCTTGCGGTCGAAATACCACCGGCAGCGGACATTGCCCAGTTCGCTGATCATGACGTCAACCCGGGCTCCGACTCCGTCCAGCGGCTCGCTGCCCAGGTAAAAGAACTCGCCAAAACCCTTCTCACGCTTCGCCAGAAAACTCCTCCACATGTGCATCGCGTACAGCAGGCCGCCGCTGCCCTTGGGCTCGTCGAGCGGTTCGGACGCCTTGTCGAGCTCCTGAAAATACGCCTTCTGCTTCCACGACAACCCCACGCCGACATCGGCCACGGTCAGCCGGAAGGCGTCGCCGGCCGCAGTCTTGCCGGCCAGGACCCAGGCACCTGCTGCCCCGGAAAAATCGCCCAGGCGACTCATCCTCGACAGCACCCGCTTCTGTTCCTGCTGGTTGAAGTAGTAGTTGGCGAACCCCCGCTTCTTGACGTAGAGGTGCTTGTACTTCTCCGGCGGCTTGGCAACCGGTGGTCGCTTTCGAGTCGCAGGCCTCGGCTTGCCGCCCGGCCTGGGTTTGGGTTTAGGCTTCGGCTTGCCGCCCGGCTTGGGTTTGGGTTTGGGAGATCCGGTGAGTTCACTGGCGCGGTGCAGGGCCCTGAGCCTCAACAGTGTCTCGGTACGAACCTGCTCGCGGCGGAAGACCAGCGGCAGTTTCCATCCCTTGGGATAGATGCCCAGGATGTTCTTGAACTGGTTGACGCTGCGAACCGATCGTCCGCCAAAGGAGATGATCTCGTCCCCTTCGCGGAGTCCCCGCCGGTACGCTTCCGACTCGTCGAGAATCCCGTCCACGACCACCGCGCCGTCCTCACGAGTCGTCACGGTCGCTCCCAGCGTGGCATGATCGACGACTCGCCCGCTGCGGAGGTGATCCATGAAGAGCTTGATCTGGTTGATCGAGATCGCGTAGCCGGCGCCCGAGTTGACTCGACCACGCTTTTCGAACGAGCCTCGACCGTTGATCCCCATCAGCTGGCCGCCGGCCGAAAACAGCGGTCCTCCGGAATTGCCCGGGTTGATCGATGTGTCGATCTGGATGCAGTCGGTGTATTCCAGGATCGTGCCGGCGGGGTACTGGTAGCGGTGCAGGCCACTGACGATGCCGTAGGTCACCGTCGGCTGAAAGTCGGTCGCCAGCAGAAACGGGTTGCCCATGGCGAAAGTCCAGTCGCCGACCTTCAACGTGTCGCTGTCGCCGAGAGTCGCGTGCGGAAAATCGTCTCGACCCAGCAGCTTGATCAGGGCCACGTCACCGGTGGGGTCGATGCCGACGATGACCGCGTCGTAGAGTTGCCCGTCGCTGAGCCCGCACTTCATGAACGTGCCGGCTCCGCGGGTGACGTGGAAGTTGGTCAATGCGTACCCGTCGGGGCTGATCAGCACCCCCGATCCTCCACCTCGACCGCC
>CAUZRQ010000288.1:0-4813 GCA_963582065.1 Planctomycetota bacterium | reverse complement strand
CCAATCCCGCCACCGCATCGGCCCGCTCCGACAGGGGCCTCCTGGCGTCTTCGGCAACACCCAGCAACAACTCGGAGGCGAAGGCGTGAGATGACAGGCCGAGTGTCCGCACCGCCTCGGCAACCAGCTTCTTGTCACCGGAGGCCAGCAGGTCGGTGAACAGCTTGCGGTCGAGCGCCGTTGACGAGGGGTCGACCAGTTGCAGTGCCAGCGATCGCACCGCCGCCGATCGCCGGGTGTCGGTGAGCAGCGGCAGGACGTAGTCGGACGGGGAGGTGTTGTCGATCTTCTTCGGGTCTCCACCATCGATCATGTCGAGTGCTGCCAGGGTGGCGTGGAACAGGTCCGCCGTGATCTCGGGATTGTCCAGGATCGCAGCCACCTCGGGCCGAAGTTCCTTCCGACCCGACTCGGCCACCCACTGCACCACCAGCCGTCTCACGATCGGATCGAACGGACCCGCTGACAGCATCCGCCTGGCCAATTCCGGATTGTGAAATCGCTTCAGCAGTGCCAGTGCCAGCAGCGTACGAATCGCCTGGCGTCGCCTGCCGTCGCCGGCGGACCGCTCGAGTGCCTGCCGAACCGCCTTCAGCAGGTCCGGTTCGGCAACGTCCCGGCGCACCACCCGTTCCAGGACGGCGGCCATCAGGAAGGGATCGTCGGGAACCAGCAGCCCGAGTGCCGCCTCGAGCGACAGCAGTCGCATCGACGCAGCTGCCCAGCGGGCCCGGTGCCCGGGTGTCGCAACCGGCCGGTCCAACGGGTCGGGCACCCACAACAGGGCCGCCACCTGTTCGTCCCGGAGGAAATCTCGCTTCGAGGCGTCGAAGGGAAACTGGGGTGACCCGATCAGGTCGATCACCGCGATCTCGACCTCGTTCGATCCTCCGCCCAGCCGTGTCCGCTGCCGGCCCGGCCGCAGGAACCCGTAATCCTCGGTCTCGGGATCCACCGACGCGATCGCCCACAGGACCTCGATCCGCGACCGTGCACCGGTTCGGGGATCAGCGATCAGTTCTCCAAGCCGGTGGCGACCCGCGTCGGTCCCCGACAACGCCACCGCCGCGGCACGGCGCAGCGGCAGGTGGGCCGATCCGACGAAGTCGGCCAGTTCCTCGACACTCCGCTTGGGTGTCACCGTCGCCACGTCGATCACCGGCCTGGACGGCCGGGCGTCTCGATCCGGTTTCTGCCGGATCCGCCACACACGACCACGACCGTGCACCTTGTACTCCCGCAGCACCCAGTCGGTGCAGAACAGGCTGCCGTCGGGCGCGGTGGCCAGGCCAACCGGCCGGAAATTCACGCCGCCCTGGATCAACGGCTCGGCCACCGATTCGAACGACGCACCGCGTTCGACCGGCCGGAAGCGATCGATGCGGTGATCTCCCCAACTGGTCACCAGCAGGTCACCCCGGTACTCGTCGGGCAACCCGAACGACTCGTAGGAGACCATCCCCGATGGGGCTTCGCCGGTGCCGGCCATCATCGGCAGCGTGCCGGGGATTTCGCCGTTCCAGCTCGTGAACGGATGAAACCCCTTGCGGCCGTTCCGGTAACGGTAGCCGTAGTCGCCACCGGCGACGATGTGCATCAAGCGGCACGGGGGCAGACTGTCGGGATCGTTGTCGACACTGAACAGGCGTCCGAAGGTGTCGACGCAACTGGCATGAGGATTCCAGAACCCGGTGGCAAACAGCCTGAGTTCCGAGCCGTCGGGCCGGCAGCGGTAGATGTTGCCCCCTTCGCCCCCGCCGACCAGGGTCGTCTTGTCGCTGCCGATCAGCTTGTAGTTGGCACCGAGGTTCTCGCCGAGGCCGACGAACATGTGGCCCCGGCCATCAAAGGCAAAACCGGCCAGGCCGTTGTGCGGGTAGTTGCCGGGGGTATCGAGGTGGAGGATGCGGCGGCGGCGATCGGCCACCAGGTCGCCGTCGTCGTCCCACAGCGCAATCACCTCCTTCCGTGTCGCCACCAGCACCGTGTCGGGTTGCCCGGGCTCGAACGACGTTCTCACCGCGACACTCATCGCGTGCACAAACCCATCGGCAAACACGGTCGGCTTCTCGGCACGCCCGTCACCGTCGCGGTCGCGCAGGACCAGCAACCGGTCGCTGGGATGGCGATCGTAACCCTCGGGCGGGAAGTGCGTGTTGCTCTCGATCACGAACACCCGCCCCGAGTGGTCGACGTCCAGTCCGGTGGGGGTGACGATGTCGGGGTCGGCGGAAAACAGCTCGATCACCAACCGGGGATCACGGCTCGTCGGCGGCTTCTCGGCCGCGGCCAGTCGGTCGGCAGCGGAGTTGGTGACCAGGGCGGCGACCAGCAGCAGAGCGTGCAGGGGGGAGGGGCTCACGGTGGGTATCTCCAGCAACGTCCGGTGAGTCGGGCGATTTGACTTTTCGAGGTGTGCCACTACGGTAACCCGTTCGTGCACCGTCGTGAACGAAGGCCGTCACCGATTCCTGGAGACTTCGGCCCGGTTTCATGGCATCCATGGCCGACGGTGTTGACGACCCGGATGGAGATCAATGAGACAGGGCCAGGATGACGGTCGCCAACCGATCGGGCCTTCGTCGGCGTCGCTGGCGATCCTGACCAGTTTCCTGTGGGGCGGCACGCCGGTCGCCATCAAGTACTCCCAGGACGTGCTGCCGCCAATCGGCGTGGCAGCGGTCCGGTTCCTGCTGGCGGCCGGTTTCATGGTCGCCTGGTGCGGCATCCGGCGGGTGTCCCTGAAGCTGGAACCCGGACAGCATCGCCCGGCGCTGATCTGCGGCCTGCTGCTGTACGTCCAGATCGGCCTGTTCCACCTGGGACTGGACCGCTCGAGTCCCTCGCACGGGTCGCTGCTGATCAACACCTTCGTGCTGTGGGTGGCGGGGATCGAACACTTCGTCACCCGCACCGACCGGCTCAACCCCCGCCGCCTGGCCGGCCTGTTGTTGGCCGCCTCGGGCGTCGTGCTGGTGCTGGCCCTCTCGGGTGCAGACCCCCAGGGGGCCGCCGCCGGATTCGACCAGCCGTCGTTGACCGGTGACCTGCTGCTGCTGGGCAGCGGGTTCCTGCTGGGAGTGAAGATCATCTACACCAAGCAGGCCGTTCGGGACGTTCCGCCGCCGCGGCTGATTCTCTGGCACGACGTGATCGGGATGATGCTGTTCGCCGTGACTTCCGCCGCGCTGGAGCGGGAACGGATCGACATCGGCGCGGTCCGGATCGAGGCGGGACTGGGCCTGCTGTACCAGGGCCTGGTCGTCGCCGGCTTCTGCTTCGCCGTACAGTCTCAACTGCTGAAACGGCACCCGGCCGCCCGCCTGAGCGTCTTCGCGTTCTCGACACCGATCTTCGGCGTCCTGATCGCCTGGGCCTTCCGCGAAGCGGCCCCCTCGCCGTGGCTGCTGGTCGCCGGTGCGGCCGTGGTCACCGGCATCGCCCTGGTCAATCGGCGGGCGGAGCGCCGGTGACCGGTACCACCATCGACTGCAACACCTCCTGGCTCGTTTCGTCCTGGACCAACCCGATCACGTACAGCGACTTCAGCTCGAGCGGTTTCTCGGGGAAGTTCATCCCCTGCAGGCGTTCGAAGCGTGAGAGGTCTGCGGCGAGTTGCTTGCGAACGTCGTCGATCGACAGGGACTCGGAGACGGCGAACTTGCCGTCTTTCGGAGCCACACCGTCACCGCCGTCGATCTGCCAGCGGACCACCATCTCCTGCACCCGGATGCCGTTGCTGGCCGCCGGCATCATCACCCTCTCCTCGACCAACAACAGCCTCATCCGGTACTCACCATCGGCCGCCCCCCGGCTCTTCGCGCCGGCCTTCACCTGAACCCCCGTGGGAGTGCGCTTGGCCGAGAGGGTCATCTTCCAGTCGCTGGGAACAGCCAGCCTGTCGACGATTTCGCGGCGAATTAGCCGGTGGACCCGCGTGGTGTCGGCGAGCAGGCCATCGGTCGAGGGCAACTTCCGACCGTCGAGATACAGGGCCGGGAGGGACCGCCCCCGGTAAAAGGACAGCCGGCTCAGTGACGCGTCGTTGGACAGGGGATCCCCGCCCCCCTGGTTGCGACGGGCCGCATCCAGGGGATGGTAACGGACCACGATCATCCGGTCGGCGCCCAGCCGCCGAGCCAGTGCCGCCGTCGACACTTCGACCGCCACCGCCGTGTCCGACCGCACGGTGGTGAACAACTCGCACAGCACACTGCGACCCGACGGCTTCTTCGGATCGGGCGGCTCGGGTCCGCCGGGAGCCTTGGCCAGCACATCGACGGCTCCCTGGTAAACGGTGTCCAGGAAAGCGGGCAGACCCTTCGTGTCCCCGTGCTTCTTCTTCCACAATCTCGCCAGCGTATCCCCCGGAAGAACCGCCTTCACGCCGGCCGACTCCCACTCGAACTCCAGCAGCCGCTCGAGCAGCGGCAGCGCGACGATTTCGCCGTACAGCTTGATGGCCTCGTCGAGTTTCTTGGCCTTCTCGGCTTCCTCGGCCAAGCCGAAGGTCACGAAGTGGCTGTAGGGGAACTTCTTGCGGAGGTCGTAGAGCTTGGCCAGGGGCGCCTCGCGGTCGGTGGTGGATTTGGAGGCCAGCTGTTTCAGGGCGTCCTCGGCGTCAACCCGCGCCTGGGTGCCATTGCACTGGTCAACCAATTCCGCGAGCCGACGCTGGAACGGAGCCGCCCAGGACTGCTCGCCCAGCGCCTTCGAGAGGCCCTTGGAGATTCCGATCGCGGCCTTCGGAGGATAACCCCGTGTGAAGGCGACGTGCGAGAGGATCAGCGTGTTGACCAGTGACATCCGAGGC
>CAUZRQ010000287.1:0-4842 GCA_963582065.1 Planctomycetota bacterium | reverse complement strand
CGCAACCTGCCCGATCAGCCGATCCGTCTCGAGCGGCATGCGATCGGCGACATCGACCGCGATGGCCACCCCGATATCGTGATCGTCGACAACCTGAAGTGGGACATCCGCTGGTTCAAGAACCCGGGCCCGAAGAAGATCTCGCAAGGCTGGAAGCTGAACCGCGTGGCACAGCCCAAGGAAGTTCCCGGTTCCTACGACGTCGCCCTGGCGGATCTCGACGGCGACGGAGATCTCGACGTCGCCGCATCGAGTTGGAGATACGGGAACAGGTTTGACTGGTTCGAGAACGTCGGCCGGCCGGGGAAGGGAAGTCGATGGGTTCGGCATGAGGTTGAGAAGGACATTGCGGAGACTCGAACCATTGCCATCGCCGACTTCAACCGGGACGGCAAGCCCGACCTGCTCGGCTCGGCACGGGTCGGCAACCAGGTTGTCTGGTACGAGAACTCGGGTAGCCCAGGCAAAGGGGGACCCTGGAAGAAGACCGTGATCGACGCCCAGACCAAGGCTCCCGCTCACGGACACCCTGTCGACCTGGATGGCGACGGAGACCTGGATGTCGTGATGGCGTTCGGGATCGCCGCACCGGTCCCGAACAACTCGCCCGAATCGCACCAGGTGGCCTGGTACGAAAACCAGGGCAAGCCCGGACGGGGCACCTCATGGAAAAAGCACACGATCGCCGCGAACTTTCCGCAGGGATTCGAGGCGGTGGCCGGAGACCTGGATCGGGACGGTGATCTCGATGTCGTCGCCACCGGTTGGAGCCCCGATGGTCGGATCGCCTGGTTTGAAAACCCCGGTGATCCCACTCGCAAGTGGGCCACGCACATGATCAAGGACCACTGGTCAAACGCAGTGACGGTGGTCCTGGCCGACCTGGACAACGACGGCCGACTGGATATCGTCGCCTGTGCCGAGCGTGGGGCGAACGAGATTCGCTGGTGGCGGAATCTCGGCAAGTAGTCACCAGCCGTGACTCACCGGGAACACTCGCTTAGCGATCCTTGCTACTTGAGGCTCCGGCGAAGCACCACAGGTTGCCCGCGTAGTCGTGGACCAGCAGCAGGTTGCCGGTAATCACCGGGGACGTCTTGATCGGCGTCCCCAACCGGTGTTCCCAGGCCACCTCGCCTCGCCGGTTCACCGCACGGACAGACGTGTCGTCGTGGCCGAAGAAGGCCAGGTCACCGGCGATGATCGGAGTCGAACTGCCCGTCAACGCCTGTCGCCGGGACCTCAGGAACCGGTCCGCTTCACGGCCGCAGGGCACCGTGTGCCGAGTGGCACCCGTCTCGAGGTCGAGCAACCGCATGTCGGCACCGTTGGCAAGGACCAGGTCGTCCCAGACAACCGGAGCGGCGTTCTGGTATCCGGCACCGGTGAGGCCTTTCTGCCAGATCAGCTTGCCGGTCCCCGCGTCGCGGACACGGATGCCCGAGGAACCGGTGTAGATCAGCTTCCCATCGACCACGATCGATGCCGACGTCGAGCGGGACGTCTCCTTGATCGTCCACACCGGCTCGCCACCAGGGAAACGGACAGCAGTTCCGCCGCCACGGCGGACGCTGTACAGCACGTCGTCGAAGACCGTGGCGAACGCGGCGTAGGCACCGACGTCTCCGGCCAGTTGCCTGATCGGTTTGCCCGTTTTGTAATCGAGCAGCCACAACGGCTTCTGCCAGTCGTTGACCAGCAGGCCACTGGAGGTGGGGACCGGCGGAGTGTTGATGATCGCCAGGGGTCGGCCGTCCTTGTACGACGCATTCAGCGGCCGGGTCCAACGCACCTGGCCCGTATCGGCGGCAAACGCGGCGACCCAGCCCTCCGCGAGGATGGCATAGACCACGCCGTCGTGAACCGAAACCGGACCACGGATGTCACCTCGAGGCGATTTCGCTCGCCAGATCCGCTTGCCCGTAGCGGCGTCCAGGCACAGGACTCCGGCACCGGGAGAACCGGCATTCGGGTTCCCGACTGAAACAAACACCCGGCCCCCGGCCGTCACCGGAGAATTGTGGAGCACGTGAACGCTGCCGGTATGAGTGACCCACAGCGGCTGCAGCGGCGGGATGGGACCTTCGGCGAGACGACGGGGCGGAGTGCCCGAGAGCACCCAGGGGAAGTCGTCGCCGATCTTCGGTTTTGCCGCCCGCCCGGACCCGACCTGGAATTCCTGGTGCCGTTTCCATTGGGCCCCGGTCACATCGGTTGCCAGCAGGTCACACCGCCAGCGGCCCGGGCCGTCGGGTTCGAAGGTCCCGTGCCAGGACCAGTCGCCCTGCTGACTCAGTGAGCTGGTGCTCACGCGGCCATCGGGATTCGTCCAGCGGCACGAGACCGACTTGACCATCAGCGCCGTGTCGTAGGCCAGCACCACCAGGGGTTGGCGGCCGAGCACGGCCCGGGGACCCGGCGCTACGACTCGCAACCGCTTGTACTGGCCGGCCACGCGGAGTTGAGAACGAACGCCCTGGGGGGAGATGAACACCCATCGGTAGGTCCGTGAGTAGGCACCCCAGTCGTGACCACGGGCGGGAGCACTGTTGAGAATCGGGACCCCTTTACGGCTACCCGCGTGTACGACGTGGTAGTGAGCCCCGATCTGGCAGATGACGTTGATCCCCTCGGCCTGGCGTTGATCGAACCACGAGGCGGAGAGGGGGTAATGAGAGATGGCGACGACCGGCATCCCGGCCGGCAGCGACTTCAGGTCCGCCGCTATCCAGTCGCGCTGCCGCAACTGGGCCGTGGAACGCAGGTACGATGTCTCGGTGACGAACTGGATGAAATGCACGCCGCCGTAGTTCCACGAGTAATAGGGCGGGCCGATCCGCTGCTCGAAACTCACGGTGCAACGCGGATCCAGGCAGTTGCCGTCGTGGCCACCGAAGCCCTCGTAGACGCGGATCTTCGAAGAACCACGGATCCGGTCGTACATGTCCCATTCGAACTGCGATCCGTTCATCGTCAGGTCGCCGGCCGTGGCCATGAAGGCCGGTCCGCCGGGAGCCGAGGTGACCTGGGCGTAGTCCTTGGCGATCGGGATCATCTGCGGGATGCTGGTGAACTGGCTGTCGCTGGCCGTGATGAACCAGAAGTCCCGCTTCGCCGACGCCCGGTCGCGAGCGAAACCGAAATCGACCGCGTACCGCGTCCTGGACTCATCGAACCCGATGCGATGAAAAAACGCCGTGGTCGGCCGAAATCCGCTGGGCCGCGTGACGACGATGAACCGGTGATGGGGGTTCTCGTCCACGCGGACCTCGAACCGGTACTCACCGGCAGCCGAGGTCCGTATCACCTTCTCGCCATCACTGACCACGACCCTGGGCAGACCCGGCTCGCCCGGATCACGTTTGCCGTTGGAGTTGCGATCCTCGAACACGATGCCCGTGGCCGTGACCAGCCGGGGACGGGCCGGCCGCAGGAGCGGTTCGGGCCGTCGCGGGATCTGCCGGCTGGCCTCCTCAAGCTCGGCGTCATTGAAACCACGCAGCAGATCCGCCGTTGTCCGCAGGTCCGTATCGGGGATGGCATCCGGTGGTCCGTCGTCGCCGGCCCGCAGCGTCGCCTGAAGTCCGGCCCACGCACAGAAAGCGGTCAGCAACAAGAAGTGCAGGTCGAGTCGTCGATCAGTCGTTGAGCGCATGGCGGGAATCCGCTTGTGAGTGTCGCGGGGCAGGGCGTGGTCATCGCCCCGGTGACCGGCAGTCACCGGGTCTTGCTGAAAACAAAGCAGAAGATATTCTGCCGGCGATGAAACGGGGTCTCATCGGGAGGCTCCGCGTCGCCGACAATAAAGCCGCCCCAATCGGCAGCCGCATCGCCCCAGTGCGCGGCCTTGACCAGCCGGAGCGCCTTGTCGCGGGTGTCCCGCAAGGTCGTTTTCTCGAACTTGAGCACCGGGGCGCTGATCGTCAGGCCATCTCCGGGCATCGAGAACCGGAACGACAATATGCTGGCACGGCGAAGCCGGTTGGCGGGGACCGGGAACGAGTACTTTTTGCGGGCCCCCGGTTCGAGAGTCCCCAGCACCGTTCCGTTGAAGAGCACCTCGGCCCGGCCGGCCGGGGCACGTGGAGTTGTCCAACTGTTCGGAGCACCAACGGTGAACTCCAGCGATCCCTCGGCCCGGATCGGAGCCGCATCGCGGCCGTTGGCGACCACCACGACCCGGGTCCGGACCTCACCGTCTCTCGAGTTGCGTACGCTGAGAGTCAGGAGCCCGTCCGGGACGGTTGTCGTGTCCACTGTGGCCGCAAACACCGCACGATAGAACGGGCGAGCCGTCTCACGCATCTTCTGCCAATCCCGACCGTTGATCGAAAACTCGAGTTGTTCGCCGTCGCGGGGTTGGACGAGATGAGCCTGGATCCTGACCCGTCCCTTCCAGGCAGCACCGACCCGGTGCGAGATGATCGCCACGCGTTGGCCCAGTCCTTTATAGAAGTGCTCGAACGTCTCACCCCGCACCCGGTACACCACGTAACCCTGCGGCCCGAGGTCCGGGCACAACTGGTTGGTCCGGGGATTCCACCAGCAGCCGGCCAGCGCGCCTCCGGCACGGTAGGGCACGGGTCGTTTCTTGTAAGAGACGACGTGGATGTCGCCGACGAGTTGCAGCCGGATATCGTGCTTTCGGGCCATTTCAAGAAAACCCGGGCAGTGATTGGCCAGGTCCGCTTCGGCCGTTGTGACGACAAATGTGCCCCGCGATCGATGTCCCAGGTCCTGCCGCAGCCACTTCACGTGCATCGGCTGGACCTGGTTGGTCGGATAGTCCAGCTTCTTGCCTTTGACCACGATTTTCCGCTTCCCGAGGTGGTAGCCGAAGTC
>CAUZRQ010000286.1:0-4848 GCA_963582065.1 Planctomycetota bacterium | reverse complement strand
CCTGCCGCTCTCGACAATCCGAGCGCCGGAGTCCTTCCAGGTGACGCCCTTGTCGGGCGAGTGGAAGATGGCACCGTCGGGACGGGTCACCAGCACCAGGCGGCCGTCCTTCAATTCGGCAATCGCCGGCTCGTCGATCGCGTTGTCCTTGCGGACGATCCGGGAAATGACCGGCCAGGTCAGGCCGTTGTCGGTCGAACGCCTGATGGCTCCGGACAGGAACTTGCGGCCTCGGACCTGGTAGTAGGTCGCCCAGAGAATGCTGCCATCCGAGAGCAGCACCGGGCGACCGCCGTGGCCCCGTTCGTAGAAGTTCCCCGGGCTCTTCAGGCCCCGAGGCTTCGACCACGTCTTACCGTTGTCGTCGGAATGAACGACGAACTGCTTGGTGTTCAGCCCGTCGATGTCCTTCTTGAACCCCTTGGGAGCCTCGGTGTAGCCGTACCACGAGGCCTGCACCCCGATCAGGCAGATCACTCGACCACCCGGCAATGTCATCACCGCGTGGGCCCCGTCATCGAGACGGTGGTCGAGAATCGTGAAGGGCTTCGACCAGGTCCTGCCGCCATCACTCGAACGGCAGGCCATCGTGCGGCCGCCGGTCGGAGCCACGAAGTCCAGAGGCCAACCCTCGGCTCGCCAGTTCCTGGCCAACTTCGGCTCGATCAGGCGAGGCATCGCAAACGACGAATGCCAGTAGCCCGACGAATGAGTCACCAGCAGGTCGCCGTTGGACAGACGGTCGACTCCACCGGGCCATCCAATGAAGTCGCCGATGCCCTTGTACGCATCCGGCCGGTTGTGACGGGCACCGGTGACCTTCAGCCGAGCCTCACCGATCGAAAGCGGCTTGGCGGCATGTGCCGGAGACCCCCCGACACAGCAAACCAACAACAGCAGAACCGGTGCCAGGCAGAGATCGGTGATCCGAATGCGGAGATGGGTCATCGGTACTGGGTCTCGTCGACTGGGGTCAGTGAAGGTCGCCAGATCGTACCAGAGCCCCGATGGCGATTCGACGCGGACGTGGAGGCGAGTTGCCGCGAGTCCAAGAGCCCCGCTACGGACTCAAGGCCGGCAGGTCCCGCTGCATCAGGAACTCGATCTCCTCGATCCGCACCGTCACGCTCCGCGGCGGATCGAACCCGATCTCCAGCGTGCACGTCCCCCTGTGCATCGGCGGCTGATCGAAGAAGAAGACCGTTCCCTTGCGCAATGTCGGCTCGATCCGCTTTCCATTGACCACGAACTTCAGCGTCGCATCGACCTTGGGCGATAGCGATGTGCGAACGATCAGGCGACCACGCCGCGGGTCCTGCCGGCTCGGCTCGACCGGCACATCGTCACCGATATGCAGCGTGAACCGAGACGGCTTTCCCTTCTGGTCCAGTTCGGCCGGCAACGGCTTGTAACCGGTCCCCACCGGCGTCTTCTGGCTCATTTCTCGAGTCACGAAGTAATGCTGGTCGGTGCCTGCCAACCTGGCCGGGTCGTGGATCTCGTTCAGAGCCTGCCGCTTGGGGCCGCGAAACGGGAACGGGCCGTGGCAGTCGTAGTTGAACAGGTAAATCGCATCGACACCGCGGTTCCAGAACGAGGCCGCTGCGGCGCGGAGGCGTTCGAGTGACGCCTGGGTGATCCCCTGCTGCTTCGGCTTGATGTACCCGCGGATGTAGTACTCGAGACCACCGGCCACCTTGCACCTGGTCCCCTTCGCCAGGGCGACGAACTGCTCAACCGGAGCCGTCATGTCCAGGTACCCGCTGTCCATCGGCACGACCATGTCCACCAGCCCGTCACGAATCCACCTCGGCACATCGAGCCCCTGCTCCTGGCACTGGGCCACGCTGGTCGGAACCCGGACCACCAGCCTCAGAGGCTTCTTTCGCTTCCGTCCCAGGTCATCGAGCATCACTCGGATCCTGCCGATGAGGTCGGTCATCAGGTCACGACCCGCCGGCTCGTGACCCTTGCGAAAAAACAGTCCGCTCCGCAGGAAATCCAGCTCGAAACCGTCCACGTCGTAACGGGTGCACAGCTCGGTGATGATCGTCAGCTTGCGGTCTCGCACCTGGGTGTGGGCGTAGTCCATGGCCCACGAGTAGGTGAAGGGGTGCGTGTACCAGTCGGGCACCTGCTTGCCGATCAGCAGCTGACGCCGCTGCTTCTCCCACGTGCTCCTGAGACTCGGCCACCGATCGACGTAGTCCTTGTGCACGTCGTTCATCCGCAGCGACGGGATGAACATCAGGCCATGCTTCCGCGACCGGCGTTGCCAGACCAGCATCGGGTCGAGCTTGCGGTCGATCAGCGACTTCACGTTGCCGGCCACCCGCTTGAAGTACTTGTCCTCGAACTTGCCGTCGGGGACCTGTCGGCCGTCGTAGGGTTCGGCCGAATCGAGCGGGTACCAGAACTGGTCGTCGCTGAATTGAGGGCAGGGCAGGAAGGCGTCGACAGCCGTCCCCGGCAGGTCGTCCACCACCCGAGCAATGTGCTCGGCCGACATCGGCGCGTCGAAGCGATAAAAGACCGGAGTGCCGCAGTCGCTGTTGAGCCACAGGCGAGGTGGCCAGCGGGTCGCTCGGCCCTCGCCGCGATCCGGCTCGGCTGCCACCAGGGGTCCCGACAGAAATGTGGCGGCGATCAGGAGAACCAGCAGGCATGAGACGCGGCGGGCTGATCGTGAAGACATGGCTTGGCTCGGTCGAGGGTCACGGCGAGTATATCGCCGAGCAACCTGGTGGGTCATGCCGCATGAGGTCGACGGCGCAGAAAAATGGAGTCTCGATTCGGTGGAAATCACGTGGGGCGGTGATTATTCTCCGATGGTCTTTTCAAGAGACGATCACCAATCGGCACCGGGTCCGACGCGAGATCCACCAGGGATTCTGAAACAGAAAGAGCCTCATGAGTTACAAGTTGGAGTACATCTGGCTGGACGGCTACACGCCGGAACCGTCGCTGAGAAGCAAGACGAAGATCGTCGACGGCGAACCGGATGACGTGGCGGGTTGTCCCGAGTGGGCGTTTGACGGCAGCTCGACTGAGCAGGCCGAGGGTCACTCGTCGGACTGCCTGCTGAAACCGGTGCGGATGGTCCCCGACCCCGACCGACGAGACGGCTCGCTGGTGCTCTGCGAAGTCCTGAACCCCGACGGCTCGGCTCACGCCTCAAACGTCCGCGGAACCTTCGAAGACGACGGTGACTTCTGGTTCGGGTTCGAGCAGGAATACACGATCATGGAAGGTGAGCGTCCGCTCGGCTTCCCGCCGGACGGCTACCCCGGCCCTCAGGGCCCCTACTACTGCTCGGTCGGCACCGGCAACGCCGCCGGTCGGGACGTGGTCGAGAGTCATCTCGACAGCTGCCTCGACGCCGGACTGGGCATCTCGGGGATCAACGCCGAGGTGATGAAGGGGCAGTGGGAGTACCAGCTGCTGGGGATCGGAGCGAAGCAGGCTGCCGACGACCTGTGGCTCTCGCGATACCTGCTGCACCGTAACGCCGAGGCCTACGGGGTCTGGATTTCGCTGCACCCCAAGCCGATCAAGGGCGACTGGAACGGCAGCGGCTGTCACACCAACTTCTCGAACACGGCGATCCGTGAAGAGGGTGGTGAGGAGCTGATCACGGCGATCTGCGAGAAGTTCAAGGCCGAGCACGACGCTCACATCGTAGAGTACGGCTCGGACAACGATCAGCGGCTGACCGGCCTGCACGAAACTCAGGCCATCGACTCGTTCAGCTACGCGGTCAGCGATCGAGGTGCCTCGATCCGCATCCCGGTCGGAACCGTCCACGCCGGCTACAAGGGTTACCTGGAAGACCGCCGTCCGGCGTCCAACATGGACCCCTACCGGGTCGTCAAGCGAATCGTGGCCACGGTCAACAGCTAGCCGCTTCGCAGGGCAATCACAACAGTGGCCGGTTCCTCGCTCGCGGGGAACCGGCCGTTTTCCTGCGCCGGTGAGCGCCTACCTGGCCGAGCCCTTGCCCCAGGAAGGCTCCTTCAGCCCGCTCTCCCAACCGCTGGACCGGTTGAGCATCTCGGCCAGCCGCTCGGGATGCTCCTCGGACAGGTCGTTGGTTTCTCCCAGGTCACGGTCCAGGTGAAACAACTGCGGTTTCCCACCCATGAACTGCCGATTGTGGATCATCTTCCAGGGCCCGCGACGCACGGCGATCGGCCCCCGGGATCCGCCTCCCCGCCAGAAGAGATCCCTCTCGGGGAGCCCGTCGGTTTCAGCGGTCAGTCGCGGCAGCAGGTTAATGCCGTCGAGTTTCCATTCGGCCTTCGGCCGCACACCGGAGATGGCCATGAAGGTCGGCAGGAAGTCGAGTGCACTGATCGGGTCGTCGATGACCGAACCGGCCTCGATCTTTCCGGGCCACCGCATGGCACATGGCACCCGGATCCCGCCCTCCCACAACTGCCCCTTTCGACCTCGCAACGGCTGGTTATTGGCACCGGTCCTGGTCTGGCCACCGTTGTCGTTGGTGAAGATGACCAGCGTGCGGCCGTCCAGCTTGTTGGAGGCCAGGCACGCCAGGATCTTGCCGACGTTCTCATCCAGGGAGACCACCAGGCCCGCGTACCGCCGCCGCCTTGTGGCGGAGATTTTCGAGAGTGCTGCCAGGTGCTCGGGCTTGGCCTGCAATGGACCATGCGGTGCCGTGAACGACACGAACAGGTAGAAGGGCTCGTCGCGGTGTTCCCCGATGAACCGGCACGCCGCGTCGCCCAGCCGATCGGTCACGTAGCCCGTCTCGGGCGTCGCCCGCCCATTCTCCTGTAGCACCCGGTGAGGGGTCGGCTTGCTCTTGTACGGGAAATAGCTCCGCGA
>CAUZRQ010000285.1:0-4891 GCA_963582065.1 Planctomycetota bacterium | reverse complement strand
TACCGGTCTTCCGGATCCTCCACATCCAATGATGGCCATGGCTATGAATGGACGTACGAGACCACCGACGCGAAACGGGTCGATGTGGAAAGAGACGGCGTAGAGTACGATCTCGACAAAGGTGGCATGTTCGTCATTTACCTGGCAGGTGATCAAGTTACCGTTCATCAGCAGGATGTCGATCGTTTGTAGATTAAGCATGATCACGAAGATTGCCGAGCGTTCCTGAAAGGCAAGCGAGAACTACTTAAACGTGCCAGGGGTGAGTGACTTACCTCACGGAACTGTGACGAGCCGAAAGTGCCAGCCAGACGCCCGTGGGCTTCGATCCTGAACGCGATCCGGCCATGTTGACCGTCGAAGCAGTGAACTCCAGGCACCACAGGGAAGGTATGCTTTCGCTGCTCCCGGATGTTGTCAGAGTGCTTTCTGGGTGGGTGGAGGGCATCTTAGCGGATCAGCCTTTCTTGCCCAGGCTGGCCAAGCGTCGAACCTGGCTGATGATCAAGAAGGATTGCGAGCGGGCTGGCGTCCCGTACCAGATCGGAGAGGGAACCGCCGACTTCCACGCGATGGGACGGCACACCTATATCACCGAGCTGCTACGAAACGGTGCATCCCTCGTCGAAGCCCGCGAGTTGGCTCGGCACAGTGACATCCGCATGACGATGCGGTACACCCAGATCGTCCTGGACGATCAGGCCAGGGCGGTCACGGCGATTCCTGCATCCCGGATCCCGCAGACAAAGGCGTCGAACGGCCCCAACTCTGGGAGTGTCTCAGGAGAAAACCGTGCGGCGAACCCTGTCATTGGGCGTCATCAGGTGCCAACAGGGTGACCATGGAACTGGCCGCCGTGAACGATGAAAACCCCTGCGGTGACAGGGGTTTAGACGCCGTGTGTCCCCCCGTGGTGACCTTACCCTCTCTCATTTTCACTGATACAACGGGAGGGGGTAGGTCACCGCGTGCGAAGTCGTAATTGAGCAGATGTCCGCGTGTTTCGACCGTGCTGTCCTGATCTGCCTTCTGTCTCACCAACCGAAAGGAATTCATTACTATCGATTGGTCGGTCTTGCCGTAGGCGTCGTCGCCGCCGACATGGCCGAAGATGAAGATGCGACCGTCGTCAGACTGGATCGCGCGAGGGTAGTAGGCCGTGCCGGGTACGTTGAGCTTGCGCCACGACTTTCCGGAGTCGGTGGTGTAGTGGATGCCGGTCGTGGCAACGTGCAGAACGGGGCCCTCGCGAGTCGCCAGGATGTCGGGGTGGCCGCTGTGCGGGAACGGCGCGGGCCCCACTTCGCGGGGAACCCAGGTGTTGCCGGACTTCTTCAACAAGCCTTGCCAACGCACCTCCTGGCGCTTGCCCGACGGCGCAATGCGTCGGAAGACGCACAGCAAGTCTCCGTTGGGCAACTCCGCCGCATCAAACTCCTCACCGCCCCAGTTTTGTCGATGCGGCTGCGGGACGACTTGAATCGGGCCAGCCCACGTTTTGCCTTTGTCGCTGGAAACCATCAGCAGCGGCTCGAACAGACCGTTGTACTTGGCTCGCGTGCGGCTGTTCGCCGGGACGTGCGCCACTCCGCCGAGCACGATCAACCGCCCGTCGCTCAGCACACGAATCCGCTTGGGCCAGGCCGAGAACTTCGCGGGGTCCAGCAACACCTCCGGCTTGCCCCATGTCTTTGAGCCGTCGGCCGATCGTTGCAAGTATCCCGTACGGGGCAACTCTGGGTTGTACGGCAGATAATAGCCCCACACTCCGCGAATGATCGTACCGTCGGCGAGTGCCGTTTGAGCTTCGCCGGTGATTCCGTTCATACACGACTTGAATGGATCTGCGCTCACTTTCTGCCAGGTCTTACCATCGTCCCTTGATCGAAGATGGACGTTGCGTAGATCGAGACCAGTCATGTCATAGCCGGGACGGCCGGCGGGTGGCCAGGACAACTTGTGCTGCACGTCTTTGGGTGCGCGCGTGCGTCCTTTCACTGGTCCGGTTGCTTGCGTGAAGCAAACCATCAGGCTGCCATCCGGCATGGTCCACGCCCCCGCCCAACTGGTGAACCCAGGCGTCTGCGGCGAGTGATAGATCGACCGCCGCGCGTACTCGACGGCCTTGAAGTTTGCGGCGTTCACTGGGGCCGTGACAAAGAACCATGCCAAAAGGGCGATGGGTGTGATCCAAGTAGCTGGCTTTGGAGCGGAATTCATTGGACAGCTCGTGGTTGAAGAAGCCTCTGCAGCAACTCGACGAGCTTCTTGAACAGAGCCCTTGAACATCGGCTGCGCTCGTCTCTCGCTCCGCGATGCCAAAGACTCAATTGGTTACGTGTGATTGAAGCACCTGAAAAGCCATGCGGAACAGGTTGACGTATTGGAACATTGTGTCGCGCTCCTCCGCCAGTGGCTTCCAGAGTACCACGCCGAACAGCCACTTGACCTACCCCTTCCCATTGTACCAGTGGAAATGAGAGGGGGTAAGGTCACTGCTGGAGGCCTGGCCGAACCTACCTACGAGCGTGAAGGACGCCGTGGTGGGGATGGTAAGGCTTTAGGGAGCTGCGTTGTACCTTCTGGCCACGCGGAAACCGCCGCTGTTGAATCGGATGGTTGTCGTGTACCCGTAACGATCAGCGGACCGGACGTCTTTCGCCAAACTGTAGAACGCTCCGCCACGCAGCAAGCGGTATTTGTCCTTGGCCGGTGCCTTAGCAGGTCCCTTCGAATTGGTGACGGGCTTATTACCGTCGAAGGGCGCAAGCCAGTCCTGACACCATTCCCGGAGATTGCCGTGCATGTCATACAAGCCCCACGGGTTGGGCAGTGTCTGACCAACACGGTGAGGGTAATTCTCGCCAATATCTGACGAAGTGTGTCCGAACCATACGTACCGTCCCAACGCGGACGCATCATCTCCACAGTTGTAAACCGTCTTCGTCCCGCCACGGCATGCGTATTCCCACTGGGCTTCCGTCGGTAAGCGATATTCCACACCTTCCAGCATACTCAGCTTGCGGCAGAATTCCGCCGCATCGACCCAATTCACATATGACGCCAGGTAGTCGGCTCCTTCCTGCACGTTGTCTTTGCCCTGCCAAGGCCGATTCTCCATCACGTTGTCAAACTGCTGCTGCGTGATCTCATAAACGCCCAGATAAAAGGATCTGGTGATCTTTACCAGGTGCCGAGTCTCATCATCTTCACGATCTGGCTCTGAGTCCGGACTGCCCATCATGAACTCACCAGCGGATATTAAAGTCAGTTTCATACCGATACCGTCGACAATTGTCTTGTCTACTGTCGACGGTCTTCCCCTGGCCCAGTTCCACATCGGCCTGACGCAGCTTGCCGATGATCTGGTCCACGCTGTGACGTCTTCTGGACATCTCGAGAATCTCCTTTCCGGATCAGTCAGATCCGGTTGATCCTCTCATTTCCACTGGTACAACGGGAGGGGGTAAGGTCACTCAGCCTCAACTACACTCAGGTCACCGACGCTGGGGTGGTGCGCCTCAAGGGGCTGGCCAGCCTGCAGTCGATCCGCCTGCTCAACAATGGCCAGATCACCGACGCGGGGCTGGTGCACCTCAAGGGATTGACTAATCTGGAAGTGCTCCGCCTACCCAAACAGATTAGCGACGCAGGGCTCGTGCACCTCACGGGATTCACCAAGCTGCATATGCTCACTCTCATCAACACCCAGATCACCGACGCGGGGCTGGTGTGCCTCAAGGGACTGACCAAGCTGAGGTCGCTCCTCCTTTACGGGACCAAGGTCACCGACGCGGGCGTCGCCGACCTGCAGAAGGCGTTGCCCAACTGCAAGATATCCAAGTAGCCGTCATCTCGACGGCCCACTGCCCGCCCACGCGATAACCGGAGTCACGCCGCGAGCGAGGGGCGGGGCCGTGGTTCGGATCTGGCGGTTACCGCCCCTGAGTTGAACGCCGGCCCAGGATTCCCAAGCCGATTGCGAAGCCTCCCACTGGAAAGGTGCGGAAAACCGACTGAGCCTCATCCGTTGGGTTGTTCTCACTGTTTTGCAGGAGGCATGCGAGCCCAGAAATGGATCTGGCCGGTGGAATCACCCGCAACCAGAGTGTTTCCGTCGTGACTGATGGCCACCTGGATTGGGATGGCTGTTGCAACCTTGAACGTCCGCAGTTGTCGGCCGGAGACATCCCAGAAGCGAGCGTGGCCGTCGCGACCGCAGGTGAGCAAGTTGCCATCCGTTCCGAATCTCGCCCCCAGAACACCATTGGGCAGTTTGCCAAACACACCACGGGGTCGCTGGGGCGGATGAGGATTGCTGTTGGAGATGCTGGTGAACCCGGTTTTGGTGTTCCACCAGATCAGCCGGCCATCTTCACTGCCCGACGCCAGTACCTTGCTGTCGCTTCGCCATGAGATCGTCCGGATCGAAGCCCGGTGGCTGGACAGCGAGAACAGAAGTCCTCCATTGCTGGTATTCCAGAGATGAAGGCCACCGGCCCGGTCGCCACTGGCGAATTGCTTGCCATCGGGACTGAACGCCAGGGCCGTGATCCAGTCGGTGTGCCGCGTCAGCTTGTATTTCAGAACGCCGTCGGTGGTCGAGTAGACCTTGACCGTCCGGCCGGATCCACCGAGTCCGACCAGCCGTTGATCGGGACTGATGTCGGCCGACATCACTGCATCCAGTTCGTCACCCAATTGCGCCAGACGTTTCCCGGTTCGCACATCGAACAAGACCACGCTGCCGACCTGGACAGGCTTACCACCGGCGACCAAAAGCACACCGCCGTTGTGGCTGAAACGTAGCACCTGTGGAATTCCCTCGGGGAACGGCAGTGAACCGATTTCCTTGCGAGTCGTGATGTCAAACAACCGAACGTGCTGGTAG
>CAUZRQ010000284.1:0-4923 GCA_963582065.1 Planctomycetota bacterium | reverse complement strand
GGTGCAGCATGATGCAGTCATCAGTACTTGCGCAATTGATAAGTACCAAGTAGAATCATGATCATGGCACGAAAACAACACTCGTTCAGCGAGCAACTGCGAGAGGCGATCGACCAGGACGAGCGCAGTCGCTATCGGATCAGCATGGAGACGGGCATCCCGCAGGGGCAGTTGTCGCGGTTCATGCACAGCAAGGGCGGGTTGTCGCTGCGGTCGGTTGACCGGTTGTGCGAGTGCCTAGGCCTGAAGATCACGGCTCGAAAACGGAAAGGCAGGTAAATCAATGGCATCCGTATTCAAACGTGGCGGCAAGGACTCAACCGGTTACTGGTACGCAGCCTGGAACGACGAGCAGGGAAGGCGGCGAACCAAGTGTACGCGAACGACCGACAAGCGGTTCGCGGTTCGTATCGCCAACAAGTTCGAAGCCGATGTTGCTCTTCGAAGAGAGAACGTGATCGACCCGGAAGTCGACGCAATGGGCCAGGAGTCACGCCGAGCCATCGAGGCTCACCTGGATGACTACGAGACGCGAATGAGGGCCGCAGGACGGACCGAGAAGCATGTCGCAGGAACCCTGAGGCACATCCGTGCCATCGTCGAGTTCGCCGGATTCCAGACCGTTGGCGACATCAATGCCGAGGGTGTCAATCGGTATGCCGGAATGATGAGCGATGTTGGCCGTTCGGCACGGACGATCAACGCACATCTGAGTTCGATCAAGGCCCTGACACGTTGGTTGGCTGAAAACCAGAAGTTGCCCCGCGACCCGCTGATGGGTGTCAAGAAACCGAACCCAAAGTCGGATCGGCGTTGCGAACGGAGGATCCTGCTGCCCGAGGAATGGCCCTGGCTGATCCAGGCCACCTTGGACGGTCCTGAACGCTATGAAATGGCATCAGCCGAACGCCGACTGCTTTACGAGACGGCAATTCAAACCGGACTGCGTTCAGCGGAGTTACGCAGCCTGACACGTGGCAATCTGGTGATGGATGCCAATGCGGCAATGATCGTCTGCAAGGCTCGCTCGACGAAGAACAGCAAGGATGCTCGTCAACACGTGCATCGTGACTTGGCAGTTGCCCTGAAGGCTCACGTTGCCTGTAAGGCTCCGTCGGCACCGATGTTCAACTTGCCCCATGAGTCCAAGTTAGCCCAGATGCTGCGTGACGACCTCGATGCGGCACGTCAGGCATGGTTGCGGACGGCTCTCGATGCCCCGGACACGTACAGCCAACGGGTATCCAGTACGTTTCTGGCGGATGTGAACGATCAGGGAGAACGGCTCGACTTCCACAGCCTGCGGCATACCTGTGGTGCCTGGATGGCACTGGCAGGAGAACACCCGAAGACGATCCAGACAGTCCTGAGGCATTCGTCCATCACGCTCTCAATGGACACCTACGGCCATCTCTTCCCCGGACAGGCCGAGGCTGCGGTCAACAAGTTGCATGCCACCATGGTTGGACCGTCGATTTCGCTCCTTGCGACCGGCACCGAAGCCGCATCAGCGGTCACTCCAGAATTTGCGCAGCGCCTGGCGCAGCGCGCAGGGGACGAAACCCTGCCAGAGCGTGCGAGTCGTTGCGACGAACCAGATCCCAACCGAGCGCAAACGAAACCGCCCAAGTCACGGCCAGTTGCGGACTTGAGCGGTGTGGTGCGGCCTGATGCGACGCCAGGCACAAGTAGCGGAGGAGGGACTCGAACCCCCGACACGCGGATTATGATTCCGCTGCTCTAACCAACTGAGCTACTCCGCCAGGTTTTCCGCCAAGGGTCGACATTGTAGTCGCTCGGGTGAGGCGTGAGAAGTTCTTGGCGGCCGGGACAGGCACTCGTCCGCCGGAGGCGGACGTGAGCCGATCCCTGAGGGAAGTCGTTGACACCTTGAGCCGGTTCGGTGCTAGAATCGATGGCCCCGATGTGTCTGGCGACCGGGATATCCAATATGGGTGTGGCCTACTACCGACGATTCCGGATGGAAATCGATCTGCAGAACGCCTCGTTGGCTGAGGCGACACTGCCAGAGGGGTTTCGGTTTCTGGCCTGGGACCCCGATGACCTCGATCGACATGCCGAGGTCAAAGTGCAGAGCTTTCGCGATGAAATCGATTCGCAGGTCTTTCCCTGCCTGGGTGGCTTCTCCGGCTGCCGGAAACTGATGCGCGAGATCTCCAGGCAACGGAGCTTTCGCCCCGAAACCACCTGGCTGATCGCCGGACCCGACGGCGATGTCGGCACCATCCAGGGACTCGCTCACAGCCGTACCCTCGGTGCGATCCAGAACGTCGGAGTCGTGCCGGAGTGCCGTGGACAGGGACTGGGCCGCTCACTTGTGATCAAGAGCCTCGCAGGATTCCGCCTCGCAGGCTTGAAACGCGTCTACCTGGAAGTGACCGCCGAGAATCAGCTCGCCGTGGCTTTGTACGATTCGCTCGGCTTCCGGCTGGTGCGGACCATGTACAAGGCCGTGAAGGTGGAAACGGCTCGGGTTTGAACTGGTGTGGGGCGCAGCTGGCCTTTTTGGGCGGATGGTGAACCGGTCGGTGCTGCGATACACTCGGGGTTCTTGCCCGATCCGCAACCGACTCCTGCCAACTCAATGCCCACCACGGCCACGATTCACACTCTCGCCAACGGCCTGACCGTGATCATCGAGCCGATGCGCGATGTCCGCTCGGCCGCCTTCTCGTTCCTGGTCCCCGCCGGCAGCGTGCACGACCCCGACGGCCAGAACGGCACCGCCGCCATCCTCTCGGACCTCATCCTCCGCGGTGCCGGCCCTCTCGACAGCCGACAACTGACCGCCACCCTCGACAACCTCGGCCTGCAACGAGGCGAGTCGGTCGGCGTCAAGCACCTGGGCTTCTCGGGAGCCACCGTCGCCGACCGTCTGCCTCAGGCCCTGGCCGTCTACGGCGACATTCTCAAGAACCCTCACCTCCCCTCCGACCAGTTCGACGCCTCCCGCGACGGTCTCGAAATGACCCTGCAGGCCATGCAGGATGAGCCGCGTCAACGGCTGATGGTCGAACTCCGACGACTCTGCTTCCCCTCACCCTGGGGCACACCCGCCTACGGACAACTCGAACAACTCCCCGAGATCTCATCCGAATCCGTCGGCGACCACTTCCGCCAACTGGTCCGGCCCAACGCCGCGATCCTGGGCGTCGCCGGTGGAGTCGACCCCGACGAGGTGCTGGCGGTGGTCGAGGCGGCGTTTGGCGACTGGGAACCGCTGCCTGAAACGGCCTTCGAGACTGGAGTCCAGGATCACGTTGTCGAGCACATCCACCACGATTCGACTCAGACTCACATCGGCATCGCCTACGACGCGGTCCCGTATCGCCACGAGGATTACTACGCGGCCTGGGCCGCCGTGGGGGTGCTCAGCGGAGGCATGAGTTCCCGGCTGTTCACCGAGGTCCGCGAACGGCGCGGCCTGTGCTATTCCATCTCCGCAGTGCTCAACAGCCTGCCTCATCACGCCCGCGTCCTGGCCTACGCCGGGACCACCTCAGACCGCGCCCAGGAAACCCTCGACGTGACGCTCGAGGAGATCCGCCGCGTGGCCGAGGGGATCGAGCCCGGCGAGTTGGAACGCTGCCAGTCCAGGGCCAAGAGCGCCCTGATCATGGAGCAGGAGTCGACGATCGCCCGGGCCGGTGCCGTCGCCCGCGACTGGTTCCATCTCGGCCGCATCACCACGCTCGAAGAGGTTCGCGGCAAGATCGAGGCTCTGACCGTCGAGACCGTGCTCGAGTACATCCACGCTCACCCGGCCGACACCGTCACCGTTGTCACGATCGGCCCCGAACCACTGGAGGTGACCAGTGGAGTTTCATGAGACCACGCTCGAGAACGGGCTGAAGGTGATCGCCGAGTTGAACCCGGCGGCCCAGAGCGTCGCGGCGGGGGTCTTTGTCCGCACCGGATCGCGGGACGAGGCCGAGGACGTCTCGGGCGTCAGCCACTTCCTGGAGCACATGGCGTTCAAGGGCAACGAGGTCTACTCAGCCGATGACGTGAACCGGATCTTCGACGAGCTGGGTGCCAACTACAACGCGTCGACCAGCGAGGAGGTCACCCAGTTCTACGCCGCGATCCTGCCCGAACACCTGCCCACCGCGCTGGAAATGCTCACGGCACTGCTCTATCCCTCGCTCCGCGGCGACGACTTCGAGATGGAGAAGAAAGTCATTCTCGAGGAGATCGGGATGTACGACGACCAGCCGACCTTCACCGTCTACGAACAGGCCATGCAGGCTCACTTCCCCACCCACCCGCTCGGCCGCAAGATCCTCGGCACCAACGACAGCGTCCAGGCTCTGACCGCCGACGCCATGCGGCAGTACCACAGCGACCACTACCGCACCGGCAACATGGTGCTGGCGGTCGCCGGACGGGGCGACTGGGACGAGGTGTGCGAGTTGGTCCAGACCCACTGCGGGGGGTTTCCCGCGGGTCGGACCGAGCGAGACACCTCGCCACCACCGGTGGGAGGTCAGACCCAGGTGGTGCACCGCCCCGCATCACTTCAGCAGCACGTCATGCAACTGGCTCCGGCACCGCCGGCCGATCATCCGCTGCGGTACGCCGCCGATTTGCTGGGTGTGATCGTTGGAGACCAAAGCAGCAGCCGGTTGTACTGGGAACTGGTCGATCCGGGTCACGCCGAGAGTGCCGACCTGGGCTATAACGACTACGACGGCACCGGCACCTGGCTGACCTACCTGGGCTGTCCTCCCCAGTCGGTCGCCGAGAATCTTCAGCGGATCCACTCGGTCTACGAACAGGTCAATCGTGACGGAGTCAGCTCGATCGAACTCGAGCAGGCTCAGAACCGAATCGCCTCCTCGATCGTGCTCCGCAGCGAGCGTCCGATGGGCCGGCTGGGTGCGTTGGGCAGCAACTGGGTGT
>CAUZRQ010000283.1:0-4995 GCA_963582065.1 Planctomycetota bacterium | reverse complement strand
GTCGATCGGTTTGGTCAGGCCACCTTCTCCATACAGATCCGTTACCCTCACGGCCTTCGGCACCAACTGGTTGTTCCTGGGCTGGGGAGTGTGCCCGATGATCGTGACGAAGAGAGCGAGGATCCTGATGAAGGTCGTGGAATCTTCAACCCTCTTGGCAGGCGTGTTGCTTTCAGTGATTCCGTCAGCCGTTGCTGCCGCAGACCGTTCCCGGGACGCCGAATGCCCGGTGGTTTCCGATGCTCGCCAGGCGACGCGGAACCCCCACCCGGGTGCAGAGGCCAGTGAAAAGAAACGCTGGCTCAGGAATTCCGGGTACGGGCTGATGTTCCATTATGAAGTGTTCTCGAATCACAATTCTGCGTCCTACAACAAGGTTGTCGATTCCTTCAAGGTGGCTCCGTTTGCCGATGCGGTCGAAAGCACGAAGGCGAGTTACGTGATCTTCACCGTCGGTCAGCATTGGGGGAAATTCTGTGCACCGAACACCGCCTACGAACGCCTGCTCGGGGTTGAGGCGGGGGTCTGGACCTCGAGACGCGACCTGATCATGGAGATCGGCAAGGAGCTGAAACGACGGGACATCAGGCTCATTCTCTACATGACAGCCCGGGCACCCATGCGGCACTACAAGATCATCAAGGCGATGGGCGATGCACTCCCCACCATCAACGGCAAGCCGGCCGGTCCCGGAGTGAATACGATGTCTCACCCACGGAAGGTGAAGGGCTTCCGCCGTAGCGAGAACCAGGCCCCGCCCCCGACGTTTCTCAAGAACTGGGGTGCCGTATGTGGCGAGTGGTCCAGGCGTTATGGCAGCCTGGTCTCCGGGTGGTGGTTTGACGGTTACAAGATGGAGATGAAGAACGCCTATCTGCCGCTGAAACAGCAGAAGTACAACATCGACACTTGGATCACGGCGGTGCGTTCCGGGAATCCGGATGCCGAGTTGGCGTTCAATGCCGGTGCACACCCGATACTCTCGCTGTGCACACGCGGGAGACTGTGTCCACACCAGACTTTCACGGCGGGTGAGAACCGAGATTTCTACCAACGAACCAAGAAAGGACGTGGGAAACTTCTGACCCCCCGGAACTTCCCTGCACCCGATGGCGTGATCTGGCACCTGCTGTTGCCGGTCAGCAAAGGCTGGGGAGCGGGTGTGAAATCCCGGTTTGACGTGGAGACGCTGAAGGATCGGATTGACCGCATCGATTCCCAGGGCGGCGTTGTCACCCTGGATGTTCCGGTTTCCCCTGACGGAACGATTCCCCGTGCGGTCCTCGGAGTACTAAAGGAAGTGGGCCGGGACATCGGGAAACTCAAGGATGGCTCCAGGTCGTTTTGATGACCTCAGGAGCCGCGTGACACGGGGGTTCCGATCCCGGCTACTTGTTTGCCTTCAGCGTCTCCGCCTTGGCGAGATCGGCGTCGGCTTTGACCTGGTCACCTCTCTGTCGGTAGGTGAGTCCGCGGAGGCTGAAGCCGTCCGGGTCGTCAGGTTCCAGGCGGATGACTTCCGTGAAGTCGTCGATGGCCTTGTCGTACTCGCCTTTGTGGCGGTAGGCCCCCCCGCGGCGAACGTAGACTTTCCCGTCGCCGGGGTTCAATCGGATGGCTTCGGTGAAATCTGCGATCGCATCGTCGTACTTGCACTGAAAGGCATACGCGAAACCCCGCTGCGAGTAGGCGGCCGCGTAGTCGGGTTTCAGGTCAATGGCCTGCGAGTAGCAGGAAATCGCGGTGTCCATCTCTCCGCGAGTCAAAAGTCGTTCGCCCTTGTTGAACCGGGTCACCGCGGGATTTCCGTCACAACCACCCATCGGCAGCAGCAGCGTGAAAACAACCCATCCCGTGGCAAACCGTCGCACCATACTTCTCGGCCTCGTTGGAAGTTGTCCGATGGCTCCTCTCAGATCGAATTCTGGCGATCCGCAGGCCCCGCAGGCAACCGGTGGCCAGCCGCTTGAATCAGTCTCGGTCGGCGCGAAGAACCGAGACGAAGGCCTTTTGGGGAATGTTGACCTGGCCGAACTGTTTCATTTTGGCCTTTCCCTTCTTCTGTTTGTCGAGCAGCTTGTTCTTACGCGTGACATCGCCGCCGTAGAGCTTCGCGGTCACGTCCTTGCGGTATGGTTGAATTGTCGATCGGGAGATGATTGTTCCGCCGATGGCTCCCTGGATCGGGATCTTGAACTGGTGACGGGGAATCGCTTCGGCAAGTTGTTCACAGTAGTGGACCGCCCGGAATCTCGCCTTGTCGCGATGGACCAGGTAGGACAGCGTGTCAACGGGCTCCTTGTTGACCAGGATGTCGACTTTCACGACGTCGGTGTCTCTGTAGTCGATCGGAACGTAGTCGAACGATCCGTATCCCCGCGTGATGGTCTTGAGCTTGCCGTAGAAATCGAAGAGGACCTCTCCGAGCGGCATCTCGCTGATCAACTCGATTCGAGAAGCCGAGAGATAGTTCATCGTCTGGCTCTCCGAGCGATGTTCCCGGCACAGCTCCATGACAGGACCGACGTATTCCTCGGGGGTCAGAATCGACGCCTTGATGTACGGCTCGGAAACCGAGTCGATCTCGGCTGGATTGGGCCAGTAGGTGGGGTTGTCCACATCGATCGTCTTGCCGTCCTTCAGGGTCACCTTGTACTTGACTGACGGGGCCGAGATGACAAGGCCGATGTCAAATTCTCTATGCAACCTCTCCTGGATCACATCCAGGTGAAGAAGGCCGAGGAATCCGCAGCGAAACCCGAAACCCAGGGCGGCCGAACTGTCTTTTTCGTAGGTGAGAGCCGCGTCGTTGATCGCCAGCTTGTCCAGGGCCTTGGTGAGATCCTGGTAATCGGCGGTGTTCATCGGATAGATCGAGGAAAAGACGACCTGTTTTGCTTCCTGGTACCCGGGAATCGGCTCTTCTGCGGGACGATCCAGGAGTGTGATTGTGTCGCCGATCTCGATGTCCCGGACACTCTTGACCCCGGCGACGATGTAACCGACTTCCCCCGCACTGAGCTGATCTCTCGGCGTGCTCGTTATCTGGTTGTAGCCCAGTTCCTCCACCGTGTAGTCACGTCCGGTGTGCATGAAGTGGACCGTGTCGCGGGTTGCGAGCGTTCCGTCCTCGACACGGCACTGAAGAATCACGCCTCGATACGGGTCGAAATGGGCGTCGAAGACAAGCGCTTTCAGCGGCGCGTCGGGATCGCCCGTGGGGCATGGCAACTTCTCGACGATGCCGGCAAGTACGTCTTCAACTCCCTCGCCCGTCTTTGCGGAAACCGGGATCGCCTCAAACGGATCGAGCCCCAGATCTGCATCGATCTCTTCGCGAACACGGTCAACGTCGGCGGCCGGGAGATCGATCTTGTTGATCACCGGCAGGAGTTCGAGGTCATTCTCCATGGCCAGGTAGAGGTTGGCGACCGTCTGCGCTTCGACTCCCTGGGAGGCGTCCACAACGATCAACGCACCGTCACAGGCCATCAGCGAACGCCGCACTTCGTGGGAAAAATCAACGTGACCGGGTGTATCGATCAGGTTCAGCTGATAGTCGTTCCCGTCCGGGGCATGGTACAACAGCGTAATCGAGTTGCTCTTGATCGTAATTCCACGTTCACGCTCGATGTCCATCTTGTCGAGCACTTGATCGCGAAACTCGCGTTGAGTTACACCGCCACAGGCCTGGATGATTCGATCGGCCAGGGTCGATTTGCCGTGATCAATGTGGGCGATGATGCAGAAATTCCGGATATGTTTCATGCGCACGCGTCTCGCAGACAATGTGCTGCGACTTCGAACAGAGACAAGAGGGAGATGATGGGCAGGGCCGACCGACAGGAATGCGGTGCCCCGCCACGGACTGGCCGCTGGTTTCCCTTCACGAGACGGCTTGCAGCTGAATGAAGCCGAAAGACGACGCCATACCAAGAGAGGCGGAGGCTACCATACCGGAGGTTTCAGTGAACTCGAAGCCCCATCTCGGGGATCTTCCTGCCGTATGCCGAAAATTGGTCAGAAACAGTTCGTGATCAGTCCCGAAACGTCTCGGCCATGCCGAACTCCAGGTTCGGGAGGTGACAGTTCCCTGCTCGAGTTGGCCGACTCGATGCGGAATGTCGCCGATCAGGTGAAGATGGTTAGACTATCCCCTGCCCTGATACCTCGAGTGATGCTCATGCCAGTCATCCGTGTTCTGACCGCCGTTGTCATCGGCCTGTTGCTTATCCCGGCCCATCCGGCGACTGCTGCTGATGGCCCGATTGCCCACTGGAAACTGGCCGAGGATGGGCGTGACAGTTCCGGCAACGGGCACCACGCGATCAACCACGGGGTCCGTTTCGGCCGCGATCGAACGGCGCGGTTCAACGGGATCGATGCCTGGTTGGAGATTCCTTCAAGCAAGTCGCTGCAACTGGGGACCGGTGATTTCTCGATTTCCGCGTGGATCCACACCGCCTCGGAACTCGATGACGTGCTGGGCGACGTGATGACCTGCTACGACCCGGCCACCCGCACCGGTTTCACGATCAGCCTGATGAATTATGCAGGCGTGACTTCGGCGCAGTCGAACTGGAGAAACGTCCTGTTCGGCATCGACGCCGGGCACGTGGACTCTGCCTGGACAGACCGCGGCCGCCCGGGTCACAACCGGTACGTCAAGTCCCTGGTCGTGTTTGACGGAGACCTGTACGCGGCCACGTGGGAACCGGCTGCCGACGCAACCGGTCATGTCTACCGCTACAAGGGTGGAACGCGTTGGGTCGACTGCGGCAGTCCCGACGCAGCCAACTCCATCACCGGCATGGCCGTCTACAACGGCAGGCTCTACGCGGGATCAGAGACCTACAGCGGGGGGGGATCGTCGCTGCCACTCTCACCGAACAAGTCGCTTGGTGGCAGAGTCTACCGCTACGAGGGCGGAAAACGGTGGGCCGACTGCGGCAAGATCGCCGACGTCCGCAGCGTCAGTGGGCTGGCCGTCTTCAA
>CAUZRQ010000282.1:0-5035 GCA_963582065.1 Planctomycetota bacterium | reverse complement strand
CCCGCCCCGCGTCGACGCCCGCTCGCTGAACCGTGCCCAGGTCAATTCAAGAGCCGGGAGACATCATGGGATCAACCGCCCGCACCACGCTCGTCACTCGAACCGCCCTGGCACTGCTGGCCGGGTGCATCGTGGCCAGCGCTTCGTCAGCCGAGGAGGCTCGCTACTTCGAAATCCACGTCGTCGACCAGGCGACAGGGCGAGGCGTACCGCTGGTCCAACTGAAGACCGTCAACAACATCAGCCACTACACCGACTCGGCCGGCCGTGTCGCCTTTCACGAACCCGGGTTGATGAACCAGCGGGTCTTCTTCCACGTCAGCAGCCATGGCTACGAATTCGCCAAGGACGGATTCGGTTACCGGGGAGCCCGGCTGCAAGTCTCCGCCGGCGGCAAGGCCACGCTGAAGATCCGACGCCTGAACATCGCCGAACGGATCTACCGGGTGACCGGGGCGGGCATTTACGGCGACAGCCAGTTGCTGGGACACCGTACACCGATCCGCCAACCGGTCCTCAACGCCCAGGTCTTCGGTTCCGACAGCGTCGTCACCGCCCTGTTCCGAGACCGCATCTACTGGTTCTGGGGCGACACGAACCGGCCGTCCTATCCGCTGGGCAACTTCCATGTCCCCGGAGCCACCGCGAAACGACCTGGCCACGGCGGCCTGGATCCCGAGACGGGAGTCGATCTCGAGTACTTCCTGGCAACGACCGAGAAGCCCGGCCAGGCCGGCTTCGCAAAGCCGACCGCCCAGTTGCCCGGCAAAGGCCCCACCTGGATCAATGGCCTCGTCACGCTCAAGGACGACGGCCGAGAACGGCTCTTCGGAATGTACGTCAAGGTCAAGCCCCCGCTCTCGATCTACCAGAGGGGCCTGATCGAATTCGATGCCGGAAAACAGGAATGGACCAAGGTCGCCGAATTCGACCTCAAGGCTCCGCTGTTTCCCTTCGGACACCCGTTGAAACGGACCGAGAACGGCGTCGAGTCTGTCTACTTCGGCGACCCGTTTCCACTGGTTCGGGTCGAGGCCACGGCGAAGAAACTGGCCGACCTGTCGAATTACCAGACATACACCTGCCTGGCAGCCGGGAGCCGCAAGATGTCGAACAACGTCGAGCGGTCCCATGGCAGTCTGAAGTGGAGCTGGAAGCCCGACACCGTGCCGTTCACGCCCCAATTGCAGGCCCGGCTCATCAAGCAGGGTCACATCAAGCCGTCCGAAGGGCTGTTCCAACTGTTCGACGATGACAGGAAACCGATCCAGATCCACCGCGGCTCGGTCTCCTGGAACGAATTCCGCGGCAAGTGGATCATGATCGGCAACCAGCAGTACGGCTCGTCGTTCCTTGGCGAAGTCTGGTTCGCCGAAGCCGACCAGTTGGTCGGGCCCTGGAAGAACGCTCGCAAGATCGCCACTCACAAGAAATACAGCTTCTACAACCCCAAGCAGCACCCGTATTTCGACAAGCAGCGTGGCCGGATCATTTTCTTCGAAGGCACCTACACCACGCTGTTCTCGGGGAACGACCAGAAAACACCCCGCTACGACTACAACCAGATCATGTACAAGCTCGACCTGGGTCACCCCGATCTGAAGTTGACCGAGAGAAGTCCATCATCCGCAATCCCCTAGTCCTCACCCAACCTCCAGGGAACACCACCTGATGAGCAAGTTTCTCTTCGACAAGGACGTCAGCATCTCGCCTCTTCGCGGCAAGACGATCGGCGTGCTCGGCTACGGCAACCAGGGCCGGGCCCAGGCACTGAACCTCCGCGACAGCGGCTGCAACGTGATCATCGGCAACCGCAAGGACCGCTACCACAAGACCGCCGTCGCCGACGGCTTCGTCGTGGCCCCGATCCGCGAGGTCGTTCCGCGAGCCGACATCCTGATCATCGCCATCCCCGATGAGATCCAGCAGCAGGTCTACGAGAAGCACATCCGGGATCACCTGCTGCCCGGACAGGTGATGGACTTTGCCAGCAGCTACGGGATCCGCTTCGAGTGCATCGTGCCGCCCGAGGACATCGACGTGATCATGATGTCGCCTCGAGCCATGGGCGTGACGGTCCGCGAAGCGTACGAGGCGGGGAAGGGTGTGCCGGGGTTCGTCGCCGTCTGGCAGGACGTCTCGGGTAAGGCCCGCCAGATCGCACTGGCCCTGGCCAAGGCCGTGGGGTGTACGCGGGCCGGAGTGTTCGAGTGCCGGTTCGAGGACGAATCGGACGTCAACCTGCTCGGAGAACAGGGACTGTGGCCGCTGTTTACACAGGCCCTGTTGCTGACCTACGAGGTGGCCGTGGAAGCGGGGATTCCGCCAGAAGTGGCCTTGATCGAGTACTGCGCTTCGGGCGAAGCGTCAGAGATCTTTCGGCAGATGGCTCTGGATGGCATCGTCCGGCAGGCCCGGTTTCATTCGCCCACATCTCGCTATGGGTCGCTGACCCGAGCCGAACAACTGCCCAACAAGGCGATGAAGGATCGCATCCGTAAGGCGATGGACGGCATCCGCAGCGGCCGGTTCGCACGCGAATGGGCCAACGAACAGGCCGACGGGTATCCCAACATGACCAGACTGGCCAAGGAGGCCGAGAACCACCCGATCACCCGGACCGAACGAAAAGTGCACGCGATTACAAAGTGCCCGAAAAACTACTCGGTCGATCCCTCCTGATCCTCCAACGCCTGATCCTCCAACGCCTGATCCTCCAACGCCTGATCCTCCAACGCCTGATCCTCCAACGTCTGATCCATCCATGATCGACGTCACCTACTACATCCTCGCCACGCTGGCCGTACTGGTGTCGGTCATTCTCTGGCTCACCAACCTGCTCTCGCTGCCGGGGAACTGGGGCATCATCGTGCTGGCCATCGTGCTCGCATGGCTCTTTCCCCTGGAACCCTCAACCCAGGCACCCGGCGTTGGATGGGACACCGTTGCAGTGCTGGCCGGACTGGCGGTGCTGGGTGAATTGATAGAATTTGCGGCCGGAGCCACCGGAGCCGCCAAGCAGGGAGCCAGCCGACGTGCCATCCTGCTCTCGCTGCTCGGCTCGTGCGTCCTCAGCATCCTCGGCGCCCTGCTGGTCGCAGCCGTGATCCCCGTGGTCGGTGCTCTCGTCGGAGCAGTCCTGGGCGGAGCCGGTGGGGCCTGGGGTGGTGCCTACCTCGGCGAAATGTGGAAGGGACGAAGCCAGCCGGAACGACTCGCCGCCGGAAAAGGTGCTCTCGTCGGTCGTGTGCTCGGCACCTTCTCCAAACTGCTCGTCGGAGTCATCATGGTCGCCGTCTTCACCGCCGCTGCATTCATTTGAAACGGCTGATCTCCTCGAGTGTTGCAAAATGCAACAGTTGGTCCGCCGCCGCAGGTCCCGAGACGCTTGTGAGACCTCGCAAAAAAATCAGTCGTAAACACAGTATATAAATACACTTACAATACGTCTCCAGAGAAGAAGTGGTTTTGGCATGCGAGTTGCTTTCAGTCAATACCATCTGCTCGGGTGCTTCAATTCACCGGAGCCCTACCTCTCACTCCCTTCTTCTTCCGTTCTGGAGAACTGCGACCATGCGAAAACTTCATGTGCTGCTGCTGGGTGCTGCGATGTTGTCAGCCGGTTTCGTGCTTCCTGGCGAAGCTCAAGCTGCTAACCGGATCGATGTCTACGATGTCTACGCCAGGTACGCTCGTCAGATCGTCACGGTCACCTTCCGGGGTACCGACGCGATGGACGAGGTGGTGGAAACAGCGGTTCCTCGGATCCGTCGACTTCAAAATGCCGGCGAGTACCGGCGTGCCCGGGCGCTGGCCGCTCGAGCGATCGGGAATCTCGAATCGCTCGGTGACAGGACTCACGGAGCGATCCGCGAGACGGCCAGCGAGGGCGTACGTGCGTTGATGCGGTTCGAGGGTAATGTGCCTCCGGACGTGCTCAGAGAACTCATCGGCAACCTGCTGCAGTTGGCCCAACGTGGTGCCAACTACGTGTCGGGTGTCGAGGAGGACTCGATCAACGCCATCAAGCGTCTCTTCCCACAGGTCTCGGGCGTGTCCAGAGACTAAAGACCCTGCTTCCCATTCCGAGATCGGGGACTGGCTCACCCGCCGTGCGGGGGTGCCTGTCCCCTTTTTTTTATTTGCGTCTCCCGCACCCCCCACCAGATTCCGCAGCCGATCGGTTTCACGGCGGTGAGTCCCTTCGAGTGTGTCTCATGATGCGGGTTCCAGCCTCCAGGCTGGTGTTACGCCCGGCGTGAACCGCCTACCATGTCGATCACGGCTCCGAGCAACTCGACAGGCTGCGACCTCGCGGCGAGGGGAATCTCATGCAGAGCAACGCTCGACACGCGGCGACCCGGGCGGTTCTCATCGCCCTGGCGTGTGCGATCGTCCCGACCCCCTCGAACCGGGCCACGGCCAACGACATCCCGCCTCCCAATATCCTCTGGCTCTCGGCCGAGGACATCAGTCCTCACCTGGGCTGCTACGGCGACCCGCACGCCATCACGCCGCACCTCGATCAACTCGCCTCCGAAGGCATCCGGTACACTCGCGCCTTCACCACCGCCGGAGTCTGCTCGCCCTGCCGCAGCGGGATCATCACCGGCATGTACCAGACCACCCTGGGCACTCATCACATGAGATGCACGGCGGTGCTGCCGGACTTCGTCAAGCCCTTCCCGGTCTACCTCCGCCGGGCCGGTTACTTCTGCACGAACCGGTCAAAGACCGACTACCAGTTCAAACATCCTCGCGAGACCTGGGACGCTGCCCGGGGAAAGAACGCACACTGGCGAAAGCGGCCGAACAAGGACCAGCCGTTCTTCGCCGTGTTCAATTTCACCGGCTGCCACGAAAGCGGGATCGCCGGCTCGGCCAAGTACCAGGCGGTGACCAGCAACCTGAAACCCTCCCAGCGCCAGGACGCGGCCGCCCTGTCGACCCTGCCGCCGTATTACCCCGACACGAAAGTGGTCCGCGAGGACTGGAAGCGGAACTACGAGTTGATCACGGCGATGGATGCGTGGGC
>CAUZRQ010000281.1:0-5038 GCA_963582065.1 Planctomycetota bacterium | reverse complement strand
GCTTGCACTTGTCTACAGCGGGTGCGTGCCCCGGTCTCTCCAGCCGCGGATTTCTCTCATCTCTGATACGGCCAAGAGCCGAGTACAGACCGGTGGTGATCCGGGTAACCCCATTGGTTGATTTAGCCATGATGACGCTCTTTCCGCTGCGGCCACGACACGCCATCGTGTCCTGACCTCCACCGCCCCACGAGGTGTCACAGCCTCCGCGGTGTTGAGGTCTTCGAGTTGTCCGGACGGCTTCGCGTCAGGCCTCGCGATTTTTCCGACGCGAGTCCAACCGACGCTTCCCTCAACCAGCCTGATGACGTCGTCGAGGGAGTCCGAGAGTTTTCGGGAATCGTTGTTGAACAAGACACATCAGCCACCCGGCTGAAAGACACAACACCAGAGCGACATGATGAGTCTCCACAAGCTTAGAAATATCGGCATTTCGGCACACATCGATTCGGGCAAGACCACGCTCAGCGAGCGGATCCTGTTTTACACCGGCCGGCTGCACCGGATGGAGGAGGTTCACGGCGGCGGTGGTGCCACGATGGACCACATGGATCTGGAGCAGGAACGCGGCATCACGATCACCAGTGCCGCGACGCGGGTCGAATGGAACGATCACCAGATTAACCTGATCGACACGCCCGGACACGTTGATTTCACCGTCGAGGTGGAACGCAGCCTGCGGGTGCTCGACGGAGCCGTCCTGGTGCTGTGCGGAGTCGGGGGCGTGCAGTCTCAGTCGCTGACGGTCGACCGCCAGATCAAGCGATACGGCGTGCCGCGGGTGATCTTCATCAACAAGCTCGACCGGATCGGTGCCGATCCGATCCGTGTTTGCGAGGAGGTCCGCACCCGGCTGGGTGTCGAGGTGGTGCTGATGCAACTGCCGATCGGCCTGGCTGCCGATTTCGAGGGCGTCGTCGACCTGGTCGCGATGCAGGCGGTGTACTTCGACGGCGACAACGGCGAGGTGCTGCGGCGGGCGGAGATTCCCGAGTCGATGCGGGCTGATGCCCGGTCGGCTCGAGGCCAGTTGCTCGAACGACTCGCGATGTTCGACGACGAACTGATGGAACTGTGCCTGAGCGAGGATCCGGTGAGCGAGGTGTTGATCCACAGGGTGGCCCGTCGGGCCACGATCGACCTGGCCATCGCGCCGGTCTTTCTCGGATCCGCCTACCGCAACAAGGGAGTGCAGCCCCTGCTCGACGCCATCGTCGGCTACCTGCCCGCTCCGGTCGATCTCGAGACCACCGCCTACACCATCGGGGGATCGTCGGCGACCGGAGATGCCGGGGATGCCGACGAACTGCAGAACGAGATGTCGGGAGACGGGGAAGAGGCTGAAGAGGTCGTGGCGGATGCCGGGTCGGATGCCGGTGACACGGGGGAGACCCTGCAGCTGGAGGCCGATCCGTTGGCGCCGCTGGTGGCGATGGCTTTCAAGATCGTCGACGACTCGTTCGGCCAGTTGACCTTCATGCGGATCTACCAGGGCACGCTCGAACGCGGCGGGACCTACTACAACCAGAGGACCCGCCGCAAGGAGCGGTTCAGTCGTATTTACCGGATGCACGCCGAAAAACGCGAGGAGGTCGAACGGGCCGAGGCGGGTGACATCGTGGCGGTGATGGGGGTCGACGCGGCCAGCGGTGACACCTACGCGTCGCTGCGCGACCACTGCATGCTGGAAGGCATGTTTGTTCCCGAACCTGTCATCGGCGTGGCCGTGCGTCCCAGCGATCGAAATGACGAGGACCGGTTGACGCAGGCTCTGCAGAGGTTCCGCCGGGAAGATCCGACATTCCGGGTGGTGACCGATCCCGAGACAAACGAGGTGGTGATCGCCGGGATGGGAGAGCTGCACCTGGAAGTGTACCTCGAACGGATCCGCCGCGAGTACAAGGTGCGTGTCGAGTCCGGGGCTCCACAGGTGGCCTACCGCGAGGCTCCGACCCAGTCGGCCGATTTCAACCACCGGCACAAGAAGCAGACCGGTGGTGCCGGCCAGTTCGCTCATATCGTCGGCCGGCTCGAGGTCTTCAACGGGACCGATGACGAACCGTTCGAGTTCGAGGACAACGTTGTCGGGGGGCGGATCCCCCGGCAGTACATCCCGTCGGTCGAAAAGGGATTTCGGGGATGCCTGGCGAAGGGTCCGGTGGCTCGTTACCCGGTCATCGGTGTCCGGGTCGAGCTCAACGACGGCTCCTATCACGAGGTCGACAGCAGCGACAAGGCGTTCCAGACGGCGGCGGCGGCCTGCTTCCGTGAGAACTTCCGCAGGATGAAGCCGGTGCTGCTCGAGCCGATCATGAACATCGAGATCGAGTGTCCCCGGGGTTTCCAGGGCTCGATCACCGGCGACCTGAACAGCCGTCGCGGCATGGTGGTTTCATCGGACATGTCCGGCGAGATCGTGACGATCCGTGGCCAGGTGCCACTCTCGGAGACCTTCGGTTACGCCACCGACCTTCGCAGCCTCTCGCAGGGCCAGGCCACCTTCACGATGGAACTGGTCTGCTACCGCCGGGTGCCGGCGAAGTTGCAGGAGGAGATCGTCTCGGAACGGCTGGAGACGAAGAAGCCCGGAGCCGGTGCGCACTACAGCACGTCGGTCTAGTCGGGCCCGGGTGTATCCCGCTGCGGGGGTCGCGCTACGGCAACTCGCGGATTTTCAGGTTGCGGAACTCGACCGGCGATCCCTCGCTCTCGAGTGCCATGAATCCCGCAGCCGGCTGGCAGTCGGCTCCGCCCGAGACCTCCTCACCGTTGACCCACAGTCGCACCTCACCGTTGATGGCACGAACGTAGTAGTGGTTCCACTTTTCCACGCCCAGCGTCAGTCGCTTGCTGGGAAAACTCCGGCGGCCGTTCTTCGACACCGGTGCGAACGGCTTCATCTTGCTCGTGCCGACCGGGAACACGTCGCCATGGCTGGTGAACCAGTCGGATTTCTTGCCGTTCTTCTTCTCGTAACGGGTCTCGTATTCGAGGTCCAGCACCTGCACCTCGATGCCACCCCTGGGCAACTGCCCCGGCTTGAGCCCCTTGAAGGAGGCGTCGGGAGCCCAGAGAAAGATGCCCGAGTTGCCGGCCGGCTTCATGTGCCGCCATTCGGCCACCAGTTCGAAGTTCTTGTAGGTCTTCTTTGACCGTGCCACGCCGACCGGCCTGCCGGTGCAGTAGATCGTGCCGCCCTTTTCTCTCCAGGTGTCCTTGGCACAGTTGACGTTGTCGAAGTCGGCCAGTGAGAGCGTTTTCCACCCGGGCCCGTCCCCGTTGATGAATGCCTTCTTCAGGGCCGTCTTCGAACCTGGCGAGACGCTGGATTTCTTGTCCCTGGCTTCCAGAAAACCCGATGCCAACAGCAGGGCGACGGTGCAGACGGTCAGGGTGGTCTTCATCGAGTGTGTCTCCTTGGAGATCTGGAGTCGAGCATCAATTGAGTGAGATCGTGCATGATAGCCGCGTGGCGGCGGGAATTCCGAGTCACAGGCACAGGTGGCGGGTGCTCTTCAGCCAGGCTTCGATGATCCGGGTCCCGGTGCGGTGCCCCGGCCAGTCGGGCTTGTTGAGGTTTCGCCAGTCGACGTAGCCCCGGGTCGTGGCGTCGTCCTTGAGCTGCAACGTGACGTGAATCGGGAACTTGATGCGGAACGGTTTGAGCCTGGACGACCGCTCGATTGCCTGCCGGGCTCCGGCGGTGATCCGGGGCCCGGTGTGCCTGGGCGGATCGAGCACGACCGAACCGTCCGGGGCGACTCGCTTGACCGACACGGCCACGACATCGTCACCGAGCCATTCACGGGCTTCACGGCACAATCCGTCGCAGCCGGTGACCATCACGATCGGCACTCCGTGGTCGTGTCCGGCGACGATGGCGTAGGCGGCCAGTTCTCCCGCCTCGCGGCCGTTGAACCGGTAGTGCCGCCGCCGGCTGCTGGACCAGGTGTGTGGCAGCACCGACCGGGGGGCTCCCTCCCGGGCGTGGAATCCCACCAGCAGCACGCCGGCGAAGCTCGAGTCGAGCCTGTGCAGCAGGGGGCCGCCCGAGGGGATCAGCCTGGCCCTGGGGTCCAGCCGTTTGCGGAGGATGTTCCGGACACGGAACCCGTCGTCCTTGACGTACACCTCGGTCGCGCCGGCAGCGAAGCAGCCCTCGACCGCCGCATTGACGTCATCGGTGAGCAGTTGCCGGAAGCCGGCCAGACGCGGACTGTCGGCCTTCAGGTTGCGAGCCCAGTACTCGTTGACGCCTGTCGGACCTTCGCTGTCGACGGCGATGTAGAATTTCCGCAGCCGGGATGCCTCGGATGTCCGTGCCCGGTTCCGGACTCCGGTGACGTGGATCTCCAACTCCTCCATCAACGGCACATGCGCCCGCGTGGCGCGGGTTTCCAGTACCAGCCCCAGGCTGTTGTCACCGCGGAACGGCGGACAGTGTGCCAGGTCGATCTCGAATCGCGTGCCCGGCAGTTCGGCCCGCAGCTTGCCGGCCGGCAGGCGGCGGATGTGTTTCTCGGATATGCGGGTCCCGTTGATGTCGACGGCCAGCTTGTCGGTGTCGGTGATGTGGTAGACCCAGAACCGCAGACGGCCCTCGAGCAGTTCTCCCTTGCGGCCGTCGGCCACGCGGAACGGATAGACCAGCCGCTTGCCGATCCGCCTGTCGGTGAACAGCAGTGACGGGTTGTTCTTCTGTCCCAGTGGGCTGGACCCCTCGTCGTACCACGGGTAGTTCCTCACCGGCGGCTTCCTGGCTGCGATGCCCTTGCCCATCGGCAGGAACCGGTAGGTCCGGGGTCCGGCCCAGACACGGTCGCGGCTGCCGACGGCGTGTGTCCAGGCCTCGATCCGCTTTCGCTGCTCGGGTGAAGCGGTCACCTCGCGGCCGAAGTGAATCCCCACGTTCCAGAACGAGATGCTGTCGGCTCCGTAGGTGTAGAAGTTGGCCGCGGCTCCGCGGGCCTCGGCCGTGTTCAGCAGCATGCTGAGGTAGCCGGCCGCGTGTTTTCTGGATTGCGCGGTTCCGCGATCC
>CAUZRQ010000280.1:0-5039 GCA_963582065.1 Planctomycetota bacterium | reverse complement strand
TTCTGGTTGATGTTCCAACTGATGATCTTCAGCATGCCGCCATCCATCGTCATGGCAAGACTCGGCAATACGCCAATCGTATCCGGCCAGCCCGGATCAGCCCTCATAGCTCAGAGGATACGGCGCCGGTTTGCATATTGCTTCCAAGAGCCTCCGCAAACGGTCCGAAGACCAACCGTGGAGCTGGAGGTGGAGTGGCAGGGAATCCCGACAACACCAGTGCGGATTTCGTCATCTCCCCTGCCCCCCCGCCCGACGCCGGGGGCGTGGTTCGGATCTGGCGGTTACCGCCCCTGAGTTGAACGCCGGGGCTGGGGTGGCCACGACAAGGTCGTAGATCCACTCCGAAGTTTCGGATTCAAGGGGTTGAATGCGGCGGTCATGCCGAAGAGACTGAGAACTGGTCGAGCAGATGGTCTTTCTCGATCCGGTGCAACAGGAACTCGACTGAACGCAACTCGCTGACAAGTGACGATGCCCAACAGGCGATCCACTACAAGCGTCGAGCACTTTAGTCGTCGCAGTCTTTTGTCTCTGGGTTGCTTCGGATTGACGTCATTGGGCCTCTCCAATGCTCTGAGAGCCTCCATCAAACAAGACGTACTGGCGCGGGCGAAGTCGGTACTGATTCTCTATATGGATGGAGGCCCGAGCCATCTCGACATGTTTGATGTGAAGCCTGGTGCCCCTGCGGAGATCCGCGGCCCGGTTTCGTCTATCGAGTCCTCGGTGCCGGGGATATCGGTGGGCGAATACCTGCCGAAAGTTGCTCGACAGATGCACCACGTGGCTCAGATCCGATCGATGCAACACGAGGATCTTCCGCACGATCAGGCGGTTTACCGTGTGCTGACCGGCTACCGGCACAACATCCAGGCTGGCGGTCTGAAGGTGCAGGACACCGATCTGCCGCACATGAGTTGTGCATTCAACCGGTCAGGCGCATCACCGGCTGCCATGCCCAAGACCATCCAGATCCCCGGTCCGATGCGGATTGACGCGAGAATCCTTCCCGGGCAGAACGCTGGCATCTTGGGAGCGAGATGGAATCCGTTTCCGGTGCATGTCACACGTGCCGGTGAAGTTGTCCCTACCAATCTCGCCCGGATCGAATCAGTCACCGAAACCCGTCTCACCAAACGCCGGGAATTGCTGGATCGGCTTGGGGACAGCCTTCGTGGTGACAAGCCCGGGGGCACGACTGAATTCACGGCATTGCAGGAGCAGGCGATTCGGATCCTGCAGAAACCGTCCATTCATGAAGCGTTTGATCTGGACCGGGAGTCAACGGCCATGAGAGATGCCTACGGTCGTGATCGGCATGGCCAATCCACGCTGCTGGCTCGACGCTTGATCGAAGCGGGCGCCCGGTTTGTCACTGTCTACTGGGGCAAGGAAATCCAGGATTGGGCCGGTCCGTTCAAGCCGATGCTTGTCAACAATCCCTGGGACACTCATCGCAATCATTTCCCGTTGATCAAGGACAGCCTGATCCCTCGTGCGGATCGAACGCTGGCCGCGCTGCTGGCCGACATGTCCGACCGGGGACTACTCGACGAAACGCTGGTTGTGTGGATGGGAGAATTCGGTCGCAGCCCAAGAATCAGCAAGATCTTTGCCACCCCCGGCCGAGAGCACTGGCCGCATGCATTCACGATCTTGATGGCTGGCGCAGGAATCAAGGGAGGGCTCGTTCACGGTGCCACCGACCGTTACGCGGAATTCGTCACCGACGACCCGGTGCTGCCGGAGGACATCACGGCAACAATCTTCGACTCGCTGGGAATCGATCCGCACCAGTCCGTACCCGCTCGAAACAAGCAGCATCAACTGTCCACGGGTCGCCCACTTGCGGAATTGTTCTCGTAAGAAAACACCAGCCAATGCGTCTTGACGAAAGTCCCCTCGCCCCGGGGTGTCCCACGCTGCATATCGAATCGCGTGGTTTGATCTTCGATGCGACCGACGCCACGGATGTCGAGGCCGTCGCGTATGTTACCAGTCTTGTCTCACTCGAGTCTGGTACGTTTCTTGCCGGTTGGCAGGCCGGGTCAGAGAAGCACGCGCCGACAAACACGATCGGTCTAGCGTGTTCGCGAGACGGTGCCGGGACATGGGACCGGTTGTCTCACGAGTTTGAAACGACGTGGCAGGGGACTCCGGGTTCGTTCTTGGCGGCCGAAATGGTTGAAGCAGAACCGGGACGCTTGTTGCTGTTCACCACGTGGATCAACCGCAGCATTCCCGATCGCCCGCTGTTCAACCCCGAAACCGAAGGCATTCTGCCGACTCGACTTCTGTATTGTGCGTCGATAGACGAGGGAGAGACCTGGAGCGAGTGGAGCGAGTTGTCGACGCCAGGCCTGACCGGCTGTGCTGTCACCGGGCCGATTCTTCGCTGGTCGGACGGGACCATCGCCTGTGGCTTCGAGAGTTTCAAGGAGTTTGAAGATCCGACGCCGGTGGAGCCGGCCGCGTGGCTGACGATCTCGCGTGACGGTGGTCGTTCCTTCGGCGATCCGTGGCAGGTCGCCCGAGATCCCCAGCGGAAAAAGTACTACTGGGATCAGAGACTGTGTGCGACGCAGAATCCTGGCGAGTTCATCGCGATGTTCTGGACGCACAACCGCGAGGAACAGCGGGACACGAACGTTCATATGTTACGGGCTTCGATCAACGACGGGCCGTTGGCGGTTGGGGAACCGATCGAAACCAGCATCCCCGGACAGATTGCCGCTTGCGCCGTGGCAGAGGATGGGCGGATTCTGTCGTGTGTTGTGGATCGTGGACAACCCGGCACGATCACTCTCTGGCAGTCGGTTGACGGTGGCCGCACCTGGCCCGAGCAGGCCCGCCTGATTGTTCACGTCCATGATGAGCAGTCATCGATTACCCAGGGGCGTGAGGACATCGATTACGCCGAGTTCTGGGAAGATATGGGCAAGTGGAGTTTTGGCCATCCCGTGATCCGGAGACGGGACAGCGACTGGTTGCTTGCCTGGTACGCGGGGACGCCCGACCGAATGAGTCTTCACTGGGCCAGTGTTGTCGAGACGGGCTGGTCGTGAAGAGACTTGCGTCCAGGAGTCCGAGTTCCTTCTCCGCTACCTTGCAAACCCCGTCGGAGCAATGGTTTCCGGTGGGGCTTGTTCTGGCGCGGAAAACGATTTCGACGTGGTGTTACCTGAAGTGTGGCCCCAGAACACAGATCCAGCGGGTTGAACGCCGGGGCTGGGGTGGGGAGACTGCCCCGCGGCTGTTCACTCTCTAGTCACCAAGAAGACAGTGCCTGTGTTTCCCAAACCAAGAGGTGGTTCAACATGGATTTCTACATAACGAAAGTGTGTGGAACGAGGTTTGTCGGCTGCTATTCCTTGAAGAGAATTCGGGCAGATGTCAGCTCTGGCCGTTTGAAGGCAACATGGTTTGCTACTGAATCCGACGGTCGAAGTTTTAGCGACTTCTCGAAGTCGGAAGCTGGTAACTGGCGAACTTTGGGAGAGTTGTTGGAAGAAATCGAATCAGAGGAAATCGAAACGCCCAGAGCTGGCTCCCGATTCGCGTCAACAGGAAGTTCTACCAATTCGGCACTCAGATTATTGGCGATGTGTTACAGGTTTGCAGCGGTTCTTTGGGGACTTGCTGCCATGTTGGGAGTGGTGGTCGCTGTGAACAGCAATGAGATACTTGCTTCTGTCATCATCCTCTGGAGCTTCTCAGGTGTTATTGGCGTGATTACGATGCTTGCCACAGCCGAAGGAATTGAGTTGTTCATCGACATGGCGGGTGATCTGCGAACGATTCGGCGACGCTTGGTGCCTCAGGATCAGTGAAGGCCAACTCCCGGCCCCGAGGCTGGGGGGATCAGAGGCTCTGGCGGCCTCGACGATGGCCGTGCGGGTGTCAGGCTTCAACGAGTCCCAGACCCCGATCAGATGGGCAAGATCGGGATCGATTGGACGATTTTCGCCATCAACTGCACCGGATTTCGCACCGCCCTGCCCTGAAACATGCGTATTCCTGCAAGAACACGCCAAGGGTTCGAGTCCCCTATCCTCCACTCGGACGGTGTGCACCACCTCGCACCCGGCCGCAAACCCCTGCAAAACAGGGGTTTTCTTATGCGCGGCCAATTCGGGCTGCGCCCCCCTGCGAGGCAAAACGGCCGGTTGCTGACCCTCTTTTTGACCCCCTTTCGGCGCACCCTGCTCCACCGCCCTGGCGAAGTGGTCCTCGGTCACCTGCAGGTAGTGCTTCGAAGCGATCGCCTCGGTGTTGCCGATCCAGTCACAGACCACCTGGATCGGGAACTGATCGGCCAGTTCCGTCTCGCGAGTACTTCTCAGGTTCTGGAACAGCTTCGGCCACGGCTTCAAGCCGGCTCTCCGGATGATCTTCGCCATCAGGGTTCGTGGATTGCTGTTGCGACACCGATAGCGTCGGATCACGAACTCCTCACCGGGCTCGGCTTCATCGAAGCACTGCTCCAGGTGGGGCCGAAGCTCCGGGAACAAGGGAATCACGCGGGACTCACCACCAGGGTGATGCTCGGTCTTGGGACTTCGAACCGTCATCCGATTTCGGTCCCAGTTCACATCACCCCACCGCAGCGCAAGATGCTCGGACGGACACCTCAGGCCACCGTACCGGCTCAGGGCGAACAACAACCGCCACTCGGCATCCGGACAGGCGTCAAGGACGCGGTCGGCCTCCTCCCGGGTCACGAAGTAGTACCGCGACGGATTGGTGACGGACCCGGACTTCAGATCCTCAAACGGGTTTGCCGGTATGAGCTCGTGCTTGACCGCCGATTCGAGGAACTGCTTGGCAAACCCGCAGCGTTTTCGAATGGTGCTCTCAGCCAGTCCAGCCGAAACCAGGGACAGACGCCACTCCTCGGCGTCTCCCCTGGTAATGGACTTCAACGTCCGGTCTTCACCAAAGAACTCGATCAAGTTCCGCCGCGTATGTCCCCACACGGTCAGCGTCGCCAACTTCACGTCGACACGCGTGCTGAAGTACTTGTCGAGGAACCCGTG
>CAUZRQ010000279.1:0-5054 GCA_963582065.1 Planctomycetota bacterium | reverse complement strand
TGGGACATCTCGTCGCTGGCCACGTCCAAGTAGCCGTCATCTCCCGGCGGCGAACACGCGATAAGTCAAGGAGTCCCTCCCCAACGGGGTGGGGTCGGTTCGGTTTCTGAGCGACTGGGGTCCCAGAGTGCATGGGCCAACGGCTGGCTCACTCCGCTGCCGTGAGCATCGCCAGGATCGCCTCGCGGATCGCCGGGGGCAGCGTTGGCCAGGCCGCGATCACGCGATAACCGGAGTCACGCAGCGAGCAAGGGGTGGGGGCGTGGTTCGGATCTGGCGGTTACCGACCCTGAACGGCCTCGACGATGGCCAGAATGGCCGTGCGGGTGTCGGGGAGTACCGCGGGGGACGGGCTGCAGGACGGGCTGAATGTTTGTGCGTATTGGTGCGTATTGGTGCGTAATCCATACCCTGAAATAAGGGCTTACGGCGTTTACGGACAAACTGTGATTTGATAGCCTGATCGCAATGCGAGTTGTGACCGTGACTTACGGTGGCGTTGTGGTGTCGCGGACCTGACTGGGGGTCAAGAGGTCGCAGGTTCAAATCCTGTCGTCCCGACTTCGAAAACCCGTGGCTCGTCATGATGTTACGGCATCTGGCGGGCCATCTTGCTGCGAGATCAAATTGGGGGTGTTACCTGCAGTGTGACCCCAGAATGCGAATCCAGCGGGTTGAACGCCGGGGCTGGGGTGGGGAGAGCAGCCAGGTGCGCTACCGGGATGGTGGTAGCTTCCAGATCCGGATGCCGCCGTCGCTGCTCCCGCTGATGATCTGTCGCCCGTCCTTGGTGAACGAGAAAGCTGACCTTCTCCCCAGATCTTGTACCACTCCTAACGAGAGAGTCTCAGGTCAGTGGTCATGAGGTCGTCGGTGGGATCGAGGAGTAATTGGGGTGGCGGTGATGGCAGGATACGGCGGCCTCGGTTGGCCGGTCAAGGCGGCCAATTCTTCCGGTGATCGGTGGCCTGCCCGCCCGACTCTTATAGAGATCGCTGGACCAGCACAGTCCGCTTCAACGCCATCAGGCTCGTCGCCGGATCGGCAGCAGGCACGACAGGATCGCGATCACGACGATCGCGGGGCCTATTCCGAGCGTGCCCGTCGGCACTCGTGGGTCCAGCTGCAGGAGAATTGTGGCAATGGTGATGAGGCTTCCCATGACCAGGAGCGCAACCCCCGCCTGCCGCGCCCAGTGGGGGCCAGGGTGTCTTTCAAGTGAACGCGACAGGAAGATCGAGAGCAATCCCAGCACGATGCAGTATGAGTGTGCCAGGCGAGACAAGCGGCGGGCAAAGTCGTTGTATTCTCCCAAGAACTTCGGCGCAGGAAACGGGCCGTCGAATGCGTAGAACCCCATCAGCAGGCCTGTCGACAACGAGACGGCAATCAGCACCCACCCGGCCTTCTCGGGAAATGGTGCGAACGACCATGCAAGGCTGACGCCGACCAGGACTCCGACAAATGTTGCCATCGCCGGAATCGCGAGACCGTATTTCAGCGGTACCCAAGTGTAGCAAGCAGCCGCCAGTAACGCTGGCATTCCGATGGCGCCGCACAACATCCCCCGTCGCCCCCATTCGGTGCTGCGCCGATTCTCGCCCGTTCGCCGGGCGAGTCCCAGGTAGAGCAGTGTCAACACCGAGAGCGCGACTGCGGCAACGCGTGCCAGTCGCAGCATCCGCAGTCGGACACCGTCTTGGGCACCGAGGTAGTCCTGCATGAAGTACTCGGGGAGAGTAATCGAGAGGCCTGCAAACAAGTCGAGCAGCATTCCGAAGCAGACGACGGGCAGGCCCAGTTTCAGGTCCCGAGCGTGAGGCCCGACCGGTCCCACCCGGATGAGAGAAAGAAACCCGCCGAGATTCAGCAGGCTCCCGCAAACAACCAGCCACGTACAGGCAGGCCACTGAATTTCAAGCACGTAACCGGCCACGTAGAGAATGGCGCCCGTGGCGGTAAGACTTCCGGCCGTCCGACGGGCGGGAATCGAAAACGCGTCAGCAGCCAGCACGAACCCAACCGCTAGTTGCAGGAACGCCATCTCCAGCAGGACACTCTGCGTATACCGTACAGCTGGCCTGGCACTCTCGATGACCGCGGTCGGAGAGCGAACATCCAGGAACCACGGATCGAGAACGACTGCTGCCAACAGGCCCGCCACCAGCAATGCCCAGCCAATGAACCGATTGGTTTGCCCATTGGCGAGCAGGTCTGCGGTTACTTCTTGGTGGGCTGGGAGCATGGTGATCGTCGCGGTGCATCGCGTGGAGGTTGTATTGAGTGATGACGTCCCGGAGTGAATTTGTGTCTCACCCGAAATTCTGCCGGATTTCGCGCTTTTCGAGATGTTCAGCCATCGGAGAACGCGGGCGCGCGGTGACGTCTTGAGCGGAGGTACTTCTCCTTGAAGTTGGTTTTCCTCCAGGCCGTCGCTTCCTTGCTGTAGAGACGTTCGGTCAGGTCGTGAAACCCCTGCCGCAATTCGCTGACCGTCATTCGATCTGGCAGGAAATTGACATCGAACAGCGTACAACGTTCCCAGGCACCTGGATACAAGAGGCGGTCTTCGCGTTCGAGTCGTTGATACAGCGGCGTACCTGGAAACGGTGTCTGGTAGGTAATCTGCACCTCGAACAATTCCGATTGCTCGACGAACTCATACACCTCATCGAAGATGTCCACGCCTTGCCCATCGAGACCGAGAATGAAGCAGCCGTTGACACGAATTCCGTACGACTGAATCGTCTTGATGGCCTCGATGTACAGGGGCCACTGTTTACGCTTCCAGTCGTTCTTCAATTCCAGTCCGTGAAGTCCGTTGAGAGTGGGACTCTCGAGTCCGATGAGCACTTGGGCACAACCGCTGTCGCGCATCAGCGACAGCAGCTCTTCGTCCTCATGCAGCGAGAGATCGGTTTCAGCGAACCACTTGAGCTTCCGCTGCTTCAGTTGCGGGAGCAGGTTCTTCCAGTACTTCGAATTGATGAATGCATTGTCGTCAGCAAATTCGATGAACGGTCGCGGCCAAATCTCGCGGATACGGTCGATTTCGGCCAACACCCGGTCGATCGGCTTCTGCTTGTAGCGACGCGTCAGCAGAATGCTGGCTGCACAAAATTCGCAGCGTAAAGGGCAGCCCCGGCTGGTCTGCACCGTCAAGCGGTTGTAGCGGGAAATATCCAATAACTCGAAAGCCGGCATGGGAGCCGACTCCATTTCAAATTCGGGCCCGCTGAAAGAACTGTACCGCGGCTTGAGTCGGCCGGCATCGGCGTCTTGCAGTAAATTGTTCCACACGGATTCACCTTCGCCGATTACGACGGCATCGCAGTGCTGAGCCGCTTCGTCGGGCAGCGACGTTACATGCAACCCGCCGAGCACGACCGGCACGCGATGCGCGCGATAGCGATCGGCCAACTCGTAGGCTTCTCCGATCTGAGCACTGAAGCTGGAAATGGCAACGAGATCGAAACCGAGCGGAAGCGTCTCCATTTCCTTAAGGTCTTCCACTTCGAAATAACCGATCTCGTGCTCTTTCGGCGTCATCCCCGCCAGGGTCAGCAGTCCCAGGCTTGGCAGCGATGCGATCGTCTTACTCCGCTCGACAAATCCCGGCAGCGTCAGCCCTTTCTTGAGCAGTTCTTGGTCACAACAGCGAATGCCGCTCATTGCGATCATCCCGATCTTCATGACGAATCTCCCATTCTCAGGGCGCACGCAGCGTGTGTTACTCAAATGGTAAGCAGATTACCGCATTGTTCGCTGAACCGGCTGTAGGTCACCAGCAACGAAGGCACTAGGATTCTGTTGAACTCCGGATTCCAACAGGAACCGCCTGCCACCAGCATCCGCCCTGCAGTTTCCCTTTCGAGTGAAGTCCGCTTGTGACCGACTGTCAGTCTTCGAGGATGACCTTGAGATTCTGCGCCGCCTGGTCTGCATCGCCCTTCTTCAGCGACGCCAACAGGCTCTCGAGGCCCAGGTTCGACAGCAGTGATTCGGGCACGTCGAAATCCACACGGATCGCGAGATGCGTCCCGTCATCCGTGGCTGTTGCTTTGAAGCTAAATGTACTGGTGATCCCGCCCTCGGTCGTGAACGAATACTGTTGGCCCGGCATGTGCTCGAGGCAGCGACCGGCACCCTCGAACTCGACGCCCAACATGACCCATTTCCATCGCCATGTCGTGCCGACGGCCGAAGCCTCACCCTCGATATCAGAAATCGATTTCAACGACGGCATGAACAGCAGCCTGTTGTTGACGTCGGCCACATAGCCGATGACGGCTTCCGGTGTGTTGTTGATCGAAACTTCGGTCTGGACAGTGCTCTGCGACATGAGTTCATCTCCCTTTCAAAATGATTCGAACACGGGGAACAGGTCCTGGATACTGCTTGGCCAGCCAATCGACCAGCAGAGTCAACTTGGCATGCACGCTTAGCGGCGGAAGAAGGATACACTGAAATCGCCCACCGATCGTCTTCATCATCAATTCTGCAGATTGTTCACCAGCCCTCAGACGACAGCGAGCATCCGTTCGCTCATCACATTTCAGAAACAGACCCCGACAGGCGTTTTCAAGACCTTCCCAAAAGTCGGCAGTCGTTGTCCGGACGATCCAGACGCGGGCAATCCACTTTCGTGTCAATACGATCAAGATGACGACCGTCGCTAACGAGGCTTCGATCGACAACTGCGGCGGCGAACCGGCCAGAAGCATCACTCCCCGTGCGGCAGGCAAGGCCAGCAGAATCCAGCCCAGCCTCCCACACCGGAGAGAAACCGGTCTTGTCGTGACCAGGAACAGCAACAGGTACGCGGTGATCGCACCGATTACGATCCAATACGGGAAATAGCTCTCTTCCATCGACGTTGTGGTTCCCGTACGTGATTGAAAGAAAGTGCTTCGATTCGAGGCGACTCCTATTCGTCTCTGTGACAAGGCGGAAGTTGGGCTGAAATATATCGTGAGAAATTCCGTAATGCCACAATGTGTCGTCTTCGGACTCGTGAAGACTTGTGAATTCAAATCCGAAACGCAACGTCACGG
>CAUZRQ010000278.1:0-5066 GCA_963582065.1 Planctomycetota bacterium | reverse complement strand
TGGGAAACCTGGTCCCTGATTCGGGAACGCTTCGAGTTCGCGTCCGGGCCTCGCGCAAGTCCGACCAGGACAACCGCATTCCCAGCCTGCAGCTGGAATTTGGCTGGCAGGCCAGTAACGACTCCCAGGCCTCGGTGAGAATCAGCACACACGATATTGCCATCGATGCCACCACGGACAAACCGCAGTTCTATCAGTGGGACATCCCGCTGAGTGAGATCTACCCGCGGAATTCGTTCCGCAAGACCCAGAAGATGGGAGCCCTGCCGAATCCGTCTGAGCTCGTGAAGCTGGTCAACAGCTCGATCTCACAAGGCGACATCCAGATCGACTACGTGGAGATCACCGCACCGGTTTACGAACACTGGCCGCCCAACTCGCATACTCGGATCTTCATCGACAGCAAGAACCGCGCCGACGAAACGATCTACGCACGCGACGTGCTGGGGAACTTCATGTCGCGGGCCTGGCGACGCCCCGTCACGGCTTCAGAAGTCGATCAGAAACTGGCCCTGTTCACCACGATCCGACCCCAGTGCGATGACTCTCAGGAAGCCATGCTCGAAGTCCTGGCCACAGTGCTCTCCTCGCCGAAGTTCCTGTATCTCGTCACGCCCAACCGATCCCCCAGGAAAGACAACAAGAACGTCAAGCGTCTCGCGGCCTGGGAACTGGCGACTCGTCTCTCGATGTTCCTGTGGTGCAGCACGCCCGACAATGAGCTCCTGGAACTGGCGGCCAAGGGACGGTTGAACGATCGCAAAGCCCTGGCCGGCCAGGTCAGACGCATGCTGGCCGATCGACGATCCCGGCGTTTTTCGAGACACTTCACCCGCCAGTGGTTGGGCATGCAACTACTGGATTTCCTGAAGGTCGACAGAAAGACGTACGGTCAATTCGACCCGTCTTTGAAAGAAGCGATGCAGGAAGAACCCGTGGCGTTCTTTCACGAGGTTCTGCAGCACAATCACAGCGTGCTGGATTTCATCCATGCCGACTACACGATGGCCAACGAGCGACTTGCCAGGCACTACGGGCTGAATGACGTGCTGGGAAACCATTTTCGCCGCGTGAAGCTCGAGCCGAAGCACCAGCGAGGCGGCTTGCTGACCCAGGCCGGTCTGCTCGCCATGAACTCCGACGGCAAGGACTCGCATCCGCTGAAACGCGGCATCTGGATGCTGGAAAACCTGTTGAACGATCCACCGCCACCTCCACCACCGGCGGTGCCCGAGATCGATCTTGCCGATCCCAAGATTGCCAAGCTGACTTTGAAGGAGAGAATCGAAGACCACCGCAATCATGCCGCATGCATGTCGTGTCACGCCAAGATCGACCCCTGGGGCATCGCGTTCGAGAACTACGACGCCGTGGGACTCTGGCGGAGCGAGGTCCAGGGCAAACCCGTCGATGCGTCCAGCCTGCTGTTCAACAAGCAGAAACTCGATGGCATGGACGGCCTGAAGCGATACCTGCTGTCGAATCGGCAGGACCAATTCGCCCGGGCGATGGTCCACAAGTTGGCGACATATGCACTCGGACGGCCATTGACGTTCGGTGATCGCTCAAGCATTGACCGGATCACGGCCGATCTACGCAAGCAGGGCGATGGACTTGCTACAATCGTCACGTTGATTGTCACCAGCGAGCTGTTTCAGTCGAAGTAGGACCCGTCGCACAGTCGACTTTGCGAAAGACGATCCTCATGACCTCCAGTCTCTCTTCCCTCGACCGCCGGAAGTTCCTTCGTGGTTCCGGAGTCGCATTGGCACTGCCGTGTCTCGAGTCGTTTGCCAGGTACGCCGGCGCCGCCGAACAGCCGCCCGTCGCGAAAACACGCTTCGTCTGCATCTACATGCCCGACGGTGTGCCGATGCCCCTGGCCAAGGACCCGGCTCACAAGGACTGGGCCTGGTTTCCTCATGGCAGCGGCAAGAAGTTCAGCTTCACCAAGTGTCTCGAGCCGCTGGAGCCGTTGCGCAGCGAGTTGACGGTATTGTCCGGCCTGTCTCATCCCTCGGTTCGGAGCATCCACGGCCATTCCAATGCCGACCAGTTCCTCACCGGAGCATCAACCGGGCCCCGGGACGGGTACAGGAACTCGATCTCGCTCGACCAGGAGTTTGCTGCTCACGTGGGGGACCAGACCCGCTTTTCATCGCTGGTGATGTCGACGGATGGAGGCACGGGAAGTCCGCGCGGTGCCCACACCCTCTCGTACAATCGAAGCGGCCGAGCCATCCCGGCTCAGCACAAGCCCAAGCAGATCTTCGACATGCTGTTTGTGAAGAGTGATGGTAATGCGGCACGTCGGTTGGCGGTCAGTCAGAGTGCGTTGGACGATCTGTTGGCCGATGCACGTTCCTTGCGGCAAACGCTCTCCAGCCGCGATCAGAAGACGCTGGATGAGTACCTGCAGTCGGTTCGCGATACCGAGATCAAGGTCGAAAAGGCCAAGCGGTGGATGAACATTCCGCTTCCCAACGTCGACGTCGATCACCTGAAGCTCGACATCACGCCCGAGGATCCCCGAGTTTATCTGCAGACGATGTTCGAGCTGATCCATCTCGCCTTCAAGACCGACTCGACACGAGTTGTGACCTACCAGCTTGGCCGAGAGAACGGGATTGGCATCAGCGACTATCTCGCTCGAGCGGTCGGCTTCAACCTGACGCATCAGCTCTCGCACAACACCAAGAACCCTGGCGGCTGGAAGAACTTCGGCGTCTACTGCCGCTTCCTCAGCGAAGAACTCGGGCGGTTGATCGACAAGCTGAAATCGACTCCCGAGGCTGGCGGCCAGGGCAACATGCTGGACAACACGTTGCTGCTGTTCGGCTCCGCCTCCAGCGCCTTCCATCTCTCTCGCAACTACCCGCTGATCCTGGCCGGCGGAAAGAACATGGGGTTCAAGCACGGCCAGTACCTCAACTACGCGGGCGATAATCCAGCCGGAGGCCCCTGGAACGGTGGCACCGAGCCGTGGCAGAGGGAGGTTACTCACGAGGACATCCCGCTGTCGAATCTCTTTGTCACCATGCTGCAGCGTCTCGGCGTCAAGACCGACAAGTTCTCAGACAGCACCGGCACGCTGGCTGCCGTTTAGCGGACAAGCGAAGAAGCGGACAAGCGAAGAAGCGGAAGAGCGAAGAAGCGACGTGGCGAAAAAGCGACGAATGCAATGGCGGCCCCTTCACATCACCGTGCATCACTTTTTGAAGCCCCTCACATGAACGAATTTCAGTTGAACCGTCGACAGGCCCTGATCGCCAGCGGACTGGGCACGCTGAGTCTCGGCATGCCGGGCATGGTGATGGGCAGTGACAAGGTGGACGCCTCGGGCAAGGCCGTGAAGTCGGACAAGTGCTGCATCTTCGTGCTGCTGTGTGGTGGGCCGAGTCATGTTGACACCTGGGACATGAAGCCCGAGGCGCCGTTGGATTTTCGAGGTCCGTACGAGCCGATCTCGACCAAGGTCCCCGGCATGCAGATCAACGAGATGCACACGCGACTGGCCCAGTTGACCGACAAGTTCACGCTGATCAATTCGATGTCGCATCCCGGAGCGATCAGCAATCATTTCGACGCGATGCACAACCTACTCAGCGGTCAGTCGGACCGTCGTGTCCAGCAGGGCCGTCCCAACGACCAGCCCTACATGGGCTCCTTCATTGCCAAGCACAAGCCGAGCACGCGGAATTTCGTTTCCAATGCATGGCTGATCAAGTGCGTGGGACCGCCGGTCTTCTGTGCACCCAACATTGGCATCGGCGGCTACCTGGGCTCGGCCTTTGCACCGGTGTTTGTCGGTTCGGAAAAGAACCACCCGGCGATGGAGAACTTCGAGCCGCCGCAGATCTACAACTCGTACGACGAGGTCCGGTTCGAAGAGCGCAAGTCGCTGCTGGCGCTTCTGGAATCCAACAAGCTGGACAGCGACGAGCAGGTCAGGGACTGGTCGAACCTGAGGGAACAGACCTACGATGCCCTGACCCGGCAAGAGGGTCGGCAGGCTTTTGATCTGAACCTTGAACCGCGAAGCGTTCGTGATCGCTACGGCATGCACCCGCTCGGGCAGAACCTGTTGCTCGCACGGCGGATGGTGGAGTCGGGCGTCCGATTCGTGACGGTCAACGGTTGGACGGGGCAGGCCGAACACGACAAGAAGGGTCCGCCGAGCAGCAGTTGGGACATGCACGGCGGCAACATGGGCATGGGCAACGCGTTCGGCACCGGCTCCTACGGCATGGGTTTCTGTCTGCCGCGACTGGACCAGGCACTCGCCGCGTTGCTCTCGGACCTCAGCGAACGAGGCATGTTGGAAGACACGCTGGTGGTGGTCACCGGCGAGTTTGGCCGCACGCCGTTTGTGTTGAAGCAGAACCCACCCGGTCGGCAGCACTGGCCGAAGTGCTTCTCCTCGATCCTGGCCGGTGGAGGCATTGCTGGAGGGAACCTCTACGGCAAGACGAACAGGAAGGGCGAGTACGTGACGCGGAACCGTGTCCGCCCCGAGGAACTGGCCGCGACGGTCTATCACGCCCTCGACATCCCGATCAACGACCCGCAGGACGCCAGCGGCCTTTCCCAATCGCTGACAACCGGCAAGCCGATCCTGGACCTGTTCGGCTAGAGGCCATGAAGATCATCCCCTCTAGATTCAAATCCGAAGTGCAACGTCACGGGATGGGATAATTGTTATTGAGCACCTCGTGGGGTCTTCAGTAGGCGAGACACTTTTGAGGTCGGTTGTTCAGTAACCGGACAGCTTCGGCAAGCTCTGCGTCGCTGACCTGGCTGCGGCGGCTCAGTTTTTCGGATCAGACTGGGACAGGAACTCTTTGAAGGCCGTCTTGTTTTCGATCGGTGAGGTTTGCGGTCGGCCCAGGTCGGCCCGTGCGCCTTTCTGGACCATGATCTCCAGCATGGCTGGCCCGCGTGTGGAGCAAAGTTGGGCTACCTTCTCGGCCAACTCATCGCGCCGCTCGACACGCCATGCTTCCGTGTAACCGCACGCCTTGACGATTTCTGTGAATGAGACCCGCAGACCTGCGGTGGCCATGCCG
>CAUZRQ010000277.1:0-5088 GCA_963582065.1 Planctomycetota bacterium | reverse complement strand
CGTGGCTCGGCGTCGCGTGGTAGACGCTTCGCAGCACGTTGAAGTTGTGAACCCGCTGGGCAAGAAGCGGCAGATGCTCGCTGCACTGGTAGCCGGGAACGCTGCTGGCGATCTGTTTGAACTCGCCGCGAATCTCCGCGGGCGCGTCCGGTTTCAAATCCCACGTGTCGTGGTGAGAACACCCGCCCTGAAGTAGGATGACGATCGCTCGTTTGGCTGGTGCACCAGCGGAATTCGGGCGAGCTCCTTCAGCCAACTGCGGCGCACCGAATGCAGTCGGCAAGGCAAACGCGCCGACGGCGACGCTGCTGTTTCTGAGCAGACTGCGACGGTTGAACGCCGATCCCGCCGGATCCTGATCTTCCGACAACGCCATTCGTGACTCTCCGCACGGTTGCCGTTTCGCAACCATCGTTTCGCGTTCGTTTCCAGAATGCCAGCGTATCCCGACAGTGAGGATTCGGTCAATGGCTGGTCGGCTCAGGCAACGGTGTTTGCTTCTTTGGCCCAGGTGAGGCCCGGCTTTCGGCATCCAACTTCAACGTCGACGGAGTGTGTTGTGGTCGTTCTATTATTATCGACACTGCTTCGATCGAGGCTCACCCTGCTGTCACAAGAACGGGAATCCGGGCGATGCTGCGAATCCTGGGATCAAGCCAGGAACACCCCCCACGGTAATCCTGGCCTTCGTCGAGGCTGCTCAGGGGCGGTATCCGCCAGGTCTGAACCACGACCCCAGGCGTCGGGACGGGGGGTAAGGTCAGGACAGGGCACTCGAACCTGGAGTGTCTCTCTGAGATACTGGATGGATCGCTGCCGTCGTGCGGCAAGGGGCAACCATTGCTTCATGAGGGCATGCGGTTGTCCGGAATTCCCCTTTTCAACGTGGAAAAGGCAACTGCCGCTGCTGAAGCTTGAGCAGGTTTCTCCGGCGAGAACCCGCTCGGGACATTCCGGAACCGGTTTGTCGACGGTCCACTGGCGATGACCTCGGAGATCAGCAGTTCCAGCCCTGTGACGCAGGTAAGCGAGATCACAAAGATCAAGGCGTATATGTTCATGCCGCCACAGGGAAATATTAATAGAATGGCCATGCCTCAATCATGACGACTCTCCGCCGCTGCTGCCCGCTGGCTTCGCCTGATCTGCATTTGCGCGCCGAGCGTCCGCTTCATTAATATGAATAGGATCTGCGTCTGATCGTTACGGCCTGGTTGTGAATGAAACTGACTCAGAGTCTCTGATTGCAGGTGAAACATGAAACACGTCGGCACTTCAGTCCTCTGCTTGCTGCTTTTGGCGGTCAGTGCGTTTTGCGGTTTTGGATTTCTGGCGACGTTCGAACCGCTGGACAATCCTGCGTCGGGAATGGCATTTCGCATCGGATACGGCGTGGTTGGCCTGTCAGCGATCCTGGGGATTGTCCTGCTGATTATGAGAGGCTGCCGGCTTCAAAATGCACCTGATGAAGAAGCCGAACCAGCCACGCCGAAGCAGCCGGAATCGATCTGACCACAATCGACGCTGGAGAAAATGACAGGAGCAAAGCGGCGCATAATCCGGCGCAGTACCTGCACGTTTTGGCTCGCAAAGCCAATCCGCCGCGCACGAAAAACCCCACATGTGCCAGCAAGTGCGGCAACATGCGGGGTCCTGCTTGATTCCCAAGTGGAGGATAGGGGACTCGGAACTCAGGCGTCTCACGCTAGGCGCCAAGAACCGATCCAGTGGGTTGAACACCGGAGCTGGGGTGGGGAGACTGGGAGAGGGCGTAGCGTCTTGGAGTATCGTCACGTCTCTGAGAGTCATCCTGCATTGTTGGTGTGAGAGCACAAGATATGAAGATCCCAGGACTTAGTATCCTTGGGGGAATTGCCATGTGTTTCGGTCTGGTCGTGATGGCTTGTTGTGTGCCGCCGGTCGAATGTTGCCACGCCGGAGAACCACACTGGGCGTATCGCCCCATCGCCAACCCCGGCGTGCCGGACACCGGGCGACCGGGGGAGGTTCTCAACGGAATTGACCGGTTCATCCTCAGGCGGCTGGCCGCCGAGAATGTTCGTCCCGCGCCGCCGGCTGATGCGGCCACGCTGCTGAGGCGGATTCACCTGGATCTGACCGGCTTGCCACCACAGCCGCACCTGGTGAAGTCATTCCTGGCAGATCCGACACGTGAGGCCTACCGCGCGATCGTTCGTGGCCTGCTTGCTTCGCCGCATTACGGCGAGCGCTGGGGGCGATTCTGGCTGGACATGGCCCGTTACGGCGACAGCAACGGTTACGAGTCCGACCGGATCCGGCCCCACGCCTGGCGGTACCGCCAGTGGGTTATCGAGGCTCTCAACCGCGACCTGCCGTTTGACCGGTTCACCATTGAACAACTGGCCGGGGACCTGCTGCCGGGGGCGACCAACGATCAGAGGACCGCCACCGGATTTCACCGCAACACGCTCGTCAACACCGAGGGCGGTGTGGATCGTGAGGAGGATCGAGTCAAGAGAACCGTGGACCGCACCAACACGCTGGGCAAGGTCTGGCTGGGAATCACGTTGGGATGTTGTCAGTGTCATGACCACAAGTTCGACTCGTTCAGCCAGGACGAATATTTCGGTGTCTACGCCTTCTTCAACAGCCTGGACGAACCACTCATCATGGTCCAGAGCGAGCAGGAGTCTGCGGTTTACCGCGAGCAACTGGCCGCCTACCGGGCCCGCCGTGAGAAGCTGCTGAAAGCCGTCTCCGCGTTTCGCAGTGAGACCTTCGCACGGTGGCAGAAGAATGTCCTGCAGCCCCAGGCCGGCTGGGAAGTCCTCCACCCCCGGGAACTCGTGGGGTCAGCCGGAAGCAAACTGACCGTTCAGGACGATTTCTCGGTGCTGGCCACCGGTCCCAACAGCCAGGCCGAAACCTACACCATCTGGGCCACGATCGACACGAAGACGGTCAGGGCCATCCGGTTGCAGGTCCTGGCCGATGACCGTCTGCCGAGCCGCGGTCCGGGACGGGCATCCAACGGCAACTTCGTGTTGTCCAGTCTCACGGTATTTGTTGAGTCACAAGAGAAAAACTCAGTTGCCAAGCGACACCGGCTGGCCTCGGCACGCGCCGACTTTTCCCAGAGCAGTCGGCAGGTCACTTCGGTGCTTGGCGATGATGGGACAGACGGCTGGGCTGTTCATCCCGAGGTGGGCCAGAACCACGTCGCCATCTTCTCGCTACGCCGCCCGATCGTGGCGACGGACGGTCCGGTGCGACTGAGGATCAAACTGGATCACCGGGTGCACGACGACCACAACATCGGACGGTTTCAACTGTCGGTCTCGAGTGCCCAGGTTCCGCTGCTGCAGAAGGCTCCCGATGCCGACCTGGTCGCCACGCTCAAGGCTCCACCAGAGAAGCGGACCGGCGAACAGGTGTTGAAGCTGATCCGGTTCTTTGGTTACCGGGAGCCGGAACTCGACAAACTGGTGGCAGCCGTGGACCGCAACGACAAGACGAAGCCGTCGGAGGGAGAGTTGCCCAAGGCACGTGCGGTTTCCGAGCATCGACCCCCGCGTGAGACCCGGATTCACCGTCGCGGAGATTTTCTCGACAAGGGGCATGTCGTTCGTCGCACCACGCCTTCCGATCTTCCTCCCCTGGTTCCCAGGGGGCCGGTTCCCGACCGGCTCGACCTGGCCCGCTGGCTGGTCTCCCCGGACAACCCGCTGACCGCCCGTGTGATCGTCAACCGCGTCTGGCAGCAGTACTTCGGCCGAGGGATCGTCTCGACCGATGATGATTTCGGCAGCCAGGGCGAACGACCCTCTCATCCCCAGTTGCTCGATTGGCTTGCCTTCCGCTTCGCCGACCCCAATGACGGTGCCTGGCGACTGAAGTGGCTGCACGAGTTGATTGTGACTTCGGCGACCTACCGACAGTCGTCGACTGTCCGCCCCGAACTCAGAGAACGGGATCCCTACAATTCGTGGTTGGCGCGTCAGAACCGCCTGAGGGTCGAGGGAGAAATCGTCCGCGACCTGGCTCTGTCGGTCAGTGGGTTGTTGGATCCCCGCATCGGCGGTCCCAGTGTCCGGCCTCCCCAGCCGGCCGACTTGGTCAAGCTTGGGTTCCAGAACAGCCTGACATGGGAAGTGAGCACCGGGGGCGATCGCTACCGGCGGGGGCTCTACACGTTCTTCCAGCGAACCGTTCCTTACCCGATGCTGGTGACGTTCGACGTGCCCGACTCCAATTCGGCCTGCACGCGTCGAGAGCGATCCAACACGCCATTGCAGGCACTGACGTTGTGGAACGATCCGGTGTTTGTCGAGTGTGCACAGCAGATGGGTCGCCGCTTGCTGGATTCGGTGCCGATGGTCACCGCGATCGATCAACGCGCGGCTCTGGTGGTCGATCGAGCGGTGCAGTTTGGGCTCGGCCGAGAAGCGAGTCGGATCGAACACCAGGTCCTCGGCGACCTGTACCGGCACAACCTCAAACGGTACTGGACCGACGAGGCGGCGGCTCGCCAGGTTGTTGGTCCCGGCAAGTGGTCTCACACCGCGTCGTTGGCCGAGGTGGCTGCCGCGGTCGGAGTGGCCCGTGTCATCCTGAATCTTGATGAATTCATCACTCGTGAGTGAGCCTGCCGTGCAGAATCCGACTAGTGGCGACGCGCTGCGACGTGACTTCCTGCTGACCTCGGCCAGCGGCCTGGGGGCATTGGCGTTATCGTCGCTGCTCGGACGGGACGGACTGATGTCGGCCGAACCTGCCGCCGGTCATTCCAGTCCGCTGGCCATGCGCGGTGGCCACTTTCCGGCCACCGCCAGACAGTGCATCTTCATCTTCCTGGCGGGGGCTCCCAGCCAGATCGATCTCCTGGACCCGAAGCCGGAGTTGGTCCGGCATCACGGTGAACCGTTGCCCCGCGAATTGACCGAGGGGGTGCGACTGGCGTTCACCAACGCCAAGACCGCGAGGTTGAAGGGCAGTCCCCGCGTGTTCACACCCGCGGGCGACTGCGGCACCGAGTTTTCGGATCGCCTGCCGTTTATTGCCCGCAGTGCCGACGACATCGCGGTGGTGCGTTCGATGCACACCGAC
>CAUZRQ010000276.1:0-5119 GCA_963582065.1 Planctomycetota bacterium | reverse complement strand
CGGCATGGCCACCGCAGGTCTGCGGGTCTCATTCACAGAAATCGTCAAGGCGTGCGGTTACACGGAAGCATGGCGTGTCGAGCGGCGCGATGAGTTGGCCGAGAAGGTAGCCCAACTTTGCTCCACAGGCGGGCCAGCCATGCTGGAGATCATGGTCCAGAAAGGCGCACGGGCCGACCTGGGCCGACCGCAAACCTCACCGATCGAAAACAAGACGGCCTTCAAAGAGTTCTTGTCCCAGTCTGATCCGAAAAACTGAGCCGCCGCAGCCAGCTTGGGGACCTTGATGCGGCTGAACTTCGAGTCGTGTTTCAATCATGCCGGCCGGCCTCACTACTTGATAGACTGCACCTGTTCTCCCAGGGTGGGATTGTTCGCTTTGTGTTATTGGGCGGCAGCATCATCCTAAATGAACGGTAGGAAAAATTTAAGTTGTGAAATAGTCCGGCTGATGTGAGTCACGATCATGAACTGTTTGCAAGTTTGGCTACGGCCATTGGACAGTTCGTACCGGGGCAAGGTCGCTGGAAGCGACAACGCGAAATGGCTTTGCCGTCGTCTTCAAGAACAGGACGTCGATTGCATGTAACCGGAAAACAACGAAGGAACGGCATTTTATATGGTTGTTACCACAGTGCCGTCCCCGATCGCTCATTCGAGACTGCCGGAGATCGTTTCGGATATGCCAGAAGTGCAATTGATTCTGGAACCGGCACGAGTGCTGCTCCAGCACTGAGCAGACGTCGCGTGACCTATTCCGCATTCTCAAGTTGTTAAGACGTTTGCGCCGTCTGACGCAGGATGAACACATCGGGTTCCGGCGTGATTAGCTGCACGGAAGCTCAATGTCCATCTTGCTGAGCGTTGCGCGGATCGCTGTGAGCAGGGCAAGAATGTCGCACTCGAAGAGTCGTCCAATGTTCCCGATGCGGAAACAATCGATGTTCGACATCTTGCCGGGGTAGATCACGAATCCCTTGTCGTTCAACCGCGTGTAGAACTCGTCGAACTGGAAGCGCGGGTGATTCGGGTAGTGAAAAGCGGTGATGATCGTGCCTTGCAGCTTGGGCGACAGGTACTCGGAAAATCCCATTTCGCGCATCCCGTCCACGAGCGATTCGTAGTTGCCGCGGTATCGTGTGGCTCGGCCCTCGACGCCGCCTTCGGCCTGCAATTCGCGGAGCGCCTGATCGAACGCCAGAATCGCGTGCGTGGGCGGTGTGAAGCGAAACTGGCCGTTTTGTTCCAACCCCCTCCATTGTGCCAGCAGGTCGAGGCTCAGCGAGCGAGCCCAGCCTTCCGTGGCGTGGAGCGAATCGCGACGGCAGATCGCAAACGAAAAACCCGGCACACCCTCAATGCACTTGTTAGCCGACGAAACCAGGAAATCGATTCCACACTTCTCGAAGTCAAACGGCACAGCGCCGAAGGCGCTCATCGAGTCGACGAAGTACGTCTTGTCATGCTGCCTGACCACGCGACCAATCTGGTCGATGGGATTAATGATGCCCGTCGTCGTCTCGCAGTGCACCACGGCGACGTTGGTGATCGCCGCGTCTTCAGTCAGCATCCGGCCGACGTCTGCTGGTACGGGTGCCACGTTTGTGGTGCATTCGAGCGTCGTGGTGTCGATTCTCAGGACCTTGGCGATCTTGGCAATTCGAGCACCATAGGCGCCGTTGATGATCACCAGCAACTTGCCGTCCGGAGGCACCGTCGACCCAATGACCGACTCGATGCCGAACGTCCCGCTACCCTGCATGAGGACCGCTTCGTATCCCGTCTCCCGCGACACACCCGCCAGGGCCAAAAGTGCTTCTCGAATGCGGCGCACCGTCTCGATGAACTCAACATCGCGCGAGCCCACATCCCGAAGCATCGCTTGTTTGACGGTTTGACTGGTCGTCAGCGGACCGGGCGTGAACAACGTCTTGTCCTTCGCAGCAGCAATCTGGGGCGGGCCGGTCATGCGTAGCTCCTCAGAATCATGAGAGTTACAAGATATTCTCCGGGAGGCTACTTGTCGATCTGATGATCAACGGCCCGGAGCGGACTCGACGATTGCGAGGATCGCCGCGCGGGTGTCTGGAGACAGCGCGGCCCAAGCCTCGATCACGCGGGTCAGATTCGAGTCTGGATGAGGAATAACTCCGACCACACCGGATATCGCATTCCCGGATTCCGGTTCGACCTGTAAGTCGTGACCAGGCAATCGGTTGTCGATTTCCGGTCGATTTCCATCCACTCACGCTAGCGGGTTTCGCACCTCGGTGCACCCGCTCGCAACCCCCTGCATACTCTGAGGATTGTTTCATTTGGGGGAAATCCGTTTGCGACGCGGTGCGAGGTAAAACGGCGGGTTGCTGCAGCACATTTTGTAGCGTTTTATCAAAGTGGTCGTCGGTCACCTGTTCGTCAGGGAGAGACCAAGCGGTTCAGGCACTGGCCGACGATCTGATGCGGTGGTCGGACGGCGGTCAGAACCAGGCTCCTGTTCCGGTACTGGTGTGGAGCACGACGTGTCGGCCACGGAATGTCGAACGTGTCACGCTATTTCGTCAGTCCGTAGCGGAACCGCACGTAGTCGATCCGGAACTTCTGGAAGCCGGGATAGTTGCCGCTGCCCCAGCCTTTGCCGCCGACACCCCGACCGGTGAACGAGACGAGGCAGGGGTAGGCGAACTTCGCGATGCCGCCAAACGCTTTCCCGGCATCAAATGGCGACGAGAACACCCACGGTGACTTGGCATCCCGACGAAAGCCGACTCGCAGGTGATCCGCGTCGGGGATCTGGATCAGCATGCCGATCGGCTTTCCGCCGACCGGGAGTTTCGGGAAACCTGCAGCGAACTGGAGGTTCAATTCGCGGTTTCTCGAAACCTGGTCGGGCTCGACGTTGAACACGTCAAAAAAGCGGACTCCTTTCCCCGGTATGAACTTCAACCCGGGTTGCCACTGGTGGAATTTCTTTGCCTTGTCGAACATTCCGACGTTCCACCACAGGTTCCACGCGGCGTCGTCGCCGGGTGCAATGAATGACGTTTCGATTTCGAATGGTGGTTTGCGGACGGCAAAGTCCACTCCGCCGGCACGCAGGATGGGGCACATCGCCCAGCTGCTGTTGTGACCGAACAGGGTGACCGTCATGTGGCCCGGGTTCGAGTGCGTTTCACAGATGCCGTTGCCTTCCACGTAGAACTTCCGGTCGGCAAGAAACCCGGGGACATTGAACTCGTCGGACAGCTGGTCGATGTCCGCCGGGCCATTGGCATGAAAGGTGGCGTAGTCAATGTAGTAGCCGAACCGTGGGTCCGGCGGGTCGACCTGAAATGACCTCTTGATGGCGTCCAGCGCCGGTTTGGCCGCGTCACCTTTGCCGAGCACTTTCTGCCGTTTGCGGAAAGCCTCGAGCCAGACAGGCGTCTCGTTCAGTTTCAGGTCTTTGGCCAGGACTGACGGGATCCACCGGTCGAGGCTGATGATCGGTCCGATCTCCCAGATTCCAGTGATGGCACCGAACTTGGAGACATCGACGGTGCGCATCCGCCAGCCAGGGTGATCTCCATAGCCGGCTCCGATCTCCAGGCTGGTTGGACTGAGCAGACTGACCCGGAACCGAATCATGGTGTCGGCCGGTCCGCCGCGTTTCGACCACGTCCCGGCGTCGGTCGGGTCGGGCCCCACCCAGCTGTAGGGAAATTTCCAGTTGCCATTCAGGTTCGGTGCCAGATCGCCTCGTCCATAGAACATGTAGACTTCCGGCGAGTGGTCTCCCATGTTGAGCGGAGTGCGGCGAACGGTCGGGATTCCCAGCCGATAGTTTTCGCCGATCGAGCCCAGGTGGACGACGAACAGTTGCAGGGACTTCAGGTCGGCCGGCGGCTTCGAACGGTCCTTCGGCCAGGTCCGTGGATCGGAAAACGTGACTGCCAGGTTCAGGCCGATGGCATAGTTGATCTGTTTCTCGCTGAGTCCCTTCTGGCCAAGGTGGTTCTGCAGAATGCCCAGGTGAAACTCCCACGGAGCCGGGTACTCATCGAGTCGAATCGGTGACTTCAGCAGTCCCTTGATGTCCTGGCCTTTACCGGCCTCTCGCAGCGTGACCAGTCCGCGATGTTCGCTGAGCGAGACCTCCTTGATGTTGCCGGCCGGTGTGAAGTGCCAGGGGGAGCTGTCCCTGACGTCGATGAAATGCTGGCTGAGTTCCCGAATGTCCGGGCGTTGTGCCGGCTGTGCGGCGGCGGCCCATGCGAGAAGAATCACGAGGCTTTCAGCGATGCGATGAGAAGTTCTGGAATTCAAGACCTACCTCCGGAGCGGGGTAACGGGACGAACGAGAAAAGACCGTCGCGGATCCGGCAGCCCAGGACTCACGCTGACAATTCTCAACGACGTGAAGACGTCGGAGCTGCCCCCCTGCGGTGTCGACAGGTCCGCTGGCCATCCGGGGAGTCGCTTGACGGTTAGCCGAACAAGTCCAGGATCGGCTTGCCGGTTGTCAGCGAACGGGAAAGGCCGCTGGCGTCCTGCGGGTCGTTGATCGGGATGTCGAGGGCGTGATAGACCGTCGCGGCCAGTTCCTCGGGGCGGACACGGTTCCTCGTCGGGTACTCGCCCTTCCTGTTGGACTTGCCGTAGACATTCCCTCCGGCAATGCCCCCGCCTGCGAGGATCGAGGAGAAACACTTCGGCCAGTGCTGCCGACCGGGTGGGTTCTGCTTCAACACAAACGGTGTGCGGCCAAACTCGCCGGTCACCACCACCAGCGTGTCTTCCAACATGCCTCGTTCGCTGAGGTCGGAGAGCAGCCCGGAGAGTGCCTGGTCCAGTCGCGGCAGACAGAACCCCATGCCGTAGGAGCCGGTGCCGAACGCGTTGCCCATGCCCATGTTGCCGCCGTGCATGTCCCAACTGCTGCTCGGCGGGCCTTTCTTGTCGTGATCGGCCTGCCCCGCCCAGCCGTTGACCGTCACGAAACGGACGCCTGACTCCACCATCCGCCGTGCAAGCAACAGGTTTTGCCCGAGCGGATGCATGCCATAGCGATCACGAACGCTTTGCGGTTCACGGTTCAGATCAAACGCCTGACGGCCCTCTTGCCGGGTCAGGGCGTCGTAGG
>CAUZRQ010000275.1:0-5158 GCA_963582065.1 Planctomycetota bacterium | reverse complement strand
CGGCCTACTCGAGTTGTCTCACTCGTCTCCTACCTGATCCTCCTCCGTGAGACCCGCCATGGCGGTCCTCCTGTGTGATCGATGGCTGCGCCCTCAAGCCGTGGCCTGGCTGTTGATCGTTTCGATGCTTGTTTCGCTGGGCTGCCAGGGCGGTCCGATTGTGCGAGGCCAGTCACCGGCGGCGACCACGCCGCCCAGGCTGCTCGCCGCCCCGCCGCTGGAGACCTCTGAGGGGCCTCTCAATGCAGCCACCGCAGCCGCCACCGCAGCCGCCGCCGCAGCCATCGCCGCCGCCGCGACCAACACCGCAGCCACCGCAGCCAACACCGCAGCCACCGGCCCTCCGGTCACCGATGTGCAGATCGAGGGGAACGAGGCGATCAGCGAACCGGACATTCGTCGGCTGTTGCGTGTCCAGGCCGGTCGCGTGGTGACCGAGGCCCAGGTCCGCGGAGATGTCCGGCGACTGTTCGCCACGAGGTGGTTCTTCAGTGTCGAGCCGATCTACCGAACCGATCCGAAGAACCCGGCTGGTCGCCAGCTGGTCTTCCGGGTCGTCGAGCGACCGATGATCCGGGCGATCCGTTTTGACGGCAACAAGCGGATCAACGACGAAGACCTCTCCGAGGAGATTGGCCTGCGGGTGGGGAGTCCATTCGACATCAGTGCCAATCGCGAGGCGGTGCGTAGGCTGGAGACGGTCTACCGCGACAAGGGTTTTCCGTTCGCTACGATCCAGCTTGCCAGCGGAGGCCGCCGCAGCGACCGCGACGTGGTGTTTCGGATCGAAGAGGGTCAGAAGGTCTTGGTGGCCGACGTCACGTTCGTCGGCAACAAGTACCGCTACGCCAGCGCCGGGATCCTCAAGACCAAGATCGCCACCAAGCGGGCAATCTTCGGCTTCGACTTCTTCGGTGGCAAGTTCGATCCCAAGACAATTCCCCAGGACAAGCAGGGCCTTTCGGGCTACTACCGCGGGCTCGGGTTCTTCGACGTCAAGATCACGCACCGCGTGCTGACCGGCGACGTGATCTACAACCCCCTCCGGCTCGGTGATGCCAACCTGACGATCGAGTACACGATCGACGAGGGGCGGCAGTACACCGTCCGCAGCATCACGCTGCGGGGCAACAAGGTGTTTTCGACCAAGCAGCTTGCCGCGGACCTGGAACTGGTCCAGGGCGCGCCGTTCAACCAACGGCACCTGGCGACCGACGTCAGGCTGATCAAGGAAAAGTACGGACGCCTGGGTCGACTGTTCGCCCGGGCCGATCCGCTGACGCGGTTTGACGACAGCGCTCCGGGCGTGGTCGACGTGATCTACGAGATCGACGAGGACCGTCCCTACCTGATCGGCCCCATCGATGTGCATTTCCACGGCGACTACCCTCACACCAAGGAAACCGTCGTCCTGAATCGGCTGCTGTTCCAACCCGGTGAACTGGCCGATCCGAAGGTGATCCGCCGCAGCGAGCGACGGCTGGCCGGGATGATCTTCGAGCGGGGAGCCCAGGGGCCGAGAATTCGCGTCCGGCCGATGGAACCCGAAGAACTGGTTCCCGAGAAGATCCCCGCCGACCCACTCTCGGGGCTGTTCCCCTCGACCGGCTACGACAACTCCCCGGCGGGCCAACCGGCCCAGTTCTCAGATCCCTCACGACGGCAAATGGTGCAACGCCGGGACCCGGATGCTGCGACGTGGAACTCTCCCAGGCGGCTGGTGCAGACCTCGTATCGATTGCTCACCGACGTCCTGACCGGCGAGCCGCCGGTCGTCCGGGGCCAGAAGCCCGACATCGACCCCGCTGCTCGACCCTACAACCCGATCTACGAGAACTCGCCGCTGGGCGACCCGTTCGGGTCACTGGGTCGTGCACTGACCGATCCGAACTACGGCTTGCTCGACATCGACGTCGATGTGACCGAGGCCCGCACCGGTCGGGTGATGTTCGGAGCCGGGATCAATAGCGATTCGGGCCTGATCGGCTCGATCGTGCTCGACGAGAACAACTTCGACCTGCTACGGGTTCCCAGGAGCATGCAGGACGTCGCAGACGGGACGGCGTTCCGAGGAGGAGGCCAGAGGTTCCGGATCGAAGCGATGCCCGGCTACTACTTCAGCCGCTACCTGCTCAACTGGTCGGATCCGTACTTCATGGATACCGACTTTTCCCTGAGCGTCGCGGGCTTCTTCTACCAGCGATTCTTCTACGACTGGGACGAGCACCGCACCGGTGGCCGGGTCACACTTGGACGGCAGATTACTCGTGAGTGGTCCCTGGCGGGAACCTTGCGGCTCGAAGAGGTCGAGATCAAGAACCCGGACGTGCCGACACCGGACCTACTGGTTGCGGCGTTGGGCAATACCTGGTTCACGACCGGCAAGGTCTCGGTGACTCACGACACCCGAGACAACGCGTTCCTGCCGACGGAGGGTCATTTCCTGCAGGCCAGCTACGAGCAGGGCTTTGGCGATTTCACCTACCCGCAACTCCGCGGGGACGCGAAGCAGTACTTCACCTTGCACGAGCGACCCGACGGGGAAGGCCGGCACGTGCTCTCGCTCTCGGCCCAGCTGGGCTGGACCGGCGATGACACGCCGATTTATGAACGATTCTTCGCCGGCGGCTACCAGAGTTTCCGCGGCTTTGACTTCCGCGGCGTGACTCCCCGCCAAGCAGGATTCCCCGGCACCGGCATCGGTGGCGAGTGGATGGCACTGGGCAGTGTTCAGTACCAGTTCCCGATGACTGCCGACGAGATGATCTCGGGGGTCGTCTTCACCGACTTCGGCACGATCGAGAACGAAGTGGCGATGGACGATTTCCGGTTGACGTTGGGAGCGGGCCTGCGGGTGACGATCCCGGCGATGGGACCGGTCCCGATCGCCGTCGACTGGGGCATCCCGGTGATCCAGCAGGACCTGGACGACAAGCGGGTCTTCAGCTTCTACATCGGCATCAATCGCTAGGGCCGGCTCGGCATCCGCTACACGCTGTCGACCCATTCGGCCCAGAAGGCGAAGCTCTCGTCGACTTCCGAGACGTCGTCCATCATCTGGTCGGTCCCGTCCCCGCCTCGCACCGTGTCCTGCCCGGCCCCCGCGTCGATCCAGTCGTTGTCGCGAGTCAGCGTCGAATCGTCGTCGACATCGTCTCCGAGTGCGATGTCGGCCCCGTCGGCTCCGTAGAGCGTGTCGTGGCCCTCACCGCCGACGAGCGTGTCGTCGCCCGAGCGTCCGTACAGCGTGTCGTCGCCGGTGTAACCCGAGATGGCGTCATCGTGGTTGCCACCGTCGAGCCAGTCGTCGCCGGCTCCGCCGTTGAGCGTGTCGTTGTCGCGGAGTCCCTTGAGCGTGTCGTCGCCGTCGCCTCCGAGCAACAAGTCGGCCCCGGCGCGGCCGAAGATCAGGTCGTTGCCGGATCCGCCACGCAGCGTGTCGTCGCCGCCCACACCGATCAGCGTGACATCACCGCTGAAGGCGGAGGCATCCAGGCGGTTGTTGCTGCTGCCGCCCTTGAGATAGGCCGTCTCGATGTTCATCAGGGTGTCGCTGCCCATGCCGCCGCTGAGGCTGGCATCGGTCAGCGTCATGTCGACGTCGGCCCGTTCGAGCAGCCTGTCGGTCCCCTCGCCGCCATCCAGCGTGTCGTTACCGCTCTCGCCTGTCAGAACGTCGTCGCCACCGCCGCCGACCAGGCTGTCGTGGCCGGCACCACCGTTGAGCTTGTCGGCTCCGTCTCCACCGATCAGCGTGTCGAGGTTGCCGCCCTGGCCTCGCAGCACGTCGTAGGTGAACGATCCGGTGCCCGGGTCGACGACCGAGACTCCCCCGGTGATCAGGTCACGCCCCGAGCCGCCGAAGATCCGGTCGTACCAGCCGCCACCGGTCAGCGTGTCGTTGCCACCGGCACCGTTCAGGAAGGCACGACCGGTGAAGGACGAGGTGTCGATCGTGTTGGCGGTGGAACCGCCAAACAGTTGGACCAACTGGATGTTGATCAGCGTGTCGGTTCCCAGGCCGGCCAGTGAACTGTCGGTGGCGGTGAAGTCGACGTCCGCCGATTCGGAGATCCGGTCGTAGCCGTCGCCACCGTCGAGCGTGTCGTCGCCGGGGCCGCCGCTGAGCGTGTCGTAGCTGGTTCCCTGTCCCTGCAGCCTGTCGTTACCCGCCCCGCCCGCCAACGAGTCAGACCCGCTGCCTCCGTTGAGCGTGTCGGCGGCCGATCCGCCCCTCAGTGTGTCGTTGCCGCCCGAGCCGTTCTGTTTGACGGCCACGTTGATGGCCGAGGCGTCGATCGTGTCGTCGCCCGACTCGCCGTTGAGGGTCAACGCCCCGGCGAAGCCGTCATCCAGCGAGACGACAGTCAACTGGTCAGCGCCATCGCCGAGGTGCAGTTTTAGCGAGGTGTCGGGATTGGCAAACGTGACAGTTTCGCTGGAGGAGACGCTGCTGAGGGTCAGCAGGCCGTTGCTGGAGCTGCCGTCGTCGGTCAGCGTGACCACGTCATCGGTCGCTCCGAAACTGAACTCGCGGTTGTCGGTCGTCAGGCTGTCGAGGATCGGTTCCAGGCCGGTGTAGGTGATCGAACTGCCATCAATGGTGATCGTGCCGTCGGAGGCGTTGTCGAACGAGTAGGAGACCGTGCCGGCCGAGCCGTTCTGGATCTGAAGCGTGTCGTTGTCGCTGCCGGAACCACCACCGTTGAAGGTGAGGTCGGCGGCAAAGCCCAGCGAGGCGTCCAGACCACCCAGGTCAACCACCAGCGTGTCGTCATCATCCGAGCCGTCGATGGTGATCGAGTTCAGTTCTGTGGCCAGCTTGCGGACCACGACGTTGCCATTGACGATGATCTCGGCGTTGATCCCGTTGGGCTGGATCAGGTAGGTGTCGGCTTGGCCGTCATCGGCGTAAATGCCCGCGCCGACGACCGCGTCGGCGGTGACGACAAACTGGTTCCCGAAGTCCTTGTCGGTCGCGGTCTGGCCGACGAACAGCGAGATCGAGTGAGTCGAGACCGGGGTGGTCTGAGTCCATCCCGCCTGCGGCACCTCGGCCACCAGGTAATCCCCGACTTCGAACCGGTCCATGCGGTATTGGCCCTGTTCGTCGATATCCAATGTCGTCGGATCGTCGAACTGGGTCACGGTGTTCGGT
>CAUZRQ010000274.1:0-5170 GCA_963582065.1 Planctomycetota bacterium | reverse complement strand
GAGCCGTCGTCGGCGGTCGCCAGGATCTTCCCCTTGGAATCCATCACCAGGACCACTCCGTCGACCGCCAGGCCACGACGTTGGGACTGCACGTCGATCTTGACGACACCCTGTTTTCTGGCCCGGAAGCGGTAGAAGTGAGTCTGCCCGGTCTGCTGGAACCGGCCACTGACCCCCACGGGCAATTCGAGTGACATGGCGCGTTCCACGTTGAGGTTCCGTCCGTCGGCAACGACCTGGGAGTGTGAGCTGACCAGTTGAGGGACCACCGGACCCGGCTGGCTGTCGGCCCCCTTGATGCGAACCCGTCGCCAACCTGCCACCGCATCGGCCGCCACACTCCAGGTGACCTGCCTGCGCTCTCGTCCGGCCACCCGTGGCACATTGACCGAATGCGTCTCGACCAATTCCACCGAGGCCGAACGCCCGCGCTGGATCGCAACCGGAAACGTGGCCACCGCCACCGGACCCTCGGTGATCTCGACGCAGTAGACGTAGCGGGGATCCCCGGCGTAACGAGAATCACGGACCTCCAGGAAATAATCACCCGAGGTCGGCAGCCGGCAACGCAACATCGCATCGCCACCGATGAAGTTGTCGTTTTCGGCCACGACCCGGCCCCGCTCGTCACGAAGCGTGAGGTACGAGTCCATCAGGTGGATCTTCGGGTACTGAATCGCCATGCAGTGGATCAATCGCGTGACCCGCTGGGCAAAGATCTGGCAGACCAGTTCCTGCCCGGCGCGACCACGAATCCGGTACAGGTCGACGTCCTCGAAGTCGTCGATGTTGCCGCACACCGCCGAAGGAACCGAAACCGACTGGGCCGTCCCGGGCGTATTGTTGTTGCCGGTCGATTCTGTCACCACCGTGTGGTCGGTCACCAGCAGGTGCCCCACACTGCTGACCGCCTGGTCGGTGGCTATCCGGTACTCGTACACACCGGGCAATTGCCCGGCGGGCACCTCGACGTCAAACCCGTAATCCTCGCCCTGGTCCAGTTCCTTCGGCTCAAAGAACTCGACCTTCCTGGGCGGTTCCTTGATCTGGGTCATCCGGATTCCGGCGGGAACGAAGAATGTCGAGTGTGAGTTGTTCAGTGTGAAGTTGGACCAGACACGGACCCGGGCCTTCTTGCCCCTCTGTACGGCAATCGGATGTGTGCGGGTGATCTGCCGGTAGCTGATCTTGTGATCTGCCGCGATCGGCCGCGGAGCGACCAGCATCGTGCCGGTCACCAGCACCGACAAGACCGCGGACAGCAGACGGTGGCCCCGTCGTGGCAATCCGCTCGACAAGATCGACAGGCACCGTGTCATGACAACTCCCGGATCGGGCGGCCTTCACACAATCGCATCGGACGCCCATCACCGATGATGTGGGTCGTGTCGAGCGGGATGCCGAGCTTCGAGTAGATCGTCGCGGCGATGTCCTGCGGATAATACTCTTCGCCGACACTCCGCCCTCCCTCGGCATCGGTCTGACCGACAATGACGCCCGGTGGCGTGCCGGCCCCGGCGAAGACCGCCAGTCCGGCCGACGCCCAGTGGTCACGCCCTGCGGCGGTGTTCACCTTGGGAGTCCGTCCGAAATCGGTCAGCCACACGACCAGCGTCGTATCCAGCAGGCCACGCTGTTTCAGATCGGCCACCAGCGTCGGCAACGCCTGGTCAACCGGCGGAAGCAACTCCTTGAGCCGACTGAAGTTCTTGTCATGGGTGTCCCAGTCGGCGTTGCTGACGGTCACGAATCGGCTGCCCGATTCGATCAACCGCCGAGCCAACAGGCAGCTCTGCCCGAACGTCGTCCGGCCGTAGGCATCGCGTGTCTTGGCCGACTCGCGGTCCAGCCGGAACGCCCGCTGGGTGTTGACCGAGGTGATCATGCGGAAGGCGTCGCGGTAATAGGTGTCGATGGCCGACAGGGCCGCCGGTCGCTTGGCCAGTCCCCGCTGCAACGTATCGATCCTGGCCAGCGCCTCGCGTCGCAACGACACCCGCTTGGGACTGACTCCGCCGGGCAGCGTCAGGTCGCGGACCGTGAACTTCGCGGCGTTGGGATCCTCGAACACCTCGAACGGGTTGTGTGTGATCCCCAGGTAACCGGCCGTCCCACCCATGAACTTGCGGTCGACCTCGTTGCCCAGTTGCACGAACGCCGGCATGTCACGACGGTTGCCCCGTTCGCGCGAGATGACCGAGCCGTAGGTCGGGTAGGTGACGGCCGGATTCAACTGCCAGCCGGAGAGAATGATGGCGTCGGCCGAACCGTGAGCACCGTTGATTGAATTCAGGTTGCGGACAACCGAGATGTCCTTGGCCCCGCGTGCGAAACCCGGGACGTGATCCGAGAACCGGACACCCGGGATCGACGTGTCGATCGTTCCGAACTCGCCACGGATCTCCGCCCGCGCCTTCGGCTTCGGGTCCAGGGTGTCGTGGTGGCTGGTGCCGCCCCGAGTCCAGACCAGGATGCAGTTGATGTCGCGGCGGGGGACATCGGCGGCAGTCGCCTGCCCCCGGAGCAACTGGTCCAGGGACAACCCGATGCCGCCCAGCGCACCGACCTGCAACAGGAAGCTGCGGCGGTCCGGCGACTGGCAGTCGGCATGTCGTAGTGGTCGAAGATTCAGCATCTGGGAATTCCCTGGTTGGATAACCGGGCAAAGTGAATTGGTCATGGTCAGTGGTTGAAGAGGAACTCGCGGCTGTTGCACAGAGCCCACAGGATGTTCTCCAGGCCCTTTTTCCGGTTCTCCGACTGGCCCACCACCTCCTGGCAGGTGGACAACTCGGCGGCCGACGGCAGCCGACTGAACGTGGCCAGGTACAACTGTCGCAGGACCTCGTCCAGCGACTTCTCTGCAGCAATCAACTTCGCCAGTCGTCCGGTCTTGTCGGCCAGTTTCTTCTCGAATTTCACCCCGTTGCACAGGTGGAGCACCTGGGCCATGTTCGGCTCGGCCGTCCGCTCGCACTCGCAGTTGGTCAACCGGCGCGGCCGACCCAGGGTGTCGAGGAAATACGACTCGAAGTTCGGATCCGGCAGGGCGATCGCCCGGGTCCCGGGTGGCACGCCGGGAAAGCGCTCGTGGGTGCCGCAGGCGTGGTCGATCGCATCAAGCAACACCTCGGCCGGCAGCCGCTTGACGTTGTAGTGCGTATAGAAGCGACGGTCCTTGACGTGTTCGGGCCGGGGGGTCGAGGACAACTGGTAGGTGGCCGAACTCATGATCCGTCGCATCAGGTGCTTGAGATCGAACTTGTGGGCGACGAAGTCGTCGGCCAGGGCGTCGAGCAACTTCGGATTGGTCGGCGGATTGGTCGATCTCAGGTCGTCGACCGGCTCGACGATTCCGGTGCCCATGAAGTGACCCCAGATCCGGTTGACGATGTTCCGCGAGTACAGCCGGTTCCCCGGCGATGTCAGCCAGTCAGCCAACGGCTCACGAATGTCGAGCACTCCCCGGGTGTCGACGGGGCCACCCCCGAGCGGGCGCGGCACAACCACCTTCCCGGTCCGTGGGTGCTTGAGACTGCGGTCAGCCCCCAGCGGGGCCAGGCTGACCACCGCGTCGAATCCCAACTCGCCAAAGGTGCCGCTCGACTTGCTGTCGAGCCGCGTGAAGAACGCCGCCAGGCCGTAGAAATCGTCCTGGCTGTACGACTCGAACGGGTGATGGTGACACCGGGCACACTGCAGACGGATTCCCAGAAACACCTGTGCTGTCGTCTCGGCCAGATCGGCCGGATTCGAGATCGTCGCCACGTCGGTGGGACGCCGCGAGGAGGCGATGAAGTTGGCTGGCCCGTGTTCGAAAATCGATCCCTGCGCCGTGATCAACTCACGGGTGAGCTGATCGTACGGCTTGTTCTGTCGCAGCGACTGGCGGATCCAGTTGTGGTAGGCCCACATCCCGGCATCACCGGATGTCTTGCGGTTGTTGCGGAGCACGTCGGAGAACTTCAACGTCCAATATGTGCTCCATTCGCCGACATACCGGTCTCGCGCGGGATCTCCGGTCACACCCAGGATCTCGTCGATCACTCCGGATCGCTTCCCGGCTGCCGGCGACGCCAAAAACCGCTCGACGATCTCCGGATCGGGCAGCGTCCCCAGGCAATCCAGGAACACCCGCCGGATGAACTCGGCATCGCTGCACCCGGGTGAAGGACGCATCCCCAGCAGTGCCCATCTGCGTGAAACGTGCTGGTCGATCAGGTTGCCGGTCCCTGGCAGAACCGCGATTGGTCCGTTGGCCGTGAAGGGCGAGATCACGTGTGCCACCGCCGTCTGCCCGCGATAACGGACCATGATCGCCGCTTGCCCGCTGCCGGAGACCTCGACACGCCCATCGTTGTCGACGTCGGCAATTCCTGATTCCAGGCTGTCGAATGCGGATCTGCGGGTGACGTCGTTACGGTGACCGTCGGCGTACCGAGCCACGACCCGCAGTTGTTGCGTTTGGCCGACTCGATACGTCCGTTCCCGAGGAAAAACGTCGAGTCCCACGATTCGAACCGCATCCGGCTTCGTTCCACCGGGGCCACGGGCACCGTCGGCGATCCAGGTCTTCAGCACGTCGTACTCGTAGCTGCCCCGTCCGAATCGGCGACCGCCGCCATGTCCGACAGCCATCGTTGCCTTCCTCAACACGAGACTGTCCCGCGGAGAGACCAGCGACACCCGCCGGCTGTCCCATTCACGTGTCAGCGCCAGGTGATCGGCTTCCGGTGCGAAAGAAAACACCGAGAGCTTGAAGCCGCCCTTGCCGAACTGGGATGCGTGACAGGCCCCCTGGTTGCAGCCGGCCCGGCTGAGTACCGGCAGCACGTGATCGACAAACCGGGACCTGCGGTCCGCAAACCCCTTGGCCACGACGACCGGGATCTGCTTGACCAATGCCCCGTGTCGGACCCGCACCACCGCCCGGCCTGCCGACATCGCCCGGACTCGCCCCTGTCCGTCGATCGACACGACCTGGTCGCCCTCGATCTCGAAGCGCACCGCCCGGGTCACGTCACTGGAACCGCCGGAGGCCGATTTCTGCGTGACCAGGACCTGGACCTGGTCGAGTCGGCTCGACAACTCGATCCGATCAGGAGAGATCTCGATCTGCTCAGCGGCATCAACGCGGGAATCACGCAGACCGCACAGGAAGATCCCGGCC
>CAUZRQ010000273.1:0-5183 GCA_963582065.1 Planctomycetota bacterium | reverse complement strand
ATCGGAGACGTAGGTGGTGCCGGTCGCCTCGAGCCAGACGCCGCGCCAGATCCCACTGACGCGATGCATCTCAGTGTGAGCCGGGCCAACCGGAAGTTCGAGTTGGTCCGCTGGGTCAGAGACCCTGACGGTGATGCGATTGGCCCGGTCGAATCGGGCCAGCCTGGAGATGTCCAGGGCGAACGGCAACTGGCCGCCCTCGTGTTCTCCGGCAAGCTGGCCGTTCACCCAGATCCTGGCGTAATAGTTGGCCCCGCAGAAAACGACTGCGATACGTCGGTTCCGGAAACGAGCGTCCAGTCTGAACTCGCGTTCGTACCACGCGGTACCCACCGTGTTGCTGAGATCCTCGAACACGATTTGCCAACTGCCCGGCACCTGACAGATACGATCCCGCACACCGGTGCGAAACCAGCCCTTCGTTTCACCGGTGTCGCCTGCGTCAAATCTGAAACGCCACTGCCCGTCCAGGCTTTGCCGAACGCGGCTCTTGAGCACACTGAAATAGGGACTTGGCGGTTCAGGGGCAGCAACCGTGACATCCGCATTTGCCGCACGGTTCGGCTGTTGGCCAGAACTGTCGGCGGAGCATAAGATGACCGACAACACTGCAACAACACGAACTCGCCACATACTCCACTCCTCTTTCCGAGCTCATTCGATCGAATCTCGGCCGCAGACTACCCTGCAGTCATGGCGGAAAAGGACGCTTCCTCGCATCGTGTCCAGATCGCTTTGGGGCATGAATATCGAACCCACGACGAGAAGGCCCTCCAACTACGATACGGGTGACCTTATCCCGCGAAATTGTACCAGCGGATGTGAGAGAATTCTGCCGGGGCGTAAGGTCCCGGAGAGCAGCCTCTGGAGATGAAGCAGAAGCGTCACAGCGTTGAGCAGGTGAACGGCAAGCTGCGGCAGGCCGACGTGGAACTGCACCCGCTTTCGCACCGGCCGTCTTCGAAACTTGCACCCGTCTCGAGGAAAACGGCTTTTGTTCAAGTCCGTTCCGGGGCACCAGGGCCAGCACCACCCGGTCTCAGACCCCTGCAAAACAGGGGTTTTCTCTTGCGCGGTGAGTTCCGTTGGCGACCTGTTGCGATACACAATGGCGGATTGCGGTATCCTGTTCTACATCGCCTGTCGACCAACTCCACCGAACTACACCGTCCGTTTTCAACTGGCCGTTGATCACCTGAACAGGTCCGAAGAGACTGGATACGATCCTCAGTCATCCTTTGGTGTCCAAAAGGAGACTCACTATGAAAGTGTTTCTTCCGCTGATGATCTTGATCCTGGGTGTGACCGGGTGCGGAGACAGACCATCGTCTCCAGAACGCAGTGAGCCGCCGCCAATCCTGACAGACGCTCAGGCCCCGGCGACTGACGAACAGCCAATGACAGTTGCCGACGAGTTTGAGCAAGACCCCTAAAGACGCAAAGCTACAAGGTGGCCCCTCAACGATCCGATTCTCGCATTGACCGGACACGACGGCACTGTCTCGAGTGTGAGTTTCAGCCCGGATGCACAGAAGATCGTAACCGCGGGAAAGTCGCTGAAGATCTGGGATGTCACAACCGGCCAGGCAGTGACCTCAATAGAACGACATTTCGAGATGATCTCCTGTGTGAGTTTCAGCCCGGACGGGAAACAAATCGTCGGTCTTGGTCACGGCAAGACAGTGATGGTCTGGGACGCAAAAACAGGAAAGAAGAAACTCTCTCTCACGGGACACTCGGATGATGTCAGCAGCGTGAGCTTCAGCCGGGACGGAAAGAGGATTGTCAGTGGAAGCCATGACAACACGATCAAGATCTGGAATGCCGAAACCGGCAAGCAAACGCTCACACTCAGGGGACACAAACAGCCCGTCACCAGCGTGAGTGTTGGCCAGGGCGGGGAACGAATCGTCAGTGGCAGCCGGGACGGCACGTTGAGGGTCTGGAATTCCAAGACCGCCAAGGAGATTCTCACAATTGACGTACTGTCAGATCATTCCTGGAGTGTGAGTTTCAGCCCGGACGGAAAACGGATCGTCGGTTGCAACGACTTCGACAAGACGGTGGGTGTCTGGCATGCCGACACCGGCCAAAAGACGCACACACTCAATGGACATCTCGGACCGGTCAGGGGGGTGAGTTTCTCCCCGGATGGAAAGTGGATTGTCAGTGGTAGTGCGGACCAGACGCTGAAGGTCTGGAATGCAGACACCGGTCACGAGTTTCTCTCGCTCCACGCACACTCACTTGGTGTCAACAGCGTGAGTTTCAGCCCCAGTGGAACACAGCTCGTAAGTGGCAGTGATGACAAAACGGTGAAGATCTGGGACATCTCGTCGCTGGATTCGATTATCACGAATTCCGTTGGAATGAGGCTGACTTTGATTCCATCCGGTGAGTTCGTGATGGGTAGCCCAGATTCGGAATCAGAAAGAGGTGCAGACGAAGTCCGACACCGCGTGACAATCTCGCGACCGTTCTATCTCGGCGTCTACGAAGTGACACAGGCGGAATACAAATCGGTGACTGGTCGTAACCCGAGTGCACACAAGGGACCTACGAATCCCGTTGAACAGGTGAACTGGGACGAAGCGAACGAGTTTTGTCGAAAACTGTCGGAATTGCCCGCAGAGAAGGCGGCAGGTCATCGGTATCGTCTTCCGACGGAAGCGGAATGGGAATACGCATGTCGTGCGGGGACAACGACGGCATACGGTTTTGGGAACGACAAAGTGCTGCTACATGAATTCGGCTGGTTCTCTGGTAACTCAGGAGTCACCAGATTGCACCCGGTCGGAAGGAAGAAGCCGAACGCGTGGGGTTTGTACGACATGCATGGAAATGTCTGGGAATGGTGCCACGACTGGTACGGCCCCTTTACGAATGACCATGTCGTCGATCCCACTGGCCCAACGTCGGGAGACGTCCGTGTAGACCGGGGTGGTAGCTGGCACTACATCGGCAGGTTCTGCCGTTCGGCAAGCCGCTACAGATTCACGCCGGCCCAACGGATCAGTGTCCTGGGCTTTCGTGTTCTCCGCACCCCCGGCAAATGAAGATGCCGTAGGCGGTCGCAGGCCCAGCCCAGGTCTCGGCAAAAACAGGTAGGGCTCGCCCGGAATTGCGCTGACAACTCCGTGGATCTCCGTCGTCGATCGCATTCCGATCCTGTATTGAAACTGTGCCGATTTCGATGCCAACGCGTTGACGGTTTGGCCAGCTCTCCCTGGTTATTCCATCTGATCACTACCAAAGAACTTGCGCTCTGAAATCAAAAGTAGGCGCAGTTCGGCACGGCCGTTGCCTTTGTGAGGTGTTGCTCACCGAATAGCCGGAGCGATCACCTGCATCGATGCCGTCCAGTCGGAAGCCGTTGATCGACACGGTCGACGATCCGGGCGGGACGGCCGTGTTTGCTCACTTCCGGTTCGGCACGTACGCGAAACCCAACGTCAACGGCATAAATTCCGAGGGCCAGGGAGGTTACTACGGCTACGCACCCCTGGTCATCACCGGCAGCGGCGGCGGTCACGTCAGGCAGTTCTGGGCACCATGGAACAGGACCAGTGGTCCCGGGTTGATCGTGATCCGGGCAACCACTGAGCCGCTGGTACTCTATGGCGTGTCGCTGGAGCACAACAAGGTGGATCCGGGGCTGTTCATTGAAAACGTAGAAAACGTCACCGTGAGGCTGGTTCAGACCGAAGGCACCAACAGCGTGGTAGTGGCCAAAGGGTCCAGCAACCTCGTGTTCAACAACTCGTACTACGCGGGAATTGTGGAGAACTCGCATCCGACGGCCATGCGGTTCACCGGGTGTCAGAATGTGGAAGTGTCCTGCTACTGGCGCTATTGGCACGACGGCAGCTACTACACCAACGCGATCTCCTTTGTGGAGAACGGCAAGGAGCACCTGGTGCCGGAAACCTCGGTCGCCTCGTTCCGCTGGAAGTTGCCAGCCAAGACACGACGACGTTCTCGAGATCCGTGAACAGGTTGCAGGTGACGCTGTCCGCCGACCGGGGAGACGTGCGATGGGATATCCGCTGCCGTTGCCGGTGGTGGCGATCTGCTGCGGCGCGGGAACCGAACCGATGGCGGCACACGGCCCTGCGGAACGCCTGTCAACGCCGGTGCAAAAGTGCGGCTGCCGGGATGCCTTGCCGACTCAAGCGGCCTTCTGACGGCTTTGGCGTTTCGCCAGCTTTCGTTGCACCAACAGCGGCAGGAACAGCGCGTAGGAATACAGTCGGTCGAAGGGGGTCACTTCCCGGTGCCGACTCGGCCGCGTCTTTCGGAGGGCCAACAGGCTGCCCGACGAGCCAATGTTCTCGTATTCCGGGTGACTGGCCAGAAAACGATCGACTGCCAGGACGACGCCCGGGAATTTGTCGGCATAGTCGTGCAGGCAGACAATCCCACCGACATTCAACTGTCGTGCCCAACGGAGATCGGCCATCACCGCAAGGATCTTGTGTGATGCGTCGATCAGGATGAAGTCGAATGTCTCGCTCGATCGAGATGATTCGACAAAAGCCGCCTGGCTCGTGTTGATCCTGAGATCAACCGAATCGGGGTCTAGGTCGTGGGACTTGAGGTTGCTGCGAAAGGCGCCTTGCTGGTCGGGGAAGTAGGACATGCGATCGACGACGACAAAATTCGGCCGGCGATCCTCGTCGAAGCACTTCATCATCCGGCACAGGGTTCCACCGGCCGCGGTGCCGATTTCCAGGTGCGGCCCCGTCAATTGCTCGTTCCCCAGCAATTCAACCAGGAAGGTCAGTTCTTCCTCTGACATCTCGGATTCCAGTGTCGTGGCGCAGCGCCGCATCGGATGACGTCCTCGTAGTTCCTGATCGAGAGTGCTTTTAGCTGAGACCCGGGAGGTGGTCAATTCGAGTCCACGTCGCTCGGGAATGTCACACACGGTCCCGGCCGTCGCTGTTGACAGCCAGATATCTTCGGTCGTCGTTGAAGCTCATCTGGACAATTTCGGGACATCTGAATCCAATACCGCCGGGACGGTCTCCGCGGAGATCGACCCGGCCTGCTGTTGCATCCGAGGAACCTGCAGAAAATGAAGATTGCTCTTGTTCGCCGATCCTGCTCGTTACGCCAGGCGGGTGCAGAACGTTACTGCGTGAACCTGTTTCGGCAACTGCAGGCGCGAGGTCATGAGGTCA
>CAUZRQ010000272.1:0-5234 GCA_963582065.1 Planctomycetota bacterium | reverse complement strand
CAACTCGAAATGTGGGACCCCAAGCCCGATGCTCCCGAGGTCGTCCGAGGCGAATTCGCGGCGATCCGCACCCCCGTCCCGGGGACGTTCCTGGGAGAACACACTCCACGAGTCGCCGCGCTGGCCGACCGGTACACCATCCTGAGATCGATGTCACACGAGGACCTCGATCACGGTTCGGCGACCTACCTGGCCCTGACCGGTCACTACCACCGACAGCGTTCGGGCAATCCACCAGCGAGTCCCGACGACAGGCCGACGTTCGGATCGATGCTGACCCGGGTCCGCCCCACCGACCGGTTCGCTCATACCGCCGTCCATCTCAACGCACCGCTGTTTTCGCCCCGGGTCCCCGCTCCCGGCCAGTTCGCCGGGCTGCTCGGCCGCGAATTCGAGCCCCTGCAGGTGGGTGACACGAGCGGTCGTCAGATCGCCATGCCGGGGCTCGCTAACCAGCCCGGACTGCCACCGATTCGGGTCGCGGCCCGGCAGAAACTGCTGGCGGCAATCGACACCTACCGCGATCGCCTGGCCGCCAACCGGCTGCTCGACGGCAAGGACACCCTCTACCGACAGGCCTGGCGGATGCTGGCCAACCCCGCCTGCCGCCAGGCCTTTGACCTCTCACAGGAGCCACCGGCCCTGAGAGATCGCTACGGCCGCAACCGATCGGGCCAGACCTGCCTGCTGGCACGACGCCTGGTCGAGGCCGAGGTGCCACTGATCACGGTGATGTGGAACCACAATTCCAGGGGACAGGACGACGCGCCCGACCAGACCGACGCCTACGGCTGGGACACTCACAACGACATCTTCATGGCACTCCGGCGGCATCTCCTGCCCCGCTTCGATCTCAGTTTCTCGGCCCTGCTCGAGGACCTGGCCGATCGGGGTCTGATGGAGACCACGCTGGTGATCTGCATGGGCGAATTCGGTCGCGCCCCGCTGGTGGCACACGAACGCAGCTTCGCCGGCATCTCACCCGGGCGAAAGCACTGGGCTGCCGCCTATTCGATCGTGCTCGCCGGAGCCGGAGTCCGCCCCGGTGCCGTCTACGGAGCCACCGACCGACTGGCCGCCTACCCCCGCACCGAACCGGTCACGCCCTGGGACATCGGGGCCACGATCTTCCACGCACTGGGCGTCGACCCTCACACCGCCTACACCGACTCGCTCGAGAGGCCCTACGTGCTGACCGAGGGCCGCGCCGTGACGGGACTGTTCGGCTAGCCGTTCCCGCCCGGCTTGCGACCGGAACCGTCGTCGGTCGTCCGAAGCGTTCGGTCCCACCACAGCAGCGGGCCGTCCAGGCGATGTCCGTACCGGTCCCGGAATTTGAGGAACCCCGAGTCCAACCGCTGCTGCCCCTCCTGGGTCGCGGCCCCGAACTGGATCGCTGTCTCGATCGCCCGGTCACCACCATCCAGCCCCAGGGCCTTGACCAACTTCAACACTCCCTGGACCCGAGCGTCCCGCTCAATTCGCTTGCGGGCATCGGGACGGGCCCGCACCTCAATCGTGCGGGACTCCTGCCAGGCCAGCACCCATTCCCCCCGATCCACCCGGACCAGGAACTCCGAGGTGACGGTCGTACGCCGGCCGGTCACGTCGTGACGGAAACGGGTCACCCGGAATGCGTCGCGTCCGGCCGACTCGGCTCGACGCGCGGCCGACAACAACGGACTCGAATCTCCTCCACGCGGCTTCGCCCGGCCGCCGAGTTGCTCGAGCAACTTGCCGAGATCTCCGCCGAGATCACCACCCAGCAACTGGCCGACCAGGTCGCCGATCATCTTCGCGTCAACCGGCTGGTCCAGGCCTCCGCCCCCCTTCTTTCCGTTGGCTGCCAGCAGCAGGCCCCCGGTCCCCTGAAAATGGAGCGGTTCAGCCAACTGGCAGGCCTTCAACACACGCCGGATCCGCCAGGTCCGGTCGTCATCCTCCACCACGGGCAACTCGCGCCACAACGACTCGGCGCCGGCCGTCGCCGGATTGAGTCCGGCCTTCATCAACTCGGCCGCCAGGTCCTCGGCCGAACGGGTTTCGACACGTTCCAGGCCCTCGACCCAACTCACCAGTGCCACTTGCTTCCGAGCGGCCGGCTGAACCGTCAACGCGGCGATCTCCTTCGGCGGGATCACCAGCGTGAGGAAACGTGTCGCCGGCACGCGGCCGCCACCGTCGACGGCCTTCAGCAAATCCGAAATTCGTTTTCGTTCGAGATCCAACAAGGCTCGAAGCGGGCTGTCGGGCTTCAGTGTCTTCTTCCAGTCGTCGATCCGCCCGAGCAATCGCCGCCACGCCCGAGGCGACGACTCGGCCAGTGAGGCATCGACGCGTTTCAGCCGCTCCGGATCCTCGGCCTTCAGCCAGTCGCGACGGACCGCGATCACGACCTCACCCCGTGGAGTCTTCCGGAACACCGCGCCCAGCAGGGCCGGACCCCGCGACGGGGACAGGCGATCGACACCTCGCTTGGACAAAGGCACCGGCCGGTCGTCGGCCACCACGGTCGGACTCGCCGACGACAGGCCGACCAGGATGACAGCCCACAAGTGCAATCGACTCGACATGACTCCAGTATATGCGAATAGTCTGATCCTGTTGCCACATTCTTCTCCGACCGGACCATGCTCCGACCAACCGACATGTTGAATTCACCATTGGCCCGACTCCTGATGCCGTTGGCCTGTTTTGCGGTTTCGACCTGCGCGGCCGCCGGCGCATCGGACGGATTCGAGTTCGTTCTCCGTGGCGGGACCGTCGTCGACGGCACCGGATCCCCGGGTCGCCGGGCCGATGTCGCCATCAGTGGCGGGAGAATCGTCGCCATCGGGAACCTCGACGGGCTGCCGGCCGCCGTCGACATCGATGTCGCCGGGCAGGTCGTCTGTCCGGGGTTCATCGATCTGCACAGCCACGCCGATCGAGGCATTCTCGAGTACCGATCGGCCGAGAACTACATCCGCCAGGGAGTGACGACTCTGCTGTGCGGCAATTGCGGCAGTTCACCGACCGACATCGAGAAGTTCTTCGGAGAACTGCGCAATGGCGGCACGGGACCGAACATCGCCATCCTGGTCGGACACGGCAGCGTCCGGCAGGCGGTTGTCGGTCGACGCGATGTCGTGCCCGACCGGAAACAACTCGAGCAGATGAAGGCCCTGGTCCGCCGCGGCATGCAGGCCGGGGCGGTGGGACTCTCGACCAGCCTCCGCTACGGACCGGGATCCTACGCGGGAACCGACGAGATCGTGGTACTGGCCGGTGAGATCAGGCCGTTCGGGGGCTTCTACGCCACGCACATGCGGGACGAGGGGACGAGAATCGTCGAGGCGCTCGAGGAAGCCCTGGCGATCGGTCGACGCGCCCGGGTCCCCGTTCACGTCTCGCACCACAAGATCTCCTCGGCTTCCGTCTTCGGCCTCACCCGACAGACACTGGCTCGCATCGACACCGCACGTAAGGCCGGCATCGATGTCAGCCTCGACCAATATCCCTACGGGGCCGGCAGTGGCGGAGTCGGACTCTACGTGCCCCAGGTCTCCCTCGCGGGTGGACTCGACGCCTACCGCAAGCGGGTCGCCGACCCGAAACAAAGGTCCCGGATCCTGGCCTCCGTCGAAGACCTACTGGTCCGGAAACTGTACCTGGCTGACCAGAGCCCCGGTGACGACGCCCACACGCGACAGGCTCTCTCGCGTATCCAGATTGCCAGGGCACGGCACGACGAAACACTCGAAGGAAAAGACCTCGTCCAGGTCCTCGCCTCGCGCAAGAAACCCATCACGATCCGCAACGGAGCTGAACTGCTGATCGAGTTGGTCGGACACGGTGTCACCGGCATCAACCATACGCTTGAGGCCCAACCCGGCGGTGACGTCGATCGAGTCATGACTTACCCCCACACTGCAATCGCGTCCGACGGAAGTGTCTTCGAGTTCGGTGCCGGCAACCCACACCCCCGATCCTACGGCTGCTACCCACGGGTCCTGGGCCACTACGTCAGAAAACGCCGAGTGCTGAAACTCGAGAACGCCGTCCGAAAGATGACCGCTCTGCCAGCCCGACGACTCGGTTGGCACGACCGTGGCCGACTGGCCGTCGGCGGCATCGCCGACGTGACCGTCTTCGACCCAAACACGGTCACCGACAAGGCCACGTTCCTCAAACCACATCAGCACTCCGTCGGCATCACCCATGTCCTGGTCGACGGGCACTTCGTATTGCGCAACGGAAAGATGACCGGCCGACTCCCCGGACGCCCCGTTGGCCTCAGGGATAAACCCTGACGCCCGGCCCTCTCACAATCTGCCATTATGGCACTTGTCACTCGCCCATCAAGATACTGCCAATTTGGCATAGTCCTGATGGTCGGGTTCTGTTCTTGTATATTTATAAGTCATTTATCAACAATAGTTTACAATAATTCCATACAGAACTGGCACGCCATTTGTTGTTGTTCTCTCTCAATGTGGCCTCCTCGGCGAGGCATGGAAATCCCGGTCAGATGGACCGAACCCGAGAAATGGAGAGCACTAACATGGCTAACCAACTGGTACCGATGGGATGGAGAGTGGGCCGTCTGGACAACGTCTGGGGCGACATGGACCGGATGATGGGAGCGTTCCTTGGCGGAGGGTCTCGGGAGTCCGTTGACTGGGCCCCTCGGCTGGATCTCTCGGAAACCGATTCTCACTTCGAGGTGCACCTCGACCTGCCCGGTATTTCCGAGGACGACTTGGAGATCGAGTTCCACGAGGGCCATCTGTCGGTCTCGGGCAAGCGAGACGAGTTGACAGAAGAGACCGACCGTTCGTGGCACCGTGTCGAACGTCGTCGCGGCTCGTTCCGCCGGGTGATCCGACTGGGCGAGGAGGTGGAGGCCGACGGTGTCGAAGCCGAGTACACCGGCGGCGTGCTGAAGATCGTCGCGCCGAAGACCGAAAAGTCCCGGGCAAGACGAATCGCCCTGAAGAACTGATCGGCGGCCTCTGGCATCCGCCCTCGGATCGAGGTCGGCACCCCTCCCCCCGGGGTGTCCGACCCGGTCCGGGACGGGGTGTTCCCCGGGGAACCTGTTCAGGGCGCCGTCGTCCCGGTCAATCGGGTTGCCACCTGCCGGATCCGCTTCAGGACATCCAACCGGTCGCCGGCCAGGTTCCGTCGCTCGCCGATATCGGTCGAGAGGTCGTACAACTGGACGGCGGGCTCACCATCTCGGGGCTTGCGGC
>CAUZRQ010000271.1:0-5251 GCA_963582065.1 Planctomycetota bacterium | reverse complement strand
CTTTGCCACTGGACATCGGCGGCAGCAACAGCTGGTCGTGGAACCGTTATGGCGTGAAACTGCAGGGGATCGGCAATCCCCAGGTTCTGTTCGATCGCCTGTTCCGCCAGACGTCAGCCATCGAGCACCGAAGGCGACGCCGCGAACTGGACACCCGCAACAGCATACTGGATGCGGTCCTGGCCAGTGCCCGTCGCATCGACCGGGAACTGGGGCCGGCCGATCGTCACCGGTTCCGTGAATACCTCAACGCGATCGATGAAACCGAGCGGCGTCTGAAACGGGCCGGTTACTGGCTGAAGCAGCCCAAGCCCTCCACCGCCGAGTCCGACGCTGCACTCACCGCGAGCCCACGGGGCAACACGGGACGCGGCGACAAGCGGCTGGACGGCATGCGGAGCATGTTCGACCTGCTGGCACTGGCCCTGCAGACCGACTCGACCCGTATTGCCACGCTGCACATCCCCGGCGGCAACGGCCGGTTCCAGATCGATGGCGTCAATGACGGTTACCACTCGCTGAGCCACCACGGCCAGGATCTCGAGAAAATCTCGCAGCTGAAGCTGATCGAGATCGAGTATTCCCGGGAGCTGGCCCGATTCATCGACCGCCTGGCCGACACCCGCGACGGAAAGGCCACCCTGCTTGAGAACACGATGGTGTTTTTCGGCAGCGGCATGGGGAACGCCAGCAGTCATTCCAATCGCAATCTCCCGGTGCTGGTCGCCGGTGGAGGTTTCCAACACGGTCGGTCGCTGAAGTACGAGCCGGGCAAGACTCCCCTGTGCAACCTGTACGTGACCATGCTGCAGCGGCTGGGAATCGAAACCGGTTCCTTCGGCAATGGCACCAGCACGCTGACAGGGTTCGCCTGAGAATCATCCATGAGACCACGACGGTTCATCCTGCGACTGGTCATGCCCGTTGTGGCCGCGACTGCGATGCTGTTGGCTCCCGCGGCCGGTGCCGCGGATCCCCAACCCTTCTCGTCGGTTCGTGGCTTCCTGGCCAAACACTGCGTCGCCTGCCATGGCCGGAACAAGCAGGAGGGAAAGCGGCGCTTCGATTCGTTGCGACCCGAGTTCTCGTCCCAGGCCACCGCCGGAACCTGGCACGACATTCTCGACCAGCTACGGGCCGGCACGATGCCTCCCCGTGACCGGCCACGGCCCGACCCGGCGACAGCCCGCAAGGTGGTGGACTGGATCACCGGCCGGCTCAGGGCATCGGGACAGCTCAGGACACGTCCCAACGACGCCGTACGTCGACTCAACCGCCGCGAATACAACAACACGCTCCGCGACCTGTTGCTGATCGACACCTCCTACGATCCGGCCGTCGGCTTCCCGGATGACGATCGGACCGACGGGTTCGATACGGTCGGTGCGTCGTTGGTGTTTTCCCCGGCACTGATGCGTGAAGCGATGCGGGCCGCAGGTGACGCGATCGACCGCGGGGTGAAATTCGGGCCCCGTCCCGAGGTCCGGGTGCAGCGGATCCTGCCCCGCGAGGCCACTCGGCCGGTCTACCGCACCGACGAATACGTCAAGATCGTGACCGGGACCGGTGACGGGTTCCAGCAGTTCCGTCCCGGCGGGAAGAACGCTCCGCGACTGGTCCAGGGCGAATACCTGCTGCGGATCCATGCCACCGCCCTGCACACAACGTTCAAGGGAGTCGGGCAGATCGAGGGGCCGGTGCGGATGAAGATCCGCGTGGGGCCGCCGGGCAAGACAGCTGAGGCCGGTTCGCGACGGACGATTCGTATCGTGGATGTGCCCGAGAACCAGCCCCGGACGTTCACCGTGCGAGCCCGCTTCGAGGCCGGCCAGGTTCCGATCGTGTCCTTCGCCAACGGCCACCCCGGTTCGTTCAAGAACCTCGTCAAGAAACGCTTTGGTCCCGAGGCTCGCCAGAACCGGGCCCCGATCATGAAGGCCTACGACGGCCCCCAACTCCGCGTGTTCTGGATGGAGGTCGAGGGTCCGCTGTACGAGCGCTGGCCGCTGCCCGGACACGAACGGATCTTCGGCAGCGAGATCCCCGCCGAGGACCGAGACTCTGTTCGCAGCACGCTGCTGAAGTTCACCACCCGAGCGTTCCGGCGGCCGGTGACCGGAGACGACATCGAACCGTTCCTGGCACTCTACGATCGCCTGCGATCACGAGGAGACACGTTCCAGCAGGCCATCCGCTCCACCCTCCAGGCCGTAATCTGCTCACCGGGTTTCCTCTACGTCCACACCAACCAGGCACAGCTCGACGATTACGCCATCGCCAGCCGCCTGTCGTATTTCCTCTGGAGCAGCATGCCCGACGAGCGGCTCACCGACCTGGCCAGGCGGGGAATGCTTCGCCGCAGTGAGGTCCGCACAGCGGAAGCGACCCGCATGCTCGCCGATCCCCGCAGCCGGGCCTTCGTCGACAGCTTCACCGGACAGTGGCTGGGGCTGGACCAGTTGGGCGAAATGCCCCCCGATCCCAAGCGGTTCCGGGACTACTACCGGGGCGAACTGGAATCGGCAATGCGGATGGAGTCCCGTCGGTTCTTCGCTCACGTGCTCGACAAGAACCTCGATGTCGCCCACTTCCTCGATGCCGACTTCACCTTTCTCAACCAGCGACTGGCCGAACACTACGGAATCGAGGGAGTCGAAGGACCCCAGTTCCGCCGTGTTCGACTCAACCCGGACACTCCCCGTGGCGGCCTGCTGGGCCAGGCCAGCATCCTGACCCTGACCTCAAACGGCACGGTCACCTCCCCGGTGGTTCGCGGAGTCTGGGTACTGGGCAACCTGATGGGCTCGACGCCCGACCCGCCTCCGGCCGGCGTGGCCGAACTCGAACCCGACACACGGGGAGCCACGACGATCCGTGAACAACTCGACCGGCATCGAAACAACAAGCGGTGCGCGGTGTGCCACCGCCACATCGACCCGCTGGGATTCGCGCTCGAGAACTTTGACCCCACCGGCCGCTGGCGGACCCGTTACGACAAGCGGCAGCCCATCGACAGCTCCGGTGTTCTCGACGACGGTCGGCAGGTCCGGGGGTTCGCCGAATTGAAACGGCTGCTGCTGGAAGACAAGGACCGGTTCGTGGACTGCCTGGTCGAGAAGTTGCTGGTCTACGCCACCGGGAGCCGGGCCGAGTCGATCGACCCGAAACAGGCCCGGTCCATCGTCGATGACTCGAAACAGCGGGGAACAAAGCTCGCCGACCTGGTGCGTCTGGTCGTTGCCAGTGACCAGTTTGTCGCCCCGGCCTCCGCAGCCACGGCCGCCCAACCGAAGAGCCCCCCTGCTTCTTCCGGTCCTCGACGCTAGGAGGCCACCATGCCCACCTGCCTCAAGATACTCTCGCTGGTCGCCCTGGCACTCACGTGCTGTCGTGTCACGCTGGCGGCCGACAAGCCCGAGGGGTTCGGTGCGACCTCCCGGGGCGGAAGAGGTGGGAAACCGATCTCGGTGACCACCCTGGCCGACGACGGCCCGGGATCGCTCAGAGCGGCGCTGGCTGAAACCGGACCGCGGATCGTCACGTTCGCGGTGGCCGGGACGATCGAGTTGAAGAAACCGATCACGGTCCGCCACGGTCGCCTGACCGTCGACGCTTCGACCGCTCCGGGCAAGGGAATCACCGTCACCCGCAACGGAATCTGGTTCCTGGGCGACAGCAGCGACATCATCCTGCGACACCTGAGAGTCCGGGCGACCACCGGTGGAGCCGGCGGTGACGGGCTGCTGTTCAACGGCGACAACGCCCGGGTGCTGATTGACCACTGCTCGCTGATGTGGGCTACCGACGAAAATCTCGATACCTGGGGCCGGGTCAAGGACCTGACCTGCCAATGGACGCTGATCGCCGAAGGGCAGGTCTACGGGGATCACGCCAAGGGACGTCACAGCATGGGCTGGCTCTGCGGCCGCAACAACACCCGCTTCACCATCCACCACTGCCTGTTCGCCCACAACGGAGACCGCAACCCGCTGCTCTCGGGCGGCACCTTCGACCTGGTCAACAACGTGATCTACAACTGGAGCGGCGGCAGCAACGCGACCAAGTTGACCAACGGGTCGAAAGCCAACGTGGTCGGCTGCACCTTCTTGGCCGGAGCCGAATCACGAGGTGGCGGAGTGATCTGGCTGAGCGACCCCGCCGAGAAGATCTCCGGACCGCGGCTGTATGTTGCCGGCAACGTCACCCCGTTTACCAGCACCGGTCAGGAAGACCCGTTGAGTGCCATCCAGGCCGGTCGCAGATTCCCGGCACCGGGATCGGTCCAGGCTGCCCGCCCTTTCGCCGCACCACCGGTTGTCTCGCAACCTGCCGGGGCGGCCTACGAACTGGTGCTGAAAAAGGTCGGACCGCGGGTCCGGGATGCTGATGAGCAACGGATCATCCGCGAAGTCCGCCGCCGTTCCGGCCACGCCGGACGCCGCAACGAGATGGTCGATCCCCGCGAGCGGCTGGGACCCAAAGCCGACACGAAACCGTAGTGCACCCACGGTCACCTCCAACGAGCAGCAACATGACGACTTCTGGACGACCGCGGCCGACGCGTCACACGTTCCTGCGAGCCGGCCTGCTCATCGCGGGGCTGCTCAACTGCTGCCACGCAGCCGATCTGCCCAAGCGGTCGATTCGAACCGTCTTCAACGACGATGCCCAGGTGCTGCAGGAGGCACCGGCCAAGAATCCGGGGCCCTTCATCAGGGCATGGCTCGATCGCGAGTCGGAGGCGGTGCCGTTTTCGACCTTCGTCTTCCTGGCGACCACGCCCGACATCTGCTTCTACGATACGAAGGTGGGCGAGGAGTACGGGGCGAGGCTGCGGGGGACCGACCACGCCTATGTCAGGGCGATGAACGGACTCAAGCAGCAGGGGACCGACGCGTTGCGGCTGGTGACCGAGCACATGCAGTCACGGGGCAAGGAAGTGCTGGCGGCGATCCGGCTCAGCGACACGCACCACAAATCGCTCGACCCCGCCAACCCACTCTGTCCGCAATTCGCCATCGACCACCCGGAATACGTCATCAAGCAACCCGACGGCCGCACCAACGAGACCGCCCTGGATTACTCGATCCAGGAAGTCCGCGACCACCGGATGGCGATCATGAAGGAGATCATCACCGGGTACCCGGTCGACGGGCTCGAGCTGAACTTTGTCCGCTGGGCCAAGCATTTTCCTCGAGACAAGGGCCGGGAAAAGGCCCCGATCATGACCCGGTTCGTCGAGCGGGTCCGG
>CAUZRQ010000270.1:0-5254 GCA_963582065.1 Planctomycetota bacterium | reverse complement strand
GCTGGCGGCAGCGTCGGGCAGGCCTCGATCACCTGGACCAGCTCGGGGTCGAGTGGTCAGTTTCTGGATGGCAACGGACCATTGAACCGTCATTCTAACCCCGGGTGTCATGACACCCGCAAGCGGGGTCTATTAGGGCTTTTCAGGGGGTTCGCCCGGCACGTCGGTGTTGTCATAAGTCGCTGTTACACCGCTGTTTCTGCGACTTTTCAGCCCGTTTGCCGAGGCCCCTGGGAGCAATTAGGAAACCGTCGCTCTATCCCCTGAGCTACGAGGGCAAGTGCTGTGACAACCCCCGCTTAGGGCCGGCCGCCAAATACCGTTTTATCGGTTGGACACCCGTTTTGACACCCGCGTGTATCTCCGCCGGCCCCACCGCCCGATACCGGGGACCGTGGTTCGGACCTGTCGGGTTGAACCAGCCCGCAACCGCGACCGTAGGCCGTGGTCACGAAAACCGAACGCTCGGCGAAGATCGGCGTCGCGACCATGATCCACGCGGCCGGAATGTCGCTCTGCCACGTCACCATCACTTCGAAGGCTCCTTTCGCTCGAATCGAAACAGGCCGCGCCCGTTCGCGCTGACAATGGCGAAGTAAACTTCCCCCATTTCGTCTTCGCCAAACGAAATGACCGGCAGTTTATTGCCCGGGATCGAGCGATTGGAGATCACCTTCTTTTTCGATTCGTCGTACCGCAGCGCCCAGATTTTGCCCGTAACGTAATCCGCATAAAGAAACGCGCCGACCAGTTCGGGCAATCGTTTGCCGCGATAAACGTGGCCGCCGGTAATCGACTTGCCGACCACGTGATCGTACTCCCAAATCGGTTCGATCAGGTCGGGACTCGGCCCGCTGCCGTTCTTGCCGAACTTGTGCCTGGCCTCGCGCAGGTTCCAGCCGTAGTTGCCACCGCGGGTGATCAGGTTGATTTCTTCCCACAAGTCTTGCCCGACGTCGCCCGCCCACAGCGTGCCTGTTTTCCGATCGAACGACATCCGCCAGACGTTGCGCAGCCCGTAGGCCCAGATCTCGCCGCGCGCCTTCGGCTGACCGACAAAGGGGTTGTCGCGGGGTATCGCGTAGCTCAGCCCCTTGTCCTTCCGATCCACGTCGATCCGCAAGATCGAACCCAGCAGCGTGGCTTTGTTCTGGCCGTTGCCGTGCGGGTCTTTCGCGCTACCGCCATCGCCGAGGCCGACGTAAAGATAGCCGTCCGGTCCGAAAGCGATCGTGCCGCCGTTGTGGTTCCAGAACGGCTGCTTGATCCGCATGACCTCTTCTTCAAACGTAGAGTCCGCTCGATTCGGATCGTCCTTCGAAACGCGAAACCGCGAAATGACCGACGTGTGCGACGCGTCTCGCGTGCTGTAATAAACGAAGAAATAGCCGTTTTGCTTGTACTTCGGATGGAACGCCAAACCCAACAAGCCTTCTTCGTTTTGCTTGTCGTTGTAGGCAACCTTCACTTCGAGATCCAAAAAGACCGTTGTCTTTTTCGCCGATTGGCGGTTCTCGAAAACGTGAATCACACCGCGCTGCGTGGCGACAACAATCCGGTTCGACCCGTCGCCGGCATGCGTCAGCACAATCGGGCGCAAGGGCTGGGCCTTGCCGCCATCGGAAACGGGCGACCAGCCGGACCATTCCAGATCGGGAAACGCAGCCTTCGCCACAAGCGGCAACACTGCGTCGGCCGAATTCGAGCTGGGCGAATCTGAGGCAAGCGACGGCGCGGGCGCCAACTGCAGCCAGATCAGAAGAACCAGAAGGAAAGCGAAGAGTCGGGAGAATCTGAATGGAATCATGGTGGTGGTTCTCAGGTTCGTAGTTGGTGGAGTTGAGTTTACTCACGGCCTGATTTCGGTCAAAGCCAGTGGTTCAGTCGCACGACACGGCCTCCTCTGGAACAGCGGCTTCGGCGAACACTTCGCTCGGCACAGCATGCCCAAGTCGAGAGCGTTCAACAAGCGCCGGCGAACACGTGAGAGCCGGCAGAACGCCTTTTGGGTCGGTACACGGTTTACTTGGACACCGGATTGGAGTTCGAGGAAAATACAGCACATGTCATACACAACAGATACGAAGGTCACGCCGACCTCCGCGCGAGGGCGTAGCCCGAGCGGAGAGGTCGGCGGCCGCGCTGATCGCGGGCGGTGGAGTTCCCGCCGCAAGATGGAAGTGGTCCTGCGTGTCCTCAAGGGTGGGGAACTCGATGCGCTCTCACGCGAGTTGGGCGTCTCATCGGCCCGGATCGCACAATGGCGTGACGAATTCCTGGAGGCTGGACAGTCCGGCCTGGTCAGTCGACAAGCCGACCACAGGGACACTGAGAACCGTCGTCTGACGACCAAGGTGGGCGAACAGACGATGGCCATTGAGCTGCTCGAGGAGAAGATCGAGGTTCTGGAGGACGGCTTGCGCCCTCCACGAAGGAGGTCGAGGTCATGAGCAAGGCCATCTCGCCCTCCTGCCAGCGTCCTTACGGCCTTACCCGTGTCTGTCGCGTGTGGAAGATCGCACTCTCGAGTATCTACTACCAGCGAAAGTCTCAAAGTCCCGAGCAGCTCGGTCGGCCCCCAAGGCGTCGTGGTCCCAAAGGCGTATGGTCCGATGAGGCCTTGGTGGCCGGGATCAAACACGTTCTGGCCACATCGCCCTGGATCGGCGAAGGACATCGCAAGGTCTGGGCCATGCTCAGACATCGGGACGTCCAGACCTCGCGACGTCGCGTCCTTCGGTTGATGCGTGAGAACAACCTGTTGGCTCCCACTCGTCGGCGTCGTGTTCGTGGACCGTGGGTTCATGATGGAACAATTATCCCCGACCGCCCCGATGCGATGTGGGGAATCGATGCCAGTTCGGTGATGACCGTCAGTGGACAGGTGACAGTCTTCATCCTGGTCGATCATTGCACCGGGGAATGCCTGGGAATTCACGCGGCACGGCGTGGCACGCGGTTTGAAGCACTGGAGTGTGTCCGTCAGGCCGTCCGATCGAGCTTCGGAGGATTCGGCAAGGATATTGCCAAAGATGCGCAACTCAAGTTGCGACACGATCATGGCAGTCAGTTCATCTCCCACGCATTCCAGGAAGAGATCGCCTTCCTGGAGATCGAGTCCAGTCCGTCATTCGTTCGGGCGCCTGAAGGAAACGGCTGTGCGGAACGATTCATTCGCACACTCAAGGAACAATTTGCTGTGGATCAGACGATTCGAGTCAGTTGAAGACCTTCTGGACGCCCTGCAGAGCTTCAGAATCCGCTTCAACCAACAGCGGATCATGCAGCGACACGACTACAGAACGCCGGCCCAGCAGCGTCGCCTCCTGCTGGAACAACCGACAGAATCCGCGGCGTGAATACACCTCTTCGGTTGTCCAAGAAACCGAGGTCGCTACACTTTCCACGGCGATTCTTCATCTCGACCGCCGCACCGCCTGTGCTTTGAATCCAGCGGGTTGAACGCCGGGGCTGGGATGGGGAGACTGGGGTAACGTGTCCGCGCCTCGAGAGATGTGATGCGAGTTCTGCTGGTGTTGTTTTTGGTCGGGATCGCGAGGTGCGGTGGGGGTTCCTCGCCACCCGGTGGAGGTGCGGTTCGGCCGCCGCGGTGAAATCTGTTGAAGGCCGTAACGGTCACGCGGATGTGTGAATGTTATCCCGAACTGTGGAACCAATGACCTACAACGTGACCGCAAACATCAGTGCCTACGAAGCTGGCAAGCTGGACGATGATGCCGTCAATCGGCTGTTCCAGCATCTCGCTGATACCGGACAGGTGTGGGAGATGGACGCCAAGTACGGGAAAAAAGCGGTCGAGTTGGCTGAGGCGGGACGCATTTCGTTTCCCGATCTGGGGTTTGACACGACCTACTTTTTCGGCCCTTGATACCGTGAAATGCCTCAACGGGACCAGGCCCACCGAGATCGTGACCGGGTGGCTCAGGGGGATTGCTCCCCCCGGGCTCCCACAGACCCGTACGTGCTCGCATTAGAGCATACGGTTCCTCAGGATCAGGATTGCTACGTGCTGCCTCGGTGATAGATCCGCGGCTGGGGAAGCGGGAATCGCTGCTCCAGACATGCGAATTTCTCCCAGGGCAGCCGGCGTTCGCGATTGCGACGGGCGAGCCATTTGCGCCACGCACGTCACACCTCGTGGCGGAAGTTGCGAAGCATACGGCCGTTGCCGGTCACACCGTAGTAGGCGTAGTGGCCCCGGACCTTCTGACACAGCTTCTTCCACTGCTCTTGTACCTGCCAATGCCGGCAGTAACGACACCATTTGGTAGATCGCCCGGACGGCTCGAGTCAGCCGCTGCGACATCGACCTTGGGTCGGTACACGGTTTACTTGGACACCGGATTGGAGTTCGAGGAGAATACAGCACATGTCAAACACAAACAGATACGAAGGTCACGCCGACCTCGGAGCGAGGGCGTAGCGGCGAGTTCAGCGTGGACTGGGTCGAGCGGAACGTGAATTGGGAGCGGTGAGGGCTCCCGAAACAGGACCTAGCCGTTCAATCGCGACGGCCCCAACATCAGGAGCCAGCCCGGAAGCAGCCAGTCTCTGCGTCGTGACGGTCCTTTGAACCGTCGCTCTATCCCCTGAGCTACGAGGGCAAGTGCTGTGGTGACCGCCGCCTGCAGCCGGTCGCCAAATACCCCTTTTATCGGTTCGACACCCGTTTTGACACACGCTGGCTTTACCCCCTTGAAGAGCGCTCCTCAGGCACCTGGACCACCTCAGGACAAGCGAGTTCGCAAGGGCATCAGCGGGAACGTGGCCTCTCGATCACAACGCATGCGACTCCGCCGAGAATTGCCACCGAGGCAATCACAAGCCGTGTCGAGATGGTTTCACCGAGAAACATGATTCCTCCGGCCGCCGCAAGGACTGGCACGCTCAACTGCACCGTTGCCGCATGAGTCGCCTTGAGTCCCCGGATCGCCGAATACCAGATCGCGTATCCGATTCCCGATGTCAGCGCTCCGGAGGCCATCGCGCACACGATGCCCAGAGTCGCCGGCCGGCTCGCCGGGAGCATGGCCAGGTTCAGGACCACCGCCAATGGGGCGGCCCGCAGGAAGTTTCCGGCTGTCGTGCGGGTCGCATCTCCGGCCGACTTGCCACGTATCGAATAGACCCCCCAGGCGACTCCGGCTCCGAGCATCAAGGCAGCACCTCCGGGAGATGGCGCAGAGAGACCGGGTAGCAACAGGCCCACCAGGCCAGCGAACGCCAGCACCAG
>CAUZRQ010000269.1:0-5315 GCA_963582065.1 Planctomycetota bacterium | reverse complement strand
GCCTTGCGTCGGACCCTGTTCAAGAGCTACTGGAATCGACCGATGCGAAGTTCGGCAGAGGCGCACCGAGTGGTCCAAGAGGTCTGCGGCCTCTCCCAGCGTGCACTCGGCCTTTCTCCGTCCAGTGTTGCGCTGGAGTACGTCTTTGGCGGCTGCAACGCGCTGGACGATTACAGCGCGTGCCTGACCCCCGACCGTTACGCGGACCTGAATGCCAATATCGACGGCCAGTTCGTCGGCCTCGGCATCGAAATCAAGGCCCAGCCCGGGCGCGGATTGTTGTTGATGGACGTCCTGCCGGCCAGTCCCGCCGAAACGTCCGGGTTGCGTGCCGGTGATCACGTGGTGCGGATCAACGGAACCGATTGTCGTGACATGACGACCGACGAATCCGCCGGACTGCTCAAGGGCCCGGTCGGAAGCAGTGTTCACCTGGGCTTCGTCCGTACCAAGACGTCCAAGGAACAATCGCTTCGGATCATCCGTCGACCGGTCATCGTCAAGAGCATCCCGCTCGCGACGATGATCGACACCAAGCGGGGCATCGGTTACATCCAGATGACCGGTTTTCAGCGCAGCACCGCCAACGAACTCGACAACGCTCTGGCCGGCCTGAGAAGACAGGGCGTCCGCGCCGTCATCTGGGATCTTCGACACAACCCGGGCGGACTGCTCGATGCGGCCACCGACGTGCTCGATCGTTTCATCGCCGACGGGGTGTTGGTCTCGACGCGGGGACGGAGCTTCGACCAGAACCGGGTGTACCGCGCCCACCGTATCGGCACCAGCGATCTGAAATTGGTGGTGCTGACGGACGGAGAGAGCGCCAGTGCCAGCGAAATCGTCGCCGGAGCGATCCGGGACCACCGCCGCGGGCTTGTCATCGGACGCCGCACTTTCGGAAAATGGAGCGTCCAGAGCATCTTTCCGCTCGCGATTTCCTCGGGATTACGGCTGACCACCGCCCGGTTTTACTCGCCTGCGGGCCACAACCTGTCTAAAGTCGGGGTGCGTCCTGACATTGCCGTCGCGGCACCCAAGACCCAGGACGGCGTGTATCGTCGACCGACACGCGGAAGCCTGTCCGACGACGCAGACGTCCGCAAGGCCCTGGAAGAACTGAGGGCTCGCCTGGCAGGCTGATGAGCACTCCTGCGACAGACGACTGGAGCCGGGTCGGACGGGGACGACGACATCCGGTCACCTCTTGGACCTACGCGGCCCGCTCAAAGCCCACCGCCGTCGACTTCGACCTCGAAAGTGGAGATGTCTCGATCGTCACCGCCGACGGTCGTCTGCACCTTCTGGACTCCGACGGGTCGCGCCGCCGTGAGCCCCTGGCCATCGACGCCGGCCCCGCGATGGACTGGGCCGACACGGCTATCGGTGGAGTGGTTCAAATGGGACCCCGCCGCGCCGGATGGGTCAACCACAACGGAGCGATCCGGTGGACCGTCGATTGCCACAACGACATTCTCGACGTGGCCACCTCGCCGTTCGGAAATGCCATCGCCATCAGCTTCTCTGATCGCCAGAACGTCGTCTTGGACATCAGCCAGAAGCCGATCGGCGAATTCACCTCGATCCGTCCGCTGAAGTTCCTTCGGCTGGCCTCCCACCGTCCCGTCGTCGTCGGCTCGGCTGACACCGGTGTGCTCTCCAGCCATGACATCGGTGGTGGCGAACGCTGGTCGCATCAGCTCTGGACCAACGTCGGCGGCCTCGACATCAACGGCAACGGACACACGGTCCTGTTGGCCGCCTTCAACCACGGAATCCAGCGGTTCAACAACCGTGGACGCCCGCAGGGTTTTTACGACATCGGGGGCACCGCCCACATCGCTTCGGTCAGCTACATCGGCACAATCATCGCCGCAGCCACCATGGAAGAACGGTTCGTGCTGATTGATCGAAGCGGAGACATCCTCTGGCAGGCCACACTTCCCGAACCGCTCGAAGTGCTCCGTTGTGGCCCGTTCGGGGAACAGGTCGTCTGCGGATTCGCCTCCGGACTGGTCCAGTGCCTGAAATGGTCACCATGGGCGACCCATCGGCCCGCCCCCACACCTGACTCGGGTACCTGAGTCCACTCCGGAAGCGTCGCTGGTGACTTTTTGACCACCTCGGACCGACCCGGCTATACTTGACGTCTGGGCTCGTTGCACCCTGTCACCCCACACCCAAACTCTCGACAATTCGGGCGATGTCCTCCGACTGCTCATCCACATCCGACTCGTCCGCCGATGAAATCCCGCAATCCTTCGGAAGATTTCGGATCCAACGCCTGCTCGGCCGGGGGGGCATGGGGCTGGTCTACCTGGCTGACGACCCGAAGAAAGACCGCCGCGTCGCACTGAAGGTCCTGGCTCGCGATAAGGCCAGCGACGAGACCCTGCTGAAACGATTCCGCTCCGAAGCTCTCGCCACGCGCGAACTCAAACACGACAACATCGTCGGGGTCTTCGAAGCGGGTTCGATCGACGGTCAGTTCTACATCGCGCTTGAGTATGTCGACGGCACCGACGTGGCCCGTTTGATCCAGTCGCGTGACCGCCTTTCGGTCCGTCGTTCGCTCGACATCACTCGCCAGGTGGCCCTCGCACTCTCTGTGGCACACCAGAGAAACATCGTGCATCGGGACATCAAGCCGTCCAACCTCCTGATCCGCCATGACGGCGTCGTCAAGCTGACCGACATGGGCCTGGCCCGCTCACTGGACGATGCGGGCGAAGCCGGGATCACACGTGCGGGCACCACGGTCGGCACCGTCGACTACATCTCGCCCGAACAGGCACGCGACAGCAAGTCAGCCGACGTCCGCAGCGACATCTATTCGCTCGGCTGCACCTGGTACCACATGCTCACCGGGCAGGCCCCGTTCCCGAAAGGCAGCCTCACGGAAAAACTACGCCACCACGCCACCACTCCCGCACCCGACCCGCGCCGGATCTTCGACAGTATTCCCGAGGGCGTCGTCATCGTGCTGCAACGGATGCTGGAGAAATCTCCTGACCGCCGTTTCCAGGACCCAGACGACCTTCTCTCATCGCTCACCGCCATCGACCTCGACCGCCGTGAACTCTCTGCCGATGTCATCGCCGCCCTTGCCGATGAGGACACCTCACCGGCCGATCCAGCCATTGATGCTTCGGGCGCCAATGACCCTCGGTCCACTCGCCCACCACGCCGCCGGGAGCGCCAACCTCCCGGCGAGTCCGGCCGTTCAGGCCGGTCCGACCCCTCGCCGGGCCACACCGACTCCGCCCAAGCAGCATCCTTGACGACCACCAACGTGCCACCCCCCTCTCCGCGATCCCGCCGGGGAGTACGTCGCATCGAAGAGGAATCCGGTGACCACGGCGGCGGGGGAATCGACTGGGAAAAGGCCAGGTCGGTCGCGATCATGCTGATCGGCGTCAGCCTGCTGGCGTTGATCGGTTACATCCTCGTTAACCTCGGGCAGTCCGTTGACATGTCGGGGGCCAAGAACGATGGCAATCTATTCTCCTCCGACAATGGCAAACGCGGGAACGGACGACCCGATTCCGGCACGTCCGAAACCGGCCCCGAACAGGGGGCCGCGCGGCCCGCAGTCGCCTACGACACGCTGCCTCCGTCGGTGCTGATGGGTGAACCGGCCTTACCACCACCACAACTTCCGTCACTCAGACAGGGAGAACGACGACACGTCTTTGATTGGGCAGTGACTCCGCGTTCCGGGCGGAGGCCGGTTCTGAGCGTGGCCGGCGGGCACGATCTGCCCGGCCAATTCCACAGCCTCGATGCCGCCGTTGCGGCCCTGACAGACCAGGGAGGCTGGATTCAACTCGCGGGGCCCGGACCGTTCTTTCTCACCGGCACCACACTGGTCGATTGCGGCCGGGTGAGAATCTCGCCGTCCACTGCCACGCGGGCAGTCGTCGTGCTGCTTCCGGACCCCGAATCCAGATCCACCGCGATGCGGCTGCGCAACACGCACCTCGAACTCGACCGCGTCGACCTGGCGCTCCCCGAAACCGGATTTCCCGGTCAAGGACGGTTGGCGCTCTTCTGGGTTGACTCGTCGGATTTCAGCCTGACTAATTGTTCAATCACTCAGCCTCACGCTCGTGAAGGCGGTACCGTGGCCGTTTCGGCAACGGGTTCTGTCAACGGACGCGGCTCCAGGCTCCTCCTTGACCGGGTCCTCTCCAGGGGGCGGAGCACCACCACGATTGAACTCAACTCACGGTCCGTCGATGCCGCTCTGGTCAACAGCCTTCTGGTCAGCGACACGGCTTCGCCTCTCCGTGTCCTGACCCCCACGTCATCCCCATCTCGGTCCGACGGGCGACACATCCGGCTCGTCTCATGCACACTGTCCAGCCAGGCTCCCCTGTTGACACTCGACAGCGGAACGATGGGCACCGATATCCCCTCGACAACACTGGCACTGATCAACACCCTGATGGCCATCCCGGCCGGTGGGGAACGCGTGCTGTTGGACCTGGGCCGTTGGCCACAGCGGATCGACCCCGCCCCGGGAGAGAGCCGGTTTCAAGGACTCGAATGGCACCAACACTCGTCGATCGCATTTGGAGTGCGTCGTTTCATTGCCCGTGATCCCGCTGCCGGCCTCGCGATCGACAGCTACGCCGAGTGGCAGTCCTGCTGGCCACAACCTGGTGAGGCGGCCGCATTTGTCGCCAGGCCATGGCGAACGCTGAAGGTTGCGGCCCACCTGGTCACTCCTGCCTACTTCGACACACGCCGCTTTGGAGACCGACTACGGACCGCAACCGATGGTAACGCACCCGGCTGCCGGGTCCTCGCGCTGAGCCAGGCCGAGCCAACCGTCCTGGCTCGCGCCACCGGACTGGCTCGGCGGCCCAAGTGGCCTCACCCTCGACCCGCATCCCGGCCACTGCTGTCGCTCAATCTGTCCGACCATCCCAATCTCGGCCGCTTCCTGGCCGAGCACCCACCTCCACCGAACGCGGTGATCATCGTCCACGGCTCTGGCCGCCGGGTCACCAGCCCGATCATCGTCGGCGGTGGTGGACTCAAACTCATCTTCAAGGATTCCAGCAAGGAACTGCCCCTGGTGCTTGTCCCGGAACCGCCGAACACCGTCACGGACGCGGGTTCCTCGCCCGACACCAGCCCACCCACATCTCTGTTCAGCGTCACCGGGGGAACGCTTGAACTGGTTGGCGGACGTTTTCAACTGCTCGAACGAGGGGGCCCCCCCTGGTTGCTGCAAGTCGCTGACGGCCATTTTGTTCTGCGGAATTGCTCTCTGCTTGGACCACGTGGCCCATCCCGGACACCGCGTG
>CAUZRQ010000268.1:0-5370 GCA_963582065.1 Planctomycetota bacterium | reverse complement strand
GTTCTGCCGCTGAGTGCGAATTGGCTCGGCCACGTTTCACCTCGACGCCGTTTCCTGGCCCGAACCTCGGGTGGACTCGGTGCCGCCGCGCTGGCAGGTCTCCTGCAGGACCATCTTCAGGCGGCTCACAGCAGTCGCCGGCCGGGTTCCCTGTCGACCACCCACATTCCGGCCCGGGCCAAGCGGGTGATCTACCTGTTCATGGCCGGTGGTCCCTCGCACATCGACACCTTCGATCCCAAGCCGAAACTCGCCGCGCTCAACGGCCAGGAACTGCCGGCCGAAGTTCGTGGCAAGCAGCGGATCACGCTGATGACCCGCAAGCAGAAGCAGCTGCAGATCGCGGCCTCGCCGATGACGTTTCGCCAGTGCGGTGAGTCGGGGCAGGTGCTCAACCAACACATGCCGGAATTGGCCAAGGTCTGCGACGAGATCGCGATCGTCCGTTCGCTGCACAGCGAACCGATCAACCACGATCCGGCGGTGAACATGTTGCAGACGGGTGCCGGCCGTCCGGGCCGCCCCTGCATGGGCTCGTGGGTCTCGTGGGGCCTGGGCAGCGAAAACCGGAGCATGCCCGACTTCGTCGTGCTGCTCTCCGGCACCAAGGGACAGCCGGTCATCTCCCGCTACTACCACAGCGGCTTCCTGCCCAGTCGGCACCAGGGCGTGCAGTTCCAGTCGCAGGGTGATCCGGTCCTGTTCCTCTCGAACCCGGGCGGGATCGACAGACGCACCCGTGGGCGGCTGATCCGGGGGATCAACGACCTGAATCGTCGACGGCTGGAACTGGTGGGTGACCCCGAGATCGAGGCGCGGATCGACTCGTTCGAACTCGCCTACCGCATGCAGAGCAGCGTGCCGGAGATGATGGACCTTTCCGGCGAGCCCAAGCACATCCACGAACTGTACGGGACGCAGCCCGGCAAGGTGTCGTTTGCCAACAACTGCCTGCTGGCGCGACGGATGATCGAGCGGGGCGTTCGATTCGTGCAGCTGTACCAGCGTGGTTGGGACATGCACACCGACATCAAGAACCGGATGCCGAAACAGTGTGCGGAGGTCGACCGACCGACCGCGGCGCTGTTGAAGGACCTCAAGCAGCGCGGGCTGCTGGATGAGACGCTGATCATCTGGGGGGGAGAATTCGGTCGGACAACCTATTGCCAGGGCACACTGAAAGCGACGTTCGGTCGTGACCACCACCCGCGGTGTTTCAACGCCTGGCTGGCCGGCGGTGGGATCCGGGGCGGGGTCACTCATGGGGCGACCGACGACTTCGGTTACAACGTCGTCGAGAACCCGGTCCATGTCCACGACCTGCAGGCCACCGTGATGCACTGCCTGGGCATCGACCACGAACAACTGGTTTATCGGTTCCAGGGTCGAGACCAGCGACTGACCGACATCGGTGGTCAGGTGGTTCCGGAACTCCTGGCCTGAACGCCGGGGCTGAGCACTCATCATGAGAATGGCCGGTCGCCGTGAGAGTCCGCCGTGGCCTTGAACCAGTGGAGCCGAGATGAACGCGAACAAGATCACGTTGCTGGGCCTGGTGTTGGCTCTGTTCGGCTCCGCGGAAACTCCCGTGTCGGCTGCTGCCCCGGCCAACATCTCTGCTCGACCTGTTGATGTCGGTAGTCGCAAGCAGCTGTTTGTCGATCGGTACCTGATCGAGTCGAGCCGGGGCGTGACGCTGACGATGCACTCGCCGCGGCGGGACGGCCGCATGCTGATCACCGCCGACCAGCCCTGGGAAAAGGGCTGCCAGGTCCAGGTCTACTCGAGTGTCGTCAAGGACCGCGGCAAGATCCGCGTCTGGTACGACTTGATCAAGCGGACCGGGGCCGGACCCTACGATCACCTGCGGTTGGTGGCTTATGCCGAGTCGACCGACGGGGTGCACTTCGTCAAGCCGAAGCTCGGCTTGCACGCGCTGGAAGGATCAAAACAGAACAACATCGTGCTGCCGGACAAGATCGGAGGCTGTGCCGTCTGGATTGACACCCGGGCACCGGCCGAGCACCGGTACAAGACCCAGGCCAAGGTCTATCCCACCGGCCAGTTCCACATGCACAGTTCACCCGACGGACTGAAGTGGACGCTGTTTGCCAAGCCGCATCCCGGTGCCGGCGGGCACGATACCCAGAGCATCGTCTACTGGGATCCGGCGGTAAAGCGGTACGCGCTGTTCACACGGTTCTGGGCCCATCGCAGCGATCGGGTCCGTCGTTACCGGACGGTCCGCCGCTTGGAGACCGACGACCTGAAGACCGGGAAGTGGATCAACGAGTCGATCGTGATGGCTCCCGATGCCCGCGATCGGGCCACGCACAAGACTCCCGGCCGGCAGCCCCCGGTCGATTTCTACGGGGCGTGCGTGTTCCCGTACGAGGAAGCCCCCGGTATGACCATCATGTTGTCCCAGGCCCACTGGCACTGGAAGAAGCGGGCCTCCGGGCAAGGCCTGGGGCCGGCCAACTTTGACGTGCAACTGGCCGTCAGCCGTGACGGGCGGCAGTTCCGGCGAATGGGGAACCGGCGACCGTTCATGGCCAACGGCCGCGATGGGAAATTTGACTCCCGCTATGTCTGGGCCATGCCGAATCCGATCCGGATGGGTGACGAGTTGTGGATCTACTACGCGGGCAACAACCGGGACCACGACGGGCAGATCGATCCCGCTTCACCCGGTGGCAAGCAGCAGAGTGGCATCGCCCGGGCCGTGCTGCGGCTCGATGGATTCGTCTCGGCTGCTGCCGGACTCGATGGCGGTGTGTTGACCACTCCCACGGTCACGTTTTGTGGTGATCGGCTGGAGTTGAACGTCGAGGCCAGTGGCGGCGGTTCGGTCGAGGTCGAACTGCTCGATGCCGACGGCCTGCCCATTCCGGGCTATTCACGAGCCGATGCGCGGCCGATCAACGGCAACTCGGTGCGAATGCCCGTTTCCTGGCGGAAGTCCGGTGACGTTTCAAGTCTGGCCGGCACTCCGGTGCGGCTGAGGTTTCACATGCGGGATTGCCAGTTGTACGCCTTCCAGTTCAGACCCCGGTCGGCGGGGCCGAACTCTTCCGGATCGACTCGATGACGACACCCGTGTTTGAAAACACCGTGACGAGCCTTGATTGTGCCGAACCTCTGCGAGGTTGGTTGGTGGCGGCCGTCGAATCCGAAGCGTCGGATCTTCACCTGGTCGCCGGGTATCCCCCTGTGCTGCGGATTCACGGCTCGCTGGAACCGATCAGTGGCGATGTGGTGGAAGCGGATCAGACCGCCGACCTGCTTGAGAGCTTGTGCTCGGGCAGCGTCCACGCACAGTTCCTGGCGGACCAGAACCTGGATTTTTCGTTCGAGTTGGAGGTGGATGGGCGGTCACGCCGGTTCCGGGCCAACCTGTTCTTCAGCCGCGGGGCGGCGGGGGCCTGCTTTCGCCTGATCCCCGCCGAGATTCCCAGCCTCGACTGGGCCGGGTTCCCGGCCGAGATCGCGACCAGGTTGTCGCAGTTCCGCAACGGCCTGGTGCTGATTTCGGGGGTGGCCGGGTCGGGCAAGTCGACCACGCTGGCGATGATCGTTGACTTGATCAACCGCGAGGGGGGGCGGCGGATCATCACCGTCGAGGAGCCGGTCGAATACGTGATTCCGCATTGTGCGGGCACCGTTGTGACGCAACGGGAGGTGGGAGTCGATGTCGGGTCGTTCGCCGATGGTCTGAAATACGGCCTGCGACAGGATCCGGACGTGATCCTGGTCGGCGAGATCCGTGACCGTGATACGGCCCAGATGGCGTTGACGGCGGCCGAGACGGGGCACGTGGTCTTTTCGACCGTTCACACGCGGGATGCCAAGGGGGCGGTGTCCCGCTACGCCGACCTGTTCCCCAGCGACTCCCAGGGCGAGATCCGGGCCCAGCTGTCTCTGGGCCTGAGGGCTGTGGTCAGCCAGCACCTGCTGCCGAGTGTCCAGCCCGGGGAAAAGCGGCAGCTGGCCTTGGAGATCATGCTGACCAATTCGGCGATCTCCAGCGCGATCCGGTCGGGCAAGCTGCCGTCGATCGACAACTGCATTCAGACCGGGCGAGCGGCGGGGATGGTGACGCTGGACGATTCGGTCCGTCGGTTGTTGGGCGAGGGACGGATCGATCGGCAGACGGCCGCCCGGTTCGTGTCTGATCCGGCGGTGTTGAGCGGCTAGGTGGCCGAGGGCGGCAGCGATTCCGGGGCGACGAAACCTCGCTGTGTCGCCCGGGCCTGTTGGTCCTGCCAGACCAGCGGATCGTCGGTCTGCAGCAGTTCGTAGAACAGCGTCTTGTAGGTGCAGGAGATCGCGCCGGCCGAACGCATCCGTGCCACCGCCGGGCCGGCGTGCGGCTCGGAACTGAACAGACAGTCCTCGAGCAGCAACACCTCGTAACCCAGTTCAATCAGTCCCAGCACCGACTGCAGAACACACACGTCGGTCTCGGCTCCGGCGACCGCCAGTCGAGGCCGACCGAGTTGATCGAGAGCTGAGACGATGTCGGGTTCGCCGGCGATGCCGTAGGACTGCTTGGTGAATGTCACACCGCCGGCGGGCCATTTCGATTGCAGCCGATCCGGCAGACGTCCCTTCTCGGCCACCGGTTCCTCGAACGTGGCCAGGGCCGGCAGTTCGAACCACTCGCAGATGATCAGCAGTTGTTCGAGCCGGGCGAGGACGGGTTCGGTGTCACCGTGCATGCCGTCGACGAACCGTGGTTGTACGTCGATCAGTACGACCGCCACGTCGGCCGAGCGTGCCAGGTGGCTTTGCGGGCGACCGGTCAAGTCCATGAGTTCGGTCCGCCCGGTCTATTTCTTCGGCGCTGCGGCGGGCGTCTTGAGCAGTTCCTCGACACGGCGGGCGATGGCGGTGCCGCGGAGATTGGCGGCACGGACGATGCCCTGGCGGTCGACCAGCAGGTTCATCGGGATGCTGTGAACGTCGAACAGCACGGCGACCTCGTTCTTCCACTTCTTACCGTCGAAGTGGTGCAGCCAGTTCATCTTTTCCCGCGAGACGAAGGTGTCGAGCAGTCCCTGCTTCTCGTCGAGGCTGATCGAGACGATCTGGAAACCCCGCTCGGCGAACTTCTCGTGAGCCGCACGCAGGTGAGGCAACTCGGCCAGGCAGGGCCGGCACCAGGTTGCCCAGAAGTCGACCAGCACGACCTGTCCCTTGAGCTTGGCCGAGTCGATCTGGCCCTCGGTGCCGTGACGGGCCACCCGGAAGGCCTTCAGCGGACGTCCCACCATTCTCAGCGGAGCGAACTGCATCTGCATCCGCGGGACCAGGCGGTCCTTGCCTGCGGTGAGCATCTGCGACTCGACATGGTCCATGAATTCGCGA
>CAUZRQ010000267.1:0-5423 GCA_963582065.1 Planctomycetota bacterium | reverse complement strand
GACCTGACCCAACAACTCGGACGCCGCTACGGCGCCACCTGTACGCCTCACGCCTTCCTGCTCGATGCCAAGCGACGGGTTGCCTACATGGGAGCGATCGACGACAACGTGGCAGCGGGCAAGATCGAATTCCATTACCTGCGGGATGCGGTCGCTGCGGTCTTGGCCGGGAAGCGGCCCGAGGTGACCGAGACGCTGCAGAAGGGTTGCGAGATCAAGTACGTCTCGAGGTGAACGGCGTGTTCGTGTCTGATCCTGCCGCGCTTGCGGTTGCCGCGGCCTGCCTGCTGGGTCTGGGCCTGTTGGTGGGTGTGCTCGTCGGGCGGGCCTGGGGCGTGCGGCGGATGATCCAGTCGGTTCTCCGTGACGCCCAAGTCACCGCACGCACCGACATGCAGACCGGTCTCTGGAATCGGCAGGGGTTGGGGGAGCGGTACGAACAGAATCGAGACGGGCGGCGCAAGGCCGACTGGCCGGTGTCGCTGCTGTTCCTGGACGTCGACCACTTCAAGGCCGTCAACGACACGCATGGACACCCGGCCGGAGACCTGGTCATCGGCTGCGTGGCGCATCTCTTTGGCGAGAGTCTCCGCGAAGGAGACACCGTGGCGCGGATGGGAGGCGACGAGTTCGCTGCGCTGCTTCCGGGGGCGACCCTGGCCGAGGCGGTCGAGGTGGCCGAGCGGATTCGCGCGGATGCCGAGTCGATGAGTGTGCCGACCGGGGGGGAGGAGAACTGGAACGGCACGGTCAGTATCGGGGTGATCGAGATCACTCGGGGCGAGGAACTGGACTCTGCTCTGAAACGCGTCGATCTCGCCCTGTACGCGGCCAAGCACGCCGGTCGCAATCGTGTTGAGACGGGCGAAGTGTGATTCGGCGCTTGTCGACCCCCCCGCCAGCCGGTGCCACGGCCTACAACTCATCCAGCTCGATCCTCGGGCAGACGGTCTCTTCGAGCATCCGCTCGACGGAGTCTTCGTCCTTGAAGCCGCTCCCGGTGACCAGGCAGACGATGGTCGCGTTGCGGTCGATGCGTCCCATTTCGACGGCCTCCAGGCAACCGGCCAGCGCCGTCGCTCCGGCCGGTTCGCTGAAGACGCCCTCCTCGGTGGCCAGTCGCCGTTGCACGTCCCAGACCGACTCGTCGCTGACCAACTGACCCAGGCCCCCGGTCGGTTTCAGTTCCTGCACCACCAGGTGACCGTCGTTGATGTTGGGCACCTGCAGGCCGCTGATGTGGGTGGTGCAGGTGACCGCCTGGGCCTGAGCGGCGCCGGCCGAGAGGGCCGAGGCCATCGTGTCGTTGCCACGGGGCTGCACGCATTCGATCGCCGGCGATGCAGCCAATCGACTCTCGGTGACCAGTCGCCGGAAGCCGCGGCAGACCGCCACGCACAGGCCGCCTCCACCAGAGGGGCAGAAGACATGGTCGATGGGCCGCTCGAGTTGACTCTCGGCCTGCTCGGCCAGCTCGAAACTGATCGTCTCGACCCCGGTCATACCCGGGACGCTGTAGATGTATGAGCTGACCTGCAGCCGAGCAGCGGGGTCGTCGCCGCGAGCGGTCAGGATTTCGAAGGCCCGGGCCGAGATCTCGGGGTCCAGCCCGAAGCCCCTGATGCGGTAGACGTTGGCCCCGTAGGCCATCATCTGCCTGAGCTTACCCATCGGGGCGGTTTCGACAACGGCGATCTCGCACTCCAAACCGGCCGCGGCACAGTAGGCGGCGACCGCCGATCCGGTGTTGCCGCTGGAGGTGGCGACGCAGCGGGACTGGTCTTCGGCTTTCATGGCCGAGATCGCCGCGGCCCCGAAACGGTCCTTGAACGAACCGGCCGGGTTGACCGATTCGAGCTTCAGCCACAGGTTGTCGAGCCCCGCGGCGGGGCCGATCGAGTGGGAACGGATCAGCGGCGTGTTGCCCTCGCCCAGGGTCATGCGGTGCTGTTCGGGGACCGGAGTGATCCAGTCGGCCCATCGCCAGATGCTCATCTCAACGGTTCCCGGGCAGACGGTGGGCGGAAGTGCAGAGGAGGCCTCAGTCGACGTCTTCCATGACGACGATCACCGTTTCGGTTTCATGGACACGCGGGTAGGTGCGGATGGCCAGCACCCAGCCAGCCTGAGTGCTGATGATCTCGCGAGTGTCACGGCCGGTGAGATCGGCGACGTGTCCGAGCAGGTCGCCGGGTGCGACACGTTGTCCGAGTGTCACGGTGGGTGTGAACTGGCCGGTGATCGGTGAGGGGTTCTGGAGCTGCATGTGGCCGGACCCGTCACGAGGATCCTCGATCACCAGCTCGACCTGCGACGGGGGTTGTTCTCGATCGAGCATCTCCAGTTCGGCCATCACGTTCAGGCAACCCTCGAAGTAGGCGTCGGTCCCCTCGGGTGAGCAGCGGCCCGATCCGAGGTATTCGGTGTAGATGGCCGGGACTCCGGCATCGCGGGCGACCGACAGCGAGCGGCCGTCGAGTTTGCCGCAGGTGCCCCAGATGACCGGCAGGTTCAGCGCCCTGGCCATCCGACGCTGGATCTCGAGCCGTTCGGGGTCGTCGCTCATTCCGTAGCCCGACATCGGCCAGACATCCATCCTGATGCCGCCCGAATGCAGGTCGATGTAGTAGTCGGCCGATTGGATGAGTGCCGCGAGTGCCACGGCGGTGCGGAGCGTGACGCTGCCGTCGGCGTCGCCCGGGCAGACGCGGGCCAGGTCGAGTCCGTCGTCGGCGGTGCGGTTGCCGTTGAGGAATGCGGCCTCGTTGACAACCGGCACCAGCGTCAGCCGACCGGTCAGCTGATCGGCCGGCACCCCGTCGGCCAGGCGGCGGATGGCCGCCATCGACTCGAACTCGTCACCATGCACGCCTCCGGTGATCACAAGGTGAGGTCCCTGATCGGCTCCCGGTGAGGTGCCAATGATCTCGATTCGCTGTAGTTCGATGGTCTGGCTCATGATGGGTGGCATACTATAGGCTGCCTGCTGGCGAGGGAAACCAGAGGGGCCGATTGGCCGACAACAGCCGGACAAGATGATGAGCAACGCGGTGCCCGAGACGATCACGATCCCGATGATGCGCGAGTCGCTGTACGCGGCGGTGGTCTGCGACGCCCTGGACGGACTGGGCTACAAGAACCAGTCGCCCAATGTGCCGCTGCCGCCGTTGACGACAGAGACCACTCTTGTGGGTCACTGCAAGACGACGCTGTGGGGCGACATGTATCACGAGGATCCCAGCCCGTATGAACTGGAACTGAAGGCGGTCGACGAGTGCAGGCCCGACGATGTGCTGATCGCCGCGGCTGCAGGTTCGGACCGATCGGGGATCTGGGGCGAGTTGCTCTCGACGGCCGCCAGCAATGCCGGCTGCGTGGGCGTGATCGTCGACGGAGCGGTCCGAGACATCCGCCAGATGGCCGAGATGGGCTTTCCCGTCTTTGCCCGCAGCCGCAATATCTACGACAGCAAGGACCGCCAGCGGGTCGTCGACATCGACGTGCCGGTGGAGATCTGTGGAGTGCGATTCTGCCCCGGCGACCTGGTCTTCGCCGATGTCGACGGGGTGGTCGTGGTGCCCTCGGAGGTCCGCGACGAGGCGATCGGGGCGGCGTGGCAGAAGGTGCATGCCGAGAACATCACGCGGGATGCGATCCGCGAGGGGATGAAGGCAACAGACGCCTACGAAAAGTACGGCGTCCTGTAAGGGACAGGCAGGCAACAGGCAGGCAACAGGAGCGTGAGATGGCGACAACGCATGCACGGGCCGGTGGTCGAGTGGCCAGGTCGATGGAAATGTACGAGCGGTTGCTGGAGCTGATCCCGGGGGGGACGCAGTTGATCAGCCGTCGTCCCACCCGGTTCGCACTGGGTGTCAGCCCGGTGGTGGCCACCCGTGGCAAGGGTTCGAGGATCTGGGACGTTGACGGGAACGAGTACATCGACTGGGTCAGTGCGATCGGCTCGGTGATCCTGGGTTACTGCGACCCGGTCGTCGACGAGGCGGTCAAGGCCCAGATCGATCGCGGGACCAACTTCTCGATCACCCACGAACTGGAACTCGAGCTGGCCGAGTTACTGGTCGAGCGGATCCCGTGTGCCGAGATGGTCCGCTATGCGCGGGGCGGAGGCGACGCGTGTGCTGTGGCGGCTCGGATCGCCCGGGGCACCACCGGCCGCGACCGGATCCTGTTTTGCGGATACCACGGCTGGCACGACTGGTACCAGGCCGCCAACCACACCAGCGACGAAAACCTAGACGAGCATCTCTTCCCCGGCATCGAGCCGATCGGTGTCCCCAAGGCGTTGGCCGGAACGGCGATCCCCTTTCCGTATGGTGACCTCGAGGCCCTGGCCGAAACGCTGGACCGGTACAGCGGCGAGGTGGCGGCGGTGATGATGGAGCCGATGCGGAGCGAACTGCCCGAGGAGGGATATCTCGAGGGCGTTGCCAGCCTGTGTCGTGACCGGGGCGTGGTACTGATCTTCGACGAAGTCTCGACCGGCTTCCGACCCTCCGACGCCGGCGTACAACCGGTACTCGGCGTCGAACCCGACATGGCCGTCTTCGCCAAGTCGATCTCCAACGGCTACGCCATGGGTGCGGTCGTGGGCCGGCGTGACGTGATGGCTCCGGCCGAGCAGATGTTTGTTTCGAGTACCTACTGGGGCGAGACGGTCGGGTTGGCTGCGGCCGTGGCCACCCTGACGGAACTCAGGAAGCGGAACACCTCCGAGACACTCGCCCGCAACGGAGCGAACCTGAAGGATCGGCTCAACGCCGTCGCCGCCGACGTGGGAGTGGCGATCCGCTGTACCGGGATCGACTATCATCCCCATCTCGAATTCCCCGCCGAGGACCCGGTGCTGGGCAACAAGCTGGGGACACTTTACGTGCAGGAGATGGCCAAGCGGGGCCACCACGGATACACCTCCTTCTACCTCAACGAAGCCCAGGGCGAGGTGGAGATCGAGATGGCGGCCGATTCGGCTCGCGAGGTGTTTGCAATGATTGGTGAGACGATCGAGGATGGGCGGATCGACGAGCGGCTCGAGGCCCAGGAACGCCAGGAATTCTTCAAGCGATTGGTCACATGATCGACGACGCGACAACACTCGCCACCGCCACCGCCGTGGACGACTACACGCAGTACCGCGACGACTACCTCCGTGACGGGTACCTCGTCATCCGGGGCTTCTTCGCAGGTGCGGGGTTCGACGAGTTGGTCGGGGAACTGGACCGCTATATCGCCGAGGTGGTGCCGACGCTGCCCGATTCGGACGCGTTCTTCCAGGACCGCAAGTCGCCCGAGACGCTCAAGCAGATGCAGCACATGGTGGATCCGTTTTTCGAGGAGTACGGCAAGCGCGAGCCGTTTGTGAGCCTGGCCGAGGCGTTGATGGGTGAGCCAGTTCGGGCGCA
>CAUZRQ010000266.1:0-5450 GCA_963582065.1 Planctomycetota bacterium | reverse complement strand
CCACCAGGGCCAGCCAGGAAAGTCGACCGATCCGCATCAGGAACATCCACAGGAATAGAAACGTGGCAGCCCGGGTTTCAGCCAATCAACTCGTCGATCACGTGCCCGCTCTCGCCGACACCGGTCAGGCGGAAATCGAGCCCCTTGAAACGGTGAACCAACTTCTTGTCGTCGATACCGAACAGTCGCATCAGCGTCGCCTGGAAGTCGTTGATATGCACCGGGTTCTCCTGGATCGACCATCCCAGGTCATCGGTTCGGCCGTGAGTGTATCCACCGCGGGCGCCCCCACCGGCCATCCAGATCGGAAAAGCGTGCGGGTGATGGTCTCGGCCGTCCTTGCCCTGCACCAACGGTGTCCGACCGAACTCCGTACCCCAAACGACCAGTGTCGAATCCAGCATGCCGCGCTGTTTCAGGTCGGCCAACAGCGCCCCCACGGGCTGGTCGACGACGTTGCAGTTGTTGGCCACGTTGCCTTCCAGTCCACCATGAGCATCCCAGCCACCGTGAAAGATGTTGATGAACCGCACGCCCCGCTCGACCATTCGGCGAGCGAGCAGACAGTTTCGCGAGAAGTCTCCGGGCACCCCTTTTCGCTGCACCCCGTAACTCTCGAGAGTCTGCTTGGTCTCACCCGAGAGATCGATCAGTTCGGGTGCCGCCGTCTGCATGCGGAATGCCAATTCGTAGGCTGAAATCCGACTGTTGATCTCCTGGTCGCCCAGGGACCCGAAGCGGCTCTTGTTGAGGTCCCTCAAGGCATCGAGCGAAATCCGCTGAGCGGCTGACGTCAGCCCCTTGGGATTGTTGAGGTTCAGGACCGGCTCACCCTTGGAACGAAACAGGACGCCGGCAACCGTCGAGGGGAGAAAACCGCTGGAATAGAGCGTCGCACCCCCACGTGCCGCCGGGCCGGCGGCCAACACGATGTAACCGGGCAGATTCTTCGATGGGGCCCCCAGCCCGTAATTCAGCCACGCCCCCATGCTCGGCAAGCCGAACTTCTGCTGGCCACAGCACATCAACATCTGCGCCGGGTGATGGTTGAAGGCTTCGGAGTGCATGGTCTGGATCATGCAGATGTCGTCCGCATGTCGAGAGACATGGGGCAGGCGGTCGGTGAACCACATGCCGCATTCGCCGTACTGCTTGTAGGGCCGCTTCGAGGCCATCAACTTCGCGTTCTTGTTGATGAACGCGAAGCGAATCCCCTTGGTCAGCGAATCGGGAAGTTGTTGTCCATTGAACTGTTTGAGCTTCGGCTTCGGGCTGTACAGTTCCAGGTGACTCGGAGCACCGGCCAGGTAGATGAAGATGCACGCCTTGGCCTTCGCGCTGCTGTGTGCTGCCCTGGGACCCGACGGGTCGTGCCGCCGGGCTCCTTCGTCGGCAACCAGTTCGCTGGCCAAGTGAGCCGACAGGGCCAGGCCACCCAGGCCACTGGCACTGGAGGTCAGGAACTCACGCCGCGTGGCGTCGGCGATCGTCTGCTCGAACTGGTTCCACTTCCGGGACAAGAGAGTCCTCATCGTTCACCTACTCCCTGGTTATCACTTCATCCAGGTTCAACACGGTCCGGGCCACGGTGACCCAGGCGGCCACCTCGACAACCGTCCGGCCCTTCCGTTCGAGGCCGGCGGTCAATTGCGTGGCCGCACGCTGGTCGTCCTGGAACAGTTTCGACAGTTTCGAGTGCAGTGCCAGCACCCGTTTTGCTTCGAACTCGTTGGGTTCTCGACCCAGAGCCCGCAGGTACACCGTACGGACTTTCTCACTCACCGACCCGTCGGCCTGCGCCAACTGACTCCCCAACTGTCGGGCGGCACCAACGAAGATCGACCCGTTGAGCAGTGTCAACGCCTGCAACGGCGTGTTGGATCGCTCGCGTCGAGTGCAGGTGACGATCCCGTCGGGCCGATCGAAGGTCATCAGCATCGGCAGCATCAGGTTCCGCTGCAGGTGGATGTAGAGACCACGGCGACGAAGTTCCTGCCCCTTGTCCTCGGTCCACTTGTTGACGAACTGGATCGCCTTGGCTCCCGGCGGCAATGGTGGTCGAAAACTGCGGCCGCCGACCTGCAGGTTGAGGGTTCCGGCGACCGCCAGGTACTGGTCGCGGATCAATTCGCCGCTGAGCCGGAACCGGTTCTGCCGTGACAGCCACTGGTTCTGGGGATCGCCCTTCACCTGTGCGGCGATTCTTGCCGACGACTGGCGGTAGGTGCCGGACATCACGATCCGCTCGATGAATCTCTTGCGGCTCCATCCCAGGGCCCGGAATTCGGTCGCCAGCCAGTCGAGCAGTTTCGGGTGGCTTGGTGGCGAACCCTGGGTGCCGAAGTCCTCGGAGGTGGCTACCAGGCCGCGGCCGAAGAGTTGCTTCCAGACCTGGTTGGCAGCCACACGGGCCATCAGCGGGTTCTTCGGACTGGTGATCCAGCGTGCCAGGTCGAGCCGGTCCGGTGCTTCGCCCCGTGCCGCCAACTCGTGCAGGAATGCGGGCGTGTGCACGGTGACCTTGGCACCGCGGTCCAGGAAGTTCCCCCGCTTGTGGATATGAGTCGCACGAGGTGAACCGCGGCGGGTCATCACGTGAGCCGTCGTGGTGGCCAGCTTCGGTGCCTTCTTCTTGTACTCGGCCAGTTCCTTGCGGATCGGAGCCACCACTGGATCGATCGACGTGTAGTAGTCCCGAACTTTCTTCCGCTGCCCGGGCGTGCGGTCGTCGGGCAAGGTGTTGACGATCTGGAGGATCTCGGCTGGAATCGATTGCCTGTTGTTGAGCCCCAGCGGATCTTCGACCGAGGTGACCTGGATCCGAAATCGCCCCAGCGATCGCTTCGCCCGTGAGTGCTTCAGTTCAATCCGCACTCGCCGTACGGCCCCGTCGGCATTTTTCAGCTGACCGGGATCGACCGACACCGTCGGTTGAAAGTGGGCCTGGAGAAAATACATCCGCGACTGGTCAAACCGCGTCAGCCTGCTCAGCACAACCGTCTCGTTCTTTCCCGGAAACTTCTTTACGGGGAAATAGACCAGGTCCGTCGAAGGGCCAACCCGGTATCCGGGTCCACCGTTACTCGAATTGGCCAGCAGGTCGCCACGTTGCACATCCCAGGCTCGGGGCAGCACCAATTCGACGGACTTGCCGTTGACGCCCTTTGAAACAACGTCCTGTTTCTGGACGACCCGGTATCCACCGGCACCATCGGGCCTGAGCAGATAGAACCCGCACACCGCCCCCTTTTTCGACTTCGACCAGTACCGCAATCGGTCGATCGTCCCGGACGAGGGCACCGGTGAGCCCGCATAGACGGTGAACACCTGCGTCGCCCCGTCCTGAATGCCACCGGGCAGGGGATTGCCCACCCAGTCGGTCTTGGAGACCGCCGAGGCGACCTCGAAGACAGCCGTCGACGACTTGCCGGCCGGCGGATTCCATCCGGCGGCCGAATTGGCGTTCAGCGACTGACCGACCGACGCGTCGTTCAGGCGGTCGAGATCGCGGACATTGTCCAGCGGCAGGTTGTTGAACTTGCCGTCGGATGAACTCGAAACCCGGGCGGTGAGGCTCGAGAGCACAAAGCGGCCGTCGGCAGCCCGACCGGGACCCTTCGCCGGCAGCTTCTCGTCGGACAACGCCTGCAACCGAATCGCCCGGACCCGCTTCAGTTCGATCGTCGCCTCGATCGTGTACATGTCACTTTCGGCCGGATCGCCGGTAACGCGAACCGAGTGGTCCTTCTCGACGGTCAGAGTGGCTCCGGAGGACGACGTCAGCTCCGGGTTCTCGAGATCGTGCCACCCGACGCCCTTTCGCTTCAACGACGTTTCCCATCGTCGCTGGCGCTTGTCCAATTTGGGTCGCATCTTCTCGATCCGGTCCCCGATCACTGCCAGTTGTGCCCGGAACTCCCGCTGTTTCTTTTCGAACTGCTGGCGGGCCGTCGCCGAGGGTGCGATCTGGATGTCCTTCTCGTCGGCGTTGTTGAAGAAGGCGAACAGCCCGTAGTACTCGCGGTGCGAGATCGGATCGTACTTGTGCGAATGACACTCGCTGCAGCCGACCGTCAGGCCCATCCAGACGGTGAAGGTCGTGTTGACGCGATCGACGACCGCCTTGACCCGGTATTCCTCTTGGTCGACCCCACCCTCGCGATTGGTCAGCGTATTGCGGTGGAACCCGGTCGCCATTTGGACCTGTTCGGTCGCTCCCGGCAGCAGGTCACCGGCGATCTGCTGTTCGGTGAACTGGTCAAACGGCAGATCGCGGTTGATCGCATCGATCAGCCAATCGCGCCAGCGGAATGAGTGCGGCCTGGGCAGGTCCTTTTCGTATCCGTCGCTGTCGGCATACCTCGCCAGGTCCAACCACTCCAGTGACCAGCGTTCTCCGAAATGAGGCGATTTCATCAAGCGGTCGACGACGGCAGCGTAGGCCGTATCGGCGTTCCTGTCACGGGCCGCCACGAACGCCTTGATTTCGGCCGGGGTCGGCGGAAGTCCGGTCAGGTCCAGGTGCAGGCGCCGCAACAACATGTGCGGATCTGCCTCGGGCGAAGCCACCAGCCCGTGCTGCTTCAGCCGGAGCCGCACGAACCGATCGACGGCATTTCGAACGCCAGGGCCGCCGTTTTTCGGCACCTGCGGACGCACGATGGGCTGAAACGCCCAATGGTCGAGTTGGATCTTGGCGACGCCCCCGTCTTTGGGCCACTGGGCGCCTTCGGCAATCCACCGAGTGACCAGTGCGATCTGGACCGGGGTCAGCGGTTTGCCCTTGGGCGGCATCCGTTCATCCGGATCGGTCGAACGAACCCGTTTCAGCAGCAGGCTGTCCCCGGGCTTTCCCGACCTGATCACCACGCCCGAGTCACCACCGGTCAGGGCGGGCTTGCGGAAGTCCAGCCGCAGCCCCGCCTCCTGCTTCTTGGCACCGTGACATCCGGTGCAGTGCTTGACCAGGATCGGCTTGATCTGCTTCTCGAAATCAACCTTCTCGGCGGCCACGACCGCCGATCGCCCCGGCAACAGGCTCGAAGCAAGAATGGCCAACAGCGGGCAGATCCGGGGCAATGTCATGGCAAACAACGTGTAAAGAACACGAGTCGACCTCACAAAACGGCCGACGACCAGCAGTCGCTGATTATAGCGAACTGCGAGGATTTCCCGTCACGAGTTGGCCACGGTGGATTACCCGAACCTCACCACCGAATCGACGACCGGCAGCACCAGTTGCGACGGACTGGCCTGGTCGTGCAGCACCGATTGCCGAGCAACCATCATCCGGGTCCCGGTTCCCACATCCTCTCCAGTATTCAGGTTGCGGCTGAAGCGTGGGAAATTGCTGCTGGAGATGTCGAGCCGGATGCGGTGACCGGCCGCAAACACGATACTGGTCGGATAGAGCGTGATCTCCAGTCGCTCGGCGACGCCCGGAGCCAGCA
>CAUZRQ010000265.1:0-5465 GCA_963582065.1 Planctomycetota bacterium | reverse complement strand
GAATTCGCTTCAGGTAGCCGAGTTCGGTTTTTACCGAGTCGGCCGCGTCGATGAAGTCGCCGAGTTCGACGAGAAACGACGGCTTGTGCTTGACGAGTTCGGTGGCGGCTTCTGCCAGCTTGGCCGGTGTCTCGCGATAGTGACGGGTCCCGGACGCGGCCTTGTCGGCGTAGTGCAGGTCGGTGACCAGTCCGATCTTCAGGCCGGGCTTCTGATCGTCCGAAATCAACGACGCCGGCGTGAGGGCGGCGGCCGAGAGAACCAGCACCCCGTTTTTGATGAACGCCCGTCGTCCGAGTTGCCGCATTGGCTCGCTTCGAGTCTGCATGTCCGGGATGTCCGCTGCTGGAGAAGGTGATCAGAACGTCCGTCAGTGTACCTTCCAGGCCGGAAAGCGGCCGGGTAAGTCGAGCGGATTTCTGCTCATCGTCTGTCCGGAAACTGGAACGAGTACAGGTCGGCGTCCTTGACCACGAATCGCAGTCTCACCGGGCGGCCGGCCAGTTGGCTGACATCCGGACCCTGTCGCCAGTGAATGACCCGGTCCAGCGAGTCTCCGAAGATCTCGGGACAGTCGTCCAGTCCGAACCCCTTGACGGGTTGCCCCCGGACGTCCTGGATTTCGACGCGGACACTTCCGGCGGCCGAGGTTGAGAGATTGATCGTCAGCTGGTGGCCGGTGAAGGTGATCGGCTTGGTGACGACCTCGCCGCCACTCAGTGGAGCCTGCACGGAGACGAAACCGTCGACACGGAGGGCGTAACGTCGAAATCGCGATGCGTTTCCGCCGGACGGCCAGCCGCCCCCGTCCTTGACGTACAGGGAAAGCTCGTCGGGCATGCCGGAGGTGCTGGGCCGTGTGACCAGCAGGCCGTATCCCGGCATGGTTCCCGCGTAGATCCACCGGTCGCGTCTGGGGCCCGGCCGAACAAAGGCCTCGCCCCAGCGGTGAAAGGTCACGCCGTCACGACTGGTCATGAACAGCGTTTCGGTGATCGAACCGAACTTGTAGGAGGGGTGCTTGGTGATCGGCAGGTCTTTCTCGATTTCCCGTCCGGCCATAAATCGACACGGAAATCCGACGAACAGGTGAGGGGCACGGTAATACGGTCGGATCTGGTTGACATAGATCTGCATTCGTGGGGATTCGGGGTACTGGAGCCAGCGCGGCTCGGTCCACCGGAGAAAATCGGTCGACGTCGAGGTCAGCACGTCGCGGGCCGGTCCCTGGGGATCCAGCCCGAGTTGTGGTCCCTTGGGCCCGAATTCGTCGTTCGGTCCTCTCATCTCGCGGAAGTACGCGGTGTATCGCCGGCGAACGGGGTCCCAGAAGGCGAGGTTCTGAGAATCGAACTTGCCCTTGGTGATCAGGGGCTTGGAACTCATCGGTTGCCAGCGGATTCCGTCTTCGGAAGCGAACGCATGCAGGCCCCTTGTCGGCTTGTCGAGGACCGCCACGGCCTTGTACCGCTCCGTCGGCTTGCAGTCGGGATTGGTGTCCTTGAAAGGGACGAAGGTGAGCGAAACGTCTCCGGTGAGGATGATGTTGTTTTTCTTTGATCCCCGGAAATCGATCAGCCCCAGTTCGGGTCTCGTCCAGTGAACGCCGTCCCGACTTTCGGCATAACAGGTGAAGTTCTCGTGCGTGGGATCACCCAGGGAACGCCAGTCCCCCGCTCTGTAGTACATCCGATAGATGTCGCCGTCCTGAAACAACACCGGGTATCCGGACATGTTGCCTTCCCAGGGCTTGTTGCAGACGAAGACGTCGGGGCATTCGGTGGGCCGGTGCAGCCGCAGTTCGGCCCGCCCGGCCAGGTGGGAAACCAGGTGGTTGTCCACGAACAGCTCCCGCCGCGACCCGATGGCGATCGGCTCGGCGGCGGACACCGTGGCCACTTCGACATGCAGAGCCTGCACGCGGTTCGGCCGGGCTGTCTCGCGTGCCTGCAACCGGGCTTTCAATTCGGGAGCTTTCAGTGGGGAGTTGGCCGGTTTTGCGCCGGGGAGAAGTGCTCCGCCCAGGATCAACACCAGGGTGACACAGCCGAGGGAGCAGCGTTGAAGTGGACTCATTTCGAGAAAACTCCGGAAGGAAATCGGATCACGATGTTGTCGCGGCGGCCGGAAACTACAGGAGCATTTTGACGAAAGCAACCCGGCACCTCGTCCGGACGGCTCCTGCCCATGGCAAATGCCAAGGTCGACGGCATGACCATTCGCTTTGATATTGACCGGGAGATCGCCGAAGCTGGGAAGCAACCTCGTGTCTGTGACCGCCGGAAAATTCGCTTCCGGTACACGGCCGACGGTGACTCGGATTGCTCCGGCTGCAATTTCTCTCGAACAGGACATTGATTCCATGAAGACCGTTGTCGTGGCCATTTTGGTTCTTGTCGTTGGGGGTGTGTCCGGCCGAGCCCAGGAGGCGGGGCTGCCGACGGCTCGTGACGCGTCGAAACCGGCCAGGGTGCCGACGCCGCGGGACACGATTCCCCTGGAGCGGCTGAAGACTCTGGCGGCTCGCAACGCCGGTGCCGAGTTCGATCCGAATCGCGTGATCACTCCGCACATGCCGATCGGAATCCGGCAGGAGTACCCCGGGGGTCTCCGGTACCAGGAGGGGATCAGTTACACGTTCCTGGTGCACTCGATGAAGTTCGCGGCGATGTGTCGACTGGGGGACGGCACGATCGCGATGGTCGGAACGGGGTGGGTCGACGGGACAACCAGCGAGAAGCGTTCCTGCTTCATCTCGTACTCGAAGAACGAGGGGCGGACGTGGAGCCAGCCGCGGCTGTTCCACGACGGTCTCGAGCGGCCACAGCCGGTGGCACTGGGGGGCCAGAAACTGATGCTGCTGCCGATGGACGATGACGGGTTCCTGGCCTTCAGCAACGACGGCGGCAGGTCCTTCACCGGCAAGGCGACGTTCCCCAGGCTCAGCAACGGAAAAATCACCTACCACAAGGGCAGCGTGCTGGTTGAAAAAGACGTGGTCACGGCGATCTTCACGGCCGAGGTGGCTCCACATGGCCCGACCGGCTGGCGGGCACAGTCACTGGTTCGCCGCAGCCGTGATCAAGGGCGGACCTGGAACGAGGGCTATTGGTTCCCGCCCGGCTGGGAGACATCCGAGGGAGCGATCGTGCGGGCTGCTGACGGGGCACTGGTGGTCGCCCTTCGCACTGCGCAGCCGGCCGACTATCCCTCGTACAGCGATCACTGGAGACGTCTGACGACGGCGCGGTCGACTGACGACGGCAAGACGTGGACCCACCGGCAGGTGCACTTCAAGTACGGAAAGGTCCACAGCGACATCATCAAGCTCAAGGACGGCCGATTGCTGCTGACCTACGCCGCCCGGATGGGAGAACTGGACGGCCAGGTGTACCACGGCATCGAGGCCGTGGTCAGCCGGGACCATGGCAGGACTTGGGACTGGGACAAGCGATTCATCCTGTTTCGCTGGGCCATGCACCAGTCCATGCACAGCCCGTGTTCGCTGCAACTGGCTGACGGCCGGATCCTGACGCTGTTCCTGTACCACTACGGCGCGCAGTGGGGCAAGAAGGGTGTGGGCGGGCCGGGACGTACGCTGGGCATCACCTCGGCGGTGATCTGGTCACCGGACCCCGACAAGACCGTGTCGGCCAAGTGATTTCTAGGGGAGCGTGACATCCCAGACCTTGGCCCGCCGCGCCTGCCCCTTGGGACCCTTGACGAACAGCGTCACGATGAACTCGCCCGGTTTCTCGTACCGGTGAGTCGGGTGCCGCTTGGTCGAGGTCTGGCCGTCGCCGAAGTCCCACTTCCATGACGTGATCTTTCCGTAGGAGCGGTCTCGGAACGAGACGACCCGGTCCTTTTGACTGATCACGTGGAACGACCAGTCGGCTTCCACCGGCTTCCGCAGGTGCTTTTCGATCGGCATCAACCGGAAGGCAACCAGGTCCGACGCGTTGCCGTACATGGTGGTCTTGTGCGAGAGGTTCCAGAAGCCGGCATAGGTGCCGGCTTTCTCGTCGTCGTAGTCGAGCACGGCCCAGGACATTCCGATCACCTTGTTCTCCGTCAGCTTCGAGGGGATCGCCCGGGTGGGCTGGGGCGGGGCGTAGTCGAAGGGGGTCACGTAGAACTCGAGCACCAGCTTTCCGCTCTTGCCGTGCTTGAAGTTGTACTTTGTGGCCGCGTTGGCGTACGGCAGGTCCTTGATCCACGGCTGGCAGCCCCAGACCATGGTCCAGTCCTTGCCCTCGGCCGGGGTGAAGATGTGGTAGTTCTGGGCGTGGACGCCGTGGAACAGGAAGTGCGTGTCCAGCTTGTCGCGGAGTTCCTTGTTGGGGTGCATCTGCCGGATGAACGGTCCGCCCGAGAGATCACCGTCGACGACCAGTTCGAAGATGTCGTTGTGCAGGCCGGGCTGGCCGAAGTCCCAGTAGTTGTCGTGGGCCTCGTAGAGGAAGTAGAGATGGTTGAGCCCCTTGACCCAGCCCACCTTGACCTTCACGTCGAGGTTCTTGGGGTCGTGCTTGTCGCCGACACCGATGACGGTTTCGCGGAGCTGACTGGTCCCGATGGTGTAGGAGTCGGGGACGATCGACCAGTCCGCGGTGTCTCCGTCGATGCGAGGGATCTGGTTGGCGGGGAACTGGAAGATCTGGAATTCGACGTCGGGTCGTTCGAGTCCGACGCCGACACTAAGGCCGGCCAGCAGGAAAAGGGTTGGGGTCATCGGTCGTCTCCATTCCGGGTCAGACGGGTGCGAGTCATCCGGGCGAGGGGGCTATTCCCCCTTCGTCGCAGCGACAGCCTAACTCACACATCCGTGGCTGGCATCTCTGCCGGACCGGGACCCGGCCAATCTGGAGGAATGAGCCGGTAATTCCGGCATTTCCTTGTGTCAACCAGACAATTGTTGGCATCATGAAGGCCTCGAGATTCGGAGCAGGTTCTTCCGGAGAGGTTCCAATGGCCCAGCAACGGAATTCGCGGTTGCCTCAACTCCCGGTGATGCTGGCGCTGCTGATGGTCTGTTCGACGAATGTCGACGGCGTTGCTGGTGGTGGTCCGGCCGGAAAGCAGCCGGCGGCCGCTCGAAAGGTCGTGGTCCTGGTTCATGGCCTGAAGCAGGATGCCCGGGACCTGCAGAAACTGAGCGACTTCCTGAGACGGGACAAGACGTTGTCGGTTCTGCGGTTTGGGTATGACAGTGGCGAGGACCGCGTGGAAGATGCCACCGAGAAGTTGATCGCGTTCGTCCAGAAGGAGGCCCCGAAATCGGTAGTCCATTTCGTGGGTTTCAGCCTCGGCAACCTGGTCATTCGCCAATACCAGCAAAGGATCCGGAAACGGAAACTGGGACTGAAGATCGGACGTGTCGTGATGATCGCTCCGCCGAATCACGGATCTTTGTTTGCACTCAAATATAAGGGCGGGATCGCAGGCTTATTTTTAGTGGGCCC
>CAUZRQ010000264.1:0-5492 GCA_963582065.1 Planctomycetota bacterium | reverse complement strand
GTCGGTGATCGGTGGTTTTTGCGTGTTCTCGAGTCGCAGTCTCTCGACAAGCACTCCCCGATCCGGATATGATCCCCCTACAGCGGCAGCCAAGAGGTTGCCGGGTCCCGTTTTGGCACGATGGAGGAACGACGGATGAACCGCATGTTGGTTTCGTCTGCTGCGTTGTTGATCGTGGCGGCGGCCATTTCGGAAGCAGCAGATGTGAAATCCGGGTTGCGTCCCGGACAGGGTGTTTCGGCGTTCAACGTCCAAGACATCACTGGCCCGTTCAAGGGCAAAAAACTCTGCTATCGCTGACGCTATGGCAACCGTCCGACGGTCGGCATTTTTACACGCACGATCACGGACAACTTGGCCAGTCTGGTCAAGCAAGTCGATGCAGCAGTTGGTAAGAACAAGAAGAGCCAGTTGAAGGCGTTCGTCGTCATCCTCAGTGACGATCCGGATGTCGATGAGCCCAAGCTCAAGGCACTGGCGAAGAAGCTTGCGGTCAAGAATGTGCCGCTGACCATCTTTGATGGCATCAGTGGTCCGCCCACCTACAAGATCAACAAGGGCGCGGAAACGACCGTGCTCATGTGGAAAAAGGGGAAGGTGGCGTCGAACAAGGGCTTCGAGAAGGGCAAGCTGAACAAGGCCGCCCTGAAAGTCGTTGCCGGCGACACGAAGGTGCTGATCCAGTAATCGGTCTCGATCGATTCTGAGACGCACGCGACAATAAGAACCCGCTCTCCGGTTCGCCGGGGAGCGGGTTTTTTCGTCGCCGCCAGTCTCTACGCGGAGGCCAGTGATCCGATCGCCGCCTCGACGTCGACCACGTCGGCGAAGCGAGCCTGGATGTCGAAGAGGGTGAAGACGTGTGCTGCCGCGGCACGATCGCCACAGCAGTCGCCCACCAGCACCGGCTTCAATCTCAGGCTCTTCGCGTCTGTCGCCGTGGCCCGGATGCAGGCACTGGTGCTGCAACCGGTGATCAGCACGCTGTCGCACTGCTGGCTGATCAGGTAGCCGGCCAGGTGCGTGCCCGCGAACGCGCTGGCACTCTCCTTCTCGATCACCAGGTCCTCGGCGCGGGGCTCGAGCCGATCATCGATCCGGCAGGCGTGTTCGTCCCAGGGACGGAACCCGTCAGAGACATCGGCAGCCGACTTGAACATCTGGTCGGCCGTGCGGGGCCGCCAGGGGCTGGTCGTGTAGACGATCGGTGTTCCCTGTTCCCGTCCGGCAGCCAGCAGCCTCGCGGTGTTCTCGACCGGCACGTCCAGCCGTCGACTGCCGCCCGCGTACGCGTCGTCGGTCCAGCCGTTGGCGAAGTCGACGACGAGGATCGTCGGACGCTGGCCGAAGCCGAATCGGTCCTGGAAGATGCCCCGCGATCGGTAGTAGGCGTCGATCGTCTCCATCGCCGCCTCGAGTTGTTCGGCAGCCGCGAGGTCGGTGTTGGTCGCAGCCGGGTCGATGGTGGTCATGGTCGGTCAGTTCCCCGAGGCGTTGAAAGTGAATGCAGTGTGCAACAGTGACGAGATCGATTATTCTCAGCTTTAGAGACCCGGTCAAACAGATGTCCCCCTGCGGACCCGGCCCGTGAAGTGCTCGAGACGAACTCCGGCGGTGTTGGGGGTGGCCTTGGCCACCCTTTTCATGCTCGTCGTCTCATCCCGCCTGCTCGCACAGGCGGTGGTCCAGGTCGCCCCGCGTCCGGCGGTCCGCCTTCAGCGCCCCGTCGAACGTCCGTCCCGGATGTTGCATGTCACCAACCGTCGGCTGGCCCAGCGGTTGCTGAAGGCCCGCGAGTTGCTGGAGCAGAAGCAGTTGCAGTCGGCCGTGCGGCTGTTGCAGAGCCTGATCGTTCACCCGGAGGACGTGTTCTTCCGCGAATCGGGCCCCGACGGAGAGGACGATCCGGCCGTCCCCTTCCGCAGTCTCAAGTTGGCCGCAGTGGAAATGCTCGGGCGGATCGGTGCCGAGGGCCGCAAGGCCTACGAACTCGAGTACGGGGTCACGGCTCGCAGGCTGCTGGAGAAGGCCCGAGACGGCGGGGGCAGCGAACTGCTCGAGGAAGTCGCCCGCAAGTTCTTCCATTCTCGTGCCGGACGCGAGGCCGCCTACGCGCTGGGAAACCGGTCGCTGGATCGTGGTCAGTCGCTGATGGCGGCGATGAGGTATGAGCAACTCAGGAAGTTCGGTGCGACCGAACTGGAACCGCTGCTCTCGATCCGCACCACGTTGGCGTGGGCACGGTTGGGCCAGCCGGTCCGTGCCGCGGAGGTTCTGCTGGCAATGCCGCCGGCCGATCGCAGGAAACTGGCCGCTCGGGGGGGCGCGTTGGTAGACGCCCTGTCACAACAGACCAGGGACGGGGTGGTGCGGTCACTGTCCGAACTGTCCGCGAAATCGATCACCGGAGACGGCCAGGTTGTGGGGAACTGGCTGGCCTGGCGAGGCCGCCACGACCGGTTGTCTTCGGCGGCACCGGCCGTGCCTGCAGCGGTTCCTGAATGGTCATTCCCGACCTTCCAACGTGAACTCGACGATCCGAAACGACAGGACAGGATCCAGGAGGTGCTCGGGGAACTCGGCGAACTGGAGTCGACCGAGCGAGCCCGGGACGGACTGCTGTTGCCGGCCGTTGATCCGCTGGTCATCGGTGACGTGGTCGTCTTCCGCAGCCTGTTCGACATCAAGGCAGTCCACCTGCCCACCGGCCGTCACCTGTGGGACAGCATCACCGTGGACCCGGCCTTCGAGCGGGTCCTGGATGGCAACGTTCCCAGCTATTCTGTTGGCGGCCGCAGCATGCGGCAGTCGCTCACCCAGTTGTTCCTGTCGCAACGCGCGTGGTACGACCGCACGATCGGGTCCCTTTCGACCGACGGCCGATTCGTTTACGCGGTGGATTGGGTCGGAGTGCTCGGACTGCAGATCTTCTCCCGCGGTCCCGGTGGTTTCGGACAACCCGATACGTCCGCGCCCTGGGTTCCTCGAAACCACAACCGGTTGTTGGCTTTCGAGTTGGCCAGCGAAGGCATGCTGGTCTGGGAACTGGGAGGACCGCGCGGTGAACGCGACAACGAGATCGACGGCACCTTCTTCCTGGGTCCTCCCCTGCCACTGGGTGGACGGCTTTACTGCCTGGGCGAGCGCGACGGCGAGATCCGCCTGTTGGCGATTGACCCGAACCGGCCCGGCGGGGAAACGGCGGGGGCAGTCGACGTTCCGCTGCGGCCTGGTAAAGGTACCGAGTGGTCCCAGGGCATTGCCCAGCCGGAGTTCAGCGTCCTGACTCATCCCGGTCGGCGGCTCGCCGGGCTCAGTCCCAGTTATTCCGACGGCGTGCTGGTTTGTCCGACCGAGGCGGGGCTGGTTGTCGGTGTCGACGTGGCCCGTCGCCAGTTGTTGTGGTCCTATTCCTACCGTCCGATCCACGCTCGACTGAACTCCGGTCGCCAGCAGGCGATGCGTCGGGTGCTGATGTCCAACCGGATCGCCCAGTTGTCCCGAAATGACGGCTGGTTCGATCCGATCCCGATCCTCTCCGATGGCGCCGTCATCCTCACCCCCCGCGATTCGGATCACCTGCACTGCCTGGACCTGGAGGACGGTCGTCCACGTTGGAGTCGACCTCGCGGACAGGCCCAGTTCGTGGCGGCGGTTCATGCGGGACGCGTGGTGGTTGTCGAGCGGGCTCGCGTGCAGGCGTTCCGGCTCGAGGATGGGCAGTCGGCGTGGTCGATGCCCACCCCGATCCCGAGGCCGACCGGTGTCGGTGTGCGGGTCGGGCGGCTCTATCACCTGCCGGTCGAATCTCGCGACGCATCAGGTGGTTCCCCCCAGGTGTCCGCGCGACGGGGAGCCATCATCACCATCGATCTCGAGACCGGTCGGCTGCTGGCTCGCACCGAACTGGCCGACGGACGGCTGGTGGGGCACCTGGCCGGAGCCGGTGGCCGGCTCGTGGGCCTCTCGCACAACGAACTGGTTGCTTTCGAATCCGACCGGGCGTTGCAGAACCGGATTGCCGAGCGATTGGGACGCGACAAGCAGGACGCCGAGGCATTGGCTCTGCGTGGCCGGCGACGGTTGCACCGGGGCGAGTACGAACCGGCGGTGGCCGACCTCGCGGCGTCGTTCGATGCCCGTCCGGATCCCGGGGTTCGCCGGTTGCTGGTGCAGGCGCTGCTCGATGGATTGCGGTTCAATTACGCCCGTTATGCCGACCAGGCCACGCGGCTTGAGAGCCTGTTGGTCTCGCCGGACGAACAACTGGCCTTCAGGCGGCTGCGGGCCGCTGGACTGTCACGGACCGGACAGGTGGTCGCGGCGTTTGACGAATACCTGAAGCTGCGTCGGGCCGGTGACAGGTCTCCGAATCCCGCGGCCTCCAAGGACCCGCAGGCCGACAATGCCCAGCGGGGTCGGCTGGAAGCGATCGGCGAGGACCTGTCGGTGCGGCGAACCCGGTGGATCGCTTCGCGGTTGAACGAGGTCGATGCCCGGGCGAGCGACGAGAAGAAGATGGCGTTGGCGGCCCGCCGCAAGCAGTTATTCGATGTGGCGGTGGCGGCCAACGGAAAGTCGGGGACGACGGCGTTGGCCGAGTTCGTGACGCTCTTCAACCGTCACCCGATTGCCGACCGTGCCCGTGTGAAACTGCTCGAACGGCTTTCGAAGAATGCCCCGGCAGTCGAACGGGAACGACTGCTGCTGGCCCTGAGATCGGGCACCGATCCGGCGACCGCCGCACGTGCCACCGCGGCCCTGGCCCTGCTGTGGTCGGCTCAGCAGAAGCCCGAGGCGATTCGGGTCCTGCGGAACGAACTGGAATCGGGACGGTTTGCCGATGTCGAGCTGGCTTCCGGCCGGACCGGCAAGGCCACCGTCGCCGCCTGGCGGACCGACCCCGCCGGCAAGCCGCTGGTCGAGTCCGTGCCCGAGTGGAAATCCGGCGCGGTGGTGGCCCAGCGGACTGTCAACGAGGAACGGCAGACCAGTGTCAACACCTACCCGATCCCGTTCTACGGCGATCGGCCCCTGCCGTGGTGGGGCTGGAGCTTCCGGTTGGACAACCGGCGGCAGTACGTGATCGGTGTCGATGAACGCGGTCGCGAAAGGTGGCGGTTGACGACCGTCGGAGACCTGGCCGTTCCCGGTGGAGAGGCGCGGGTGCCGTATGCGTTCGAGGGGAACTATGTCCGGGCCGCCGGTCACCTGCTGCTTGTGGTGCTCGGCAACCGGTTCGCCGTCATCGACGGCCTGGGTGACGATCGGCATCCCCACGTGCTGTGGTGTCGCAACCTGTTCGAGGACAAGAGCGGGGTGCAGTCCCGGATCGTGCGGTTGCTGCCCGGTGCGATCGGGGCCGGGCCGGGGTGGTTCAAGATAACCGATTCGACCGGTCGCCCGATCGGCCACGTTGGACAACTCGGATCGCAACGGCTGACCTACCAGGTCGGAACCGCGATCGAAGCGGCCGATCCGGTGACCGGCCA
>CAUZRQ010000263.1:0-5532 GCA_963582065.1 Planctomycetota bacterium | reverse complement strand
CTCGGCCGAGGAAGTGTCTCAACTACCGGACGCCTCGCGAAGTTCTGAATGATCTCACCGAGGATCCGTGACGTTGCGTTTCGGATTTGAATTCACAGTTGCAACTGACGGAACTGATCATTCCAGATGACGCTTGGACCGACCTTGGCCTGAAGCACTATCTCGCAGCCTTGGAGACGCACACCGTCCTCAACCTCGTCGGGTGGAGGATCACCGACGAGGGGCTGGTACACCTCAAGGGGTTGTCCAAGCTGGAGCTTCTCAGGCTCAGCAACACCCAGGTCACTGACGCGGGGTTGGTACAACTGAAGGGGATGGCCAAACTGCAGGAGCTCGACCTCTACGGCACCAAGATCACCGACGCGGGGCTGGTGCATCTCAAGGGGATGACCAAACTGCAGACGCTCAACCTCTACCTCACCCAGATCACCGACGCGGGGCTGGTGCATCTCAAGGGGCTGACTGGCCTACAGACGTTCTACCTCGGTAAAACCCAGATCACCGATGCGGGCCTGGTGCACCTTAAGGGGATGGCCGAGTTGCAGTGGCTCTACCTCCGTTCTACCCAGGTCACCGACACGGGCGTCGCCGACCTGCAGAAGGCGTTGCCCGGCTGCAAGATCTACAAGTAGCCCACCGCCTTTGTACGAACGCGCGATAACCGGAGTCACTCAGCGAGCGAGGGGCGGGGGCGTGGTTCGGATATGGCGGTTACCGCCCCTGAGTTGAAGGCCGGGGCTGGGGTGGCCGCAAAGAAAGACGGGGAGGAGACGCCTGGTGATCGGCACCTCACTCCCCGCTCAAGGCGAAAGCGTCAGCCCACGTGAGAGACGCTACGGATCCGTGGGGAGCAGACGCAATGACGGTATGCGGCGTTTCCGCGCCCACGCGATAACCGGAATCCCGCCGCGAGCGACGGGCGGTACCGTGGTTCGGATCTGGCGGTTACCGCCGGTGAGCGGCCTCGACGATAGCCAGGATCGCCTCGCGGATCGCTGGTGGCAGCGTTGGCCAGACCTCGATCACCCGATAACCGGAGTCACGCAGCGAGCGAGGGGCGGGGGCGTGGTTCGGATCTGGCGGTTACCGCCGGTGAGTTGAACGCCGGGGCTGGGGTGCACCCCGATAGGAATCTCAGGAAAGAATCCTCAACGGCAGTTGTCGTTCACTCCCGGGCACCGCTACGATGCGTGGGCTTGCTGGTTTGGTGAGATCGGTCATTCAACGAATTGGGGAAACTATGTCACGCCTGTTGCTCTGCTTCGTCTTTGTCTTCACGTCACCCGTGATCTTCTCGCTGAATGCCGCCCCGTTGAAAGCCAACGCCAGTTTTCTGGGCAGCCAGAAGACAGTTCGACTGACCAAGAACAGTTTTCCGACATCGGCAGCAGCTGTGATCGGGGCCGAAAAGAAGTACCCCGGTTGGAAGGTCACCAAGATCAAGCTGATCAGTAAAGGCAAGATCTGGGCGATCACGATGAAGAAGAAGACAAAAAAGTAACCAGTGATCTCCCGTTGAACCGGGGATTGGGCCTGGCGGTCCCTCTTCACCACCGCCCGGCGGTGGGGTCGGGAGACTGGGGACTCCGTGTTCGAGCCCGGGGAATCGAAAGTGACTGTCGTATTCCAATTCGCCTTCAATCGTTGCGGTGGTGATTCATGCTGACCTTTGCGAGTCATCGGGAGGATCGTCGTTGTGACGGCCTCTCACGGCGTGGTTTTCTGCGCATTGGCGGGCTGGCTATGGGCGGATTAACTCTGCCACAGTTGCTCCATGCGGAAGCGCAGGCTGGCACCCGGCATTCACACAAAGCGGTCATCATGATCTATATGGCTGGGGCACCACCGCATCAGGACATGTACGACCTTAAACTGGACGCCCCTGCGGAACTCCGGGGCGAATGCCAACCGATAGCGACCAATGTGCCGGGGGTTCAGATCTGCGAATTCATGCCCGGCATCGCCAGGATCATGGATAAGTGTGTTCCGCTTCGTTCGGTTTATGGCTCCCCCAGTGGTTTGCACGATTCGTACATCTGCTACACCGCTCGCGACCAGCGGAACGGACCGCAGGGAGGGTGGCCATCTATCGGGTCGATCGTTTCGAAACTCCTCGGGCCGACGCGGGCTGGCATACCCCCGTTCATTGGGCTTTCTCCGGATGTCAAGCATGCCCCCTATGGATCTCCCGGCTTACCGGGATTCCTGGGTGTCGGCCATGCTGCGTTTCGCCCATCCGGTCCGGCCAGCAAGAACATGGTGCTCAATGGCGTGAGCGTCGACCGGCTCAGTGATCGTCGGGAACTCTTGAAACGCTTTGACACATTCCGGAAGCGTGTTGACAAGGACCGGTCGTACGAAGGGTTGGACGCGATCACCGAACAGGCGCTGGGTATTCTCACATCCAGCCGTCTCGCCAATGCGCTGGATCTGTCGAAAGAGGATCCCAAAGTATTGCAACGATACGGACAGGGAGATCCAAAGAACTACTTCCTTCCCCGTGCTGGTGACGGTGCTCCGCGCAATCCCCAACACTTTCTTCTGGCACGGCGCCTGATCGAAGCTGGTGCCCGTGTGGTCACCTTAAACTTCGGTCATTGGGACTTCCATTGCAACAACTTCCACGAGGTGAAGAACACGCACCTGCCCTGGTTTGATCGAGGACTATCGGCATTAATCGAGGATTTGCACGAGCGCGGCTTGGCGGATGACGTGTCGGTGGTTGCCTGGGGCGAGTTTGGCCGCACGCCGCGTATCAATAAGAATGCCGGCCGTGACCATTGGCCGCGGGTTGGTGGCGGTCTGCTTGCCGGCGGCGGTCTCAAGACGGGACAGGTGATTGGAGCCACCGATCGACTAGGCGCCGCGATTGCCAATCGGCCCGTGCATTTTGGTGAAGTGCACGCGACCCTCTATCACAACATGGGCATCAATCCGAACCAATCCACTGTCGCCGATCTTTCCGGCCGCCCGCATTACGTGGTTGACCGCCACCAACCCATGCCGGAATTGATCTAACAGCCTGTTGAAAATCGAAACGTGTGTAGGTCGGATCTGGCGGTTACCGCCCCTGAGCGGCCTCGACGATGGCCAGGATCGCCGTGCGGGTGTCGGGGTGCACCGCCGGAGACGGCTACAGGGCGGGTTGGATGCTTGTGCGTATTGAGTGCGTATTGGTGCGTAATCCATACCCTGAAATAAGGGCTTACGGCGTTTACGGACAAACTGTGATTTGGTAGCCTGATCGCAATTCAAGTTGTGACCGTGACTTACGGTGGCGTTGTGGTGTCGCGGACCTGACTGGGGGTCAAGAGGTCGCAGGTTCAAATCCTGTCGTCCCGACTTCGGAAAGTACTGGCCCGTCATGATGTTACGGCGTCTGGCGGGCCATCTTGCTGCGCGATCAAATCGGGGGTGTTACCTGAAGTGTGACCCCAGAATGCGGATCAGGCGGGTTGAACGCCGGGGCTGAGGTGGCGGTCAACGGCCCTGATCCTGAGCGGCCTCGACGATGGCTAGGGCGCGTGACCGTGTCATTCAGATTCGGAAGTGCCGAAGTGAGAAGTGGTATGAGAAAAACAGTTGCGACACTCCTGTTGTGTCTTCTGCCATGTTCCGTCTCCGCTGATGACTGGCCCCACTGGCGTGGGCTTGGTCGTAATGGAGTCGTAAACGAATCCTCTCACTTTCGAGGTGGCAACTGGCCCCCCGACAAGCCGCTCTGGAGCAGCAACGTCAACTCCGGTGGCAGTGGGCCCATCGTGATCGGCAACCGCCTCTACACGATGGGCTGGAAGAATGGCCGGGATCACATCTACGCCCTCGATACGAAGACGGGCCAGGTTGTCTGGCAGCAATCCTACGCTTGCCCCGCGTATGGTCGCGTGAGTGACGGGGACAAGGGACTTTACTCGGGACCCTCTTCCTGTCCCAGCTACGACAAGTCAAGCGGCTATCTCTATACGCTCAGCACGGATGGTGATTTGATTTGCTGGAATACGCGGCAGCAGGGAAAACGGGTCTGGAGTCTCAACCTTTATGATGCTTACCGGGTGCCACAGCGTCCCAAGGTGGGGCGGAGGACACTTCGCGACTATGGGTACACGACCGCTCCGTTGTTGTCCGGTGAGACAGTGATTGTCGAGGTGGGGGATGATGAAGGGAACCTGATGGCCTTTTCGAAAAAGACCGGTCAACGCCGTTGGATCTCGGAATCCAAAGATCCTGCTGGCCACACCGGCGGACTGGTTCCACTGGTTGTGGAGGGGTTGCCCTGTCTGGCCGTTCTGACAATTCGAAATCTGCTGGTCGCCCGCTTGGATCAGGGCCACGAAGGCGAGACGGTTGCCGAGTTTCCCTGGGCCACGGACTTTGCCAATAACGTGGCCACGCCGGCCGTGTTGAAGAACTCGGTCATCATCTCCTCGGAGTACAACCAGTATGCAACCACGCGAATTGACATCACCCGCTCCGGAGCCAAACAGATCTGGAAGCAGCCTTATGCTTCGGGCCTCTGCCCGCCGGTGATTCACAAGGGACACGTCTACTGGTGCTGGCGAGGACTTTATTGCCTGGATTTCAAGACGGGCAAACCGATTTGGCGAGGAGGCGTGTTTGGAGATACGGCCTCGTGCATCGTGACGTCGGATGACCGACTGATTATCTGGGGACGGCGTGGCGACCTGGTGCTCGCCGAGACGGCCGATCGTTCTGCCAAAAAATATACGGAATTGGCCCGCCGAAAAGATCTCATGGAGAACGATGCCTGGCCCCATATCGTTCTCTCGGGGGGACAGCTTTACTGCCGGGATCGCGACGGCAATATGCAGTGCTTTGTCCTGTCGCGGTAGAGCACGCGTTACCGCTGGATCCAGAGCTCGGCACCGATCAGGCTGGCCCCTGTCTCTTGGGTTTTCACCATCACCCGGTTGGCACCCTGCTTGATGGCCTGCAGGGGCACCGTGCAGGTGTAACGTCGGACCCCGTTGACTTTCTTCCCTCCGGCGGTCGGTCCGAAGTTGGCCGAACCAAAGAGGATTTCCGGCGTGCTTTCTTTCTTGAGCCCCGTGAAATCGAGCCGCAGTTCAGCGGTCACGTTGAAACCGACGCCACTGAGGTCTTCCGGAACATGCAAGGGACGCTGCTGGAACTCATTGGGCTTGAGCGCCATGGGCAGGGCCTTGGAGAATTCCGCCACGTCCTTGGCCCAGTGATGCGAGGGCATCCAGAAACCGGCATCGGAGATGGCATACTGGATGGGCTGGGAGGTCAGTTTCTCCGGCGAACCGAGGCGGCTGAGGATCTTACGGGCATAGTCCCGATCGGCAGGTGTTCCCGGTCCGGGGAACAAGTTGAACACGTAAATCCCCGAGGCGCCGTCATGCCACAGACGCGAGGCTGCTCCCAACCAGGACTCGGCAGGCTGCTTGTTGCTCTTGCCCCGTGGCGGTCGGGACATCAGGCCGGACTGGCTCAGGCAGGGGTAAACGGGGACGTCGTGTTTCTGCCCCAGGGTGACCATCTCCTTGATCG
>CAUZRQ010000262.1:0-5587 GCA_963582065.1 Planctomycetota bacterium | reverse complement strand
GCCAGGATATCCTGGACCGGCAGCAGTATCGGCACACTGTCCTTCTGCTTCTTTTCGTATGGCGAGAAATGGAACGGGGTCAGGTACTCGAAACGGCTCACATCGAGCTGGTTCTTCCGTGAACCGATGGCCACCCGCACATCCTCCAACTCCTCGAACTTCTTCTTCTCTTCCGAACTGGTCCACCGGGCATTCTGGTGAGACGACCGGGCGGCATCGATCTTGGCCTGAAACTCGTTCGGGTGAGTCTTGAACGCAGACCACTTGCCCGAGTCACCCATCGGCTCGTAAACCAGAACGTAGGCCATGAACAGGCCCACACCGGCCAACACCACCTTCTCGATATGGGCAAGTCCCAGTTGAAGAAGTTGGTCCGGCTTGAGTTTTCCGCTCAGTTTCGCCATGTCAGTCTCCTTGGCACTTCAACAGAGCCCGCTGGTGATTCCATCGGCCATCGCGGCTCTCGGCCTGTGTCCCTGTTCTGAATGATTCTTGATTCGGCCGAGTCGGCCCAGTTCGCGTGTCTGTCTCGAGTGGTCCTGAAAACATCCGGGGCAGTTCTCCCCCCGGCTGGCTCATCGACCGGGATTGGCCCCTGGTTGAGATTTCGGATTGGCCTTCGGAGCCGCCGGTGTTTCCGGATTGACCGCCGGTGTTTCCGGATTGACCGCCGGTGTTCCCGGATTGGCCGCCGGTGTTCCCGGATTGGCCGCCGGGGTTCCCGGATTGGCCGCCGGGGTAGTCGCACCGGGAACCGTCGCCTGCCCTGCGGCAGCCGGTGCTGCTCCGGCAGTCGCCGTCGGGCCGGTCGCTGCTGCAGGTCCAGCCGTTGTCGCAGGTGTGCCACCGGCACCAGCCATGGCGGCACTTTCGTCGACGGAGGATTTCTTGTAGATCGTCATCAGCCCCACGATGACGACAGTCGCCAGGTGAGGGTTTTCGGTGGGAACAACATTGGTGACGACCTGGCCACCCGTCGACGAATCTTCGCCGCCCGAAGACTGGAAGCCACCGCCGCCGAAGCCGGGACCGGCAAATCCACCGCCACCACCGCCGCCCATCGGACCGCCACCGCCCGGTGCCTGGAGTCCAACGCTGGCAGCACCGCCGCCGGCGAAGCCACCGCCACCGGCTCCACCCATCGGACCGCCGCCGCCGCCGCCCATCGGACCGCCACCGCCGCCGCCCATCGGACCGCCGCCGCCGCCGCCCATCGGACCGCCACCGCCGCCGCCCATCGGACCGATGCCACCGCCGCCCATCGGACCGCCGCCGCCGCCGCCCATCGGACCGCCACCGCCGCCGCCCATCGGACCGATGCCACCAGCCCCCGAGCCTCCTTCAGTCGAGCCTTCCGCAGGCCGGTAAAGAGTCGTGGGAGCCGGGCCCTGGTTGACGTGGATGATCTCGACCGGCCACGGCGAGCGACTGAGTGCCGCGAGCAGTTCGGGCAACTTGCGGTGGTCAACAACGAGCTTCAGCTTGAAACCGCGGGTGCGAAGGAACTCGGTGTCTTCGCAGTAGTATTTCTGGGGATTGAGAACACCCCCACCGGAGGGTGCGGCACCGCCGCCGCCCATCGGGCCGCCGCCACCGCCGCCCATCGGACCGCCGCCACCGCCGCCCATCGGACCGCCACCGCCGCCGCCCATCGGACCGCCACCGCCGCCGCCCATCGGACCGCCACCGCCGCCGCCCATCGGACCGCCACCGCCGCCGCCCATCGGACCACCGCCGCCGGCTCCACCCATGGCTCCACCGGCACCACCACTCTTGCCTGACTGGCCACCAATCAGCACACCGCTGAATTCTTCGCTGAGGTCAAAGTCGATCGGAACGGTGAATCTGCCGCCGGCCGACAGACCGCCACCGGCTCCACCCTCCATCGATGCCATTCCACCGCCAGCACCGCCGACTCCCGCCGACACGCCGCTCGGGTTTCCCGGTGGAGGACTCGAACCGCCGCCGCCGCCCATCGGACCACCGCCGCCGGCTCCACCCATGGCTCCACCGGCACCACCACCGGCACCACCACCGGCACCACCACCGGCACCACCACCGCCGGCTCCGTCAGCCAGACGCGTGCCGCGGAACAACTGAACAATTTGCAGTTCCTTGACGTGGGAGTCGATGACAGAGACCGTTCCCGAATTCACTTCGCGGACGGCCATCAGCAGCGACGAGATCAACCACAGGTCCTCCTGGGCCGAGTAGATCTCTTCGATCGATGGATCGACCTGCTCCCAGGGAAATCGAGCCGGCGTCGGCATGTCCTGGAGAGGGAACCGCACCTTTTGAGGCCCTTGCGAAGCCCCCTCGGGCTGGGCCAGCAACCACACCCGTTCAAGCTCTCTCTGGTAATCCAGCCGGTAGAACGTACGGAGCATATTCGATTTGCCACCCAACGCCTGTTCGAGCGTCACAACGTCCTCGAGACAGAAGAAATCGGGAGCACGGCTTCCGATCCGAACAGGCCAGCGCTTCAGTGGCTTCTGACTGTCCCACAACTGAGCGGCGGCCACCGAGGTCCGCGATGACATGGCGGTGTTGATCACATTCAGTTGTTCGATCCAACGATCGTTCTTCGTCGCTGCCGTCCCGCCCAGGTCCTTGATCTTCTTCAACGACCCGTCAAGCTTCGAGACACCAGCCTTGTTGGTCTCGTCAACGTTGCCCGCTCCCCCGCTCCATCCGAAGAACGACAGCCCCAGGGTAACGATGAAGAGAATCCAGAACTTGTGGGTCAGCACCGGCTTCAGCTTGTCCATGATCGTCCTCGCAATGTCCCCACGCGGGATGAAATGTTCACGTCCGTGAGGCGGGGGATTGGGTCTCTGGTAGGAATTTCAGGTCCATTCGAGTCTAGCGATTTGGAGCTCCCGGAGCCGCTGCACCGGGCTGAGTTCCCGGAGCCACTGCACCGGGCTGAGTTCCCGGAGCCGCTGCACCGGGCTGAACTCCCGGAGCCGCTGCACCGGGCTGAACTCCCGGAGCCGCTGCACCGGGCTGGACAGCCGCGGCAGCCACTTGGCGTGCACCGGGTGGAGTCGGTTTCCAGACAAATTCGACCTGGAAAGTCGTCTTGTCGACCTTCTCGAACTTGACTTTCCTGGTGGTGGTCTTCCTTTTGGCCTTTGCCGCCGCGGGGGCTGCAAAGGTGCCGAACGCCGCTGACCCGCTGCTGGCCGTGTCACTCATCTTGACCCGGCCGGTCGGATCGTAGTCGACCAGATTACTCTTGAACAAGGTGATCGTCGGGTGCGACACGCCCAGGGCCTTCATCTTCGGCTGCCTCAAATTGGCCAGCAGGGTGGTCTGCACATAGAACTGCAACTGGTCTCCGGCTGCCTGCCCCTTGTGGTAGTGCTCGCCGATCAGGGTGAAGACATATCCACTCCCCGCCGGCGGCGCCCCCTTGTCGGCCTCATCCATGTACGCCCTGCCGTCAACCGTCTGGAGGGTCTTGTCGAACCAACCGGTCTTGAGGTCACCATGCCGCTTGTGAACGAGGTGGGAAACGTGGATCCGGTTCCGTCGGACCAGGTTCTGGATATCCTTCTGGTTGCCCACCTCACGAGGCAGGCACTCGTTGATTGCCTTGAGAATCTCGGGGATCAACTCGCGGCGACCCGACCCACCCAGCAGCGTCTGCTGGCGAAACTGTTCGTCGTCGAACGTCCCGACCAGGTTGTCGTACTCACCCTGTTTCCCCGTGATTTCGCCGTAGGCCTTGTCGCTATCCTGGGCCGCCTTGACGACAGCCTCGTTCTGGATCGACCGAGCCACGCAACCTCGCGGGACCATGTCGACGGCCATCACCGACAACGCCACCGACGCGGCGACCACTGCCCAGGGCTTCTTCTGCCGGATCAGGCGAGCCGTCTTGATCTCCTTGGGTAACAACGTCGTGTGCACCCGGGTCACATCCAACGACTGCAACGCCAGGCCCAGAGGCACCGAGAACGTCAGCACATTGTCCCGGAATTCGTTCGAGTTGAGTACCTTTTCGCCGATGACCGCCTGCAGCGTATCGGCCCGCTCGACATCGTACTGCAGGCTCTGCTGCAGAAACTTCTGCAGGCCGGCCAGCTTGAAGCCGTTGCCGCAGCCCAGCACCCGCACGATCTTCGAATCGCGGTTGACACTCGAGAAGTAGCCGATCGACCGCTGGATTTCCGAGACGTACTCGTTGAATACCGGCCTCAGTGCCTGGAAGACCGCCCGGGGATCCTCGGACTTCGTCGCATGACACTTCAGGTGTTCGGCCTTGGCGAACGTCAGTTTCATCTCCTTGGTCAACGCCCGCGTGAAGTGGTTGCCACCGAGCGGGACGTTGCGGATCCAGATCTTCGCCCCGTTGGTGATCAACAACGTCGTGTTGTCGGTGCCCATGTCGAGCACAATCGTGTACTCGTCGTCCTCGGCCGGATCATCATCCACCCGAACGCCCATCTGGTCGTAGCAGACGAAGTTGTACAGGGCCAACGGAGCGATCTGGACAAGGTCGACTTCGAGTCCCGCGTCGAGAAACGGCTGGAGCGTCTCGAAAACCTGTTCACGCTTCATCGCGAACAGGCCGACCTCGGCATTGAGCATGTAGCCGCTGTCCTCATCGACGCTGCCGGAGATCTTCTGGTAGTCCCAAATGACATCGTCGAGGTCGAACGGGATCTGCTGCTTCGCCTCGTACTTGACGATCTCGGCCACCTTGTTCGACTCGACCGGCGGCAGGTTGATGAACCGCGCCAGGGAGGTTGGGCCGGGCAAACTGATCGCCACCCGCGCCCCCATCACGTCGTTGTTCTCGATGAACGTCTTGATCGCCTGCGGAATCAACTCCTCGGAAATCGCGTCAGGCTGGCTGAGAATCTTGGGGGAATCCGGCGCACCGTACTTGATGTACGCGTGGCCCATGGCCAGCACCTGGTCGGCCGCTCCGGCGTAGCGCAGGTGCACCGCCTTCAGACCGGCCTGGCCGATATCAATTCCCCATACGTCCTGGCTGTCGGCCATTTTCGACTGACTCCCGAGATCTAACCCCGTCTATTCTACAGCGATTCTCTCAAGATGCACCCAGAGACCGCTCGCAAATGAAGACGAGTTGAATTGTCCTGATGTAAGGCTATCACGCAATTTTCCGTCCGGTCAATCGAAACCCATGACCATCGGAGGTTCGCGGAAATCATCGGTTTGGACGACCGGACAACCCCTAGAGTTCCGCTGTTTTCGCCGGTTTCCTTTGAACACTTGGACCCCACTGGCGCTCCTACTACACTCACAATCCCGATAACCGTGCCGTGGGAGTGTCGAACTCCTCGCGGTCACCGACGGCGGTGAACTCTCCCACTCCAAACCGCTCTCCGAACTGCCACTCGGGCGATTCGGTTCGAGCCAGACAGCAGACGGCCATGAACCTCATACCAGACCGCTCTGCGGAACATCCTCCGAGCGATCCGGTTCCAGACGAACAGCAGCCGTCGGCCGGTCCCACACCCGATCCCACACCCGATCCCACACCCGATCCCACACCCGATCCCACACCCGATCCCACACCCGATCCCACACCCGATCCCACACCCGATCCCAC
>CAUZRQ010000261.1:0-5602 GCA_963582065.1 Planctomycetota bacterium | reverse complement strand
CTTGGGCGTAGTACGGCTCGCAAAACTTCTCGACCCACTCGTCGAACCCGGCATCGGCCAACAGCCGGTTGAGCTCGTCGTAGAAGGCGTGGCGAGGGACCGCAGACATGTCCTGGGTCGCAACCCAGAACTCTTGCTGCCGCTCACCCGCTCGACGTCCCACAGACATCAGAATCCCTCCTGAACTCGACTCCTCACCACCAACATCGGCATCATACCACACGTGTCAAGTGCGGGTTTTTCAACGGGCTGCTAGGAGCAAGCGATGGGTACGCGAAGAAGTTTTCTGTAGACCTGATGAACCTGTCGGACGCGGCGGCCCGGGGTCTCGGTAAGTACAACGGCCGAGGTCTCGACCTCAACGGCCTGACGAGCCTGTCGGACGCGGCGGCCGAGAGTCTCAGCAAGCACAAGGGGGCGCTCCGCCTCGACCTGGACGCACTTCCTGAATCCGCTGCCGAGATCCTCCGTCAGCACTCGAGCTTCCAAGACGAGTAGCCGACGGTCCATCGCGGTGAACATGCGATAACCGGAGTCACGCCGCGAGCGACGCCGGGGGGGCGTGGTTCGGATCTGGCGGTTACCGCCCCTGAGCGGCCTCGACGATAGCTCGGATCTGGCGGTCAACGGCCAGGTGTTACCTTAAGTGTTACCTCCCCCCTGCTCTGCCCGTGTTTTCTCGGTGTTTGCTGTAGTCTCAAACCCGGCGTTTGCAGGCTATCGCAGGTCATCCGTAGGGCTATGAGGGTCTACGTCGGATTGCAAACCGCCATCCCGGGTTCGAATCCCGGCGGCGCCTCTCCTGTTCAAGTGCCATTTTTGACGGCAAAAGAGCGTCTAACGCGAGTGATTCCTTCGACTTGGGGTCATCCGCGTTTCTTGTTGCGCACTGCGGCTGGTCGCACCCTGTCGCAGTCAAAAGCGGGGTTTGGTCTACGCGACGCTGTTGTACTTTCTGGTCCGCCGGATTCGGCTCTTCAATCGAGGAGAATTCGCGCGCTGCACAGATACGATTCCACGCTATGGGAACTTGGTCAACGCGGGTGTGATGACGGGCACGTTTGAGAGAAACGGATTGCGTTTAGGCGGTTTGTGGTGGAACTATCGTCTGCATTATGTGGGCGTGGCTTCCATGCAAGAGCTCATTCAGGGCTAGTTGTTGATGCACGCTTCTTGCTACCGAAGCAGTAGAGATGGCCGTTCTGGGAACTGACGAACACTTGGTTTCGTGAAGCCGCAAGACCATCGAATACGACCTCTGCCGGCAACTCTATGGCCTTGTTGACCGCACCGTCCTGTTCGTCCAACAACCACAGGATGCCCTCAGCCAACTGCGCTTGGCGATCGCGGCTGCCGGCGGCAACGACGTGCGATTTGGTCAAAATCAAGCTTGTGACCTGGGCCGGCTTTGGGAACGAGTGATTCCATGTCGTTTGGCCCTTAAAGGTCAAAGTGCGCGACTCGGCTTCGTAACGGACCGTTTCGTCTCTTGAGAATGCCAATAATTGGCCCGCGACATCCTTCGCCGTCCAGGTTTGGATGTTCTTCCGCAGGGCAAGATCGTGCTTCAACCAGGATGCTTCTAACAACCCGACCTTTCCTCCCCGTAAATGCGAGTTGCTACTGGCTCTAGCATGTTCTCCGGTTTGCGGGTCGAACCGCCAGTTGGAAAGGAACACGTCTTCTTCTCCCGAGACCAGAAAATCGCACAGTCCAATCAATTCGGGGCTGTTGAGTTGAGCAGACCAGCGAGGGTTTCCGGATTGGAGATCGAGAGCATGCACTTGGATGCCGCCATCGGCATCTGGTGCACGACCAGCGGCGACAAACGCTGTGTCATCCTGAACCAAGACCGTGCCGCTAACCGGCCACCGCGATTCGACATTGCCAAACGCCACAATCCGGTGGTGCATCGGTGCCGCCCGAAACCGCCATACCAATCGGCCGTCGGCGGCACTCACGCAATAGACATATCCATTGTGGCTGCCGAAGAGGCACAGACCGTTGTGAAGCGTGGGTGGGCTATCGATTCGACCCGCGGCCGAGAACGTCCAACGCGGATGTCCTGAGGCGACATCCAACGCATGTAGTTGTCCAGAGTCGACATCCGCCACGAACACCGACCGGTCATAGATGGTCGGTGCCGTCAGCCGATTGCCTGTTCGCAGAGTCCAGGCGCGGCTGGAACGGGTGTCGCGATGAGGCACGATCTGTTTCGACCAAAGCAGCGACAGGCTGTCGTCCAGTTGCGTTGGTGAACTTGCCCCGCGACTGCCGTCGTAGCGGTAGACCGGCCAGTCTTCAGGTACAGTGGGCGGCCCCTTCACCTCCTTGAATGCCGCACCCCGTTCGACGCGTTCCGTTCCGGACGACTCAAAGCGAACGGCTTTCTGTGAATGCATTCCCATAAATCCACGGACAGCCTCGGAGAAGCAGCCACAAGCATGTGGATGGGAATAGACCAGACCGTTGGCCGGAACGAATCCCAGACCGCAGCCCCCGCGAGTGAATTTGAAGGGCCGCTTTTCGCCGGTTTCGAAGTCGATGAACGTGGCTTGCCGGGGGATCATGATGAAGCGGTCCGAAGCGACGAGTAGTTGACAACCCATCTTGCCGGGTGCGGCCGTCTTCGGCCAATCTCCGGTTGTCTGCAACACGCGCCGTTGCTCGCCGGTCAGCGGATCCAGTCCCAGCCACTCGTTCTGCCCCGACGACTTGCGTTCCGAGTTTTGCTTCAGCATCCACACAAGCCCATGCCGGAGAAAGTGACCCACAAACCGTTCATCGACGTACGACTTGCCAGGCTTTGCGTCGGTCTTGCGAGTCCACAGATGATCGCCGGACTTGGCGGAAAACAGGTGGAGTGAACCATGTGATTGCAAGGCGACGAACCCATCACGAGCGAAGTTGATGCGCACCCGCCTGGCAGTCGTTTGTGGTTGCGTATTGACGCGCCAGGCGATCCCGCCGTCGGAAAGATTGATGCCCACGAGTTCGTGCTTGAAGTTGCCATCCTTCGAACGACCGGAAACGAGGCAAAGGACCTGGTCATCGACGCTAGCCGTACCATGCGTCTTCTTGTCACGAAACTTCCACATCACCTCGTCCAGACGATCGTCCAAAGCCGTAATTCCGCCACGCGATTGCACCAATATCGTGTGACCCACATGGACCAGCTTGTCAGGATCTTCGGCTGTCTCCCAGCGAAATCGTGTCTTGCCCGTTTGTGCGTCGAGTGCCAGGACGTGACCATCGTCGACGATATACACGTACTCGCCTGAGGCGACCAGCCGCGGATTGGTTTCCCCACTGCCGGTGACAAAGGGTCCCGTCCACTGTCGTTGCCACAGCAGCAGGCCATTGAAGGCATCGCGCGCCACCAAGAATTGGTGCATCTTGTCACGGCCAACGTTCTTCACGACATTCTGCGTGACGTAGAAATTACGACCTCCGGCGGAGACGAGACTTTGAGTACTCGACTTGCGGCCAGCCATGGCGAACAACGGCCCGGTCACCCACTGCAAGCCCTGAGGAACACCGACATGCGTGTCTTCGGTGACGAGTCCGCCATCGGCACCGTGCCATTGGTGCGTCCACTCGTCGAGTCCTTCCGGTTTCGGCTTTTCAATCCGCGTGTAACCAGTGTCGTCTGCGAAGAAAGCAACCCCTCCGGGACACAGCACTCGCAGGATTTCGGATCGGGGAACCTCTGTGTCTTTCGAGGCAATGACAACGTTGACCAGGTTGTTGGCATGAGGAAGCTCGGTGCGCGTCCAGTGCTCGGTCAGCAACGTAGCTCCTTTGCGGTGTTCCGTAAGGAAGCCCTGTGCCTGTTTCACCAAATCGAGATCGACATCGAGCCGATGTAGGAGGAGTTGCGGGTTGCCAGCCAATTGCCTGGTCAATTCCAAGCTTCCGCCAATTTGTACGCACAGCCCCGTCAACCGATTGGTGTCGTCGCGCCTCAGTCTCGCCGTGCCAGCCCCACGTTCTGCCGCAAAAACTACGGGCTCACGATTCGAGAGGATGATGCAAAAGGCAAATGAAATCGTGAGCAGGATGAAAGGTCGAATCCTCGCAGTTCGATCGTTCGCAACATTGTCGTTTTTGCTCATAGTTCGACTCGTGTGTGGGGGCTATGGAGCACCGAGATCATTACTTTCGCGTGCCGACCCTGTCCTGACAAGGGGAAGGCAACGGCGGACGTGTCACCCTTGGTCACACACCGCCACGCGATAACCGGAGTCCCGCCGCGAGCGAGGGGCGGTACCGTGGTTCGGATCTGGCGGTTACCGCCCCTGAGTTGAACGCCGGGGCTGGGGTGGGGAGACTGGGGCGGCAGGTCACAGAGTCGGGAACTTGGTTGACCATCACTTCGCACTTCGTTCAGAGAGAATCCACACAATGAATCGGAATCCAGCTGCCCTTCTCGTTTTCGCGCTTCTGTTTCTTTGCGATATCGCCGTTGCCCAGAAGCTGACAGCTGACGTTCCCTACCAGAAGAACGGTCACGCGCGGCACGTCCTCGACATCTACACACCGGAGAAACAGGCTCGAAACAGCCTACCCGTTGTGTTCTGGATTCACGGTGGTGGATGGCAGGTGGGGGACAAGGGCGATGTTTCACTCAAACCGAAGGTGTTGACTGAGCGAGGATTGATCCTTGTGTCGACGAACTACCGTCTACTACCGGAAGTGACAATGGACGAACTGGTTGGCGACGTTGCCAGATCGCTCGGCTGGGTGTACCGCAATATTGCGAGATATGGAGGGGACCCCGGACAGATCATTGTTGGCGGACACTCTGCCGGTGCTCAGTTGGCGGCGTTGATCTGCATCGACGACAAGTACCTGAAGAAGGAAGGCGTGTCTTTCGAAGTCCTCAAGGGTTGCATCCCGGTCGACGGCGACACGTACGACATTCCCAAGATCATCATGACCGCCGAGCACCGGCAGGCGGTCTACGGCGGCAAGATGTTCACCTTTGGCCATCGACAGAAATTCGGAAACGACCCCGAGAAGCACGTCGATTTTTCGGCAGTGACACATGTCGCAAAGGGTAAGAGAATTCCGCCGTTCCTCATCCTGTATTTCGCCGGCAACCCGGATACGCGAGCTCAGGCGCAGCGTCTTGAGAGCGTGCTGAGGGCGGCGGACATTCCGACCCGGGCGTATGGCAAACGCGATACCAACCACAGCCGCTTGAACAACGATCTCGGAAAGCCTGGAGATCCCGCTACAAAGGAGTTCTACAGGTTTCTGGATCCGCTGGTCGGCAGGAACCCGTGACGAATGTCGACTTCCAGTTGACCTGCGTTCCAACTGGAGAACGGTCCCACATTTCCCCTTCGCACCGAACACGGGATAAGCCAGGGACTCCCACCCAAACGGGGCGGGGGGTCGGTTCGTTCCTGGGCACACCGCCCAGCGGGTTGAACGCCGGGGCTGGGGTGGACTCTTGAGAACCCGCTCCGGCTGGGGCACGATAGGCCCAGCGACGGCCAGTGAGACCCTGGTTCACTGAGACCGAATCGAAACAGCACGAGTCGACCAGCGGAGTGACACTGCATCCAGAGGGAGGTATCGAAATGGCAGAACAACA
>CAUZRQ010000260.1:0-5605 GCA_963582065.1 Planctomycetota bacterium | reverse complement strand
GGTCTGAAGCGGAAGGCCGTGCAGATCAGGGTGAACAAGGTGATCCGTCATCCGGGCAAGGACCTGGCACTGCTGCGGCTGGTCCGTCCGGTGAAGGCCGCCGAACGGCCGCCGCTGCTGCTGCTGCTGCGCGAACGGCTGGTCCGTGGCGACGGCAAGCTGTTGATCAAAAAGGTGACCGGCAACATGGCCTGGCGAGGAATCCCCGCCGTGGGCAAGGGTGACAACCTGGTGATTCCCAACAAGAAGAACCGCAAGGGCAAGGCGGGCAGCAGCGGCAGCCCGTGGGTGATCCACTCAGCCCGGGTCGGCGACGTGCTGGTGGGAATCACCCACGGCGGCGGCCGAGCCCCCCAGATGGCGTTTGCCGCCAAGTGGATTCAGCAGTCGGTCGCCAAGCACAGTTCCGACCGTCCGGTGTGGGCCACCAAGGCGCAGACCCTGAAGAAATGATGCCGTCGGACCGCCGATGCCGTTCCCGGAGTCTTGACCGAAAACGGAAGAAACGTGTCGGGACGTCCAGCCGACGTGCGTTTTTCAGCCGTGCCCCTGTCGCTTCGGGTTCGGTGCTGTTTTCGGGATTTCCAACAGTCCACGAGAGAGATGCGGGTAAGACACCGCGGGATTATGCGGTGGTGCCCCCTGGAGACCCGCTCCAGGGAGCCCGCTCCCTCTTGTTGGTGTCTTTGATTACACTCCGAGGGGGAGAGTCCAACATCGGTAACCAAGAGAAACCGACTCACTTGAAGTGACCGTGTTTTCTCGTCGCTCACACAACAAGAACCGGATGCCGCAATGACACGAACTGCAGTTGCATTGACTCTCGTGGCCGTCCTTTGCTCGAGCATCTTCCACATTCAGGATCGGGCAGCAGCCGAACCGGGAGCCCGCAACACCTCGGAAACCGATGCGACCGCAGCCGGCCGCGGGACACCGTCGGCGGTCGGACATTCCTCGTTCATGAGTCCACACGCGCGGCCGATCGCCCTGGTCGGCGGCCAGGTCTTCGTGGCGAACACGCCGGCCGACACCGTCGATGTCATCGACCCGGCCACCCGCAAGGTCGTGTCCCGCATTCCCGTCGGCATCGACCCCGTCGGGCTGGCCGAGCGACCCGACGGCAAGGAACTCTGGGTCGCCAATCACGTCTCCGATTCGGTCAGCGTGATCGACACCGACTTCGACAGCCCGACGTACATGCGGGTCATCGCCACCGTGCAGGATTTTCATCCCACCACCAAGGCGACCCGTTTCGACGAACCCGTCGGCATCGCCTTCGCCGACAACCGGAAGGCCTACGTGGCACTGTCGTCGGAGAACACCATCGCGGTGGTCAACGTCCAGAACCGCCGCATCACCAAGCGGCTGCCGATCAACGCCCAGGACCCTCGAGCCATCACCGTTCGGGGCAACCGGCTGTACGTGATCCCGTTCGAATCCAACAACAAGACACAGCTCTCCGGCGGCAGCAAACCACTCGACGGCAAGCTCAAGACTTTCGATGCCTGGGAGCACTCGATCCGGAACAACAACGTGTTGTCGCTGGGCCACGTCGTCGACATCATCAAGCACCCCCGGGTTCCTGATCGGGACCTCTACGTCTTCGACACCCGGACCGATCGGCTGGTCAAGGTGGTCGATGCCCTCGGCACGCTGCTCTACGGGGTCACCGTCGATTCCACCGGCCGTGTCTTCATCGCCCAGGCCGATGCTCGCAACGACGCCAACGGCAAATCGGGTACGAAGAAGCACGGGCTGAAAGAACTCGAGAACCGCGCCTTTCTGAACCAGGTGACCAGCGTCGCCTTCCAGGATGGGACACCGCAGAAGCCGAAGTTCATCGATCTCGAACCACTGCCCCCCAGGCACCCCGAGTCGGGACAGGCCTTGGCCACGCCGTACGCGATCCAGGTCAGCGACGACGATTCCACCCTGTTCGTCTCCGCCGCCGGTTCCGACAAGCTCTTCACCGTCGATGCCCAAACGGGCCGGGTGCTGGGGCGAGCCGATGTCGACGCGGTGCCGCGGGGAATCGCCCTCGAGTCGGCCGACGACGGCAAGGCCACGGCAGCGTGGGTGCTCAACGCCATCGCCAACACCGTATCCCTGGTCGACGTCTCCGACCCGACCTCGCTCGAAGTCACCGCGACGATCCAGCTGGAAGATCCGACCGACTCGGAGGTCAAGCTCGGACGGATCGCCTTCAACACGGCCGCCGCGTCCACCACCGGCACGTACTCTTGTGCGAGCTGTCATCCCGACGGCCACACCGACCAGCTGCTCTGGGTCCTGAACACTCCGGTCGTCACCGGCGGCGACCAGATCATGCCTCGCTCGACGATGCCGATTCGCGGTCTGCGGGACACCGAGCCGTTTCACTGGGACGGCATTCCCGGTGATCCCTACGGCGGAAACAACAGCGCCAACATTCGCCGAAAGGTCAAACCCAACAGCCGGCCGGGGGATCCCGAGAGCGCCGCCCGGCACCTGATCGACGGGGGATTGGCCAACACCATGATGCTGGTGGGCGACCCGACGGTGAACGACGAGGGCAAGGCGGGCGAGTTGTCGGCCAGCCAGCGGGACGCGATGGCCAAGTTCATTCTCAGCGTCACCTACCCACCCGCACAAAGACGTGCCTACACCAACGTCGTGTCGACCCGGGCCAGAAACGGATTCGAACTGTTTCACGTCAAGGGAGACAACGATCCCGGGAAGCGCAAGCCCAATATCTGCGGAAACTGCCACCGGATGCCGTTCTTGGTCAGCACCAACACGCCGGGCACCGGGATGGACGCCCCCACCTGGCGGGGGGCCTACGACCGCTGGTTGATCCTGCCGCAGGGGCGACTGAACATCATCGACTTCGATTTCTACCGAAGAATCGCCGAGAAGGGTGCACCCGAACGCCGCGTCTGGCAGATGTCGTGGGGCAGCCGACGACGATTCGACCCGGTCTGGGACATGGTGCTGGAGAACAGCACCGGGTTCTCCGGGTCCTTCGCCCGACAGGTCACCCTCAATCGCACCTCGATCCGGGATGACCTGACGTCCGACCTGCTGGACGCCCTCGAACAATCTGCCGGCGAAGGTGCCGTCATGCTCCAGGGCGACGGCGTGTTCATCGACGACGCGAAAGCCACGCCGGTGACCCTGAGGTACGACCAGCGGGGCAAGGAGGCAGCCTACGTCGAGACCGGCGGAGATCGCCGATCGTTCACTCGAAAGACGCTGGTGTCACTGGCGTCGAAGGGTCGCTTCGTCGCCACCTTCACCGCGGGGCTTGGCACCCGAGTCGATCTCAACCATCCCCAGCCGGCACTGTGGACACCCGGACCCATCCACCCGCAACGGGGACGCCAGAAGTTCCCCGTCTTGCGCGACGGCACGTCGACGATGACCATCAGCGGGCGGCACATCCGCAAAGGAGCCCGGGTGATCGTCGACGGACGACGTGTGCCGGGCTCGATCAAGATCAAGCGTGACATCGTGACCATCGCGCTGGCCGAGCTGCCCAAAACAGGCATGCACCTGCTGCAGGTCCAGAACCCCGGAGGGCTGTTCAGCAACGACTTCATTTTCTTCGTCGAGGCGGCCAAGACAGAGACCACGGCCAACCCGGTGGGAACGTGGCGACTGGCTGTGAAAAGCAAGAGCCGGCCGGACCGGGACCACATGTACTCCATCCAAATCACCCGGGACGGTGACAAGCTGGTAGGCGTGCACACCCGGTCCAAATCCAAGCCGGTCAAGGCCACCTCTGTCACGCTGTCGGGGTCGGAATTGTCCTTCACGGTCCCCAGGAGCAGCAGCTTGACCATGGTCTACAAGGGGACGATCGCCGGGGATTCGATCAGTGGCACCATGGAGTACCGACCACAGGACGGCTCTCCCAGTCGCCGCAAGTTCTCCGGCACGCGCGAAAAGCAGTGATCCACTTCCGTCGAGAACTTCCCGAGAAACAATGACCGCTTTTTCGACGAGCGGTGGATTCTCCGTCTAGGCTGAAACCTGCAGCCAACTCCTAACTTGATTGGATTCCCAAGAATGTCCCGTTTGACTTTCGCGTTCATGTTGTCGGCCCTGGTCTGCTCGACGGGCTTCTCCCAGGATTCTCGAACCGAGAAGAAAACCGAAAAACGCGGCGAGGCTCGCGTCCAAAAGAAGCGGGGTGAAGCGCGTGGCCGTGAGAACCCCCGCCGGAATCGGACCGAAGCTCAGCGGCCCGATGCAGACCCGCGTGTGGCTTTCCGCAAGCGACTCGGGGAGTTGATCGAGAAAGGCAAGCTGACCCGCGAGGAAGCCGGGCAGCTCTACACCCTCGCCTTCCCCGAACGAAGTCGTGATCGAGATGCTGGTCGCGGTGGTCGCGGGACCGAAAAGCGATACCGGAACCGTCGCAAGGTTGAGGTCAAGGACCCCGCACAGTTCAAGACAGCAGAAGGCAAGGCGTTGTTCTCGGGACCGCAGCCGGGAGAGAAGATCCCACCCTTCAAGATCACGGGATTGGTCGGCAACTTTGACGGCAAGCAGATCGATCCGGTCAACCTGGCCGGTGGAAAGCCGCAGGTGTTGATCTTCATGGACGGGAACAGAGTGGGACTTCGCGGCCTGTTCGGCCTCACGTCCATGGTGTCTCAAATCAAAGAAAAGTCGGACAAGGGACTTCAGCTTTCGGCCGTTCTGCTTGGTGACGATCCCGCCAAGCTGTCGCAGTTCGGCAAGCGATTCGCCAACCGGCTTTCGGGACTCCTGATGGGAGTCTCTCCCGACGGTCGTGACGGCCCCGGCGCCCTGGGCCTGAACCGAACCATCTCGATGACGGTCGTGGTGGCCAAGGACGGAAAGGTCACGCACAACTTCGTGTTCCCACAGTCCATGCTCTATCCCGACCCCCACGTACTGGGTGCCATTGCCGGTGCCATCGGTCAAAAACGAGAGACGGTCGCGAAATGGCTGAACGAAGAACCGGCCGCTGCCGCACCCGCGCGACGTCCCTCGCGCGAGGACCTCATCAAGCGGTTCGACAAGGACGGTGATGGCAAGCTGAACGAGGAAGAGGGCCGAGCGGCCCGCAAGGCCCTGCAACGCAAGTAGCAGTCTGCAAGTCGCACCGCTTTCCCGGTCCGAGACAGGTGATGCAGTCCATCCGGTCCCCATTCCTCGTCCTTGCCGTCCTGGCCGTTCTCGGTTCGGTTGGTTTCGCCCAGGAAAGTCGTTCCAGGGTGAAGAACACCGCGCCCGAGACCGGGACGGTTGATTTCGAGAATGACCTGATCCCGGTCTTCACCAGGTACGGCTGCAACGCCGGAGCCTGCCACGGGGCGGCCATCGGCCGCGGCGGCTTCAAGCTCTCGCTGTTCGGCGGCAATCCCCGGGCCGATTTCGATGCCATTGTCCGGCAGGTCGAAGGCAGTCGCATCAACCTCGCTCGTCCCGAACAGAGTCTCGTCATCCTCAAGCCGACCGAATCGATCACACACGGCGGGGGAGAGCGTTTCGGCCTGGACCACGACAGCACGAAGCTCCTGCTGAAGTGGATCCGCCAGGGAGCGGGCCTGGTCACCCAGCGGACTTTGAAACGGGTGGAGATTTCTCCGAAGAA
>CAUZRQ010000259.1:0-5624 GCA_963582065.1 Planctomycetota bacterium | reverse complement strand
TCAGGCCCACCACGTCGGCTGCGAGTTCGGCCACACGTGACTGGACCTGCTGGAAATCCAGTCGCTCGAGCTTGGCGTCCACCACGAAGACCTCAACCGTTGGGTCTCGTTGCAGACAACCGGCGAGGTAGGCCAGCGCAATCCGCCCCCAGTCAGGACGATCGTACCAGGGCTCAACGACCGCCAGTGGAGGCGGGTTCACGAGCACCACTCGTAGCCGATTCATCTCGCGGGCCCGGGGTGGGTTCCAACGGTACAGCCTCCGTGCCACATTCGCTCCATCCTAGAAGAGACGGATAAGGCCGGTCAATCAGAGTCTCGGTATCGCCTTCGGTCACCCGATCCGGGCTATTCGGTCTTAAACGAAAAGGAGTGAAACCGATGGCCACCGCCAGTTACGACAACACGGTAAAAGTGTGGAACACAGCAACCGGCTGCCTGGACAGACAAGGCCCGTGCCGCGCCACGGCAATCAGATCTCTGGCAGTGGTTGTGAGGAATCACCGAACTCGTCGAGGTCCAGGCCCATCTTGCTCATCAGCGACAGGTACAGGCTGGACATCTTGCGGTTATCGCTTTTCAGGTAGTCCAGCACACGTCCCGTTTTCATTTGCCCGCCGGCGCGGCCGAAGAGCAGGACCGGAAGCTGCGTGTTGTCGTGGGCTCCGGTGAGCATGCTCGAGCAGAACAGGATCATGCTGTTGTCCAGCAAAGTGCGTTCGCCTTCCTGGACGGCGTCCAGCCCCTTGAGAATGCGGGCCAGGTGGCCGAGGAAAAACTGGTTCACCCGCAGCCAGTCCGGGTTGACGTCGTCGTGCGACAGCAGGTGGTGAATGATGTGGTCGATGCCCAGATTCGGGAACCTCATGCCCGAATGATCATTGTTGAGTTTCAGGGTGCAGACCCGAGTTGCGTCGGTCTGAAAGGCGAGCACCACCAGGTCCGACATGAGCTTCATGTGGACATCGATGTCCTGCGGAATCTCGTCATCGGGACGTTTCATGGTTGGCTTGTCGATGGTTGGCCGCCAACCTTCCAGGCGTCGATCCTTGCCGGCGTCTTCGATTCGACGTTCGACTTCACGAATCGAGTTCAGGTATTCGTCGAGCTTGCGGCGATCCGGAACGCTGACCTGATTTCGCAGGCTCCGCGCGTCGGCCAGGACCGAGTCCAGCACGCTGGCGTCGGCGCGGCGGACCCCGCCGTCACCGAAGAGTCGGTCGAAGGCCGCTGCCGGATAGAGTTCCAGCGGGGCCGGAGTTGTCGGAGCGGACCACGAAATGTGCGAGCTGTACAGCATCGAGTAGCCCGCATGGATGCCCGCGTACGGCCGCTCGCAACCAAGCACCAGGCTTTTGACCCTGGTTTGTCGGCCCACGTGCTCGGCCAGCATCTGGTCAACGCTCACGCCCGCGCGGATTCGTCCGCCGGCTGCCAATCGAATTCCAGTCAGCAGATTGCCGGTCATGCAGCTGTGAATGCCGCAACCACGCGCGTTGGGGTTGTAAAGCCCACGAATGAACGTGAGCTTCTCCTTGAACGCCTCGACCGGAGTGAGCACGTTGCCCAGTTCCATCGTGCCGCCGGCCTCCCTGGCCCACCAGTGATTCTTCGCGAATCCGTTGCCCGCGAAGATGCAGGCAAATCGCACGGGCGGTTGGTTCGACCGACGAGACGTCGTTTCATCGCCCCACACCGGTATCGACTCCAACCACGGCAGAGCGATGCTCGCGCCCAGGCCTCGCAGCACCGTGCGGCGTGACAACTTTTGAAGGGATTCTCGGCGTCGTGATTGGCTCATGGCGAAGTCTCCCCCGGGTCGTTCTGCCCGCGATGACGGCGAAACTGACTGCTCTTCACAAGCGTCAGCAGCGCTGCCGAGAAACGGTGGTCCTGCTTCTTCAACTGGGACTGCATTTCGGCCAGCAACGGTTCGTCGGAAAGCTCGACGGATCTGCCCAATGCGTATCCGACCAGCTTACGGCAGAACTGCTTCGTGAATTCGTCCTCGTGTTCCAGCAGATACGTCTGCAGGCCGGTGAGCCCTTCAAAGGGGGCTGCATCCTGCGGCTCGGCACGCGCATCAATCGGGTTGCCGTTCAGGTCCCGTTCACGAAGTCGGCCGATCGGATCGTAGGCCTCCAGTGCGAATCCGTAAGGATCGATCTTGGCATGACAGGACGCACAGGTCGCATCGGCGCGATGACGCTCGAGTTGTTGTCGCATCGTCAAGCCATCCTTGTTGACCTCGTCCTCGTTCAACTGTGGGATATCCTCTGGCGGATTAGGGATCCGACGACCGAGCAGGGTCTCGACCACCCAGGTACCACGCAGAACGGGGCTGGTTCGCAACGCACCCGCCTGCTTCGTCAGCACGCTGCCCATGGTCACAATTCCGCCACGGCCAAAGCGGCCGACGCCTGTGACGCGGCGAAATTCGGGGCCGTCGACATTCGGGATGCCGTAATGGACGGCCAGTTCGTCGTTCAGGTAGGTGTAGTCGGCCTGCAGGAATTCGAGAATGCTGCGGTCGGTGCCGATGATCTCCGAAACGAACTCGGTGGCCTCCCGGTTCATGGCCATCCGCAACTTCGCGGTGAACGTCGGGAATCGCGTTTCACTTTTACCGTCGTACTGTTCGAAACCGCGGAACTGCAGCCATTGACCGGCGAATTCGGTTGCCAGCGCCAGTGCCTTCGAGTTCTTCAGCATGCGGCTGGCCTCGGCGGTGAGGACCTCCTCATCCTGTAACCGTCCCTTACCCGCTGCTGTTCGCAACTGATCATCCGGCATCGAGGACCAAAGAAAGTAACTCAACCGGCTTGCCAGTTCCCAGTCGGACAGCGTCGCGGCCTGTTCGCCGGGAGCGGGACGTTCGATGCGATACAGGAAGTTCGGTGAAACGAGGACCCGCGTGATCACGGTGCGGATCGCGGCATCGTGCGACAGTTCCTGTTCACGACGCAGGAGTTGATACAACTTCCGCAGCTCATCGGTCTCCGCTTTCGACAGGGACCGCCGCCAGGCGCGGGTCGCCAGTTCGATGACGGCGTTGAGCTGTCCCGGCTCGGCCGCCGCCGCCGCCTTCTCGAACACTTTCGCTTTGGCCTGCAACGACGGAATCAGTTTCGCGAACTTGTTTGTGTTCTCGATACGATTCGCCGGCTGAAAACCGATGAACTCTTTTGTGTTGTACAGGACTTCGACCGGCTCCCGCGAAAGGTAATGCAACTCGTCCCACAGTCGATCGAGCTGCCGGTGTTCCTTTTCGTCGAGGACCAGTCGAGACAGCGGCTCGTCTTCCCGCAGGAATAACTCCACGGTCATGTCGGTGTTGACCGGAATCACCGAGGGAAAACAGACCGCCCGAGGAAACAGCCGGGCGAACGATGAGTACGTATCGGAATCCCGTTTCACTTTTCCAGATTTGTCGCTCAGCGGAATGACATGCGGGCCGAACAGGCCCAGTGAACCGATCAGGTGATTGGTTTGACTGTTGAATTTCCACAATCGTGTCTGCCTGCTAGAGATGATCCCGAGCAGTCCGGGCGCCACCGGGTCCGGCATTGGACCGAACTGAATCGTCGTGGTCCGAGGCATGTGTCCGGACGTCGCGCCGACCATGGCAATTCGCCAGTACCTCGCGGTGGCCGGTTGAAATTCGTAGTGATACGAGCCCGTGAAATCAGGCGACGCCTCGCCGTTTTTAAGCACTCCTCCACCACTGGAGGTGAGGTAATTAAATTTCCCGCCTTCGGGCACCGTGAACGGACCGCCCGGTTCGTTGGAGAAGGCCACCTGCATGTTCGCGCCACGTGGCCCGCCACCGAAACCGCTCCACAAACGAACCTGTTTGATCTGTTTGGCTTTGCCGAAGTCGACGACGAAATGACTGCCGGGATTCCAGATGAACCCCGCGTCGACATCTTTTCCGGTCACATTGCGGACGCCATACGGACCGGGATTACCGAACGCTCCTGGAACCGGTGGATACTGGAACGTTTTCGGGTCACCGGGATTGCTGCTGCCGGCCTCCTCGATCCGTGTCGCCGCATCATGCACTCCCTTCACCACGATCGTCTTTGCGTCACGCCACTGCCGAACGACTTCTGCCATTTCTCCCGCGGGTTGCAGCTCATTGAGCGACTCCCAGAGCAGCCGCAGATATTTCGGGCTCAGCGTTCGTCCCGCTGCGAGTTCCTGTTGCGCGGCGAACTCCTCCAGCGACAGGTCGGCCGCTGGATCACGGTCCCGGTATCGCAATGTTGCCTTGAGGTAGTCGACCAGCGGGAGTCGCCCCTGCCGGTCGGTGTACCGGGAATAGAAGTCCTTGATTCTCTGGGCCGCTTCGGCAATCCAGTCATGCCGATCGCTGCTCGACGAGAAGCGAATCCCGGTCGGCGTCAGCACGGCATGTGCGGACACCTGCCGCGCGGCGTCAAGGTACTTCGGGAGCAGCTCCGGCGCCATGAACAGCGATTCACCAGTGTTGGCAAACCCTTCGCCGGCCACCGAGTCTTCCAGGAATCTCCTCGCTGGCCGCAGGTCGACACCGGTCAGATCACGAACCGAGTAGTTGTGTTCCGCCTTGGTCAGCCGCCGCATCAGCACCAGTCCCGGATCACCGGCACGGTCTCGCGCATCCGCCAACAGGTAACTCTCGGACCATTCGATCAGCCGCTTTCGATCAGCCGATGAGGGCTGAGGAGTGTTCTTGGGAGGCATCTCGCCGTCGCGGAGCCGTCGCAGCACTTTCTGCCAGGTTCGCGAGTGACTGCGAACGTCAGCAACTGTCCCGAAACTCGCGAGATCCAGTCCCCCCTTTTTCTTTTCGGCCGAATGACACTTCAGACAGTGCTTCTGCACAAGTGGGAGGATTCGTTCTGGATACTCTTCCGCCAACCGGACCAACGACCCCTCTGCAGAACCCGGCGTTTCCAGTTCGGCGACACGGCGATTGACCGCCGGATCTTCGGCCTGCTCGAATCCGCACCCTACAACGAGCAGCGACAGCAGCAAGCAGACACGCAGCCGTATCATGTCGGCACCTGGTAATCGAGCAAAGAGATTCCCGGTGATTCTACTGTAACTCTCAGTTCGCCACAGCCACATCTGCAGGACGTGGTGAAAGAAGCGGCGTCCGTCACGACCGAATGACCTGTTTTCCCTGTCCACTTTCCTGCTTGAAGGGCGGAGTAGTCTCGGGGAGACTAGCTAGGGATGGATTCGCAAAAGTCGTCAAACGAAGGCTCGCGATGAGAATTATCTTGGGGTTGCTACTGATCGCGGGAATGGTCGGGTGTGATGCCTCCATTCCTGTAGATGCACCGTCCGCCACGAGCCGTTCGGCCAATATCATCGCCAACGCACCCCTTCGGGCCGCCTCGGGTTCTGCTCGCCGAAAACGCCCCAACGTCGTCGTGCTGCTGGCTGACGATCTCGGTTCAAGGGACATTGACCTTACCCCCTCCCGTTGTACCAGTGGAAATGAGAGGATCACCCGGATCTGACTGATCCGGAAAGGAGATTCTCGAGATGTCCAGAAGACGTCACAGCGTGGACCAGATCATCGGCAAGCTGCGTCAGGCCGATGTGGAACTGGGCCAGGGGAAGACCGTCGAGGA
>CAUZRQ010000258.1:0-5674 GCA_963582065.1 Planctomycetota bacterium | reverse complement strand
AGTACACGGCTCACCGGGTACTCGCGTTACGGAGGTGCCTTCAATTTCCTGGGTTTCGGGAATTTCTTTGGCCAGATTGGTGAAATCCGGATCTCCAACACGCGAAGGTACCAGTGAGGCAAGGTTGTTGGTTTCTGGATCGCGCGATGGCAGCTGGGCATTGAATCGCCAGACCTTCACCGACCCATGGGCCGGGCTGCCGATGGCGTGGTTCGGATCTGGCGGGTTGAACGGCGGGGCTGGGGTGGCGAGACTGGGGTTATTCCAGAAGACCGCCGGTGGCTGAGAAACGACTGGCCAGGGAGATCGCCGAGCCTGCCGGGGATTCCGGCGAGCGCACGTAGCTCAAGGATGACGCAGCTGTGCAGGCCCCGGTGACCGTGCGATTGGCCGAGATCGGATTACTGATCCAACGCGACCCGCCGAACCTGAATCCGTATGTGAATTCACATCCGAAATGCTGCGTCACGGATCCGCGGTGAGATCATTCAGAACTTCGCGAGGCGTCCGGGCCGACTGGCGATGCGTCTAGCGATGCTTGGACTTCGCTCGTGTCAGCTTCAGGTATTGGCCAGCCGAAACGCTGATGTCCACCGAACCGCTGAAACTGCCGTTGTTCACGATTTCTGATTTACCCACCGGTCCTGACTCCACCGAGTAATACCCTTCACCAACACTCGTGAGCCGGTAGGACCCGGCGGAAATGTCGGTGCCCACGGCGAAGTCTCCAGAGAAGTCATAGTCCGGTATTCCCTTTAAGACCTCGTACAGCTTCTTACCGGTCCTGTACTCCGACTGCTTTACGACCGAGAGCTTTATCAGGAACCCAAGCGTCTTCACGTTCCCAACTCCGTGCACAAACACGTACCCGAACGAGGAAAACCCTTCGTTGTCAATGATATTTCCGTTTGTGTCCTCTTCGCTGTAGTAGTGGTTGGTTCCGGAGGGAATGTAGAGATACTGGCCCCCGGGAATGCTGCCCATAGCATAAGTGGCCGGCGGGAAAGCCTGCTTGCTGGAAACCCATCCATTAATCACGTTACGCGCCTTCTCGATTTCCGGAGCCACTGTGGGCCTCGGTGGCGGGCGGGGGACCGGCGACGGCTTGGTCACTGGACTCGGAGCTGGTGCTCCGGTTGGCTGTTGAGCCGCAAGTCGTTTTGTGAGTGCTTCATTCTTGGCCTTGTATTCGGCCAGTTGTCGAGCCGTTTCAGATTGGTCTCCGCCAGCGGTCCCTGGGGTGTCTGCTCCTCAACCCGCGAGCAGCAACAACAATACTCCGTAGGCAAGCGTGTATTTCATGTCGTTCGCTCCAGGATCCCGATTCAATGTGTAGACTCCCAGCATCCTCGCCTCAGCAGTGGGCGTATACAAGTCCGCTGGCTGGAGTGCCGGCTCGCATTCGCCTGGAGCCTTGATTTCAATCGTCAACTCTCGCGGGAAGGGGTCAGGCCCCGCCGCGGGTCCGCCGCAGGCGGGCTAGCTGAGCAACGCTTCCAGCGGCTGGCCACCGCAGAGGGCGAACGGCCGATCGAGTGAATCTCGGGCCGCTGCAGTAGGGTCAATGCCGAAGAGCGTCAGCATGGTGGCCTGCAGATCCGCCGGCCGCACCGGACTGTTGGCCGGGTAGGCCCCCAGGCGATCGCTGGCACCACAGACATGCCCACCCTTGATGCCGCCACCGGCCATCAGTGCGGTGTAACAGTTCGGCCAGTGGTCACGACCGGCGTTCTTGTTGATCCTTGGTGTTCGGCCGAATTCACCAACGGCGATCACGAGGGTCGTTTCCAGAAGTCCGCGCTGGTCGAGGTCATCGATCAGTGCCGCGAAGGCCTGGTCAGCCGAGGGGAGCAGATGCCGCTTGAGATATCCGAAGTTGTCAGTATGGGAATCCCAGTTCTTACCCTGTTGCTTGTAGTCATACACGTTGATGAAGGGCACGCCCGCCTCGACGAGCCGTCGAGCCAATAGCAGGTTCCAGCCGCGGAGATTGCGGCCGATGGCCAGTTCCGCCTTCTTCGGGCTCTTCGAATTGTCGTCAAATGGTTCACCGGCCAAGCCATGTCCATAGCGTTCACGCGTGGCCGGGCTTTCGTGTTGCAGGTTCAGAGCCTCACGCAGGGTCCCCGAGCGGAGCAGGTTCAAGACCTTCTCCTGGTAGAGTGTCATCGATCGGCTGGCGGCCTGACGAGGCGGTCGGTCGAGCGAGCGCAGCAGCGACCAGCGTGATTCCAGCCGTCCGATCGTGACGCCAACAGGCAGGTCCAGCACCTTCAAGGCCCCACCGGCGTGATACGTCAGAGTGGCCGGATCACCCTGGACCAGCAGCGGCTGAAATTCCGTCCCCAGGAATCCCGCCGTCTGGCCGGGTGTCTGCAGATTGTTGTTCATCACGAACGGCAGCGAGACATGAGGGATCAGCGAAGGGTGATTGCGCCTGAAGTAATTCAGGCTTGCGCCGTAACTGGGAAACGTATCGGGGCGTTCCCTGAAGTTCTGGTTGTCGCCGACCGGAGGCACCCGCCCGGTCAGGGTCTCGTAACTGGCCGAATCGTGACCCCGCATCTGGTGCTGGATGCCGTGAACAACGGCCACCTTGTGCATGACACGTGCGGTGTGAGGCAGGTGTTCCCCGATCTGCAACCCGGGCACCGACGTGGCGATCGGCTGAAACTCACCGCGGATTTCCGCGGGCGCCTCGGGCTTCATATCGAACGTGTCGAGGTGCGACGGCCCACCGTAGTAGAAGATCAGGATGCACGACTTGATCTGCGGCGGCCGGGATTCCGGCGCCGCATCGGCCGTGCCCGCAAGCCCCAACCCCAGGCTCGCAGCACCTCCCGTGTGCAACAGGTCACGACGCGTGACCACGCTTGCCAATTGGGAGGAATTCCCATGAAGACGATGCATGACGGTCATTTCCCTTCGCAGACAACACCTTCGTCAAATTGCCATCCAAAAGCAACGTGTTCAGGCCGTCCGAATGACAGCGTGACCGACTGAGCTTCCCTCTGATGCTGACCGGCCTGACTACAACCGCCTTGGCGCATCGACTGTTCGATCATTCCGAACGTTGCCGGTGTTGAGGGTTGAGGTTGGCTCGAGGAGCAGCACGTGGGTCTCGGCCTCGGCGACAGGCTTATGTTCTACGCCCCGAGGCACGATGAAGAACTCGCCTTCGTCGAGCTCGACGATCCGGTCACGAAGATGTATCGACAGGTGGCCGTGGAGGACCAGGAAGAGCTCGTCCTCTCGCTCGTGATGGTGCCAGACGAACTCACCTTCGAGCTTGGCGAGCTTGACGTGCTGGCCATTGAGCTCGCCGACGATACGGGGGCTCCAATGTTCAGTGAACTGCTGGAGTTTCTCGGCGAGGTTAACGGTGTCGTTTTGGCTGCTGCTCACGAATCTGCTCGTATACAACTGCGATGTGTACGCCGTGGCGAGTACTGATTGATGCTGGCGAGCGAGCTGACATCTTGACGTGACAGCGGTTCAATTCCCACCGCGGCCCAACAGGTCCTGCAATGCTCCGCGGAGTTCGGGCTGTTGAAACTCGAATCCTTCTTCTTCGAGTCGAGCGGAGACGACAAAGCGACCGTAGAGGGCGAGTTCCGGATCGGTGCGGAGTACCATTCGAGCACCAAGCCGTACCAGCCACGACGGGGTGGGCAAACCGATCGGCATGCCGACGGCCTGCCGCAGTTCCCGCATGAACTCCACTTGAGGAACCGGGTTCGGCGACGACGCGATGTAAACGCCCTGCATGTCCGCATTCGTCAGGCCACGCTCGAACAGGCGGTTCAGATCGGCCTCGTGAATCCAACTCATCCCCTGCGTACCGCTGCCGATCCGGCCGCCCAGCCCCACCCTCGCCAACAATGCGAGTGTCGACAACGCACCTCCACCTGCACCCCGGTTGCGGCCCACCACGAAACTGGTCCGCAGCACGATGCCTCGCTGAGTCGGCAACACGCTCGCGTCAAACGCCTCTTCCCATGCTCGTCCAACAACCGGAGCCAGCCCGTACCCCAGGGCCGACTCTTCCGTGCAAACCAGCTCCGGCGGATCTCCATAAATGTGCGCCGTGCTCATCTGCACCCACACCGGCGGCGGCGACTCGACGCTCCGCATCGCTTCACCCAGAACTCGAGTCGCCTCGACTCGCGAGCGGAGTATTTCGTCGCGGTGTTCGGGAGTCTTGATGCAGTCGACGCTGCGGCCGGCCAGGTTGATCACACCATCGGCTGTGTCCAACTCGTCACGCCAGTCCCCCAGCGTCCGCGCGTCCCACGATCGATGCCGCCATGGACCACTCGCTCTGGGCGGCTTACGAGACAGAATCACCACCGAGCCACCACGTTCGGCAATGTGATGGGCCAGCGAGACACCCAGAAAACCGCTACCTCCGGCGATGACAAAGGTCCCGGACTCCAGGACAATGGACACAGTCTTGGCTCCTATCAGCGTGTTGAATAACGCAAAGTTTAGGGGTCAGACGCCGTCTTGAGTTCCGGTTCCGAAAACGTCACTCCAAAAACGGTCCGCCCGTTCTTGTCCAGGAACCTGGCCTTGAGTGTCGGAGGCTGGGCGTGGCCATGAACCGTCATCAGCAGGAACGAATTGGGTTGGCCCGAGTCGTGGACCAGGGCCGGGTGCGGAGCATTGGCTGTTTCGATCACTCCGTCGTGGATCGGAGACGTGATGAGCTCGGGGATCTGATAGCCGGCGGAATCTCCCGTCCGGTGACGTAGGAATCGTGTCCGATGCACGTCTCCGCCGACCAGGATGACGCCGCCAATCTTCTCTTTCCCAATGAACTCAAACAACGCCTGTCGTTCGTGCGGATAGGTGGCCCAGTGATCACGTTTCCCCGGGCGGACGGCTCCGTTCCAGATCATGCCGCAGGCCAACACCTTGAACGGCGCCGTCGAGGCCTTCAGTTCCCGGTGGAGCCACTTCCATTGTTCCTTGCCGAGCAGCGACGGACGATTCTTGTCAAAAGGTGATGGCTCGGTTCCGGCAAAGAACCGCGTGTCCAGCAGAAACACCTCGACGCCATCGCGTCGGAAACTCGTGTAAATGCCCTCGGAACCGTTTCCGAACGACGGGTTCGGACGGTATTCCATGAAGACACGCCGCGAGGTCTGTTTGCCCTCCAGGTTGCCGTCGGTGTCGTTGCGACCGAAATCGTGATCGTCCCAGGTGCCGTACAGCGACCGACTGCGAAGCAGTTTCCTGAATTCGCCAACGGCCGAGAACTCCGAATACCGCCGTCGTTGCACGGCCAGTTCGGTGGAATCGATATAGGGCGTGTCTCCCAGCAGAACGACCGCATGGGGATCAGCAACCCGCATCTGTCGCCAGACCGCCGACGACCCTTCGTCTTCTCGCGCACATGATCCGAAGACGAGGCGAACGGGTGCCGGCCGTTTCGATCCGGTGGTCTCAAAGAAGTAATCATCACCGGTGACCAGCCGTTTGTCCTCGAGCGTGATCTCGTAGTGATAGCGGGTGCCGGGCCGAAGCGACTGCAGTTTCCAGAGAAGGCAGCCGTCGTGTTCGGATCTCGAGTCGGCTTCGGCCGTGACGCGGTGTCCCTCGAGGCTGTCTGCTGAGAGCCTGTACCGGCCCGGTCGGGAGGCTTTCGCCCAGACGGATACCCGGTTGTGGG
>CAUZRQ010000257.1:0-5797 GCA_963582065.1 Planctomycetota bacterium | reverse complement strand
AAATGAATGAACTTGAACGTGTCACGGGAAATCGACTTCTTGAAGTCGATTCGGATTCCACGGTGGGCGTGCGCGTCCGGGCTGGCATCGCTGAAGGTTGTCAAAAGGGCCAGCCGTTTGGCCGTGGTGTCCCTGGCGATCTTGCAGACCGAATTCCCACCGTAGCCGACCCAGCCGCCGATCTTGCCGTCACGAAAGTTTGTTTTCCAGATGCCCCCGGTCTGTCCGAACGACAGGCCCGGCAGGCCGCAGCAGAACAAACCGACAAGGATGAACCTGTTCATAATGGGCGGCCCAAACAATGGGAACCGGGTGTCAGGGAAGCGGTGACGCGTTGAGTCGTCTGCGCCGCGCTTTGCAGAACCGTCGTGGACAGGCAGTAGTTCGACAGGCGAACACACGGTTGTAGCCTATCAGGGAAACCGTGCCAGCGACCCTGTCTGAGCACCTGCTGGACACGCCTCGTCAGACTTGCAGTTCGCAGTTCGCAGTTCGCAGTTCGCAGTTCGCAGGTTCGAATCCTGCCGGGCGTGCTTTTCAATGCTCGCCGCGCCAAGGTATTGCGGCGGCTGGCTTGCGCTGTCCAGCCGGCGGAACGGACGAATTGCCAAGCGTGGTGCGAGGCTGGCGCGTTGCTTGATCCTCGAGCCGACTCTATGGCAGACTGCCGACTTCGAGGGTCCGTGGAGCGTCGAATACCGATGTTCGGGGATAGACCGATTGAGCCAGTCGATGAGTCGATCGCGGCGGCGGATCACACGTCGACCGACACCGAGCCAGTAGAGAGTCCGTCGACCAGGCCCGGAGAAGAGTCTCGCGGCGTCGTTGGTGTGGCCGTGGAAACCGTCGCATCGGTATTCCGCGCCTCGTTCATTGTTCTTGGTGCGGTCGTACTGGTGCTGGCTGTCTTCATCGGCGTGTTGTTGTTCACCAATGTCGATCTCGCCGTGCTGGGCAATACCATTGTTGCGAGCGGACTGGGTTTCCTGGCGACCCCTTTTCTGACGTTCGCCTTTCTTGTCGTATCAGCACTCGTCCTGATCCCGATCGTTCACGAATCGTGGGAAGTCGCCGCGACCCATGTCATGTCCATCCTCTCCACCCTGGCCGGAGGCTTTGGAGGTGCAATCGTCTGTGGTCGGGTGGGAGGGGCGAACCCATTCCTGGAATTCTGTGGCCTGGTGATCTTCCTGGTCATCTTCTGGGAAGTTGTGTCCCGAAGCCGTTCACGTCATCGAGAGCCGACGACCATCCCGATACTCCGCAAGTTGACCGCACGAGAGGCCATCGCCAATGTCCTGGGCGCCGTCATTGGCGGACTCGTTCATCTGCTGGCACCTGGCTGGATCGACTTTTGAGCTCACCGGGTCGGGAGGCGGTCGGACAGGGAGTGAGACTCGAAGAACCATGCCGGACCTGAGTAACAAGACGCTGTTCATCACCGGAGCCAGTCGCGGCATCGGCAAGGCGATCGCGCTGCGGGCCGCACGCGATGGGGCCAACATCGCCGTCGTGGCCAAGACCGACCAGCCGCACGCCACGCTGCCAGGTACCGTGCACTCGGCGGTCGAGGAGATCCAGGCCGCCGGCGGGGCGGGCCTGGCCTGTGTGACCGACATCCGCTTCGAGGACCAGGTGCAGGCTGCCGTCGATGCGACCGTCGAAACGTTTGGTGGGATCGACATCCTGGTCAACAACGCCAGTGCCATCCAACTGACCGGAACACTCGAGACCCCCATCAAACGGTTCGACCTGATGCACTCGGTCAACGTCCGCGGTACGTTCGTCTGCTCGCAGGCCTGCCTGCCACATCTCGCCAGGGCTCCTAACCCTCACATACTCAACCTCGCTCCCCCTCCGGTGATGCGGCCCGAGTGGTTCCAGAACCACGTGGCCTACACGATGTCGAAGTACGGCATGAGCATGTGCGTGCTGGGCATGGCAGAGGAATTCCGCGAACAGGGAATCGCTGCCAACGCGTTGTGGCCCAAGACGACGATCGCAACCGCCGCCATCCGAAACTTGCTCGGTGGAGACGAGGCGATCAAACGCTGCCGCACGCCGGACATCGTGGCCGATGCGGCGTATTGTATCCTGACCGGTGACAGCCGGACTCGCACCGGCCAGTTCCTGGTCGACGAAGACGTGCTGCGTGAGGCGGGTGTCACCCAGTTTGATCAGTACGCGGTCTGCCCCGACGAGTGGCTGCAGCCGGACCTTTTCGTGGGGGACTCGACGTAGACGGCGAGTCCAGAACGACGGGAAGATCACATGAGAATTCTCACGATCGCCATGCTTGCCGTGGCCACCCTGCCGTTGGTGCTGCCGGCCCAGGAGGCCGCGTCGGGTCCGGGCGATGATCCGCCGCCGGGTTACAAGTCGATGAACGAGGTGAAACTGGCGGTCCTGACCGGACAGCTCAAGCTCATCAACCCCGCGATCGAAGTCCCTGCCAGCGTCGAGGTCCGCAAGGAGGTGGAATACGGAAAGGGAGGTGAGCAGGCTCTGAAACTGGATCTCTATTTACCCAGGAAACTCGAGCGGCCGGTGCCGGGCCTGATCTTCATTCACGGTGGGGCCTGGAAGGGCGGACGTCGAGGCGATTACCACTACTATTGCGTCAAGTTTGCCGGGCAGGGCTATGTGGTGGCCACGATGTCCTATCGGCTGCTGCCGAAATCACCGTTTCCCGCCGCGGTGCAGGACGCCAAGTGTGCGGTGAGATGGATGCGGGCCAACGCCAAGCGTCTGAACGTCGATCCGAACAGGATCGGAGTGATCGGTGGCTCGGCCGGAGGTCACCTGGCGATGCTGGTCGGCTATTCGTCCAACCCCGAACTGGAAGGCACCGGGGGGCACGCCGGAGTCAGCAGCCGGGTCCAGGTGGTTGTCAACCTGTACGGCCCGACCGATCTGACGACTTCCTATGCCACCAGCAACGGGACGGTCATCAACTTCCTGGGCGGAAAGAAGATCGAGGAGGCCCGCAAACAATACGAACTGGCTTCACCGATCACTCATGTCACAAAGGACGACCCGCCGACGCTGATCTTCCACGGGACCATCGACGACACGGTGCCGATTGCCCAGGCCGACAAGCTGGCCGAGAAACTGAAGGCCACCAGGGTGCCCTACCGGTACGATCGCCTGAAGGGCTGGCCGCACACGATGGACCTGGCCGAAGTCATCAACCGCCGTTGCCGTCGGCTGATGACCGAGTTCTTCAAGAAGCACCTGCTAAAGCCCTAGTGCTGAATTGGGGCAGGTCCTCATGATCAAGTTCTTCCCGGCTGCAGTCCTCGTTGTCCTGGCGAGTGCACACGTGCTCGAGGCCGCATCGGGCCTACCTGCGGCCCCTTGCAGAACGGTGTCCCGTCCCGAGTCGAGGACGCCTCCTCCTCGGCCCAGCGACCGCGACAGGCCGCTGGTTCTGGCGCACTACATGCCGTGGTATGCCGCGAAGCCGCGCAGCCGAGTATGGGGCTGGCACTGGACGATGGACCATTTTGATCCCGAGAGGATCGTCGAGGGCAAGAAACAGATTGCCTCGCACTTCTACCCGCTGATCGGCCCGTATGATTCGGGAGATCCGCACGTGCTGGAGTATCACCTGCTGGCGATGAAACTGGCGGGGATCGACGGCGTCATCGTCGACTGGTACGGCCTCGTGGACTTCAACGACTACGCGGTCCTGCATGCCAACACCACGAGACTGGTGGAGCAGGTCCGGCGGCTGGGGATGAAACTGGCCGTCTGCTACGAGGATCAGGTGATTCCCAAGCTGGTCGCCGGCGGCAAGGTGAAGGCCGACGAACGGGTGTCGCACGCGGTAAGCGAGATCGACTGGCTGGCGAAACACTGGTTTCCATTGGAGAGCTACGTGCGGCTCGACGGTCGGCCGATCCTGCTGTCGTTCGGGCAAGCTGGGCTGAAGAACAAAGAATGGAGACAGGTGCTTGCGAAGGTGAAGATGCCGGTCAGTTATTTCAGCGAGCACTTTCGCCGCGAGGGGGCTGTGGGTGGCTTCGACTGGCCCATCCCCAGGAAAGGCATCGCCTCCATCAACGAATTCCAGGCGGCGTCCCGGCGGTGGGCGCACTCGATCCCTGTTGCCTACCCGCGGTTTGTTGATGTCTACAAGGAAGCGCAATTGCACGAGAGCCTTGGCCGCGTCGACGACCAACGTGGAGCCACGTTTCGGACAACGCTTAAGCGGGCCCTCGCGGCCAGATCGAGGATTGTCCAGATCGCGACATGGAATGACTGGGGCGAGGGCACCATCATCGAGCCCAGTCGCGAATTCGGTTACCGTGATCTGGAGGTCATTCAGGCGTTTCGTAGAAAGTCCATTGACCCCTCGTTCCGGGCCTCGACGATGGACCTCCGGCTGCCGAAACGGCTGTATGATCGACGACAACAGGCCAGCAAACCGGAGCAGCATCGGGAACTGGATCGCGTGTCCGGCTGGCTGGCGTCGGGCCAGTACGCTCGTGCTCGAACCGTTCTGGCCATTGACTGAGAATCCTGTCGATCAGCCGCGCCGATCTGTCTGGGCCGGACCCGGTGAACGAAACCCAGAACGAGGCGAACATGGCGATGAAATCCAGGATGCTGCTGCTGTTGCTGTCGATTGTTGCCAACGTCGATGCCGCCGAGAGGACCAACGTCCTCTTGTTCACCGCCGATGATCTCCATGCACAATCGCTGGGTGTCTACGGCAGCAAGGTCCGAGACCTGACACCACACCTCGACCGCTTCGCCGCCCAGGGCATGTTGTTCGGGCGGGGGCATGTGAATGTGGCGATCTGCGCGCCCTGCCGTGCCGTGATTGCCACCGGTCTGCTGAGTCACAACTCGGGAGCCATGGGGTTCATGAAGGCCCGTCCCGGCACGCCGGATATCGCGACCGCCTTCCAGTCGGCGGGTTACCTGGCAGGGATTCTCGGCAAGGTCGGCCATTCCACTCCGACCACCACCATGAAATGGGATTACTCGTTCGACCGCCCCGATCTCGGAGACGGTCGAAACCCCGAGGTCTACTACCAACGGTGCGTCGCCTTCTTCAAGCGGTGCCAGGCGGAGGGCAAACCGTTTTATTTCATGGTGAATTCCCACGACCCGCACCGCCCCTACTGCAACCCGAAGAAACTCCGACCCGGCGCGGCAATGCCCAGCCGGATCTACCGGCCCGATGAGGTCGAGGTGCCGGGATTCCTTCCCGACCTGCCCGGCGTGCGCCAGGAACTGGCCCATTACCAGAACTCCACGCGGCGGCTGGATGACACCTTCGGCAAGGTCATGCAGGCGCTGGAGGAGTCGGGCCAGGCAAAGAACACGATTGTCGTGTTCATTTCCGACAACGGAATCGCCGTGCCGTTTGCCAAGTGCAACACCTGGTTCCACAGCTCCCGGACCCCCTTCCTGGTCCGCTGGCCGGGCCGGGTCAAGCCAGGCAGTCGCGACGAGACTCACTTTGTCTCGGCGGTTGATCTGAAGCCGACGTTTCTCGAGATCGCTGGTGCGTCGAAGCCGAAGCGGCTGGATGGCCGGAGTTTTGCTCCGCTGCTGAGGGGCAAGTCGCAGCCGGGCCGACAGGTCGTGTTCACCCAGATTGACAGCAAGGCCGGCGGGGATGGCGTTCCGATGCGTTGTGTGCAGGACGTCAGGTATGGCTACATCTACAACCCCTTCAGCGATGGCAAACACGTTTACCGCAACAACAACGAAGGGCGGACGTTCGCCGCCATGGCGGCGGCAGCCAAGTCGAATCCCGTGATTGCCGCCCGCATCAGGCTGT
>CAUZRQ010000256.1:0-5853 GCA_963582065.1 Planctomycetota bacterium | reverse complement strand
AATCTGCCGACCTGCTGAAAGCGCTCTGGAATCTCCTGTCTGGGAGCCGCCAGATAGCGGCCCCACGCCGCGGTCGCCAGCTTGTGCGACTCGATTGCAGCTGTCGCCTGCTCTCGGAGACGAGTTGTATCATCAACGTGTTGTTGAACTTGTTCCAGCTCTTTAACCGCCTGGCCGTGCCTCGTCCTGGCATCCTTCCTGAGTGAAGCGCGGTCTTCCACCGGGACGCTGTCGCTGAGAGTCCGCACCCTCTGCAAGGTGTCCTTCATCCTGGTTTCCACTCCGTCCATGGCCTTCCTGGTCGCCGCCATCTCCTTACCGGTCTGCTCCAGAAGCTCGTCGAGTTTCTCCGCCTGGAGACGGCCGATTCCATTTCGAGCCAGGACAAACGAAGGAGGCTTCGACGACATCTCCCACTCTCGCCGCAACTCTCGCGACTCGACCGCCAGTCTCGGCCACCGAACGTCGAACGCACTCTTCCACTGGAGGAAATTAGCCAGAAAAGTCGAACTGTCGATGATACTGGCGACATGCCTTAGCCAAGGCTCGACGGTTTTCGGCACATCACGGTCTTTGGAATGATCTTCGGCCAACTTCTCCAGCTCGTTTTTCAGCTGATCACCGATCTCCCGAGCACCGAGATAGTCCTTGTCGGCATAGGCCATCTCGAGTTGATCGACTGCTGAGTCGCCTTTCTCCAGTCCCTCGAGCGCAGCGATTCGGGACTTCGCAGCCTCAGTCAACGTTGCGAGCACCTTCAAGTCCTGACCGCGAAGCGCATGTTCATCGACCTGGCCTTGCCACAACTTCCGCTCCGTCATCCATGGCGATCGCTGTTTCCACAGGTGGAGGTACCGGCCGGCGAATCGTTCAGCCAGTCGCAGGTGGGAATACGCCTTCAAGGTCGCACCGACCTGATCATTTGCTTCGGGCTCCCCGGTGAGTGGTGCTTTCGGCCGAGGATTCGGCACTTGCGTCAAGTCCAGTGCGTCGAGCAGCGTCCGAGCCGTTACGGCATCAACCGCCACGCTCCGCAGGTCACTCTCTACCTTCGGGTCAGGCGGTTCGGGCATTTCAACTGGCTGGCCCGCAACCGTATCGGCCGTCACCCCTGTGCCCAACACGACGGCGAGCGGCGCGATCCCGCTCAGCGTGATCAACCAGGGAACGCGGCACAGCAGCTTGAATAACAGCATGAGCATCCCCACCTGCCTGGTGACCTGGCCGAGCTATCAAGAGCAGGATTGTACAGCAACTGGCACTTCGCCGACAAAATTTCTCATCACAACCGATCTCCAGCTTGCTGCTCGACAGCACTCGTCTCCATGTCCTTCACACCATCTCGCTCAAGGCCATCCCCTGAGTCGACTTCGGACGACTCGCCCCCGCCCAGGCGGGGCACAAGCAGAACCCAGGCCACTGTCCCCACGACCAGCGCTGCGATGAGGATCAGGCAGGCCAGCCTGACCGCGGCAGGCCAACCTCGTGGATCCCAAGCTGACCGGTACCGGAACTCGCCTGTTGCCAAGCCTCTCCTGATCTGTTGTGACTCCTGGGAAAACCGCTCGGCAAACTGGGCGCCGTAGTCGTACGAGACGAACTCGTCCCAGTTCATCCGAGTCGAGGTCCATTCGATTCCGACAACAATCAGCCCCGGCTCGATCGTCACAACCTGGGTCTCCGATGCCGGCGGCTCGCCACTGGAGGAACTGACGGCCCGGGCAATCTTGTCGAGGCTCCGGACCAGGTTCTTCATGCGACGGGACTCCCTCCATCGAAAGAGCTTCAACCGCTTCGCTGCCCGGCGAAAATCGACGAATGCCTCGGGATCGATCTGTGTCGTGTCTGTCCACAGCAGCCTGAGCAGTCCTTCAGAGATCGTCTTCCAATCAGCGACCTGGCCGTGCTCTGCCCGGCCCCATGCCGACGCATTGTCCAGTGCCCTGATCCGCGAACTGAATTGACTCGGATGAGAGGCCAGAGATTGGGCCAGTGACCCCAGCCGCTGGTCCAACTCGCCGTCGCACTTCGGCCAGACGCCCAACGCCTTTTCAGCATGCGGGCCATTCAAGAACTCACACAATTCCTCGTCGGACACGGGCTTCAGGATCACGCTCATGGCTTTCTGACCTGTTTCCGTCCAAGCCTCCAGATCTCCAGCGAGTTCCGACTTGTATTCTCGGCCACGGATCCCGTGTGCAGCGGCCGACAGAAGAACGGACTGCCGACCGTCGGGAACGCTCCGGCATAGCGAATCCAATTGCCGGAAATCACCTATGATCATCCAGCGTGCGACAACGCCGGCGAAAACGAAGTCCGCTGTCATCTCCTCGGCAGGCACATTCCACAACAACTCAAGCATCTCCGGAAGCGGCTGCTCGGGGTCCTGTTGCATGACCCTGCAGACCAGCCAGACCTTGTACTCACTCAGCAGTCGAGTCGACTGAAGCAGGGAGAGCAGCAACCCTACCGAGTCGTGTCGGATCATGTTGTCCATCAACGACTGGATCACGCGCTGCCCCTCTGGAGCCAACCCGGCGGACTCCCGCGTTCCAAGAATTTCCAGAGACTCGGCATGTGCCCGTGACCCAAACCACGAGTCTGGATGATCGGCATTCTCCAGCAGGCGGTCGATCACCGCGTGTTCAAACAGCGTCTCCGCCGAGGACACTCCCTGCCAACTCCGATGATCATTCGAGTCCCGTTCGCCGACCACCAGTCCGCTGGCATCGCGGTATGCCTGGACCAGATGACCCACTTCGACAAAAGACCCGGGATCCGCGTGGGCGATCGTGTCCATCACCCGATCCACCCGGGGCCAGCCTCCCTCATCGAGCGCCTCCAGGAGCAACTCAACCAGCCCGACCTGGCCCTCGCGGCGCCCGCTGTCCACAGGCATCCGCTCATCGGCAAATGTGTCGATGATCACATGGCCGACGCGGAGGTCTTCATCCACCTGCAGGCCTCCCGCCGGTAGTGGAATCGCTGCCAATCGCGTCAGCACGTCATCCGGCTCCGCCTCATACGTCGAAAAACTGAACGCCTCGGCCGGGAAGACAGACGGAAACGACAGGCTCCTCATCAGTGCATAGAACAGCAATGCAGCGAACGACGGCTCGGCCACAAGCAACACCGAAACATCTCGCTCCAGCGACTCGACGAATGCCGACACCAGCTCTTCCAGGAGCCATCGCCGCTGCTGAAGCGGCCGTCGCTTCCAGCGATCCGGGATCAAGCCAGCCGGATCCTCAAAGTCGTCTTCAGTCGCCGACTGCAGAAAACTCGCCAGGACACCATCGTCAAGGCATCGTGAAGCGATCGAATCCCGCAGTGCATCGAGACTCTCGAAGGCTGGCAAATCAAACGGAAGCGACTCGTCGTCTTCGGCGTACCAGAATGGCGATTCCCCCTCCCCACCGCGGTGCGTGGTGGCTGCCCACAGACTGACCACTTCCAGCGGAGTCCAGTCCGGCTGACCGGCCATGGTTTCTCGCACCAGGGCGTGGGAAAAGAACGAGCCGGGCCGACCCCCGGTGTCTTCTTGCCGATAGCACACCTGCACCGCCACCTGGAGCCCAGCGGAATCGGGCAGGTAGACGAGTCGCCGAGGTGCCGAACCTGCGTGCAGGGTCAACTTGTCTTCCGGCGGCGTGTCCCTCGGCAAACTGTAGTGGAACAACCCCTCCACCCGCTGAACCACTTCGTTCAGCCGCTCGGCCGGCAGCGAACTGCTTCTGGGGCCGTAGCCCTTCGAAAGATCAGAGTTTTCGCCGGCGCGGCGGTCCAGAAATGACGACGCGAAGGTGCAATGTGTAAACAGGAACTGATCGACCGGCATCGTACTGAGACCCATTCATCGAACCCGATGCCTGCACCCCCGCAGCATCACATCACCGAACCCGCATCTCTTCCAAAGACACCAAGCACCAACGGCTGCCCTTCCAGGGTGGCGAACCCGAGGTCAATCAGGCACTGCACCACGATCTGGCATCCCACCCAGTCATCCTGGAATGGCAGAGGCTGATAGCCATCGCCGACCTCTACGACACTGCGGGGCACAATCTGTTCAAACAACCACGTCTCCGTCGCCGGTTGTCCGTTGCCCTCGGGCGACTCCGGACAGACTCTCAGCCGACATCGATCCGAGACTCGCGGATCCGGCCATGCCCAGCGAACACGAACCGCTCCCGTCGCATTCCGCTTGACACCTCCGACAAACGCCTTGCTCGTGCCATTGCCTGCATTGGGGATCACCGCTGTCGTGGCCAACTCGATGATCCGGTCCCGACGGGCCACAAGAGACTCCCGATCCTGGTGACGGCGAAACAGGTCGGCATCAAAGATCGCGGCGAACCGTTCAGAGTCTCCGCGGTCCACGACCGCTTCGATTTCTTCGAGACACCTGAGTTCGCGCTCTGCGGTATCCAGCGACACCCGCTGCTGCGCCGAATACGGCCAGCCTTCCAACAGCGGTTCAGCACCCAATTCCGCAATCCGCGGCACATCGTTGTCTGCGATCGCCGACTCGAGCGCATCGAGCAGTTGGTGACGGCTTCGCGCCTGGATACAGCGTGCCTGGATGTCCTGCAAGTCCGGGCATCCATCGAGGAGTGCTGGCCAGGCCTCCAGCAATTGCCGGTCACATTCTCGGACATCGAGTTCGGAGACAGGAATCGACTGCACTTGTCGGATCAGTTCCTCGCGCTGGAGAGCCAACTGCGCCATCTGCTGGTCACCTGCGTCCTCGAGGAGTCCATCCCCCTCCAATTCCGACAGCGAGCGCCAGGCAGCGGCCAGGGCGAGATCTGAACTTGCTTCCCGAATCAGACCTTCCAGTTGAAGCAGCATGTCAAACTGCCGGCCGGCCAGCCGGACGCTGTCTCGGTCGTCGTATTCATAGTCCGGCGGCAGTTCGCCTCCGAGTTGATCCAACCGCTGAACTCGATCGCGTCCCGACTGTGCCCCGTCGTCAGTTCCGGCCAGTGTCTGCCGGATCGTGCCCAGGATCTTCAAACGGCCCTGTGCGGCTGCGACGTCCCCGGCAACCAGTTGGGCCGGCTCCCAGTCCTCGAATAGCTCGTCGTGCCACAGAGACACCCTCATCTGATCCACTTGCTGCCTGGATGCATGTTCGACTTCGGCAAACCGAACCCATCGAGTCTGCCGCTCCACCCGATGTTCGACCTCCTGTCGCACCGGCAGGATCTCAGGATGGTCCGAGACCCGGTCTCGCCACACCTCCCACAACTTCATCAGAACCTGGTCATCGACCGGCTTGCGTCGCCATGCATCCAGGATCTGACGTGCGCCTTCGTTTTTGGCCCGCCAGTCTTCAGCAAGATCGCGGAACTCCTCGGCACTGGTCCGCACGACCAGGACCTTGCGGTTGCGGTCCCAGATGTCGACCAGCGAGAAGTAGTCGTCGTCGCGCCGGGCGGTGGCCAGTTCCTTGAGGATCACGATCACTCGCCGACTGTCAAGAGCCAAGCCCACCAGCTGCTCGGCGCCCCTCCAGCCCGCCAATTCGCCGGACTCAAAGATCTCGGCCGCCCGTTCTTCATCCCCAGACCGGAACGCTGCCTTGAGCTCCTCGAACAGTGCCCCCTTGCTCTCGAGCATGTCGACTTCGTTGCAAACTTCGACAACTTTGTCGACCCTCTCCGGAGAAGCGCCGTTGAGTGGCCTCAGCCCGCGCTGACAGCAGGGACAGGTCTCCAGGTCGAACCCGTAGGAAGTCGGGTGATTTCGGCAGACCCACCTCAGCGCGTTTTCGGCCGAGCATTTCTCGCACCTGGCACCGACGATCTTCTCAGCGCCCGCGACATCGGCATCGGCATCGCAGGACTTGCATCG
>CAUZRQ010000255.1:0-5872 GCA_963582065.1 Planctomycetota bacterium | reverse complement strand
GTGAAGCACTGAGCACGTCGATGTCGCCGTCGCCGTCGACGTCTGCTGCGAAGACCGACTCAGCATCATCGGCGTTCTTCACAATCACATGGTCAGGTGACCTGTACCGAAATGTCGTCACCTCAGTAGCGTTGGCGATTCCTGAAACGCGACGTTGATCGACCCTTTGGCTATCCCACAGATCTCCCGCGTCGATAATTGGGCTGAGAACACGAGGCCGGTGCGTCAGAGTCGTGCCGCCATTGTCGGACAGCGGCTCGAGCTTCGCGTCGATCGGTGATTCGCTGGTGCCGACCTGGTCGCCATACACTCCGTCGGTGAATCCGCCGGCAGGGCCGCTGTCCCCGATCAGGTTGTAACCGTCTGACACAAATGAACCGACGAGGTCATTTCCTTGCCCCGTTGCCGAATTGCCGGCGATGAGCGTGTTCTTAGTCCGCACGCTAGTATTATTTGTATATATACCGCCGCCAGTGCCGGCGGCCGCATTCGAAACAACCGTTACATTGTGCAGAACTACCTCCCCCGGATTGTTTGAATTCGACGCCAGATACAGTCCTCCACCATGGTCGTCCGTGGCCTGGTTCCCGGAAAACGTGCTGCCGGTGATCGTGGTGGGAAGATCGGAATAGATGGCCATTCCTCCACCACTTTGCTGTGCTGTGTTTGACGTCACGGAACTGTCTGCCATCGTCAAAGCTCGCAAGTGTGCCGAGTCCACACCTGCATAAATCCCACCGCCAAACTGTGCGTCATTTCCCGAAATCTGGGACCTGAAGACATCGAGCCGATTGTCGACGCGGATTCCACCTCCGGCGTATGAACTGTTATTGAGTCAGATTGGTCACGATGAACCCCACGCGGGGATACAGTTCACCCCGATGCCATTCGATCTTCGCGACGACGCGTCGCGGCTTGGTCCAGCTGGCAGCCCGGTACTTGAAACAGGTGAAGTAGACGATCGGCTTCTTCGGTGGTCGACCCACCGGACGTGTCAGCAGGTAGTCGATCTCGTCATACAGCACGTCGTTGGCAGGGAGACGAATGGCATATCGATAGCCCTCGGCTTCCAGGAATTCGTAGAGCTGTGGCTTGGCAAACGCGGCATCGCCCCGGAAATACCGCTTCTTTGTTTGCCGGTATCTGGCGATCACCGGTTCCAGTACACTCCGCCAGTCGTCGGCGCTGTGGACCTGCCCTTCCCGTAACAAGGCCCGTTCCAGATCACCGAACTGATTGAAGCAGAACAGGGGGTGATAGCAGGTGCATTGGAAGTGCCCGTTGTACGCGGTTCCTTCCTGCTCACCATGCGTTGGGCTGACCGAGCTGTCCATGTCGAGAATGACTTTCGCCATTCGCTTGCGGCGACGCACCTGATCGATCCAACGCCCAGACAGATTCATCAGCTTGGCAAGATTGTCTGATTCCGTCAGAACCTGCGTCTCGAAGCGACCGACCTGACTGGTGGAAGCCGCCGTCTTCCCGGTTGCTCGTCCACCGACGATACGTCGCATGGCGGGATCGACACACAGGCGTTCCGCGTCGTTGGTATCTTCATAACCGGCCAGACGGCTGTAGACCGACTGCCGCATCATCGCCGTTACCGTGTGCCGCGTGTTCTGACCTGTGCGGGGATCGTCGATCCCCAACTCTTCGACTTCAGCCGTCAGCCCCAGGGACTCATCGACTTCACGATAGGCCAGCAGACCGGCATCACTGGTGACGTTGGCACCGTGGAATTCGAGCCGGATCTGACCGTCGAAATCGACCCGCAAGGCCTCCGAATTGCCTTCACCCATGACATTCCCCGTCCCTGAGTCGTGAATGTGTCTCACACCCTGGCTTTTATAGGCTCAAACGGCCCCGATTAACAGCCAGATTAGTTTCTATCTGGGCAATGCGGGATTGATGATCTTGGAACCGACGATCGAGAGTGATCCGAGCCGGCTGAAGACCCCACCTCCCGTTGAACCTGACGTGTTCTCGGAGATCACAGAATCGTGAATGGTCACTTCGGCATTTGGGTTCGCAACGGCACCGTTAACTGAGACCCCTCCACCCCCGTTGGAAGCGGTGTTGTTGGCGAACCGACTTCCGTTGATCGTGACAGCGGTTTCGCCGATGACTGCGATACCGCCTCCGTATTCAGCAGAGTGATTTCCAGTGACTGTGACTCCGTTGAGCGTGACCTGGATGGGCTGTGCACCAATTTGTTGAACATCCGTTACACGCAGGCCAGCTCCATCGTCGCTGCCCAGGGTCACGCCATTGGTCAGCGTCAGAAAACTGATATCGGCCGTGGCTTCGGCATGGATGTCGACGACGCGGTCCAGCTCATTGGCATCGATGGTAACCACGTCGGCCCCAGCGCCAGTGATCGTGAGGTTGCCGGAGGTGTCCGTGATGTCCAGATCGCCGGTGGCGGAACCGTCTTCTCCACTGCCGCCGATCGTCAGCGTGTAGGTTCCGGCGGGAACGAAAATCGAGTCGTCACCGGTGTGGGCGTTGGCTTCCATGAAAGCCGCCCGCAGCGTGGTGCGTCCCTGCGAGTCCTCGGCAATCCCGTCACCGGGGTTGGCATCGACGGAATCTTCGGTGCTGTCGACAACAAACGCCGCATCCCTGTCATAAATCGTCGCGGTGGCCTGGGAATCACCCAGCGTTGCCCCGACGACATTCGAGAGCGTCCCGACAAAGGTCTCGGTCGCTTCGTGATCCGGGTCATCGTTGACGGTGACCGTAAGCGTCTGCGAGGTCACGCCCGGTTCGAACGATAGGGTGTTGGATGCAGCCTCGTAGTCGGTACCGGCACCGGCAGTGCCATCGGCCGTGGAAAAATCGACAGTGATCGTCTCCAGCGAGGGGTGCGTCAGCGTGATTTCGAACTCCAATTCGCCCGTTCCGCTTTCGGGCTCCACCATCGACGCGTCGCCGATACGCATGGTCGGGGCGATCACGTACTCGGTGATTCGTGGTTCGGGCGAGACCTGTTCCCACCCGGTCTGCCCGACCTCGCGGACAATGTAGCTTCCCGGCGAAAGACCCACGAACGAGTAGTTGCCATCGGCGTCGGTCGTCGTGCTGGTCTCGCCGGCATCGAGTTCGCCGTTGTCGCTGGTGTCCAGGAAAATGGTCCAGTCGACCAGCGGCTCCTCGCCGGCATCCTGCACACCGTTGCTGTTGCGATCGTGGAACTTGGTCCCGTGAATCTCGGTGAAGAGGATGAACTCGACGGCACCGATGTCGGAGGTGGCCTGACCGTTGTCGTCGCCGTCCTGGGGCCGTTGGATGCCCCGCTGGTCGACCACCCCCGCCCAGGCATTGTTGCCGGCATCAATCACCGGGCCGTCGATCAACGGGTAGTGCGTCGGGGTCGAGCCGCCGTTGTCCTGCAGCGGGCCAAGTTCGGCGTCCAGCGGCGTGGCCGCCGAGCCCAACTGGTCGTCCTTGCTGGCACTGAAACCGGTGGCCGTGCCCGGGTCGCCAACCAGGTTGTTGCCCTGGGAGGTAAACGCACCACTGGCGTCGACGTCGGTGTGGCCGTTGGTCGAGGTGTTGCCGGCGATGATCGTATTGCGGGCGATGGCCCCCCCGGCGTTGATAGCAACGCCGCCGCCGTCGTCAGCCGCGGTGTTGTTGACGATCGTCAGGTTGGTCAGGCCCAGCGAGCCGGACGAGTTGTAGAGTGCTCCGCCGGAGGTGGCTGCCTGGTTGCCCGAAAAGGTGCTGTGCGAGAGGTTGACGATGCCGATGGCGTTCTGCAGGGCGCCCCCGGCGGTCCCGGCCGTGTTGCCCGAGAGGGTGCTGCCGGTGATGGTGACATTCTGCTGCGAGTTGAACAGCCCGCCTCCCCCCCCATCGGCCTGGTTGTCGGCCAGGTGACTGTCGGTGATCGTCAACGGGCCGTTGGAGTTGTGGATGGCCCCGCCGGATCCGGTCGCGGTGCTGGAACTGATCTTCACCCGCGTCAGTTCCAGCGTACCCAGGCTCAGGATGCCCCCGCCCAGCCCGGTGACCGCTCCGTTGGTCAGCGTCAGATCGGTCAGCCGGACCACGATGTTGACATCCGCGGCGATATCCAGCAGGCGGTCAAGATCGTCGGCATCGACGATCGTGGCATCGATGCCACGGCCGATGATGTCGAGGCTCTCGGTGATGTCCAGGTCGCCGGTGGCCGCGGCGTCCTCGCCGGCACCCGCCAGCGAGAGCGTGTAGGTACCGGTCTCAAGTTGGATCGTGTCGAGGCCGGAATTGGCGTTCGCCTCCATCACGGCCGACCGCAGCGTGATGTTGCCATCGGCGTCCTCGGCAACACCGTCGCCGGGGTTGGCGTCGACGGTGTCATTGAAGCTGTTGACGTCGAACGGGCCGGAAAGGGAAATCGCCACGTTGAAACTGCCCAGCACCTGCACCGGGGCCCCGTTGTTTGAAGTGTCGCGAACCTGGTTGGAAACCAGCACGACATTCCAGTCGCCGTTCTCGGCCGAATCCCAACTACCCCCGGGCGGTACGAACTGGTAGCTGGCGGTCCGCTGGGCACCATTCCCCTCGGGCGTCACTCCGACGCGGGTCGCCGAGACGGCCGATCCGATGCCGTCCTGCCGCTGCACGATGATGTCGCTGTCGTCGATCGAGGAGACCAGGATCGCCACGTTGTCGGTGTATTCGATCGTCAACGGGTGCGTGGTGCCTCCGGCCGCTTCGACATCGGCGACGGAGGTCAGTTCCGCGCGTGGCACGTACGTGTCGACTGCCAGCGAGCCGGCGGCGTTGAGCCGCCCGCCGGTGGCGACCTTGCCGGACAGTTCATCGATCGTGTCGACACCTTCGAGCAACGCGTCGCGGACTTCGGCCACGGTGGCATCGGGAAGTACCGACCAGATCAACGCGGCGGTACCGCTGACGTGCGGCGTGGCAAAGCTGGTGCCGCTGAGTACTCCGTACTCGCTCTGGTTGCTGGGGAAGGTACTCAGGATTCCCACCCCGGGCGCGGCCAGGTCGATGGCCTGCTCGCTGTAATTGCTGAACCGGGCCAGTTCATCGAACTGCCCGCTGGCAGCCACCCCGACGATGTTGTCGAGGTCGTAACTGGCCGGGTAGAAGGGAACGTCGTCCAGGTTGAAGCCGAACCCCATCGCGTTGCCGTTTCCGGCGGCGGCGGTGACCAGGATCCCGCTCTCCCCTGCCGCGGCGATGGCCTCGTGGAGTGCCGTGGTGTTGGAGCGTTCGCCCTCGGAGCCCCAACTGTTGTTGATCACGCGGACGTTCACGCCGTGATCGTTCCGCATCATCGTCGCGTAGTTGATCGCGCGCACCGCGTCGGAGGTCAGCCCCGAGTTGTCAGCGCCCAGGAACCGCAACGGCATGATCGTCGACGACCAGCTCACGCCGGTCATCCCCATATCGTTGTGGCCGCTGGCGGCGACGATGCCGGCCACGTGCGTGCCATGCCGGTTCTCGTCCATCGGATCGGCGTCGTTGGCATGGAAGTCGTAGCCGTGCACGTCGTCGATGAATCCGTTGTTGTCGTCATCGAGCCCGTTACCGGCCACCTCGCCGGGGTTGACCCAGATGTTGTTCACAAGGTCCTGGTGCAGGTAGTCGACTCCCGAATCGACAATCGCAACGACCACGTCCGAGCTGCCGGTCGTGGTCTCCCAGGCCAGCGGGGCATCGATATCGGCATCGACCTTGGCGTTGGACTGGCCGGTGTTGTGCAGTCCCACCTGGTCGGGAAAGAACGGGTCGTCGGGCAGGATGTCCTGCCCACCCACGCCCAGGTCGGCCTCGACGGACGACACCAGCGGGTGTTGCGAGAGCATCTCCTGGATGTCGGCTGCGGTGGCCGCGGATGAATCGACAAGCACCTGGC
>CAUZRQ010000254.1:0-5880 GCA_963582065.1 Planctomycetota bacterium | reverse complement strand
AGGGCGTGGACGGGGATCTCAGGCTGGTCCGGAGCCACCGGGTTGCCGTGTTGATGTTCAACCATCGGTCGACGCCGTTCACTGGCCCGGTAATGAGACACAAGGTCATGAGGCTGGTGGGGCCGGAGTTCCGTCGTGAGGTGCTCAAGCGGTCCGGTGGTGACCAGGCAGGTGCCGTCGTGGTCGACAGCGTGATTCCCTCGATCAACCGGGCCGCCGAGGCACCGCTCCCCGATGGACTCGTTGAACACTACCTGGGCCAACTCAAGGAGGTTGCCGGTGGTCGGAGCCTGTCACTGAAGGTTGTTGTGGGCAACCAGTTGTCGGAACGGGCTGCCGCGGCGATTGCGGATCGATTGACGTCCAAGTCAGGGATGAGGGTGAATCTCGTCCGGCTCTCCGCTGACCGGTTCCACGTCGAAGTCCACGAACGACACTCGTTTGATCTGGCTGTCTGCGTGCTGGATTACTCGGACCCGTTATTGAGCCTCGGCGGATTGATGGACACTCGGGCGTCGAGCGGAGACTCGTCTTCACTGAATGTCCTGGGATTTGGTGGGCAACAGTTGATGCAATCGCTCGTCGATTTTCGCATGGCCCAAGACTGGGCGGGTGTGCTGCAGGCCCGGCGGCGGCTCGACGACGTGATCCGCAATCAGGCCGTCGTGGTTCCGCTGTGGTCTGATCCCCAGTACGCGTTGATCCAAAAGTCAATCCGCAGCCCGGTTCCCCCGGCGAACCGCTGTTCCGGGCCGTGGCTGTTTCACCGGTTGGCGGAATGGAGCCGAGGAACATGAGTGGACACGGTTGCCTGTTGACCCTGGTGCGATGTCGGTCGTTGCTGATGACGCTGTCGGTGATGATTCTCGGAAACGGGTGGGCCGTGGCCCAGGAGTCCCGCCAGGTTTCGGCCGTTGCCGGGTTCGCCGAGCATGAGGCGCTGGGGGGAGTGCTGAAGCAGCAGGTCCGTGATGCTGTGAGCCGGCGGCTCGAGCAGCGGACAGGTCACGAAGTCTTGTGGTCCGTCATGCCCGATACATGGAGGAGCACGGTTCCGGGGGGCGGGGGGCAGAGCCTGACACCGGCGATGTGTCGCCAGGGGAAGCTGGATCTTGGCATCCAGGGGCTCTCGCTGTGGATCGACTACGCCAAGGGCACGTACCTCATCCGGTGTGCCGTGTTTCACCGGGAATTCAACGACGTGATCATGTCGCGGGTGGTGTCGGTGGTCGATCGCCGTCTTGTGGTCAACACCGTCGACCGTCTCGTGCAACGCGTGTGGCGGCCCGTCGGCGAGATCACCGGCGGCGAGGGGGGCAGCCTGTTGGTGTTGCTGGCCGGGTCGGGAGTTCGGCTGCCGGTGCCCGGGAGTCCTCTGGAGGTCGTCGCGGTGCTCGAGCGACGCGACGGCCGACACGTACAGCCCTGGAAGGGGAAGTTTCTCGTTGTTCGCGAGCATCGTGACGCGTCGACCATGACGACCAGTGTGGTTGATGCAGGACAACAGGTGCCGGCCTTTTTCCGCCACGTGGGCACGCCCCGGGCTCGTTATTTTGTTCGCGGCGTAAAGCCTCGCCGCGGCCCGACACGGATCCGCGTGATCTCGGACATGGATGGCCGGCCCCGCGAAGCGTGTGCCGTTTTCGTCAGTGATCGGAAACCGGGCGGCGGGTATCCGGGCGGGCCGCCCAGCGGCTTGACCGACGAGGGGGGCTATTTTTCTGTTCCGTTTCCGGGGATCGGGTTCCGGTATGTGACGGTGGCTTGCGGCTTCTTTTCTGCGACGAAAGCAGTGGCCAGCGGCCAGGGGGCCTTCCCGATTGTTTTCAAGATGCCACGGGTCTCAGCCATCAAGGAGAAGGAGGCGAGTTTTCAGGAGATCCGTCGTCGGGTGAAAGAGACCGAGGACTGGATCAACGTGACCACCGAGGGTGTGAATCGTCAGGTGGTGTCGGCAGACGAGGCCGGGATCGAGAAGGCGATCGTGACACTTCAGCGGAGTCCGGATTGGCAGAAGTTTCGCCACGATCTGAAGGAACTTCAGAAGGATCTCGAAAAAGACGCGGCCAGTGAGGGGGGGCGTGCGGGGACCGACAAACTCGTGGCCGTGGTGCAGGAAGAGTTGAACCGCGTCTCGCGGGACAAGCGGAACTGGCAGGCGAATATTGACCGCACGGAGGCGAACCTCAGGACCATCAAGGCGACGCGTCTGGTCGCCGAGTTCAAGGCGGCCCGGGAAGCCTTCAAATGGACCGCGGCTGCATCCGCGCTGGAGGAGTATTGCCGGATCACTCCGGATGACGAGGACGCCAAGAAATTGTTGTCCCGGTTGCAGCGAGCGTTGCCGGAACATTCGCCGCGACACGCCATGGCTCGACGCCAGGCCAGGGATGGCGTGCGGGCCGAATCGGCAGCTGACGTGTTGTCGAGTTGGCGGGCGACCGTCAAGGAGATTCGCGTGTTGATTCGGGAAGACGACGGTCCCGTTCTGTGGGAACTGCTGGAGGAGCTCGCGACATCGATCAAGCTCGTGGCGGACGAAAGCGGGGTGGTGGCCCGTCGCGTCGACTCGGCAGGAGATGATCTGAGCGACGAGGAACAACAGCGGCTGGAGAATCGCCTGAAGGCGATCAAGGATGCGTTGTCCGGATTGGCGGCCGTACAGAAGGACACGAAAACCCTGGTGAAAGATTTCTTCAACCAGTGAGCGAGCATGAGGGCGCGGTCGATTGTGGGGGGGCCGCAAGTCGGCCGGCTCGCTGAGTTGATTGACCGTTCAAGGCGCGGCACAATGCGAGCCGCTTGGTGGAAACGACGTCTGCGGTCCATTGTGGGTGGGAGCTGGTTGTTGTGGCTTGCCGATCACGACTCTCGGAAGTCGGTGCTCCCGGTGGCTTGGTGTACCCCGTGTCGGTTCTGGCCGTCCGTTCGGCCTGGCTGTGCCTGGTGTTTTGTTGTCTATGGGCCGCCGGATGTAGCCCGCAGGACGGGGAGGCTGGAGACAGCGAACCGGCCTGGGTGAGCGAATTTGCGGAAACCCATCGCCAGTCGGAAGAAGCGACCGAACGCGCTATCGGATTTCACAAGGCCATCGGCCGGCTTGAGCATGAGGGGATTCTCAGCAGGCTGGCCGAGAGCCAGCCTGCCGAACCCGGCAAGGCCGTGCCGGATGATGACAGTGTTCCCAAAAGCGGCGCCGTCCGTGAGATGGTGTTGGCCAATATCACAGATTTCGTTGACAGCGTGGAGAGCGATGCCGGGGAGGTGGAAAAGGCCGTCTCGGAGGATATCCGTGGGTGGAAGTCGGTGGCCCATGACCGGTTTCGACTGGAACGCGAGTTGATACGTGCCAGCGACGATGCGGTGCGTGTGGCGCAGTATACGTCGTTGCTCAGTGCCCGCAGCAAGCACTTCTGGCTCTGGTCGACGGTGGGAATCGCCAGCCTGCTTGTCATCGTTTTTCGTGATCGCCGCCAGGAATTTCGCCGGGTGTTCAATGGTGGACGGGCCAAGACCTGGGCAGTGCGAACCTGGAAGTACTTTCTGGCCCTCGGGATTCTGCTGGGGATCGTGTCGCTTCTGCTGTTCGTCATGGGAGAGCAGGTTGAGGACTGGATCTGGAAAGCGGCCACCGGGGTTTCTCCCCGGGAGACAGTTCACGAGTTGGTTGACGACGCGAAGACGCGACAGGAAGAGGCCCTGCTCAAACAGAAGACGGCCAGTGACGGATGGGATCAGGGGCTCGACGGCGTTCGTGATCGGCTGAGCAAGAAGTGGCTGGAGGCGGTTGAGAAATGGCAGCGGCTCGTCGTGGCCATCACGGTTCGTGAGCAACTGGCCAGCCGGCTGGCCAAAGAACGGTCAACCCTGGCGTCTCTTCACCAGGACGTGAAATCGAAACTCTCGAACATGGAGGCGATCCAGGTGAAACGGCGGAAGAGCCGCCTGATCCTTGGTGGAGCCTTGCTGGCAGTTGTGTTCATCGGGCACCTGTTGTTCTGGGTCGGCGTGTGGCGGCGGCGGCGGCGGACGGGTGCCACGTGCCCCCAGTGCATGTCCGTCGGTCGATTCGTCAAGGTGCCGGCCGCGTCTCCGGTGGGTCACCCGTCTTGGGAATGCCAGGAGGTCGCCGTGCGAGATGCGTCCGGAATCAACCAGGCCTGTGGGTTTCGCGTGCAGGATTCGCATCGAGAGATGGCCAAGTTGTCGTTCCCCACGCTGGGGATTCCCCAGGCCGGGAAGACTCACTGGCTGGCGATGGCGTACCAGAAGATCGCGCTGGGGGATTTTCCCATCAATGTCAGGTTGGACTCGATTGACTCCCCGTCGGCCGACCAGTTCGACCGAATGGTCTCGGACATCCTGCGGAGCCGGATCAAAACGCAGGCCACGCAGACGGATCGAATTCCTGATCCACTGGTGTTCGAGTTCCAGGACGATGATCCGTGGGGGCAGTCGGACGTGTTGTTGAACATGTTTGACTACTCCGGGGAGGTCATCCTGCGTGGTCTCGACAATGTCCACCTGGTCCGGGCTCTGCGGGCCGACGGTTACTTGTTTTTCCTCGATCCCATGTTTCCCCCGGACGAGCAGGTCCGGGCACTCCGGCGATTTCGCGATCACGTGTCGACGGTTGTTGGTCGCAGCTTGCGGACTCCGGTAGCTTTGTGCGTCAGCAAGATTGACCTGCTGGAGACGGCCCCCTACGGGAACAGTGACAACATTCGGAGATTCTACTCGGCGCTTCAAGAGATCGGGGAGGACATCACCCTGGACGCCATGAGCCGGCGGTCGGCGATCACTCGCGAACTTCGCGACACGATCTGGCCCGGCTGGAACATCGAGCGAGAGGTGGACGAGATCTTCGGCGGCCGGTTTCAGTTCTTCCCGATGACCCCGGTTGGCCTGGAGAGCAAGGGTGAGAAAGATCTCTCGAAAGTCACCATCAGGCCGTTTGCCGTTCTCGAGCCACTGCTGTGGCTGCTGCACATGACCGGCCACCCGATATTCACTAAGTGAACACCGTGGTCGAGACCAACCGACGACTGGGCCCGCAGCGATGATCAATTGGAAGGACTTCCAGGCACAATACGAGTTGAGAGATTACCGGGCGGCCCTGTCGGTCGTGACCGGAAGCATTGACGGCGTGGCCGTCGATGGGCCTCCCCGCGTGCTCCGGTGCCGGTTCTGCGAATCCGGTGTCGAAGATCGCGAGGCCGTCGCAGGCAAAAAGTGTGGCAGTTGCACGGCGGATGATGCGCTGAGATGGTTTTGTCGCAATCACCCGGAACCAGGCGGCTTCAATGACGCCAACGGATGTCTGTGTTGTCGGCGAGGACTGATGCCGCTCAACCAGGCCGACCCGGACCTGGTGGCAATGGTTGTTTCGGTGTGCCTTGAAGTCGAGATGCTCGACAGCAAGGGGACGCTGTTCGAGGAACTCAAGGCCGCGTTTCGGACCGGAGACGAGGAGCAAGCAGCGGAGATCTACGAGTCAGGCGACCTGTCTGGCTGGTCGGGAGCGGGGCAACTTGTTGACTTGGCGAAAGGCAGTCGCAAGGTGCTCGGTGTGCTCGAAGACCTGGAGTCCGCTCGGAAAGCCGGTGATTTCTCCTTGCTGGTCAAGATCTGGGATCGTCATCGCAAGCACCTGGTCGTGCGAACCAGTGGCGAGCGGTACCGAGATCTCGTCGAAGAATGGCGGCCCAAGAACGAAGGCGCGAGTCAGGTCCTGGACGCGTGGCGTTGCCAGCCGGTTGACGAAGACTTGCTGGTGAAGTTGTGGGGTGAATGGCGCGACCGGGTTGCGGATCATCCCGAGATCCTGCCGGTGAGACAGCAGGTCCAGCGCCGCGTTGACCAGCAGGTGTACTGGTCACG
>CAUZRQ010000253.1:0-6051 GCA_963582065.1 Planctomycetota bacterium | reverse complement strand
GTTTGCAGAAGACCTTCAGCGATATCGTGATCAAGCGGCCCGATGGCCTGGTGCGTCTGTCGTTGGAGCGTGAACCGGCCACCGACCCAGGCGACACGGCTCTGCGAGGATTTCGGGTGGCCGAGGTCACCCTGGTCGATTTCGGCTCCTCGCAGGAACGCCGGCTCTCGGCAGTCTTCACCGCGCACGCTCGGATGAGGCTCTTCCTGGCGGCCGTCCGCCAACACGACCTCGCGGCCCTGCGTCACAACTGCTCGGCCGACTTCAACACCCGGGTCTGGAAACAGCTGACAGCGGGCCTGGTGCCTGAGATCCTGGGGCTGGCCTTCTCGCACGAAACGGCCCAGGTCTCCGGAACCGTCTTCCAGGGTGCGATCACCGAGATCACCGTCACTCAGGGAGACCGCGCACTGACGTGTGTGCTTCGCGAGCAGAACGGGATGTTGCTGGTCGACGACATCCTGGTCCCCACCACCACTCTTCCCGGATCACTCAAGCAACAGTTCGAGCGGCTCGTCCCGGTTCTGGCCTTCCGCGAGGCGATTGTTTCGGGCAACGCCCCGTCGGCCGCTCGACACTCGTCGTCGGACTTCAACCGGTTGGTCTGGAGCCAGGTGGTCGGCAAGTTGCCGGTCCAGGCGGGTCGTGCCGCGAAGTTCCTGGGACCGGCGGTGTCACGGATGGGTGCGATTGATGGTGATCGTGAGGAGGTCATCCTGGGCGACTTGCGGTTCGGAGCCCGCGTGATGCTGGTCCGCGAGTCGGGGCGATTCCGGGTCGACGACATCGAGTTGTATTCGGGTGAACCGGCAGGAGCGCGACCGACGATGCTGAAGCAGGTCCTGCGGCTCGAAATTGCTCGACCCAGAAACCGCGGCTCCCGGGCACTCAGGAATCCTGCAGCCGCCGCACCCTCTGGGCCAACCGCACGTTGACGCTCGGGTAAGCGGTCACCAGGTGTCCGGTATCGAAGAGGTCACCTCGGAGGTGTTCGAGATCATCGGCTCCGACGGCGTCGGCGAAGATGGCCCTCAGGTAGTCACAGCCGGTGGCCGAGATCTTCCACTGGGCTTCGTCAAAAAACGACCGATCGACCCGTCGCGGCCGTACGACTCCCCAGCGGTCTCTGAGTTGGCTGGCCGGGAGTCCACCGACGGAGAATCCGCTTTCGGGTGCCCATTGCAGGGTGGCGAGATAGTCGGCCTGGTCCTGGTCGAGCAGGTCGACGGCCTGTCCTCCGAGCCGTGCTGCGTGAAAGCGGTCAAACAGTACCGGCCGACCGCCTCGCTGCGTGTGGCCGATTTTCCTGGTGAAAATGGCCGCTGCGGGTGACGAGTGGCCCTCGAGCAACGACGCCGGCAGTGTCTCGACGAGTCGTTGCTTGAGCGCCTCGGCGGCACCTCGAAAGATCACGTTTCCGGCCGGATCGACGCTGGGTGAGGTGGCTCCCAGTTGTTGCCCCGTTTCATCGGCGACTCCTTCACCGATCACCACCACGGCGTGTCGCTGCTGCTGGTAGATCTGGCCAAGGCGTTCTGCGAACCGATCCATCTGCAGCGGCACTTCGGGGATCGCGACCATATCGGGCTGCCCGTAGCTGCCTCCCAGGGCGATGTACCCGGACTGGCGGCCCATGACCTCGATGATCGCCACCCTCCGGTGACTCTCGGCAGTCGTACGAATCCGGCGGATGGCCTGGACGACCACGAACACTGCGGTGGCGTAGCCGGGTGTGGCGTAGTTGACCATCTGCGAGAGGTCCAGCGGCCCGGCGGTCTGCTCGATCTCCGGCGGACCATCAGCCAGTGGCCGGGTCCACGAATTCGGTTCGTCGGGTGAGTTGAGTCCCAGGTCGTTGTCGATTGTCTTGGGTGCGAGTACGCAGGGCAGTCGTTCGGAGAGTGGCTGGAGGCCATTGAGCGTACCGTCGCCGCCGATGGCGACCAGGCCGTCGATGCCCAGTTGTCCGAGTCGTCCGGCGGCGTCGTCGACCCGTTTTGGGTCGGACCCGTCGAGGTAGGTACGTGACGAGCCGAGGATCGTGCCACCTCGGCAGGGGTCCAACTCGGGGATCGTCGCCAACAGGGGGTTCAGCGGGATGTGCGGCAGCCGGGGGTCCAGCAGACCGGCGAAGCCGTCGAGCAGCCCGTAGACCTCGATCCCCAGCTGGTTGGCACGAGTCACCGCGCCGTGCAGCGTGGCGTTCAGCGCGGGCGTATCGCCGCCGGCGGTGAGGATGGCGAGTCGTTTCATCGGGGGCCACCCAGGGCCAGTTGGCCGGTCCGGGGCCGTCCCGAGTGCTTATTCGGGTGTTGCGACGTTGATCCGTCGGCCACCACGGTCGAAGAAGACCGTGCCTTCGACCAGCGAGAACAGCGTGTAGTCGTTGCCCATACCGACGTTCTGGCCGGGGTGCCACTTGGTTCCACACTGGCGGATCAGGATGTTCCCGGCGTTGACCGCTTCACCGCCGTACTTCTTGATCCCACGTCGCTGGGCGTTGGAATCGCGTCCGTTACGAACCGATCCCTGTCCCTTTTTGTGTGCCATCGCTGTAACCGTCGCTTTCGAGCCTGAAACGGGCTGGTCCTCACGACCGGCCCCGCGAAGCGACTATTCTATCAGTTGCGGGCAGGTCTTGGCGAGTCCGCGCTGGTGGTCTTGGGGGCCGGGGCGGGGGCCGGCTTCGTCGCGGTGGCAGGAGCCTCGGGACGGTAGATCCAGCGAGGCTCGAAGACCTCGTCGTTGGGTCCCTTCATGAAGAACTCGGCCTCGTCCTGTTCGACCGCGTCACCGGGTCGCCAGTAGCGTTGTACGAGTGTTTTGCGCCAGAGGATGGAGCTGGCGGGAGGTCCGGCGGCATCGGGCTTGACCACGTAGAACCAGTTTCTCGCTTCGATCGCCTGCTTCTTCACCGGGTTGGTCCTTGAGGTCTCGAGCAGGTCGTGGAGGTTGGTCCAGTTCTGAGTGGTGACGCCGTTCCAGACGGCCGTCGCTCGCCTCACCCGACCCTCGGTCAACGCCTGCGTCAGGGCGGTGAAGGGGACCGGCCCGCGGACGTAGCGGTAGCCATTTGAGAACCCCGACATGTAGATGGTTGCGAAGTCGGTTCGAGGGTCGACGCCCACCCAGGTCACCACTCCATAAACAGGGCTGATGTCCTGCTTGGCGGCGTAGGGAGTCACGTCGGGAATCGGACCGACGACCTGGACCGAATTCTTCAGCTGGGGCAATCGTTCGCGGATGGCAATCGCCGCCTGGGCTTCGGGAATAATGTTGTCGGGATAGATCTGCTGTCCGTCGTTGTCGTTGGTCACGAGAGTGAACTCGGGAGCAAACAGTGGCTTGCCGCGCACCGCGTCGAACTGGTTCTGCGGATCGACTCCGTTGGGGTCCCCCTTGGACGGCAGCGGCCGATTCACCGCCCGGTACAGCAGGTACCACACCAGCTGCCTGGACGTCTTGCCGGTCTTGGGATCGGTCAGGTTGAGCCGAATCAGTCTCAGGGGCTTGAAGCGGACTTCGAGTACCCAGAGGTCGGTTTGCTGATTGCGTTCCTCGCCTGAGGCAAGCGAGGCGACTCGGATCTTGAACCCTCGCAGCGGCTTAACGCTCGACGGAGCCGCCTTGGCCGCGGGGGGTTGGGCCGCGGGTTGCTGTGCGGTGGCGGTCGCCGAGAGTCCGGCGGTGGCCAGTGCGGCGAGGAGGATGCGGATCGGAGTGAGTGGGGAGGGACCGGTCATCGGTCGATTTCCCTGCTGGAGCGGCTGAACGGACAAGGCACACGGCCTAGGCAACTATAGTCTCGTTTTTTTCCCGTGGTCAAGATGGCGGTGTCTTCCGGTGTCCTGGGGCCATGGGAGTGTAGGGATCGAATCGGTTCTGCGGGTTGGAGGCAGGCGGGGGTGCGGGCGATCAGTGGATGTCCGATTCGGTCAACTCGCGTTCGACCCGGTCAGCCTGCCGAGCCACCTCGTGCACGCTCCGTCTCAATTCTTCGACATCAACGGTCGCTCGCGGGTAAGTATTGATGGCGACAAAGTGCGGAGTGTCGTCGATCCTGCGGACGGCGATGCTGCCGTGTGCGATGTGGCCATTGCGTTCGAGTGCTCGCCGATCGAAGTGCGACTCGGCCGGGCAACAGGTGCTGTAGATCGAAACCAGCGATTCGGTATCGGACAGCTCGACAAAGACTCTCTGACGTCGCCCGTCGGGCTGGTCCACCCGCAGAGTCCATCTCGAGTCCTGCGGGTCACCCAGCGACTCGACCGCAGCGTCATCCTCGAGTGCCAGCTCGAGCAGTTTGCCCACATCGCGAATCGATCCGAGCACGGTTTCGAGCAGTGAGACGGCGGCGCCGGCGTCGGTGGGACGAGCATCCGGCGACTTGTTCAGCAGGGCCTTGACCGCCGAGGCGACCTCCAGCGGGACCCGGTCGCTGGGGTGTTCGACCGCGGGCAGTTGCGAGGTTGTCACCTGGTGCTGGAGATCTCCGAGAGTAGAACCGGTGAAGGGGAAGCACCTGTTGATCAGCCGGAAGTAGCAGACCCCCAGGGCATAAACGTCCGAGCCGGTGTGGGCCCCATGACCGAGAAACAGTTCGGGAGCCATGTAGTGTGGGGTGCCGCAGAGGCGGGTATCGGCCTGATCGTGAATCAGCTTGGCCAGGCCGAAGTCGCCAATCTTCGGCTGACCGCTCTCGGTCAGCATCACGTTATCGGGCTTCAGATCTCGGTGTACGATGCCGTGGCGGTGTGCAGCGGCGAGGCCCGCGGCGATGCCCAGGGCCAGCCGGGTGGCATCTGAGATCGACAGTGTCAGGTTGCTGGCCAGGAGCTGCTGCAGGCTGCCTCCGGCGACGAACTCCATCTCGAGGAACCGAAATTCGTCGGCCTCGCCGACCGCGTGCGTGGTGACCACGTTGGGATGGACCAGTGCCGCCGCCGCCTGGCCCTCGGCCTGGAACCGCCGGACGTAATCCTGGTCGCGGCGGGCCAGCCTGGGCAGAAGGATCTTCAACGCACAGCGTCTGAGTAGGTCGCGATGACGGGCCAGGTAGACGGTGCCCATCCCACCGGCTCCCAGTAACAACTCGATGCTGTATCGATCGAGATCGGTGCCGACCAGGGACTGGGACTCCTCGGGGCGGTCTTCCCCGGTGTCGACCAGTCCTTTTCCGGGGGTGACGATGACCGTACCGCCGCAACCGGGGCAGAGTTGCGAGAGATTGACTCTGAGATTGCAGCCGATGCAGTAGGCGGTTTCTGCCGAGGAGTCCGTGTCGGGAAGGGACGTCATGGGCAGCCTTCGCAGCACCCACCTCGGGCAGGTATAGTCGATTCGTGGATCGTGGGGAGGATTTTACCCCGAGCCCTGCGACTCCGCCAACGCTTCGCCACCGCGGACCATGCGATGATGTCTTCCGAGACTCCCGACGAGCGGCCGTTCGAGCCTGTGGAGGTCTTTTCCGACGGGCGGATTTCGGATCGCGACGGGCCCGACGAGCCAACTGGAATCGAGGGGTCGGTGTGGGTTGAGGATGTTGAGGATGTTGAGGATAAAGAGCCTGCTGCGGAGACGGTGGTCCCGGAACGTGTCAGGATTCCGGGACCTGGTGTCCTGGAGGCCTTCGTCTGGTTGATGGGGGTGATCGCCGTACACCTGATCGCCACGGCCATGGTGGTCGTGGCGATCGCGGTGATGCTGGTGGTCCAGAGCGGCGATCGGCAGTTGATGAACAGTCCCGAGCGGCTGCAAGCGGCCGTCAACGAGCACATCGGTCTCGTGATGGGCGGCGACCAGTTCCTGTTCGTGATGGCGGTGCTGGTGGCGGTCGGCCTGCGGCTGGCGATTCCCTCGGACCCCGTCGCCGGGCCATGGCCTCGGCTGCTCAATCGGCTGGGCCGCCAGGGAATCCAGTGGCCGCACCTGCTGGCGATCGTGTTCGTGGTGATTCCGGTCTCGATGGCGTGCGGCCAGCTGTTTGTCGTGGCCAACCGGGTCTGGCGAGCGATGCTTGAGACGATGCCCGGTTTGCCCAATGTGCAGTCG
>CAUZRQ010000252.1:0-6060 GCA_963582065.1 Planctomycetota bacterium | reverse complement strand
AGGGACGGGCCGTGGCCTCGTTGAGGGAAGCCGTCAGGATGGGATTCGACGACTTTGACATGATGAAATCCGATAAGGATCTCCAGTCGCTCCGGGACACCCCGGACCGAAGGCGGCTGTTTGACCGGCTGATCATTCAGTGGAAGGCCGTGGCAGCGAATAATGCTGTCAAGAATCCGGCTGGCAATAAGAACAAAACGGCTGGCGGAAAAGTCGCTCCCAGGAGGAATCAGGTTGCCAAGAAGCCGGCTTCAAAGGATGCCGCCTGTGGACTCTGTTCAGGCAACGGGATCAACGGCTGTCCGACCCAGTCCTGTAAGAACGGGTACCAGAAAATCGGTGGCACCAAGTATCCGTGCGCGGATTGCCTGGGTTTTGGCCGGATCCCCTGTCGGACCTGTCCGGATCTCGGCAAGAAGCGGATGGACTCTCTGGCGACCATCAAGACGGGGAGGACCTACTTCTCGACCATGCAGAAGGTCGCGAACCGGAACCGATTCGTAAAGACATCGATCAACTCGCTGCAGGTAAGAAACCTCAGGATCGACCGCGAGATTGATGACGAGGACACATCGCTGTCCAGGGCACGTGAGTTGGCCAAGGAACAAGTGATGAACGAGGTGCGGATCGTGGAATTGAAGATCGAACTCCCTGGATTGGAGAGGTCGTTCCGCCAGGCAAAGGTGGGGGTGTCCCGAAGCGTCCAGCGGCAAGCCGCATTGTTGTCGGACGGGCAGTCCAACGGATTTCAGTTCAACATCAAGAATCGGTTGCGAGATCTGCTGAAGGTGATCTCGGCACTTTGAGCGGCCTGTCGGGCCAAGAGTCTGTATCCCCGGTGTTTGCCAACATGGCCGTGTCATATGCCGTGGCGAAAGGTGGCTCATGAGGCAGTTCTTCGTTCGGACCGGACAGCAGGGGAAGGTTCACGGACCCTTTTCGGAAGAGCAGGTCCGGAAATATCTTCAGGCCGGGAAACTCAAAGATACGCACGAAGTGTCCCAGGATTCCGAGGCCTGGAGCCTGATCCGCGATGTCGATGAACTGGTCGCTGTCGGCCGCGTCGTCCGACGTCCGTCCGCCGGCCCCCCTGCCCTGGAGGAGTCGCCGAGGCTGTTGAATCAGCAATCAAAATCGGCATCTTTCGCGCGGGATGAGCCGCCATTCACGCCGCCTCCAGAAAAAACGGGGTTTCTCACCCACATCTGGTACGGCGTGCCCTGGCCCAGAACGGTTGGAGGATGGCTGCTGCTGGTTCTGTCCGGACTGATTCCGTACATCGTCGGCTATCGCCTGTGGCGGGCGATGCAGAACAGGGTCGCATCGAGGCCTGTTCGGGGACTGGTCCTTGGAGCGTACTGTTGCCTTGTCTTCGGGGCTTGCGTGATTTCGCCATGGCTTTCTCACCGTGATCAACCCGCATCGCCTGTCGCTTCGAACGCGGCCCCGGTGCCTTTGGTCGACAAGATCGAGTTGAGCAGTCCGTCTGCTCCCCCCTACGTCGACGAGAACTACCGCTTCCAGCTGAAGGTCCCGGGTCCAAAGTGGAAGGTGCTCAACGCTGAGGAGATCTCGGCAACCAACGCCGATGCCGTGGCGGGGATGATGAGCATCGTGCTTGGAGGCTTGTGCGAGATCGTCGTCGAGGAGATTGGTGGCACCGAAGTGACCGGTTACGCCGAAGCGGTGCGGGACCAAACGGCTCAATTGTTTTCCGGGTCGGAGGGAGGGCCTGTCGAAACGATCAACTTCCTGGGCCACGAGGCTGCGAGATTTCAGGTGGCCGGGACCCAGGATGGCCGTTTGGTTCGGGCGATCGTGATCATCTTCAAACACCAGGGGTTCGCTTATCGGTTGGTGGCCATGGGGCGGCAGGAAAAGTTGAGCGAATCGGGGGCGGAGGCCGAGCCGTTCTTCACCGCGTTTTCCTTGACGGATGGCGAGGTGCAACCTCCGGTGAAATCCGTCGTCACGCGGGACCAGCACGGTGTTGGTTGGCGGGTGAGGGGTGGGACGTTCGAGACCGCCGTTTACGGACTGCGGGTCCGCGCGGTCCGGGGCTGGTATCCGGTTGTCGGCCGCGAATTGTCCCGGTTGAACGGCGATGCCGAGGTGGCCCTGAAGAGCCAGGATGGGCGGTACACGGTTGTGGTCATCCCCGAGAGAGGGCCGACGACCGATCAGGATGAGTTCGTCAAGGTGTTGAAGCGGGGGTTTGCCAGGTCGCTTGCCGGTACGGTGGAACTGGAACGTGTGACGATTCCGATCAACGGGGAGGATGTCCAGTTCTCGGGACATGTGATCGACGGGCCGCCCCGGGAGGCGATCCGGCATGGCGTGATGAACCGCGGTGACCTGTTTGTGCAGATCCTGGTATCGAGTGCCGGGAAGTATGCCGGTGAACTGGACACGGTGCTGGCCGAGGCGGTCTCGGGCGTGGGGTTCCTGAGTCCGAAACAACGAACAGCGTTGAAGGCCGAGTTGTTGAAGCAACCGGACCCACAGAATTCTGTCAGCATCACGCATTCTCTACGGAACGGTGTCTTCACCGAGTACGCCTCGGGGCTGGTCTGGGAGATCCCGCGGGAGTTTTGGCGGGTTGACGGCGGCGAGGAAGCGAAAAAGAGAAACAAGGACAGCGTCCTGTTCTACCAGCACCCTCGCCTGGGCCTGTTTGGCCAGGTGATCACCGAACGGATCTCCGGTGTCGCGGCCAAACGCTTCCACAAGTTCGTTGTTGATCGCATGTTTGGGGAAGACGGGGGCGAGTCGAAGGTGCCGTCGCTGGCGACGACGTTGGCCGGCCATCCTGCAACCACATCCACAGGTGATCTTCAGGTTGACGACCTCACGCTCCGGTACAGGGTGCTCACGTGTGTCCGGGGCGACTGGGCGTTCCAGGTGCTCTCGTGGGGATTGCCGGACGTGATGGACAGGCACGGGAAACAGGTCGATGCCGCGTTGTCGGGGTTCCGGTTTCCCGACCAGCCGCCCGTCCCACAATCACATGACCTGACGATGTTTACCGACCACCGACTCGGGTTCCGGATTGATTTTTCCGGGGGGGTGTTCGGTCGACCCAAACCCAGGAAAGCCGAACCACCCGTGTCGACGATTGAGGTGCCTGTGTCGGGGCGTGACGAGGGGTTTCACATGCAAGCGGTTTGTCTGAACCACATTGGCAGCAATCTGCAAGCGGTTGTTGAGAGATTGGAGGCGGTGTGGAACGCCGGGGCGAAGGCGATAACCGAGGAGATGGCCGGGCCAGTTCGTTCGTCCGGCAGGATGTTTGGACGGACGTGCCGCTCCCTGGCCTGGCACGGAAAGAGGGCGAGTTACGAGGTGCACTACGTGTTTCACCAAAACACCATCTACTCCGTGGCGATCACATCGACCGACGGTATCTCACGACTTGACTTCCTGCGCGATGAGGTTCGGAAACGGGTGACATTGCTGGTGCCATGATCCTTGAAGGCTCGTGTTTTGGGTTGGAAATACTTCTTGGTATGATTTACGGATGTGACGTGGCGGGAGAGATCGGTTTGGCTGGTGTGGTCGACTTGGTGTGACACGGGATAGTTGCTGATATGCCCTCGGAACTGCGGGTTTTAAAGAAAATCGTCTGCCCGTATTGTTGGACGGAGTTCCCTCCCGAAGATGTGCTCTGGATTTCCGAGCACGAGGACTTGCGGGGGGATTTGCGGCTGGGCGAAGACGAGTTCCAGAGGTTCCTGCCGACACGGTTCGATGTCCAGTGCAACGCCCTGGATGCCCGCGAGAGTGTCTGTCACGATCTGGCGTGCCCCTATTGCCATCTCGGGGTGCCTCGCGATCTGCTCGAGACGCCGATGTTCTTCATGTCGATCTTCGGCGCGCCCGGCTCGGGGAAGACCGTTTATCTCGCATCGCTGACACACCGGTTGCGGCAGGTGTTGCCGCACGATTTCAACGTCGGATTCGCCGACACGACGCCCGCGGACAACGTGAGGATCCGTCGTAACGAGGCGCAACTCTACGACAGCCCGGACCCCGGAACGCCGGCCGTCGTGTCAGATGTGATTGCGAAAACCCTGGAGATAGGCTCAGAGTTCGGACTCGACTTGCTTCACGAAGTCAACTTTGGCGGAACCGACACGCGGTTCTTTCCCCAGCCGTTCATGTTCACGATGGCGGTTAACGATCAGCATCCGGTCATCGACAAGCGTAGTGACCCGGGACGCATTCTCTGCCTGTACGACAATGCCGGGGAGGTCTTCGATCCCACGGTGACCCGGGAAATGGAAATGCAGAGCCGGCATCTCAGTCGGTCGCAGTTGCTGCTGTTCACCTACGACCCGACACAGGATCCGCGGATGAAGCAGAAGATCCTGGAAAAGGTTCCGGACCGAACCCACAAGAAGGGGACGCTGCTTGCCCAGGAACCGTTCTTCCAGACCGCAGCGGAGCGGATCAAGAAGTTCGGGGGACTGGGACGCCGTGATCGGCACAAGGCCCCTTTGATCATCGCGGCAACGAAGTTCGATGTCTGGAGCGATCTGCTGGAGGAGTTCGATCGGTCGGCTGTTCCCTGGCGGCAGGTGCGTGTCGCTTCGAAGAAGGGAACGGGCGTGACCAACGCCATTGACCAGGGGATGATCCGCGAGATGTCCGATCGGGTTCGTCGCCTGCTGATGCAGACCAGCCCCGAAATCGTTTCGGCTGCCGAGAACCTCTCCGAGGATGTCACCTACGTGCCGGTCAGTGCCATCGGGTGGAACAATGCCGCCATCGAGTACACTGATGCTAAGGGTGAGACGCAAGAGAATTACCAGGTGCGTCCGGCCGATATCAAGCCGTTCTGGGCCGAGGTTCCGGTGCTCTACGGGGTCAGTCGGGCGTTTCCGAAACTGGTGCCGGTGATCAAGTCGAAATGAACGGAGATGGCTGGCGGTTGAAGTTTCGAGTTGATGGTGGATGACGTTTTTCGTGAACAGGGCCGAGGTTTGAGAATCGAGGTACTGAGACCATGGCGGACCAACTCCTGTACACCTCTGCCCCCAATGGCCTGAAGCCGGGGTCGTCGGGGTATTGCACGGTCGAGAAGACCCGGGACATCAACGAAACGCTGGAGTCGAGCCTCCAGAGGCTATCCAGTTATGACGGGATCTACCGCCCGACGCCCGATCCCTACAACCCGGTCTGTTTCAACCACGTGGTCGTCAATGCCGGTCGCCGGTCCTACAACGTTCTCTCCCGCGTTTCGGATTACCGGGCCGACTACACCGGGCGAACCAACTACCTGGCTCATCACCTGGTTCTCTCCGGGAACGAGATGACCGAGGGCCGGGATCCAGCGAAGATCCTCGCTACAAACGGGATCATGCAGTCCGAGTGGGAGGGGCAGACGCAGTACGTACCCACGCTGGCTTTGCCCGCGGCGTCCTCGCCACTGGGAGTGTGCACGGAGTGGGGCACGGTGTGTGGCGGCACCCCGGAGGCGGCCGGATGGGCCGGGGTGCTGGCCGAGATGACGAAGAAGTCACCGCGGGATCCCATCTACATCCTGCTTCCCGCCCCGAAACCGCAGAACTGGCCAAAGGACCGTACCCTGAACATGGTCTGTGAGGCGTTGTCGTTGCTGGAACTGGAGCGGCGATGGCAAGTCACTTTCAGCACGTACTACAGCGACTTGTTGAAAAGTGCCACCTGCCAATGGCGATTCGTTGTCGAGGGATCACCGGCGTTCGAGGCTGCGAAGGAGGGCCGCCAGGGCCAGTCGATCGATCTCACCGGCCCGCTGGACCCACCCAAGGGCGGCGCCCTGGTAGAAGCCGCCAAGACGGGGGACCGCCCCATCAAGCAGGTGGCCGCCGAACCGGACGAGCCGCCAGCCCCCGAGCGTGTCAGCCGACGGCCGGCAGCACCGCCGGAGATCTCAGCGAATTCCCTGGATCCGGACCAACCGCTGACTCCGCCTGCACATGTTGCCTCCGACGACTCTGCCGGACACATCGCGGTCCCTGGAGCCAAGCCCCCCCCGGTCTTCTCGGCCGTGCCGACGCGCCCCCCTTCCCGGGAGCA
>CAUZRQ010000251.1:0-6167 GCA_963582065.1 Planctomycetota bacterium | reverse complement strand
TGTTGTTCTGCCATTTCGATACCTCCCTCTGGATGCAGTGTCACTCCGCTGGTCGACTCGTGCTGTTTCGATTCGGTCTCAGTGAACCAGGGTCTCACTGGCCGTCGCTGGGCCTATCGTGCCCCAGTTGGAGCGGGTTCTCAAGAGTCCACCCCAGCCCCGGCGTTCAACTCACCGGCGGTAACCGCCAGATCCGAACCACGGTACCGCCCTTCGCTCGGCGGGTGCCGGGAGACAAGGCGTGTTCACGGAGCCATCAGTTGTGCAGTGGCCCCGATCCACTGACATTCGACCACCCTGCCCTACCACGAGATGACTCCCCACGTCTGTGGTTTTTCCGGGAGGCCACCCGACCAGGACGACCGTTGGGGTTGGCCGTGATCATGTCCGTGTCGCACGATATCAAAACGCCAGGCCTGTCCCTCACGTTGCTCCTCCGACGACAGGCTCTTTAGCGGAATCTCGATCCGGCACCACCACTCGGGGCACCAGGTGTCCTTGACCACCTCATGCACCGATGCCACCGATGGTCTCCATGATGTGCCATCGGCGGTTCGCCCCATGACGGCCGAATTGGCATTCACCTGGATCGATCGCCAGGGTTTGCCAGGCGGTTGGAACAGAATCTCGATACGGTCGTCGGCCAGGAAGTCTCCCCGCGGGCCCGCTTTGTCTGGCTTCGCGAGAGCACGAACAGCAGTTCCTGCTTTCCAGGAACTCACGAGCACATAGAGGTTCTTGTCGTCGCGGACCAACCAGGCCAGCGATTGCCGTCGTGCATAACGGACAGGAAATCTCAGGTTGCCGGGGTCACGAAATGGGCCAAAGAGCCGCGAGACGCCGACAAACCCGGACGCTTCGGACAACCGCGTTCCCGGCGGCGACGTGCACCGGGCCACCGGCCACGACGGCCGGGGGATTTCGGTTCCGTCCGGCCCGTACAGGTTGAGTCGTTCACGAAAGGCGGCCGGAGCCAGCCAGTCCTTGATGGGTATCTCGATGACATTGTTCTCAACACAGATTTCATCCGGCGTCGCGGTCGACACCTCGACACGAATTGCATGGACGCGTGGGTCGATGTCCCACGGTTGCTGCAACGTCACGAAGGACGGCATCAATTCACGAGGCCACGAGATGTTTTTCACCCGGTGTACCCCGATCTGCTCCTCCCGGTTCTTGAACAGTGTTGTGAACGTGACCCTGGCGGTTCCGGAGTCCCGGATTCCCACGTTGTGCACACGCACACGCAGAACCGGTGGGACACTGGAGCGATCCAGGACACACTCGGTTTCGGAGAGCGCCAGGTCCGACAATTCCGTTGGCAGCGGATTCGGTGTCACCTGGGCGACCTCCACGAGCGATGTTGTCCTGGCCGGCAGCCACAGCGGCAACGGTTCGAATCGGTGCGCCAACCGGAAGTCCTTCCTGCGTTGTCCGTCGATCCGGACCTCGTAAACACCCGGATCGAGTTCCAGGGGCCGCATGACCACCCGACGCCGCTGGTCGAAGTTGTGGATCCGAATCTTGACGTGCCGTCGATCGGCCTCAAGCATCAGAGGTACCGCCTTCAGTTCGACGTTCTCCCATGCGACAGCCGAATCCGGGTAGTAAGCCTGCATGCTTCCTGACCCGCCGGTGTACATATGCATCAGAACCCGCGACGGATGCGCCGGCAAAGGGACCCGATCGGTTGAGATAACCTCCTGGGTATTCATCTCCCAGGTGGACGCATGCCAGGCCGAAATCTCGCGAAGCTGTTTCACCAACTGGTCCATGCGGTCGGTTGGCTTCAGCCCGTCCCGCAGCCTTTCCCACCGGCCCCACATCTTTTCCGCGTGGGTTTCCTTTCTCAGGATCCAGCCATCGGATCCCTCAGGCCCGTATGGGGCGTCGTGGTGATCTTTCTTCCATTGAACAATCCGGCGAATCGGTTCGACGTACCGTGGATTGTTGAAGAGTTTCGCGTTGGCGACCAACTGCCCCATGAGGTGCTTTGTCGTCCAACTGCCGGCCGCAAAGTCATATCCGGGATAACCGGCGATGCGATACCACTTTCCGGACTTGCCTCCCACCTGGTCCGTCTCGTAGACAATCTCCGACGGAATGAACCCGGTTGGCTTGCCTCGCTTGGTCTTCAGGCTGTGGTCGACCCAGGCATCGCCCCACTCGCGGCACCATTGCATCACCCTGGGATGCCGTGCGTACCACATGACGTAAATCCCGGGCTTGGTGTAGCGACCGTTTTCGGGAACGTCGCAATGGTAGAGTTGCCTGGGGTGAAGCAACTCGTGCGAGAAGTAATAGGCCTTGAAGTGCCGGTGCCCGGCAGGATTGATCCCCGAGAGGAAACCCATGTTGCGAATCACCTGCATGTTTCGCTCGATGTAACGTGGGTCGCCGTAACGGGCGAGCATCATCTGTGGCTGGGAGAAGGACATCCATTCGGCCCCGTGCTCGACATCCACCAGGTGCCACTTTGCGGGAGTCCCGGAGAAGTACCCGTTCATGACCTCGGGGCAATGCCAGATGTTGTCGGCGATCCTGGTGAGTGCATCCCGGACCTTTCGGTCATTCAGCGAGAGACTGTAGAAGCTCCAGGTCTTGCTGAACTCGACGTCATCGCTCCAGCCACCCCCGAGTTGTCCATCCGCCGCCTGCCGGTGATCGAGCCACCAATGGACCATTCGACGTGTCCAGTACATGGCCTCCCGGGCCGCGACAGCCCATTCCGGTGCATCATTGGAGACGGTCTCGAGGTCCGCTGGCACCGGTTCGACCGGCCGACCGAGGTACATCCGGGCGATGCGGTGCCCGGGATTGTGACGCAGGATCGTCTCGAACATCTTCTTCGAGATTTCGATTCCTTGCGGGTAGTTGCCCTCAACAGCCCGCCAGTGGTGATGTCGTCCCTGGTACAGCAGGCCCTGTAGATACAGCGGGTTCCTAGGACCGAAATCACGGAACAGCCGTTCCGCTTGCTCGCTGCCCCTGAGACGATCTTCCTTCCAGAACACCGCCACCGCCTTGAGGTAGGTCTTGCAGACCTGTTTCAGTTCCTTGGCCTCCGGACTTGGCCGACGCACCCCGGCGAGCAGAGCCTGTGCCTTCAGCACCAGCGCTTTCGCGGCCTGGTCGTCCGCAAGATTGGCCTGCCGAAGCAAGGTTGTCGCCATGCGGACCGATGCGGAGCGATCATCCGCGTGGCAGGCGGTCACCGCCAGTACTACGACAACGACCGCCACCAGACGGAACCCAATGCACTGCATGTCTCTTGTCCGTCGCAAGAAATGGTCCTCCCGGTTCCACATGTCGAGCTTTTCGTGGGGCTGGCGAGGCATTCTATCACAACGGGTGGCCTCTTGACCGTCGGCACCTCTGCTTGCGATCAGGTCATCTCAAAGCGCAGCGCGCAGGACGCGAAACCCTGCCAGAGCGTGCGAGTCGTTGCGACGCCGCAGACCCCATGCGACCGCAAACGCAACCGCCCAAGTCCCTGCCAGTTGCGGACTTGAGCGGTGTGGTGCGGCCTGATGCGACGGGAGGCTCCTACGGAATCGATCTTACGGATCGAAACGACGTTGAACGTGGATTGAATGGTTGGGTAATCTCTGGCATACTAAGCGAGTCAGGTATTCTCGATTCGTTTTGCGGGGTTACCGACCGTTTCGACTTCCTTAGAAAAATGGAGCAGAGAGATGTTCAAGAGGTTGTGCGTGGCAATCCTTGTAGTCGGTGGCTGCTTTGCCGTCATGGACATCCAAGCAGAGGCTTCTCATCGAACCGATGCCGGGAACGTGCGGGCTCTCAACTCGATTAAGACTGTTCATGTACCAAGGAAGTATTCACAAGCAGTGGCAATCGCGAAGGCGATGTCGAAGTATCCAGGATGGAAATTCGCCTACATCAAATCAACATCCTCGGTGTGGGTTGTCGTGCTGAAGAAATAAGGGGCAATTGAACTTCGTTTGCTGGGCAGGTCGCGAATTCGCACATGGACCCTCGACTGCAATCGAGGGTCTTTTTTCATTGGCTGAGACGCCTTGAGGCAGCGGCATCGGGCGCAAACGCAACCGCCCAAGTCCCTGCCAGTTGCGGACTTGAGCGGTGTGGTGCGGCCTGATGCGACACCAGGCACAAGTAGCGGAGGAGGGACTCGAACCCCCGACACGCGGATTATGATTCCGCACGCGCCCCCCCTAAACCTCGAGGAAAACAACGAGTTCAGGGAAGGCGCAGCGCGTGGCGCAGCGCATGGAAGCGTGGAGGGGGGTGTTGACGCGGGTCTTTCGGCCTTGATCGAGGCCTGGAACACGCTAGACGGCGACGCTCGAGAGGCCGTCCTTGGCATCATCAACGCGATGAAGCGTGGCTAAACCGTTCCCGCCAGATCCGAACCACGGCCCCTTAAAACAACTTCAGAGAAACAACTGGACAACAAACGGAAGGATCGCACCGATCGCGACACCAGCCGGAACGCCAAAGGCAATCATTCGCTTAGCCCGTTCGGCCTGTTGGTCATAGACCAAGCCCTGTTCAAGCAGAATATCTCTATACAGAAGGAGCACTCCGAGATTTGTCTTTGAAAAACAGCTGAGACATAAGGACAACATTACTGCAGCCAAAACCATTGTGCCGTCCATTCCGAGCGCGAAGTCCCTGGTGATTTCAAATGCCGGGAGAAACTGATTTGTCGACGTTTCTGCAATTCCGATCGACTTGATGGCCACCAGTGCCGGAAAAGCTCCCAACGTCACAAAAAAACTGGCTCCGAAGATGAATGCATTCTGATTGATGAACGAAGACAGACGTTTGGGGTCATCACGAAACCATGCCAATTGGTTCTTTGTCATCAGGGTCTCCTCCTTCATGATCGACGGTCATCGGCCTCAGCAGATTCTTTCATTCTCCCCACCCCAGCCCCGGCGTTCAACCCGCCAGATCCGAACCACGCCCCCGCCCCTCGCTCGCGGCGTGAATCCGGTTATCGCGTGGTCGGGGCGATCGGTATTGCATATGATTGCCCGAGCCGGACATATTCTGGAAGTGGCTTCACCGTCTGTCATCTGAGAATCGGTTGAATCGATCCGAGCCATAGCTCTGGTCACTAGAGGCTGTCGCATGGTCCACCACGATTCTCGAGATGCCCGCAGACGAGCCGTCTTCTCACACGGCTCGCGACGCCGATTTCTTGCGGCATCGGGAACCGGCCTGTTGGGATTGCCGGGGAACTTCGCAGTGCGACCGGCACTGTCGGCTGAGGCCGAATCTTCCGGGGCCTCGGGGACGGCCAAGGCAACGATCATGATCGTGCTGGCTGGTGGTGCGTCGCATCTCGACACCTGGGACATGAAGCCCGAGGCTCCGGCCGAGATCCGTGGCGAGTTTCAGCCGATTGAAACCTCCGCACCGGGAGTGCGATTGTGTGAGCACCTGCCGATGACGGCTCGGCACGCTCATCGCCTGGCGGTGATCAATTCTGTGGATGGAACCGACCCGACGAATTCGCATCTCGGCTACTACTACCATCTCACCGGTCACAAGCTGGACCCGCGGACGATCATCGTCCCGGCCGAGCGGCGGCAGCAGCGCGATGACTGGCCGTTTATCGGATCGGTGGTGTCGGCCAAGCTGCCTCAGCGCGGGGCATTGCCGAACGCCATTTCCTACCCGTGGTCTCCGGATGGGCCTGCCGATCTTCGTGCGGGACAGTTTGCCGGTCGGCTGGGCATCGAACACGATCCGCTGTGCCTCCTGGGGAAAGTGGAAGAGCCGTTGAAGTTCCAGGCCCCGTCGCTGGTTCTCAAGGGAGGCCTGTCAGCCCGCTCACTGTTGCATCGCCGTTCGCTGCTCGCCGAGTTGGATCAGTCTCTACGCGGACTCGAGCAGCACCGCGAAACACGGATCTGGCAGCGGCACCAGGATCGGGCGTTCTCGCTGCTGTCATCCGCAGCGACGACCAGCGCGTTTGATCTGACCCGCGAACCGGAGGAACTCCGCGAACGCTACGGACAGACAATCAACGGCATGGGCCTGTTGTTGGCGCGGCGGCTTGTCGAGGCGAAGGTGCCGTTCGTGACGCTCTACTGGATGCCCGACCGTGCCCGCGCCAAGAAACTGAAATGCGCCAGTGCCGGCGGATGGGACACGCACGGCAACAACTTCCAGTG
>CAUZRQ010000250.1:0-6178 GCA_963582065.1 Planctomycetota bacterium | reverse complement strand
ACGCGGCCGAAGCACTGTTGGCCGATGCCGAGGATACTCCCGAGAAGACCACCGGCGGCAAGGAACTCGAATCGCTGAAGTCGCAACTCACCTCGGCTCGTGAGGCCGAGGTGAAGAGGCTGGCCGAGGAGAAGGCACAGAAGCGGGCCGGTAGGTTGGTCGAGGCGAAGGAGCTGCAGGAGTCGGGGAAGCTGGACGAAGCGACCGCGGCTCTGGATGGCGTGCTGTCGATGGCACCGACCACCCAGGAACGCGAGTCGGTCCGCAAACTCAAGGCCGAGATCGAAGCTCATCGGGCGGCACGCCGAAGGCTCGGTTCGTGGATGAAGATGCTCGCCTCGAAACAACGCAGCGAAGTCCGTGCGGCTCAGAACCAGCTGCGTCGAGACCCCGACACGGCCATCCCGCTGCTGCTCGAGGCGGTTCGCAACCAGGACAAGCCGTTGCTGGTCAAGAACACGCTCGAGATGCTCAGGCGGCTGCGGCGACCCGAACTCGCGGTCCCAGCGATGGTCGGAGTCTTGTCTCGGGCCCAGCAGCAAGCCAGTTGGCCGGATGCGGTACGTGAGATCGGCCAGTTGAAGGATCCGGGAGCCGGGCCGCTGTTGTTGCCTCTGCTCGCAAGGGCCGAGTCGCCCGCTCACAAGGCCGCCGTGCTCAAGGCACTCTCGGATGTCATCGATCCGCCCCCCGAGACACTTCCCGTGTTGCTGAAGTCGCTGCACACCGACGGTCCCGAGTTGGAACCGGCCTTGCGAGCGGCCTACACGGCGATGTCCCTGCACGGACAGGATGACCTGATCGCGTTGCGGGGGCTGCCGGCCAACGTCGACCAGGCCACCGCCGAGTTGCTGATCAAGCTGCCCGGGCGATTGGTCGAGGTGGCAGCGCGGAAGGAACCGGAGCAGGCGGCGACGGCCACCGCCGCACGAGTGCTGGCCGTGATGATCGGCGCGATCGAGCCGGCTCCGCTGGCAGGCGTCAAGGTGGCCTTTTCTGTCGGACAGTACGACGACAGCCCCGCAACCGCGGTCGTCGACGGCAAGTGGGACGCCGAGGATCTGATGACCGGTTGGCGGCACTCGCTCGAGAAGCCCGGAACCATCATCCTGGACCTCGGCACCGAAAAGACCGTCACCGCCGTGCGTGTCTGGAATTACAATGGCAGTGGACAACGGGATCGAGGCTGGAAGGAGGTCGACGTTTTCGTTTCCAACTCGAGAACCGACCTGACGCCCGAGATCAGCGGCATCATTCCCCGGGCACCAGGCGCCGTGGTTCCCCCCGGAGCCCCGGCCCCTCCCGACTTCAGCATCCTGCTTCCCGTCGACCAGGTCCAGGGCCGCTACGTGATCCTCAAGGCCAGGTCGCTCTGGGCTCCCAGCAGCTTTGCCGGCCTCGCCGAAATCCAGGTCATCGGCTACTGAGCAGCCGGTGACTAGCGGACGGCGGTGGGGATGACCACCTTGAGGACTCGCTTGTCGGAGCCGGCGACGAAGACCTCGCTGCCATCGGGGGCGAAGGCCATCGAGGTGGCTCGCTTGATGGGCAGCTGCTGGTGGAAGCGGATGTTGCCGTTGGTGGCGTCCCAGAGGAACAGCTTGCCCGATCGATCCAGCGTCACGGCACGGTTGCCCGATCCGTTGAACTCGACGGCATAGACCGGGCTGGCGTGGCCGGGCAGGTCGCGGACCGGCTTGAGTGTCGTGCGGTTCAGCAGCCGGAAGCGGCGGTCTCGGCCAACCACCGAGATGCCGTTGCCGTTGGGGGTGATCGCCACGTCGAGCAGACCTCCCTCGATGCCCTCGCTGAACGACTGGGGCTCGAAGTCACCTTCCAGTGGCCAGACCCACATCGTGCCATCCAGGCCGATGCTGACCATCTGCTTGACCTTGGGATTGAAGGCGACGCCGGTGACCTGGTGAGTGTGTCCTTTCAGGACCGAGGAGACCTCGCCCGTCTCGACACTCCAGATCCGCACCGTGTGATCACCTCCGGCAGTCGCCAGGAACTTCTCATCGGGGCTGAACGCCGATGCGTAGACCGGCCCGGTGTGTCCGGTGAATTCGGTGCGGGCCGGTCCCTGTGCCGCGTACCAGTGACGCAGCGTCCGATCCAGCCCCACGGTCACCATGCCGCGATCTGCGGTGGCCAGCGCGATCGCGGTGGCGTTCTTGGTGTGGCCGTGGCCCTCCTGGTGGGCCACGAGGCTGGGTTTGCCCTCTACGTTGGCCAGGTCGTACTGTCGAACGACCAGGTCACTGGTGGTGGCGACGGTTGTGCCGGCCGCATCGAGTGCGACTCCGGTGACCGCCGCGGGCAGCGTCACCTGTGCCACCGCCTGGCCCTCGGCGAGGGTCCAGGTCCTGAGAACCTTGTCATCACCTCCGGCGGCGACCAGCTGTCCGTTCCCACTGACGGCCACCGCCCTGACGATGCCGCCGGATCCGGTGTACTCGTTGACCGGCTGCCCGGCCGGGACCATCCAGCGAGCCACTCGCTTGTCGTCTCCGGCGGTGATCAGCTGTGTGCCATCGGGGGTGAACACGGCGGCTCGGATCGGGGTGGCGTGTGCCTTGAAGGCGGAGAGGACCGCGGGGCTGAAGCGGAAGACGAAGCGGTCGTTGGCTCCGCTGACGACCCGGCGTGCGTCGGCGGAGATCGCGACGCTCCGCAGAGTGCTGGTGTGTCCGGGCAGTCGTTCGAGCAGCGTGCCGGTCGGGGCGTGCCACAACGAGACCACGTTGTCGGCTCCGGCGGTCGCGATCACCGTACCGTCGCCGTTGACGGCCACGTCGGCGATGGCCGCCGGGGTGGTGATCGCCAGGTCGCTGGCGACGGCCGCCGTTGCGGCATCGGCCTTCAGAGGCCAGCCCAGGATGCGGTTGTCGTTGGTGACTGCGGCCAGTCGCTTGCCGTCGGCCGAGACGGCCAGCCGCAGCAGCGGCTTGTTGCTGCCGGTGTAGGTGCGGGTGGGGGTGCCGGTGGTCGTGTCCCATTGCCGCAGCGTGTTGTCGGCTCCGCAGGAAAACACCCAGCGACCGTCGCTCGAGAAGGCCACACCGGCAGCGGCACCGGTATGACCCGCAAGTAGGTAAAGCAGCGACGCTTCGACGACCAGGGCGCTGTTGTCGGCCGAGGCGAGGTAGAGTGTGCGACCGGTGCGGGCGGCGACCAGGTCGGTGGCCACGCCGGCCGTGGTGGTGGTTTCGAGCAGCGTGCCCTTGGCAGAGTCGAACCAGAACAGTGCCTTGGCCGAGTCGGCGACGGCCAGGCGGGCGTTGCCGGTCATGGCGATCGCGGTGACGCCGGCGGGCATCTGGACGGTACACAGTAGCTTGCCGTCGGCCACGGCGAAGACCCGGGCCTCCTTGTTGGCCGCCAGTGGGTCGCCACCGGCGGCGACCGTCTTGCCGTCGGGGCTGATCGAGACATGACGGATTCCCGCCGCGAGCGTGGCGAAAGTCCTCAGCGGCTTTCCGTCGGCGGTCCAGTGTTTCAGCGTACGGTCGGCTCCCCCGGTGAAGTATCCGCTGCCATCCGGGAGCAGGGCGAGGTCGCCGATGGAGGTGGCGTCGGCGATGTGCACCGAGACGGCACTGACGGTGGCCGCGCGGATCGACTTGTCGTCTCCCCCGCTGACCAGCGTGTCGGCCGACGTCCAGGCCACGCTCCGAACCGCTCCGGTGTGGCCAAGAAACCACTCGAGTTGGGCCCCGGCCACAACGTCGATTACCCGCACGCTGCCATCGGCTCCGGTCGCCGCGACCCGGCTGCCGCTGGGGTCGGCGGCCAGTCCGAGAACGGCCGAGGGAAGCGTGATCACCGGGCCCACGGCTCCGTTGGCACGGGTCCAGCTGCGGACCGTCTTGTCGTCTCCGGCGGCGATGACCCTGTCCCTGGTCAGGGCCACGGCCCGGACCGGGCTGGCATGACCCGAGAATGTTCGCACCACCGCTCCGGTGATCGCAAACAGCTTGGCCGTCTTGTCGACTCCGCCGGTCAGAAGCTGGTTTCCGTCGATCGAGAGCACCAGCGAGGTGACTCCACCGGCATGCGCGGTGACCATCGCGGTGGGCTTGACCGGTTCGTCCTTCTTCTTCTTGTCCTTCTTGTCAGCCTTCTTGGCTGCCGGTTTCGGCAGCGGCAGAGCCCAGAGTTTCCAGGTGCCATCGGCTCCGGAGGTGACCAGCCGCTTGCCGTCCGGATGCAGGGCGACTCCGGTCACCGCTGTGGTGTGGACGGCCAGTTCGCCGAGGACCGTTGCGTTGGCGGTGTTCCAGATGCGGACCTTGCCCTGGTTGTTGCCGGCGACCAGTAAAGCGGCATTGCGGTTGAATCCGGCGGCGGTGACCGTGCCGGTGAGTCCTTCGAAGGTGCGAATCAGTTTCCCATTTGCGGCTCCCAGCAGACGCAGCTTGCCGTCACTGGACCCGGTAGCCAGTTGCTTGCCGTCGGCCGAGCGAGCGATGACAGCGACGGGTCCGGGGTGGGCGGGAAAGGCGACGGTGGGCTTGGGTTTCTGGGTCCAGGTGCGAACCCGGCCGTCGGCACCCGCGGTGATGATTCTTGTGCCGTCGGGAAACACGGCCATGGCGTTGATCGATCCGGCGTGGGCACCGAGCGTACGTGACTGCTGGTTTCCGGCGGTCCATTCGAGCCTGCCCATCGTGTCGCCTCGAACCAGCAGCTTGCCATCGGCTCCGACGGCGACGCTGGCGACGGCATCGGGGGCTGCCTTCAGCGTCCGACCCGGCTTGTTGTTGGCGGTGGTCCAGGTCCTGAGTGTCTTGTCGGCGCTGCCGGTGACCAGGGTCTTGCCATCGCCGGCCAGAGCGATCGATGTCAGCGACATGGCGTGGCCGGCCAGCGGGACCGGCGGCCCGGTGAGTGTCCATGTGCGAACGCTGCCGTCGGCACCGGCGGTGGCCAGTCGCTGATCGTCCTGCGGCGAGAGTGTGATCGCCAGGATGCTCTGCAGGTGACCGCCTCGGCCCGGCTGCATCGTTGCGGTCGCCACGTCCCAGGCCTGCCAGGCCCCGACGGTGTTTCCGGCGACGGCCAGCTTGCCATTGCGGTGGATTTCCAGTGACGAGGTGGTGCCCTGCAGTCCGGCCAGGGGCTTACCGGGCTTACCGGTGGCTCCATCGAAGAGCTGCAGTTGCTGGTTCTCACTGGCGCTGAGGATGGTCTTGCCGTCGGGTGTGATTGCCACGGCGGCCACGTTGGCTCCGTGCTGCACCAGCTGCTGCCGCGGCACGGGGGGCCAGGCGGCGATCCGGATCACGCCGTCATTGCCGGCCACAGCGATCAGTTTGCCCTCGGGGTTGACCGCTACGGAGTTGATCGGAGCGGTCTGGAAGACGCCCTGGGCCTCGCCGCTGGTGTAGAGCCAGCCCCGCAACGATCCGTCGACGGCAGCCGCCAGCACGGTGCGGGAGGCCGCGATGAAAGTGACTCCGCTGATCGCCGTGGTGTGACCGGGCAGGTCGCGGGCCGCCTTCTTGTTGACCAGGTCGAAGACACGGACAATCTTGGCCGAATCGCCGGTGACGGCCACTCGGCCATCCGGAGAAATCCCCACGCAGGTCGGGTCGCCGCTGAGGCCGGTCAACTCGGCCAGGGCGTTGCGGCGAGGCAAGTCAAAGAGCCGCACCGGGCCCTGCACACCGGTGGCAGCATAAAACCTGCCTCCGCGAGAAACCGACAGGCTCAACAGAGGACCGCCCGAGGCCTGGAAGACCCGGACCGCCTGGCCCGTCTTGCGGTCCCAGATTCCAATCGTGCCGTCGACACTGCCGGCCAGGATCGTCTGCCCGTCGGGACTGATCGCCACCGAGTACGGCCGCTGCGAGAGACCCTCGAGATACTGGATCTGGGGTGGAACGGGCGTGTCCTGCCAGGCCAGGGCGGGGGCCGCCAACAGGACCAGCAGCAGGGACCCTCCACCGATACGCCTAACGTCCATGGCAGGCCTACTTCTTCTTCTTGGACTTCTTGGGCTTCGGTTTGGGCACGTGGACGTGCGAATAGAACCCGGCCTTATTCAGAGCGGCGATGGCCTCGTTGAGAAGGATGCTCTTGCCGATCACCTTGACCGTTCTCAACTTGCGGTCGATCTCGATCGCCTGCAGTCCCTTGACCGTTTCGATGGCCTTCTGGGCACCCACGACGCAGG
>CAUZRQ010000249.1:0-6298 GCA_963582065.1 Planctomycetota bacterium | reverse complement strand
GCACTGGGATGGCGAGTCGGTGGGGAACCTGTTCTTCAACGACGGAAACGATGGTGGCTGGCCGTTGATCTTCCTGGGACAGATCGCCCTGCTGGGCGCATTCGCCGGTTTCGCGGGAGGCGGTGGCCTGGGCAATTCGACCTACTCGAACTACGTCCGGGACAAGGGCTGGGGCATGGGCAGCCAGGTGGGAGCCATCCCCAGTGCCGTGGGCGGCCGCGACATCACGCTCTCGCACGTCGGCAAGGTTTTCGCCCTGACGCCCAAGAACCTCGAGCGATGGAAGGGGTGGTGGAAGTACATCATCACCGACCAGGTGCTGATCTGGGGGCCGGGGTGCGTGATGGGCATGGCCCTGCCCGCGCTGCTCTCGATCCAGTTCGCCGAACACTCGCCGATGTTCGGTGACCCCGACCAGTCCGACTACGCCCAGGCGATCATCACCGCCGATGGCATGCGACACGCCCCGGGGCTTTCCGACGGCACCCAGAAACTGCTGTGGGTCGGCACGCTACTTATCGGACTGCTGGTGCTGCTGCCGAGCCAGATGTCGATCGTCGAGCATTTCAGCCGACGGTGGACCGATGTCATCTGGTCGGGAATCCGCAGGGTCCGCGAGCAAATGCAACCCGACGAGGTCCGCAAGATCTACTACACGATCCTGTTGCTCTACGTCGCCTGGACCTTCCTCGGCGCCTTCGTATTCCAGACCTACGGCAAGCCGAAGACGATGGTGCTGGTCGTGGCCAACCTCAACAACATCGGTCTGGGCTTCACAGCCTTCTTCGTACTCCGCAACAACCTGGTCTACCTGCCACCGGTCCTGCGACCGGGATGGCTCGCCCGGATTGGCATTTCCTTCTGCGGTGTCTTCTACTTGGGCTTCGCCGGCCTGGTCTTCTATCAGAAACAGCTCCCCTTGCTGCTGAGCCTGCTGGAGTGACCGGGGCGACACCCCGGCACAATGCGACTCGCCTGACGATTCAAAACGGACGCAACCGATGACCAGCGAAATCACCACGCTCCCCGAAAAGGACACCCTGCTGGGCCTGTATCGCACGATGCAGACAATCCGGCAGTGCGAAGAGGAACTGGCCCGCTGCCATCAGCGGGGACTGGTCCACGGGGCCTGCCACACCTATGTCGGTGAAGAGGCCATCGCCACCGGCGTGTGTGCTCACCTCGACCACGACGACGTGATCTTCAGCACCCACCGAGGCCACGGCCACGCGCTGGCCAAGGGACTGGAACCGCGAAAGTTGATCGCCGAACTCTTCGGCCGCGACACCGGCTGCTCGGGCGGACGGGGCGGCAGCATGCACCTGTTCAGCCCCGAAATCGGACTGATGGGCACCAGCGGCATCGTGGCCAGCTGCATCCTGCAGGCCACCGGCGGCGGATACACCTCGAAGCTGTTCGGCCGCGACCGCGTCTCGGTCTGCTTCTTCGGCGACGGGGCGGTCAACAACGGGGCCTTCCACGAAGGCCTGAACATGGCCAAGATCTGGAACCTGCCGGTGATCTTCGTCTGCGAGAACAACCAGTTTGCCACCGAGGTGCCGTTCAACGAATCGAGCGCCATCCCCGACGTGGGACGCCGCGCCGAGAACTACGGGATGCCCGGACTGGAACTCGACGGCAATGACGTGCTCTCGATCCACGAGCAGGCCGGCGAGGCGATTGCCCGCGCACGTTCCGGCGGGGGTCCCACGCTGATCGAATGCAAGACCTACCGCACGCGGGCTCACGCCGAGGGCATGGGGGACTTCACCTACCGCACCAAGGACGACGTCGAGGAGTGGAAACAGAGGTGCCCGATCGGGCAACTTCGCCAACGCGCCGTCGACGACGGCCTGATCGAATCCGCCGAACTCGACACCATCGACGATGAGATCAAGCAGTTGATCGCCGAATCGCGTGAGTTCGCCGAGGACAGCCCGTGGCCGGCGGCCGAATCGGCCACGCTGCACGTCTACGCCGACCCCAGCGATGCGCCGGAGGCCGGTGAGGAGCCCGAGCCGGGTGACCGCGAGTTGAACTTCGTCGAAGCGACTCACGAAGCACTGTCGGTCGAAATGGCACGCAACCCGGGGATCTTCGTGATGGGCGAAGGCATCGGGGTCCGCGGCGGCAACTTCAACACCACCGCCGGTCTCTTCGACATCCACGGAGCCACCCGGCTGGTCGATACGCCGATCTGCGAACGCGGCTTCGTCGGCCTGGGCTGCGGAGCCGCGATGACCGGCAGCCGGCCGGTCGTCGACTTCATGTTCGGCGACTTCATCATGGACGCCATCGGCGAACTGGTGAACCAGATCGCCAAGATGCAGTACATGAGCAGCGGGCGATTGAAGATGCCGATCCTGCTGCGGGGCTGCATCGGCATCGGCCACTCCGCCGCCACGCACCACTCGGGCAACTACTACCCCCTCTACGCCCACTTCCCCGGCTTCCGCGTCGTCGTGCCCTCCAACGCCTACGACGCCAAGGGACTGTTCCGACGCGCCCTGACCTGCAACGACCCGGTCATGTTCCTGGAACACCGCGAGATCCTGACGTCCAGGACGGCGGTGCCCGAGGAAGACTACGAGATCGAGTTCGGCAAGGCGAAGGTCATCCGAGAGGGAACCGACGTGACGGTCGTCGCGATCGCTCACATGGTCCACCACACCCTGGCCGTCATCGACGAACTGGCTGCCGAGGGGATCTCGGTCGAACTGGTTGACCCCCGCACCGTGCTGCCCCTGGACACCGAGACGATCCAGGCCAGCGTGGCCAAGACCGGACGACTGCTGGTCGTCGACGAGACGTTCGCCCCGGCCAGCATCGGATCCCAGATCGCCGCCGTGCAGGCCGACCTCGGCTTCGACGATCTCGACGCCCCGATCAAGCGGATCCACGGCGCCTTCACACCCACCCCCTACAGCCCCGCGCTCGAAGCGGCCGTGGTGCCTCACCCCGAAACGGTCGCCGCGGCAGTGCGCGACCTGATGGTGGAGTAACCCGAAAATGGCACATCCGATCCAGATTCCCCGGCTCGGCTGGAGCATGGAGCAGGGTGTCTTCGTCGAGTGGCTGAGGGCCGACGGTGACACGATCGAACCCGGCGACGTGCTGTTCAACCTCGAGGGCGAGAAGGCGATCCAGGAGATCGAATCGATCGACGCCGGGGTACTGCGGATCCCCGCCGACGCCCCCGCCGAGGGCGACACCGTGCTGGTCGGACAGGTCATCGGATGGTTGTGTGCCGAAGACGAGTCCCCCCCGGCGGAACTGCCTGCCGTCGACCCCGACGCCGCCACTGCCGACGGCCCTCCCGGCCCTCCCGGCCCTCCCGGCCCTCCCGGGCCGACGGCTCGACCGGTCGAGGCCGCCGTCGCCACCGCACAGGCTCCGCCGGTCGCTCCGACCAGGCGTCCCGCGTCGAGTCCCCGTGCCCGACGAGTCGCCTCCGAAATGGGTGTCGACTGGACGATCCTCACCGGCAGCGGACGGGGCGGCCGCATCCGCGAGCGCGACGTCCGGGCCGCCGCCGGGCCCGGCACGGCGGCCTCCCCTGCCTCATCCTCGGTCCGTGGCATCATCGCCGAACGGATGCTGACGGCGTCGCAGGCCACCGCGGCTGTCACGCTGACCACGACCGCCGACGCCAACGCCCTGGTCAGTCTCCGCAAACAGTTCCAGGCCACGTCCGGAGACGAGCCGGCCCCGGGCTACAACGAGATCCTGCTGAAGCTGACGGCGATCGTGCTGGCCGGACACCCCCAGGTCCGCTCGAGCTGGACCGGAACGGGCGTCCAGGCACCGGACGGTGATGCGGCGATTGACATCGGCCTGGCCGTCGACACCGATGCGGGACTGGTCGTGCCGGTGGTCCGCGACCCGGGGGGGGCCACGCTGAAAGCGCTGCATCAAAGTGTCGCCGACCTGGCCGACCGCGCCCGTCTGCGCCAATTGACCGCCGCCGAGATGTCCGGCGGGGCCTTCACGATCACCAATCTCGGTGCTCACGGCATCGACGCCTTCACTCCGATCCTCAACCTGCCCCAGGCGGCCATTCTCGGCATCGGCCGCATCCGCGAAGTGCCGGTGGTGCGAGGTGAGGAAATCGTCCCGGGCACGGAAATCTCGCTGTCACTGACCTTCGACCACCGTGTCCTCGACGGGGCCCCCGCCGCCACGTTCCTCGCCGAACTGGTCCGCGCGATCGAGAACCCCGGAGCCATGCTGGCCGGTTGATCCGCGGTTCCATATCGTCTGTTGAGAATCGACCGGGAAACCGATTAGACTAACAGCGTCTGAAACGTCTCGTCGCGGTCGGCTTTAGCTGGGATGGACCCTCGAGTGCCGGTCCGCGACGCACGGCTTCCGGAGTTCTTCGATGCTGACCCTGCTCGGCGACAAACACAGCTACTGCGACGGTGTCTCGAGACGCTCATTCCTGAAGATCGGCAGCCTCTCGGTTGGGGCCGCCGGGTTGCCCGTGACGCTGCCGCAGTTGATGGCCAAGCAGGCCGCCACGCCCGGCAAGATCCAGAAGTCGGTCATCGTCGTCTACATGTCCGGAGGCCAGTCGCACCAGGACACCTTCGACCTGAAGATGCAGGCGCCCAAGGAGATCCGGGGCGAGTTCAAGCCGATCCCGACCAACGTGCCCGGCACGCAGATCTGCGAACTGTTGCCGAAAATGGCGCAGGTCATGGACAAGTGCACGGTGATCCGCAGCGTCGTCGGCCAACGCGACGAACACACCAGCTGGCAGAACCTGACCGGCTACCCGATGGGTCAGGCCAAGCGGGAAGGCCGCCCGAACTTCGGCTCGGTCGTGTCACGACTCAAAGGGCAGACCAATCCTGTCTCGCCGGCCTTCATCGACCTGTTCCCCACGATGAAACACCGCCCCTACAACAGCGGCGACGCCGGATACCTGGGGCCCGGCTTCAACCAGATCCGTGCCGACGGCGAAGACCTCGCCAGCATGAAGCTTCGCTACATCGACCGGTCCCGCTTCGGCAGCCGACAGGCCCTGCTCCGCCAGTTCGATCGGCTGCGCCGCACCGTCGATACCCGCGTGACCAAGAGCGTCAACGAGGTCGACGAGAATTACGCGAAGGCCTTCGACGTGCTCACCTCCTCCCAGCTGGTCGACGCCCTCGACGTGACCAAGGAGGATGCAGCCGTCCGCGAGCGGTACGGCAAGGGCTCGGCCAAGCACCTCGGTGACGGGGCTCCGATGTGGAACGACCAGTTGCTGATCGCCCGACGGCTGGTCGAAGCCGGCGTGCGGGTCGTCACCGTCGCCTACGGCTTCTGGGACACCCACGGCAACAACTTCGGCCACATGAAGAGCCACCTCCCGCTGTGGGACACCGGCATCTCGGCGCTGATCGAGGACATCCACAAACGGGGCCTCGACAAGGACGTGACCGTCTGCGTCTGGGACGAGTTCGGCCGCACGCCGAAGATCAACAAGAACGCCGGACGTGACCACTGGGCGCCGGTCAACTACGCCCTGCTCTCCGGTGGCGGCATGAACATGGGCCAGATGATCGGCACCACCGAGAAGACCGGGGGGTATGCCGCGACCCGGCCGGTGCACTACCGTGACATTCTCTCGACGCTCTACCACAACCTCGGCATCGATTCACACGACCTGGTCCACGACCAGGGCGAGCGGCCGATGCCGATCCTGCCAAGCCACGCCGCACCGGTTCGTGAACTGGTCGGCTGATCACCGCCGATGGGGGTCGGCTGCGTCAAGCAAATCCGGGGGTGAGTGAACGATGACGGCACGTTATGTGGTTGCGTTGGTGTGGGCCCTGTCGACCGCGGCTCCGCTGGTCGCCGCTGACTGGCCGACTCATCTCCACGACAACCGCCGCAGCGGCGCCAGCCCCGAGAAACTCGACACGCGGCGGCTGGTCCCGGCCTGGGACTGGCGAAGCCCCGAACCCCCGCTGCCGGCCTGGTCGGGCCCGGCTCGTTGGGACGCCTACGCGGGTCACCGCAACCTGCCGTCGATGCGGAACTACGACCCGGTCTTCCACGTCACCGCCGCAGCCGGACGCGTCTACTTCGGTTCCTCGACCGACGACACCGTCCGCTGTCTCGACCTGAAAAGCGGCCGGCTGCTGTGGAGTTTCACCACCGACGGTCCCGTCCGGTTGGCCCCGACCATCGCCGACGGCCGGGTCTACTTCGGGTCCGACGACGGACACGCCTACTGCCTTGAGGCCGCCACCGGACAACTGGCCTGGAAGTTCTCGCCGGTCACCGTCAACAACCGCGCCGGTGAACT
>CAUZRQ010000248.1:0-6361 GCA_963582065.1 Planctomycetota bacterium | reverse complement strand
GAAAGACCGTCCCTGGCAACACGCCGATCACCGTGGCAGCGGACGCGGGTCCGGGGACCCGAATTGTCGGCTTCACAATCAAGAACGGTAACGATGGAATCATCTGCTTCGCGAAGATCGAGATCTCGCACAATCATTTCATCAACAATGGCGACGCAATCGACTACGAGAGCGGAGGGGGAATCTGCCGGGCAAACACCTTTGAACGGAACCGCGATGACGCGGTCGATCTGGACGGGGCGAGCGAGGCCATCATCGAAGATAACCTGATCCTCAACAGCAGAGATGATGGCATTGAAATCCGCTTGCACGCGTATAGCGGCAAGATGCTCAACATCGTGATCCGCCGCAACCGGATCATCGGCAGTGGCGAAGACGGGATCCAGATCATTGATTACCCGGACAGGTCCAATCGCATTATCCGCATCGAGCGAAACGTAATTGCCCAAACCAAAATGGCGGCAATTGGCTGCATGGCAAACGGGAACACCGCGGAGAACTACGAAGCCGCCAGTATTCCGGAGCGTATCGAGGTGATCAACAACACGCTGGTCGACAACCACTACGGCATCACGGGAGGCGATTCGCTGTTGGCGTTCAACAACGTGATCACCGGCACCGAGAAGATTGCCTTGAAGCAGGTCGACGGAAAGTCTGTCCTGGCATTCAACCTGCTGTGGAACAATGCGGTCGACAACCTGGGCAGCCACCTGGAGAAGAAGTCGACAATGACCAGGGACCCCAGGCTCGACGGCAATCACCACCTGCACAGCAACAGCCCCTGCATTGATGCCGGGACGAGTCTTTACAGGCAGGGAGACGCCGTCCTTCTCAAGATCCCTCGAGCGTCGTTTTCTGGCAACGCACCCGACCTGGGTGCATTCGAACTCGCCCGCTGAATGATGATGATGCCGAGAACGAGAAACTGCTCATCCCGCAGAAACAACCGGGCCCTTCCATGTCGATGAAAGAGGTTCAAAACAATCAGGAGGTTTTTCCGGAATCCTGGATGGACAACTCGTGGTGATCCGGCAGGAAACGCGATCGATGGTGATTTCCCTTGGCCTCGCTCAGCGATGCCGTCAGCGTTATCGCGTGGTCGCCGGCACGCCGTTTTGCCATCCCACCGCAGCACTGATACGCTGGACCGGTTGCGTTACCGATCCCCTGTCCGTGCGGAGGTCTCCACCGTGCACCGTGTGACCGCTCGCTGCTGCTTCCTGCTGGCCACCGCCAGGTTGGCTCGTGCGTTAGGCGGCCGGGCGTGAGCGGCAGCCAGAACGAAAAGGTGAACCTCGCCGGGAAACTCCAGCAGTTCACTGAACGTTGGAGCCCCCGTATCGTCGGCGAACTCAACGGCCAGCACGTCAAGCTCGCCAAGCTCGAAGGCGAGTTCGTCTGGCACCATCACGAGCGAGAGGACGAGCTCTTCCTGGTCCTGCACGGTCACTTATCGATACATCTTCGTGACCGGATCGTCGAACTCGACGAAGGCGAGTTCTTCATCGTTCCTCGGGGCGTAGAACACAAGCCTGTCACCGAAGCCGAGACCCACGTGCTACTCCTCGAACCAACCTCAACCCTGAACACCGGCAATGTTCGGAATGACCGAACAGTCGATGCGCCGAAGCGGCTGTAGCAAGGCTGGGAGTCGTCGGCCGCTTACTGCTGGAGCTCAAGGCTCCCCGGGACAAAACGCTTCACGCGTCGGATCGGCTCCAGCCCCGGCGTTCAACCCGCCGGATCCGGGTCAATAACACCGCCGCCACCGGGTCACAGTTGGACGGCCGAGCACCTGCACTACTCCAGCGTCTTGATGCGGATGTTGCGGTACTGGATGTAGTGCCCTTTCGGCGAGTGCGAATCCTGCAGGCCTATGTAACCCTTCAGGGGTTTCTTCTTCGTCTTTTCGTTCGTCGACTGATCAAAGTCGATGCACTTCAGGCCGTCGGATTTCACCGTGATCTGGTTGTTCTGACAGCGGATTTCGAATGTGTGCCACCTGTCGGCCGATTCATCCGGCCGCGGCTTGACTGCGGTGAAACCGTACAGCGATCCGGTGCAATGGCTGTCGTCGCGCCTGGCGTTCGAGATCTGCACTTCGTAACCGGTCACCAGCCGCAGGCCGTCGGGACTGAGAGCCAGGTCGGGGCCCGAGCGAATGAAGACGCCGCTGTTGCCACCCTTGGAGACCTTCCACTCGACTCGCAAGATGAAGTTCTTGAATTGCTTTTTCGTACGCAACCAGTTGCCGCCCTGGCCGCCGTCGGAGTGGATGATCCCGTCCTTGATCGCCCAGCCTTCCTTCTTGCCCATGATGTCCCAGCCATCGAAGTTCTTGCCGTTGAAGAGTGGCACGAAGCCGTCCTCGGTCTTCTTGGCGCTGACTATCTTTACCACGACAGGCTGGCCTGCGGAGTTGTTTGGCTTGGCTCGTTTGTTTGAGCCACGCTTGGACTGGAACCTTCGCAGAAGTTGTCTGGAGACTTCGGTGACGATCATGCCCTCGGTCGGGCGGTGTTCACCCACGAGCTTCCCGCTCGGATCCAACGCCAGTGCCAGGCCCGGGTACCAGTAGTCTCCCGAGCGTCCGGCCTGGTTGGCGTAAAAGACGTACAGGCCGTGGTCAGCAGCTCGTGCCGGCAAGAACTTCATGTGCAGATTGCGGTGGAACTCGGCCTGCCGGGTCTGGTCACCGGTCTCCTTGTTCACCAGGGAATCACGGCCACTGCCCCCGATGGGGCAGAGCATCATCTCCGCACCATGATGAGCTGCTGAGGAGAAGTAGCTCTGGTAGTTGATATCAGCACAGATCCCCACACTGAATTTCCAGCCCTGCGATTCAATCACCGGGAGGCTCTTCCCAGCCTCGAACCACTTTTGCTCGTTGGCGTTCGGCAGCCAGAGCTTGTGGTAGGTGGTGAGATAGCCGGACGGATCGATCACCAGCGCGGCGTTTCGGAGCCGATCGGCCGTCGGGTCAACAATTCCCACGACGAGCGTCATGCCCAGCTTCTTGCACAGTAATTCCAGCCGTGGCCGAGCAATCGCCATGGCCTTCGTGGCGATCTCACGTGCCGATTGCTGTGTCATCTTGGAATTGCACAACGATCCCGTGACACACAATTCCGGAAACACGGCAAACGTCGCGCCGGCCCGGTCGGCTTTCCCGGCCCAAAAGGCGATACGGTCGAGGTTGGTTTCATAATCGCCAAGCTCGGAGTGCATCGCGACTGTCGCAACGCGGATTCTGGCCCGAGCCTGTTGTCCTCGCTCCTGGGCGCGGCCTTCGCAGGCGATGGACGAAAGAACAACGGCCAGCCCCAGTGTGATGCCGTGTCTTGTGAAAGATCCTTGCATGGTCGCCATGTCCTCTCGCTAGACATCCCGGCTCCGCCGCCAAGATATTCGAACAACATTATCGCCCCAGTCTCCCCACCCCAGCCCCGGCGTTCAACCCGCCAGATCCGCATTCTGGGGTCACACTTCAGGTAACACTTGCCCATCGGTCCCCCCGCCGGCGGATCCGGGATCGACGCAAGGGCGGGATGCGACAGGGGTTGGAGAGTGGGGCCGCCAGGACTCGAACCTGGAACCAACGGATTATGAGTCCGCACGTAGCCCCCCTAAACCCCGAGGAAAACGCCGATTCTGGGGAAGGCGCAGCGCATTCTACAGCACTTGAAACGGCGAAAGCCCCAATCGACCCCGAACTGGCCCAGGTGATCGAGGCCTGGGACACCCGCCACCGGCGATCCGCGAGGCGACCCTGGCGATGCTCAGAGCGGCTGAGTGAGCCAACTGGGGACCGACGGGGGAAGTCTCCAGGGTCACTGACGCCGTGAGGACGTGGGCCGCGCGCGGCGGTGGTCAGCAAGTATCCTCAATTGGCCTGGCTTGTTGAAGAGCCTGACTCGACTTTGGCGTCCGCGGTTGGCTCCCAACCACCACCTGATTCCACTATGAGTTCCCAGAAATAGACATGTCCGGAGTTCCGCTGCTTACCTCTTTCATACACCTCCCACTTCTGGCACATGATTCTCTGCGGTTCTTGGAGAGAATTGTAGCTCAGGTTCACGCTACCTTCCGCCTCCGCAGTTGCACGAAAGACCAACTGGCCTTTGGCACTGTGCTCCATTTCAGCAACAGTGAGGATGTCAGACAGTTTTGCCGTGGCATCCTCATCCAGACTCGCGTACATCGACCCATTTGGAACTGTCATGTGTACCGAACCGCGTAATGAAAGCCTGGCAAAGTCCGGGTGATCGGTAACCTCAGCTGCATTCCAGCCGCCACCACCGATCACCCGGCTCGGATGTCCAAAGAAGAGCACGCCCTGTCCGCCTACGGTTGTCCCGGGAGTATCTACAGAATATGACCCACCACGATCCCTAAACGAATCAGCGCAACGTCTTATCATGGCTTTTCCAACGGACACTTCGTGAATCACTGCACCATCGCGATAGATCCGCAGACGAAAAATGACCGGGGTGCGAATGGAAAACCGCATGAGCTCCAGGGCGGTAGTCCTGCCGCCCTCCGTGAGCCATTCGGGAACGCCCAGTTGAGCCAATTCGGGTTCTGGCTGCACGTGAGAGTTGCCAGAACGTGTCCCACATCCCGTAGCACTCAAGAGAAGCAAACAGACAAGCAGTCGTTTCATGGCAACACCAGTGATCTGCAAAGAGAGTCCCCGTGCTCCGATTGTACCGGACTTGGGCCACCGGCGCCCTCCTGGCCATCATCAACGCGATGAAGCGTGGCTAAACCGTTCCCGCCGAAAATCGAATCCGCGACCCCACCCCCTCGCTCGGCGGGTACCGGGAGATAAGGCGCGGCTACTTGGACGTGGCCAGCGACGAGATGTCCCAGACCTTCAGCGTGTTGTCCCTGCTGCCGCTGACGATCCGCTTCCCGTCGGGGCTGAAACTCACGCTGTAGACCCCACCTGAGTGCTGACGCGTAAGCGTCTCCTGACCGATTTGGGCATCCCAGACCTTCAGCGTGTTGTCATAGCTGCCGCTCACTCCGCCTGCACTCCGGCACCTCTGGTCGCGGCTCCGCTCGCTCCCGACGGGCCTACGCTACGGCTCCGCTCACCAGACTTGACCCCGCCTCCGGCGGCCTACTTGATGGAACTGCGGAGCACACGAAAGCCAAGGCTGAAGATCCGGATCTCAGGCGTGAGCCTGATGCGGTACGCCGAACGGCAGTACCTGACGTTGATGTTCCAGCTGCCGCCCCGGCTCACCCGGTACGAGCCCGACATCGCGCCGGTTGGATCCGTCGCCGAACCGCTCGGATACGCGCCGTACCAATCCTGACACCACTCGTAGACGTTGCCATGCATGTCATACAGTCCCCAGGCATTCGGTTTCTTCTCACCAACCGGGTGTGTGCCGCCTGAATCCGAATTGCTCCTAAACCAACCGTAGTCACCCAATCGGGATGCATCGTCACCAAAACCGTATGCCGTCGTCGTCCCCGAGCGGCACGCGTATTCCCACTCAGCCTCCGTCGGTAATCGGTACACATGCCCTGAGGTCTTCTCAGCAGGCATCGCCGACAGTTTCCCGCAGAACTCCACCGCGTCTCTCCAATTGACCTGCTCAACTGTATTCTACGGGCCTTTGAACTTGCTAGGGTTACTGCCTATCACCTTCTGATACTGCTCCTGCGTCACCTCCGTCACGCCCAGGCAAAATGGCTTGGTGATGCTGACCCCGTGTTGGGTTTCGTCGTCGTACCGATTCGGTTCCGTTCCCGGGCTGCCCATCATGAACTCGCCCGCAGGAATCAATCGCAGTTTCATGCCGATGGAGTTCGTGACTCCCATTCCACCAGGAACATTGGGCTCACTCCCCGGCTTCGTCTTTGGCGCACCTGCCTCCGCGTTCTCGGCTTTCACTGGAGTAACCGCCGACGACGACGGTGTCGCAACATCACCGGGTGGCGAGGAACCGTCACCACACCCAACGATCGCGATCAGCAGCAATCCCAGCAGAACTCGCATCACATCTCTCCAGGCTCGAACACGTCACCCCAGTCTCCCCAGCCCAGCCCCGGCGTTCAACTCAGGGGCGGTAACCGCCAGATCCGAACCACGCCCCCGCCCCTCGCTCGCTGGGTGACTCCGGTTATCGCGTGGTCGGGCGGTGGGGCATTGGGCGTTCAACCCGCCAGGTCCGAACCACGGCCACCGGCGTCGGGCGGTGGGGCCGTCAGCGTTATCGCATGGCCGGGGCGGCCGACGCGCTGCCACCGGCGATCCTGACGATGCTCACGGCGGTTGAGTGACCTGTATGAAGACCTCGCAGTTGGGCAACGCCTTCTGCAGTTCGGCGGAGCCTGCATCGGTGAT
>CAUZRQ010000247.1:0-6405 GCA_963582065.1 Planctomycetota bacterium | reverse complement strand
GATCATGCGGCTCAAACCAACCTGGACCATGCGGCGGATCAGATCCGTGACAAGTTTGGCTCGACATCCATCGGCCGGGCGAGTGGCCTGCTTCATTCAACCAGGCATGTGCCGAAACCCGATCCCGACGACCTGTCACCCGTTCGAGTTGACGAAGACCCAGCAACACGAGACGTGGGTGATTCTCACCCCGAAGTCTTGTGCGAGAATCTCGGGGTTCTCCCGGAAACCAACGTTCACAACAAAAACGCGGATCCTCCCAAGTCCAAGGAATCACACGCGTTAGACAATCTGGTGCAGCCAGAGGCGCCGCCGGAATTCGAACCCGGGATGGCAGATTTGCAATCCGACGTAGACCCTCATAGCCCTAGGGATGACCTGCGATAGCCTGTAGACGCCGGGTTTGAAAGTGCAGCAACCCCCGAGAAAACTCGAGCAGAGTCGGGTTCAGGCAACACCTGGCCGTTGACGGCCAGATCCGCATCCACGCCCCTCGGCGTCGCTCAGCGGGGTCGGCATGGTAGCGCCACTTTTCGTGTTTCCAGAGACGGGACCTTTTGGGACTCAACAAGGCCAGGTCAATTAGTGTTTCGAAAGTAAAGTCTCACAGTTGCGTTCTTTTATTGTCAGCGATGAGTTTGCCTCGGAAATCAGAACCCCCGAGTCGTTGTTCCGCGAATTTTCCCCACCTCAGCCCCGGCACAGAGAAAAACAAGACCCTTTGCCCCGAATGGATGCAACTTCGTGTGTGGAAACTCAAAAACCCTGTTAGTCCAAAGACGAACGTGGTGAACAAGGTTCCACTCGAGGGCGAAGGAGTTAAGATGGCATACCGTGTACCTGGTTATAAGTCGGTCATCGCCCAGCCGAGTCCAATGAGTGACTGGGCTACCGTCTACACGATGATGCTCTCTTGGAAAAACCACCGGAGTCTCGAGATTCGACGTTCCGTCGCGGCCGTCGCTGAGAGATGCGGGCGATACTATGATGCGTCGGTCCCCCCACATCCCCGTGGGCTACCGGCAAGCGAATGTGGTCCGTTCTTGCGAGCCGCGCGAATGTCGCACGAACCCATGGTCAACTATCCATTTAGTGAATGAGAAACCTTACTTCGGTCCAAGGGATTGCTGTGGGTGGGGACGCTTGCGACAACCTCAGGAACCGGCCTGCACTCCCGCATAATCGAAGGTGTGACGGGCACTGACGGAAGCGACGGATCGATGTTGATCATCGATCCGAGCGGAGGTCGTCGGTATAGCGAATCGTTCTCCACATTGATCCGCAAATACAAGGGAGCGCTTTCTCGAATCTCGACCAATGGTCAGTATCTTCAGATTCGGTACTTTGGCTAGTTCATGAGGATCGCGACCTACACCAACCAACCGACGGCTGACCTGCCCCCAGATCTTGTACCACTCCGAATGAGAGGATCACCCGGATCGGACTGATCCGGGTGATCCTCTCATTTCCGCTGGTACAACAGGAGGGGGTAAGGTCACAACCCATGAGTGCCCCTTGAGCGTGAGCGTCTCCTGGCCTTCAACAGATTTATTCGCAGCGGCTTTCTGATCGGCATCATCAAAAGTCAGGCGGATGCGAGGCCAGAGGCGTCGTGGCGAGGAGGTGTCGAACGACTTCACCGAGCAGGAACGGACCGACATGATGTAGCCGACTGCTCGGGCAACAGGCCGATCGCCTCTCGAAAGTCACCAGACCCCTAGTGCTTGTAGATCTTGTGCTGCGGTCGACCCGAGAGGATTTGTTCCTTGCCCCAGTTCGTCACATCACGAAAGGCATCGCTGCGAATGAAGTCGGTGAACGCCTGTTCGTCGGACCATTCGCTGGTGATCAGGTACGAGGCGTCGTCGCCGACATCCTTCCACAGCGTCGAGTTGCTATGCCCCTCGGCCGCTCGCAGGCTGTCGATCACAGCTGCGAACTTGTCTTCAAAGTCCTGCTGCTTCCCCTCGATGACGTGGTAGTTCATCCCAACGGTGATCATTCTGCCTACTCTCCTGACCTGTACGGTGAAACCCCAACGGCCAACCCCGTCGGTTGACTCGAAAACTAAATCAACAGCCAACCAGTCTGACAAGAAATCCAAGACACAGCCGCGGCTACTTCGACTTGGTCAGAGAGTGAACATCCCACACCTCCAACGACTTGTCACGCGCACAAGCCAGCCGCTTCCCGTCGGGGCTGAAACTCACGTTGATGACAGCATCTGAATGTCCCTTGAGTGTGAGCGTCTCCTGGCCACCACACCCAGCGATCACGACCAACACCACCACCAGCAGAACTCGCATCACATCTTCCCAGGACCGGACACGGAGTCCCAGTCTCCCCAACCCAGCCCTGGCGTTCAACCCGCTGGATCCGCATCCTGATGTCACACTTCAGGTAACACCACGCCGAAATCACCCTCTGCACAAAAACAAGCCCCGCTGGAAACCCTTGCTCCGACGGGGTTTGCAAAGTAGCGGAGAAGAGATTCGAACATGTGGTCGTTTTCAGGGAAAGGAGCTACATTCTCTCCGCCGCTGGGGACAAACTGGGGATAAGTTCGGCGAGGGAGACGCGATGACGAGTGGCTTGGGGTACTGCTGGAGGCCTGGGCCGAACTCCCCGAGAGGGTGAAGGACGCCATGATGTGACCTGACCCCCACCCGTTGTATCGGCGGCAAGGAGTATTGCGGTGGTTACTTGATCGCGCTCTGTTTTCGCCATATTCACCGTTCTTCGTGATTGTGGGATCTAAACGTCGTTCAACCCGCATGTTGAGTTTGACTTTTGAGCATTCGTCGACGGTGCACTTCGGTACGTATTTATTTCTTCTTCTTCTTTTCCCTTTTCAATTGTCGTTTTTCCTTGGGGCTAAGCAGGGACTTTTTCTGTTGTTCCCTTTTGCCTTTATCTTTACTTCCCTTATCGCCCATATCTGCTTCTCCGTGATTGAAAACAAAAGTTCCTCTGAGCCTCATCAGACCGGCTTGACGTCCTCGGCACATGGCCCTTTCGGTCCATGTCCTTCGTTGTATGACATTCGTTGCTCTTCTTGGAGTTCCTCGTAGCTCACGCCATCGAGGCTTGACGAGTGAAAAAATAAGGCCTTATCGCTCTCGGTGTCAATAAACCCGAAGCCCCTGTCCGTGAGTCGTTTGATGGTACCTTCCGCCATTTGTCCGATTCCTTAAGGAACGTCCTGCGGCGTTGCGCGAAAACACCACGTTCAGGCTGCTCCACTGCGAATGCGCCATTCTATCGGGTGGATTGGCCACATCAAACTGACAGCAGGCTGACCTTGCCCCCCATATCCCCAGGCCAGCCCAGTCCAGCCCAGCCCCAGTGTTCAACCCGCCAGGTCCGAACCACGTCCCCCGGCGTCGGGCGGGGGGGCGTCAGCGATTTCGTGTGGTCGCGGAAAGACCGCGGGTGGTCGCCTCCCTTGCGTCAGGTCGTCTCGGTGGTGGCCGATTGGCCCTGTAGTTGCGTGATGATCCCCACCGCCTGCACAAGATGTCGTGTAAAGATACGAGCTGTGTGGTCGAAAAGGAGGCCAAAGAAGAACAAGAGATCCAAGATTATGAAGATTGTGCCCAACCGCAAGCTCACTCGTGAGATGTTCCTCGAGAACATTGGTCAACTTTCCACGCTGCACGGTTACCGTATCGCTGGGACGTTGGGAGTCTTGGGACTTGTGCCCCGACCCAAATACTACGAAGACGGCCTTGTCGAGGTCGGCCTGGTGACTGGCCGGTATGTTCCACGCACCCATGCCCAGCGGAACGCTGCAAAGGACCACGCAAATCATTCGCCAATACTGGCTCCATGGCTTGGAACGGCGAGTGATTCTCTCGACGATCTTCTCCAAGTCGGCAATCTGGCTCTCGATCTCACTCATGTGACTTCGACCTTTCGCGTGTGTGTTTCCGTTTGGTTACCGACCGCAAGACGGGTGTCACAAGATCTGCTCTCTTGGTAGATGCCGAGTTGCCTCCTGGACCCCCAGTCTCCCCACCCCAGCCCCGGCATTCAACCCAGCAGATCCGAACCACGCCCCCCGGCGTCAGGCGTCAGGCGACGGGGTCGGCGGAGATACACGCGGGTGTCCAACTGCTAAAAAAGGTATTTGGCGACCGGCCGTAAGCGGGGTTGTCAAAGCACTTGCCCTCGTAGCTCAGGGGATAGAGCGACGGTTCAATGGTCCGTTGCCACCCGGAAACTGACCACCGACCTGTCCCCAGTAATCGGGATGTAGAGCTCGCTGCCACCAGCGATCCGAGAGGCAATCCTGGGGATGCTCAGGGCGGTCGAGTGAGCCAACCGGCGGCCTTATGCACTCGTGGGGCCCCTCCAGTCGCCCAGAAACCGAACCGTCCCCCCCACCTCGTTTGGGAGGGAGTCCGTGGCTAATCCCGTGTTCGCCGGCACTTGTTGAACGCTCTCGACTTAGGCATGCTGTGCTGAGCGAAGTGTTCACGGAAACCGCTGTTCCAGGGGAGGCAGTGTCGTGCGACTGAACCACTGGCTGAGATCGCTCTTCGAGGTTCCGCCCAGGCCTCGAATCAGGACCGCCGCTTCTGTCGTTGAGGCCCTCGAAGACCGGACGTTGCTGTCGACGTTCACTGTCAACATCACAGCCGACACGATGGATGACAACCCCGGTGTCGGAATTGCTGCCGATGCCGACGGCAACACGTCACTACGAGCGGCCGTGATGGAGGCCAACAGCCTAGCCGGTGTTGACACGATCAATCTGCCGGCGGGTACCTATACGCGGACGTGTATAGCGATATCGTGACCGAGTTCATTGCCTGAGACCGAAATTAGGCCGTGAGGAAACTAAACTCCACCAACTACGAACCTGGGAACCACCACCATGATTCAATTCAGATTCTCCCGACTTTTCGCTTTCCTTCTGATTGTTCTAAGTTGGCTGCAGTTGGCGACCGCGCCGTCGTTTGCCTCCGATTCGCCCAACTCGAATTCGGCCGACGGAGTGTTGCCGCTCAAGGCGAAGGTCGCGTTTCCCGACCTGAAATGGTCCGGCTGGTCGCCCGTTTCCGATGGCGGCAAGGCCCAACCATTGCGGCCGATTGTGCTGACGCATGCCGGCGACGGGTCGAACCGGATTTATGTCGCCACGCAGCGCGGTGTGATTCACGTTTTCGAGAACCGACAATCGGCGAAAAAGACAACGGTCTTTTTGGATCTCGAACCGAAGGTTGCCTACAACGACAAGCAAAACGAAGAAGGCCTGTTGGGTTTCGCGTTCCATCCGAAGTACAAGAAAAACGGTTATTTCTTCGTTTATTACAGCACGCTCGACGCGCCGCACACGTCGGTGATTTCGCGGTTTCGCGTTTCGAAGGACGATCCGAATCGAGCGGACCCCACGTTTGAAGAAGAGGTCATGCGGATCAAGCAGCCGTTTTGGAACCACAACGGCGGCACGATCGCTTTCGGACCGGACGGCTATCTTTACGTCGGCCTGGGCGATGGCGGCAGCGCGAAAGACCCGCACGGCAACGGCCAGAACAAGGCCACGCTGCTGGGTTCGATCTTGCGGATCAACGTGGATCGGAAGGACAAAGGGCTGAGTTACGCGATTCCTCGCGACAACCCCTTTGTCGGTCAGCCGAAGGCGCGCGGCGAGATCTGGGCCTACGGGCTCCGCAACGTCTGGCGGATGTCGTTCGATCGGAAAACGGGCACGCTGTGGGCGGGCGACGTCGGGCAAGACTTGTGGGAAGAAATCAACCTGATCACCCGCGGCGGCAACTTCGGCTGGAACCTGCGCGAAGCCAAGCACAAGTTCGGCAACAAGGGCAGCGGGCCGAGTCCCGACCTGATCGATCCGATTTGGGAGTACGATCACGTGGTCGGCAAGTCGATTACCGGCGGCCACGTTTATCGCGGCAAGCGATTGCCCGAGCTGGTCGGCGCGTATCTTTACGCGGATTACGTTACGGGGAAAATCTGGGCGCTGCGGTACGACGAATCGAAAAAGAAGGTGATCTCCAATCACTTGATCCCGGGCAATAAAATGCCGGTCATTTCGTTTGGCGAAGACGAAAAGGGGGAAGTTTACTTTGCTATCGTCAGCGCGAACGGGCGCGGCCTGTTTCGATTCGAGCGAAACGAGCCTTCGAAGTGATGGTGATGTGGCAGGGAACGAAACCGGTTCGGGAGGTGCCGGCCTGGGTGCAACGGCCTCGCGGCGGATCACGCAGATGCGCCGCGAATTAGCGAGGGCTGATGCTGCGGGACGTCCACGCCACGACCTTCCCATCGGCACCGGCAGCGACCAGGATTTCAGACCCGTCGTTGGATTGCAGGGTTGCGAGGCGTTCGGCGCGACCTGAGACCCGACCGATTTCTTTTCCGCCGCGTCCGTAGAAACGC
>CAUZRQ010000246.1:0-6432 GCA_963582065.1 Planctomycetota bacterium | reverse complement strand
GAGGACGGCACCGCGCTGCTGGTCGGTCGTGGGCAGGATGCCAACGCGCAGCTCACCGACCCCCATTGCTCACGCCAGCACTTCCAGCTGCAGGTCGCCGAGGGCAAGGTCCTGCTCAAGGACCTCGGCAGCAGCTCGGGCACACACGTCAACGGCTCGCCGGCAGGCGAAACCCGAGTCGGTCCCGGTGACGTGATCCAGATCGGCCAGACGCAACTGCGAGTCGAGGGGACGGGGGTCGCCGACCAGACGGTCAACGCCGAACCGCTATCCGGAGAAATCGGAAACATTGTCAGCCTGGTCGGCAAGAAGATCCACCACTACGAGATCACCAAGGTGCTCTCGCAGGGCAACTCGAGCGTCGTGTTCCGCGGACGGGACACCGAAAAGAACCGCGACGTGGCGTTGAAGATGCTGCTGCCGGAATTGTCGACCGACGAGGAGGAGATGCAGCGATTCATCCGGGCGATGAAAACGATGCACCCGATCCGGCACCCCAACATCATCCGCATCTACAACGCCGGCAAGACGGGCGACCATGTCTGGGTGGCGATGGAGTACGTCGAAGGCGAGAGCGTGGCGGCGATGATCGATCGGATCGGCACCGTCGGGATGCTCGACTGGCGCACCGCCTTCCGCGTCTGCCTGCACATCGCCCGGGCACTCAGGGAGGCCTTCGAACACAAGATCATCCATCGGAACATCACTCCCGAAAACATCCTGGTTCGTGAAGAGGACCAGGTGGCCAAGCTGGGCGACATGATGCTGGCCAAGGCGCTGGAAGGGACCAAGGCCGAGCAGATCACCCAGCCGGGACAACTGATCGGCCCGATCCCGTTCATGCCGCCCGAGCGAACCCTGGGCAGCAGCGACGTCGACTGCCGGGCCGACATCTACAGCCTGGGTGCCACCGTTTACGCCCTGCTGACCGGACGTCCACCGGTCGAAGGCGGAAGCCTGCCTGAACTGATCATGAAGATCCGTGACGAGGAACCTCAGCCGCCCAAGGACTTCCAGCTATCGATCGACGACATGTTCGAAGGCATCGTACTGAGAATGCTGGCCAAGCGTCCCGAGGACCGCTTCCAGGAACCCCTCGACCTGGTCAAGGAACTGGAACACATCGCCAGGTTCCAGAACCTGGAGAGCTGAACGGCCACCAGCCGGCTACACCTCCACCCGTGCCCAGTGGATGCTCAGGCAGGTTTCGTCGGCACCGGCGTAGTAGACCAGCACCAGCGAACCGTTGGGCAACACCGCGGCCGTCGGGTGTCCGAAGCTCCAGGTCCCCATCGCTTCCCAGAACTCGTCGTAACTCGTCTCGTCGGAAATCCCCTGTTCGCCCGGTCCACTGCTGGCGTAGACCACCAGCTCGTTCTCGGTGTCCCAGCTTTGGCCCTCGTCGTCCGAAGCGACCAGTCGCAGTGATCCGGGTTCGTGTCGGTGGACGAAAAACGCCAGCAGCCGCCCGTCCGCCAACGGAATCGGCATCGCGATCTGGCCGGCCATCCCCATCGAGCGGGGGGGCTCCCACGACAGGGATTCGGCGTCCCCCCACGCCATGTGCATCTCGATATCCGCTTCGGCCCGGTTGTCGTAGGTCCAGAACATCGCCACCGGACGACCCGTCCGGGGACAAACCCGCTGTCGCTGGTCGTAGTAGAAGATGTCGGGATCCTCGTCGACGACGTCGACGGTCGTCTCAAAATTCACGCCGTCGGTGCTGAGATGTGCGTAGGCTCCGTGAAACCGCTCGCGCTCGGGCGTACCCGCGTGCGAAAACTCGCTGGTCGCCAGCCAGCCTCGGCCCGGCAACCGCAGCACCGGCCCGCTGAGGACGGCGTTCCGCTTCAGCACCCGGCGATCACCCCAGGTGCGACCGCCGTCAGTCGAAAAGTCCTGCAGCAGGTGCATTGTCAGGATCGAGTCCGTCTCGGCATCCCTCAGCCCCCCGCTGCCACCGGATCGATCGACCCAGCCCTGTACCGCCAGCAATCTTCCGTCGTCCAGTTCGGCCAGCTCGGTCGAACGGATCTCGCCGGGCACGCCTTCGAACGAAGCCTCGAACCCCTCGCTGATCACCGACCAGCCACTGCCCCCGTCGGTCGATTCGCAGATCACCACGTTGCCGTCGTCGGAGTCCTTGGCCGAACCCCGGCGAAACGACGCCAGCAGTGTTCCACTCTCGAGTTGCAGCAGCGAGGAAAACGAGCACACCCGCAGCGGGCCGTCGATGGCCGACGAATCGAAAACCAGGCCGCTGTCGATGATGTGCATGATCGGCTCCCGCTACGAATGCATGATGAAGCCACCGTCGACGTTGATCGTCTGCCCGGTGACGTTGTGTGATCTCTTTGAGGAAAGAAACACGGCCATGTCGGCCACATCTTCAGGCTGCTGCCAGCGACCCAGCGGCACGACGCTGGAGATCTTCCCCGCAGCCCACTCGTGGTAGTCCTGCTTCGCGTCTTCGGCCTGCCGGTCGTTCCACGCCTGCCACACGCCGCGGTTCAACGGTGTCTCGATCATCCCCGGGCAGATCGTGTTCACCCGGATCCCGTGCCCGGCCAGGTCCTTGGCCACGCACTGGGCGAAGTTGATGTTGGCCGCCTTGGCCGCGCTGTAGGGCGGGTCGGTCTGCGAGCCGAACTGCCCGGCAACGCTGGCCAAAAAGACCATTGTCCCGCTGCTCCGTTCGACCATCCCGGCGGCCACCGCATGAGCGACCCGGACCATGCCCATGATGTTGACGTCCAGGGTCCGGGACCAATCGTCCGGCTGCAGATTGGTGAAGGGATAGCCGAAATGGCCTGAACCGATGGCGGCACAGTGGACCAGGTGGTCAATCGGCCCCAGGGCCTCGACCGTTCTCCCGATGGCCGCGGCGATCGAGGCGTCATCGGTCACGTCGGCCTGGACACCGATCACCGTCGGTCCACCGCCGGCGGCAAGTTCGTCGGCAGTGGTGTCGACCGTATCGGCGATGTCCCAGATCGCCACCCGTGTCCCCTCGGCCAGGAAACCCACCGCCACCGCGCGGCCAATTCCACTGGCTCCACCGGTGACGACAGCGACATGGTCGGAAAGAGCAAGGTCCATCGTGGCTGGCTCCATGCTGGAAGTGAGCCGCCATTGTCGGTGATGAAGGCCGGGGGGCAACTCTGCTACATTCGCTGGGCGACGACCACTCATCCCGGAGTCACCCGCCATGAAACTCGGCCTGATCAACTCGGCCTGGGCCCAGGCCGGTCGCGACACCACCTGGGGCATCCACAAGACCGCCGAACTCGGGTTCGACTCGATCGACATCTTCACCGATCCGCTCGACATCGACATCCAGGAACGGCGGCGGATCAAGACCGAGTGCGACAAGGCGGGGTTGCCGATCGTCTCGATCTGCTGTGTCGCCGTCGGACTGATCGACTTCAACCCCTCGGTCCAGCAGTTTCACGTCGACCGCTGTCACGCGTTTCTCGATCTCTGCTACGAATACGAGGCCGACAACCTGCTGCTGGTCCTCGGCGAGTACATCTGGAACCAGGAAGTGATCCCGCCGGCCGAGCAATGGGCCACGGGAGTCGAGAACTGCAGGGAGTTGGCCGAGTACGCCGAGAACCTGGGCCTGAAGATCGCGCTGGAACTCGAACCGTTCCCGCTGTCGCTGGTCGGCAACGTCGAGAACATGGTGCGGTTCATTGATGACGTCGACCACCCGGCCCTGCAGGCCAACATCGACGTCTCGCACCTGCTGCTGGCCGACGTGCCGGCCGAGGAGCTAAAGCAGCTCAAGGACAAGGCCATCCACGTGCACATCTCCGACTGCGACGGCAAGGTCCACGGCGACCTGCCGCCAGGCCGGGGAGTCGTCGACTTCGGGCCGTACCTCGAGGAGATCCGCAAGCTGGAGATCGACGGAGCGGTGTCGATCGAACTGGAATACTCACCCGAACCGGACAGGATCGAGGAGTGGGTGGCCGAGGCGTACGAGGCAACCGATCGGCTGATGCAGGCGGCCGGGCTGCGAGGGTAGTTGTCAACGACCACCCCGTTCCCTACCCTCGCAGATTCGGCTTCTGACTCGCAGTTGACTCCAACCCACGAAAGCCCTCGATGCCCGACCTCGTTCCTCCTCATGGCGGTCTCTCCGAACCCGTGTGCCGGATGGTGGCGGCCGATGAAGCCGATTCGTTTCGGGCCACCGCGTCCCAACTGCCCCGCCTGAATGTATCGACCGCCGATGTCTCGACCGTCCATCGCATCGGTGACGGCACGCTGAGTCCGCTAGTCGGACCGATGAACGAGGATATCTTCAACCGCGTGCTCGACGAGAAGGTGATCGAGTCCGGCGGGTCGCTCTACGCCTGGACCATTCCGCTGTCGCTGCCGGCCTCGGCCGAGACCGCCTCGGGGCTCGAGGTCGGAGCAACCGTCGCGCTGGCCGGACAAAACGGCGAGGTGATCGGAACCCTGGACGTCGAGAGTGTTTTTGAGTGGGACAAGCCCCGGTACATCGGGTCGGTTTACGGCACCGACCGCACCGATCACCCCGGTGGTGACATGGTGACGGTCCATGACGCCGACGCCACGCACCTGGTCGGTGGCACGATCCGGGTCCTGCCGGCAGCCGGCAACCCCGACTTCGGTCAGCACGTGCTCTCGCCTCGCGAGGTTCGCTCGCTGCTGGCCGAAACCGGCTGGGACGCCGTCGTGGCCTTCCAGACCCGCAACCCCCTGCACCGGGCCCACGAATACGCTCTGGTCTACGCGCTCGAATCGCTGTTGAAGGCCGGCAAGAACGCCGGGGCGGTGTTGAACCCATTGGTCGGCGAAACCAAGGGAGACGACGTCAACGCCGCGATCCGGATGCGGACCTACGAGAAACTGATCAGCGACCGCGCGATGGGCGACGGTGACAGCGACCCGGAACTCTGGGAACCACGGGGCGAGAGCGTCCCCGATCGCGTCCGCCTGCTGGGCCTGGACATCAAGATGTTCTACGGCGGCCCGTCCGAGGCGGTGATGCACGCGATCTACCGCCAGAACATGGGCTACACCCACATCGTGATCGGTCGCAAACACGCCGATGCCCCCTTCCACGACGGCGAAGCGATCTGGGGCGACTTCGATGCCCAGGAGATCTTCGACAACCTGGCCGGAGACCTGCAGATCGAGCCGGTCAATGTCGGGTTCGCCGCCTACTACGAGTCGCTGGGGCGGGTCGACCTGATGAAGAACCACCCCGACGAGAAGTCGGTGTTCATCTCGGGCAAGGACGTCCGGGCCACGCTGCTGCAGGGTCAACTGGTCGACCCCAGGATCATGCGGGAAAGCACCTCCGAAATTCTCGCCGCAGCGATGAGATCGGCGACATGAGCGGGCGGCCTTTCGCGACTCACCAGGTCACTCCATCCCGAGGCTCGGTCCGATGCGTCACTCACTCGCCCTGCTGCTCGCCCTGCTGACGACCCACTCGGCCCTCGCCGAACCCAAGCCGAACTTCATCGTCGTCTTCTGCGATGACCTCGGCTATGCCGACATCGGTCCCTTCGGCTCCAAGACGCACGACACCCCGGTGCTCGACCGGATGGCCCGCGAGGGCATGCGGCTGACCGACTTCTATTCGACCTGTTCGGTCTGCACCCCGTCGCGATCCAGCCTGATGACCGGCTGCTACCCGCGGCGGGTCAACATGCACGTCGACGAAAAGAACCTCTGCGTGCTCTTCCCCGCCGCCCGCAAGGGCCTGAACCCCTCGGAAATCACCGTCGCCGAAGTGCTCAAGACCCGAGGCTACGCCACGATGGCCATCGGCAAGTGGCACCTGGGCGACCACCCCGACTTCATGCCCACCAACCAGGGCTTCGACCACTACTTCGGCATCCCCTACAGCAACGACATGAACCGCAAGAACGTCCCGCTGCCCCTGGTTCGCGACCTCACGGTCCTCGCCTCGGGCATCCAGAAAGACACCTCCATCACCAGGCAGTACACCGAGGAGGCGGTGAAATTCATCCACGCCAACAAGTCGCGACCCTTCTTCCTCTACCTGCCCCACACCGCCGTGCACCTGCCGCTGGTCCCCGCCCAGAGGTTCCGAGGCAAGTCGCGAGACGGACTCTATGGAGACTGGGTCCAGGAAATCGACTGGTCGATGGGTGAGTTGTTCAAGGCGATCTCGGAATGCGGGATCGACAAGCAGACGCTGGTCCTGTTCACCTCTGACAACGGTTCGGCCCGAGCCCGCCAGGGCAGCAACCTACCTCTGCGAGGCCGCAAGGGGCGGACCGACGAGGGAGGCATGCGCGTGCCGTGTGTCGTCCGCTGGCCGGGGAAGATCCCGGCCGGAACCAGCAGCAAGGCCATCACCAGCACCATCGACGTGCTGCCCACCCTGGCTCACCTCGCCGGTGCCAGGCCGCCTGGAGATCGCAA
>CAUZRQ010000245.1:0-6466 GCA_963582065.1 Planctomycetota bacterium | reverse complement strand
TGGATAGAAGGGGAGCGTCTCGAGATCGAAGCCGAAACCCAACGCATTGCCGTTACCGGCAGAGGCGGTGACCAGGATCCCGCTCTCCCCTGCCGCGGCGATGGCCTCGCGGAGTGCCGTGCTGTTGGAGCGTTCGCCCTCGGAGCCCCAACTGTTGTTGATCACGCGGACGTTCACGCCGTGATCGTTCCGCATCATCGTCGCGTAGTTGATCGCGCGGACCGCGTCCGAGGTTAGGCCCTTGTTGTCAGCGCCCAGGAATCTCAGCGGCATGATCGTCGTCGACCAGGTCACACCGCTGATCCCCACGCCGTTGTTGCCGGTGGCGGCGACGATGCCGGCCACGTGTGTGCCGTGGCGGTTCTCGTCCATCGGGTCGGCATCGTTGGCATGGAAGTCGTAGCCGTGCACGTCGTCGATGAAGCCGTTGTTGTCGTCATCGATCCCGTTGCCAGCCACCTCGCCGGGGTTGACCCAGACGTTGTTCAGCAGGTCAGGATGCAGGTAATCGATGCCCGAATCGACGATGGCCACCACGACGTCGGAACTGCCGGTCGTGGTCTCCCAGGCCAGCGGGGCATCGATGTCGGCATCAACCTTGCCGTTGGACTGGCCGGTGTTGTGCAGTCCCACCTGCTCGGGAAAGTACGAATCGTCGGGCAGAATGTCCTGCCCACCCACGCCCAGGTCGGCCTCGAAGGACGACACCAGGGGATGTTGCGAGAGCATCTCCTGGATGTCGGCTGCGGTGGCTGCGGTGGTCGTGGTGGCTGCGGATGAATCGACCAGTACCTGGCCGGGCAGGCCCAGGCCACGGACGACCTTCAGTGAGTGGGCACCGGTATCGAGCACGCAGAGTACGTTGTGAACCTCCGGCGACAACGCCACGCCCTCGCTGGTCAACCGCACGATCCAGCGGTTATTGACTCCCGGATCGCCGGCAGCCACGCCCTGTCCATGACCGTACGCTCCGGAGGGGCCCGCGGTCATGCTGGCCGTGCTCTCGCCGCCCAGTGACGCAAACCAGGCAGGATCGACCTGCTCGTAGTTCTCGGCGGCGACACCGCTGAGCATCACGCGATCTTCGAGTGTCTCGAACACCGCGGCGACACGCTGGTCACTGCCGGGTTGTCGGTCGCGTCGGGTGTTGCGACGGGACGGTCGCTTGAGAGGAATCAGCCAGTCGGAGAAGCGCATTGGTAACCCTCTGTGGACACCTCGAAAGGCACCCGAAACGGGACAATTGCGTGGCTGTATTCCACAAGAACGGGATAACAGCAGACCGCAGTATCAGAGAATGGCCAAGCCTTGGCAATCCACTAGCCGCCCCGCGTCCCGCCAGCGTTCAGGCACGGCCAGAAGCGAACAGGGGACATGCTGCCCGGGAGTGAGAGACAGTTCCCGTGGCATCGGGGGCATCCGGATCTGCAAGGATCGGCTAGTAGTTCAACTCGGACCCGAAGTAGAAGTTCACACCCGGCTGGAAGACACGGGTCCCGCTGGGCGAGCGAAAGTCGAGGTGCTCGCGGAAGTTCTTGTCCGTGAAGTTCTCGACACCGCCGACCAACTGCAGCCGCTCGGTCGCGTGCCAGAAACCACGCAGGTTCCAGGTCGTGAAGCCCGGGCTGGAACTCTCCAGCAGGCTGACGGCCACGCGGTCCTGGTTGTCGATGATGCGTGCCGAGAGTTCCAGTCCCCACTCGGGGAGCTTGCCGCTCTGGCACCTTCTCGTAATCCGCCGCATCCCCATGCAAAACAGGGGTTTGGGCGCTGAGAGCGAATTCGCTTTGCGACCCCGTGCGAGGCAAAACGGCGGGTTGCTGCACCGGATTTCGCACCGCTTTTGAGAAGTGGTCGGCGGTGACCTGGAGGTAGTGCTTCGCCGCGATCGGTTGTGAGTTGCCGATCCACTGGCAGACGACGTGCATGGAGACATCTTCGGCGAGTTTCGTCTCCCGGCTGCTGCGGAGGTCCTGAACAAGTTTGGACCATCGTGGAGTCCGTGGTTCGAATCTGGTGGATTGAACGCCCAATGCCCCACAGCGTGAACGCGGGATAACCAAGGGAGACCATCCCCAGGAGGGGCGGGGGGTCGGTCCCGGGGCGGCACACGCTTGCATCCCGGAGAATGGTACTGGCAGACTGGACGAGGATGCAAAAAGAGGAGAACCGGAATGGCAGAGTTCCATGTCAAGACAAGCGAGACTGGCACGCTTCAGGGACCATTCTCCAGCGGACAACTGAAAAAGTTTGCGGAGAAGGGAAAGCTCCAGCCAAACCACCTTGTGTCTTCGGACAAGGGCGCGTCGTGGAATGCCGCCAGCCGTTTTCCTGCATTGCAGTTCCCTGAGCCGGACCTGCAACTCGAAGAACCATCCGCTACGGTTCAACATATCTCCGTTTCGACTGACAATCGTTCTGCACCTCTGTCTCCATCTTCTAAAAGGACTTCAAAGAAGCTGGTGTTGTTGTTCGTGGTTGGTGGAGGAATGCTAGTACTGCTCGTAGCGTCTGTGATTGGCAAGTTTGTTGTTTCCGGTGAAACACAGATGCCAAGGACGAGCCTGATTGCCGCCGACACGTCAAATCCTAAATACCTCGGTGAGGCGGCGTTTAACGCGTTGGCACAAAACAAGAAGAGTGATTTCGCGAAACTCAGACCACAAAAGCAAGAGATGATTGACCTAGCAAAGGTGTCCCTGTCTGAAAAGCAACGTGAACGGGTCCTGAGCGGATTGGATTCGTTGTTTGCAAAGAAAACTCGCATCACGGAAGACTCGTTCAATTCGATCAGAGAGAGAGCCGAACGGGACGGGGTCGACTGGTCAACTGCTGAGTTCAAGGAAATTGAGTACGCGAATCCCAAGAAACGCGATGGCGTGCAAAAGATGGACATTGATGTGATGTTTCGGTCTAACGGCACGACTTTTAAATTGCGGTTGGATGATTGCCTACAGATAAATGACCGGTGGATCATCTGGGACTCCATGCGATGGTACGGAAAACTCAAAGAGTAGAAGAGGGGTGGTCCGGGTAGTACCGGAGCCAAACCACGCGGGGACGGCCTTCCTGATCCTCCAAGGATCGATCCCAGGGGGTCCGGCCCCAATAGGTAATCGACTTCGCCTCTCACCGTTTAAGTTCTCAGGATGGCTGCCAGCGTGCAGTGACATTTATCACCGCCACGATCTCCGTGTCCGGGTTTCGGCCCCAGCGGGTTGAACGCCCAATGACCCACCGGGTGAACGCAAGATAACCAGCGGACACCACTCCGAGAGGCGTGGGTGGTCGGTTCGGTTCCAGAGCGGCCGAATCACCGAGTGCATGAGAACGCTGCGGGGATCACTCAACCGCCCTCAGCATCGCCCGGATCGCCTGGCGCAGCGTGCCTCTCTGGCACCATCTCGCAATGCGCCGCATCCCCATGCACTTCAGGGGCTTGCGTGCTAGACCCCGTGCCAGGCAGCATGGCGGGCTGTTTTTCATTTGGCATCAACGGGTTGCTGCGGGTTCTTTGGCCCATGGTTCGGATCTGGCGGGTTGAACGCCCAATACCCCACCGGGCGAACACGCGATAACCGGAGTCACCCAGCGAGCGAGGGGTGGGGGGCGGTTCGGATCTGGCGGTTACCGCCCCTGAGCGGCATGGACGATAGCCAGGATCGCCGTGCGGATATCGGGCGGTAGCGAGTGCCAGGCGTCGATGACGCTGTCCAGATCGGGGTCGTTTGGGGCGTTTTCGCGGTCAACTGCGCCGGATTTCGCACCGGCCGTCTCGGAAACTTGCATACGTCTCGGGGAATCCTCTGATTGTTCAAGTCCTACTCGGACTGCTCGCCGGCCGGATGCAATCTCACGCCGACGCGGCTTTCCAGCGGAACGATAGCCGGCAGCGGTTCCCTGGCAGCACCGGCCACCCCGCTGAAGTGCCCCCGCGGCAGGCCGGCGACCTTCTGCTTGGGCGACCCGGGCGTGGCACGCTGTGTGGCGAACGAACCGTTGCGATCGTGGTCGCGGCCCTCGACATACGACATTGTGGCAAACGGGGTCACGCGATCGTTGAGATCGAATTCGAAGTGGGCCTCGGCCCCGGCCAGCGTGGCCAGGTCGGTGTTGACGTATTGCAGGCTGACCTGTTCGACCTGCCTGAGCGGTCGGCTACATCATGTCGGTCCGTTCCTGCTCGGTGAAGTCGTTCGACACCTCCTCGCCACGACGCCTCTGGCCTCGCATCCGCCTGACTTCTGATGATGCCGAGCAGAAAGCCGCTGCGAATAAATCTGTTGAAGGCCGGGAGACGCTCACTCTCAAGGGGCACTCATGGGTTGTCTCCAGCGTGAGTTTCAGCCCCGACGGGAAGCGGATCGTCAGCGGCAGCTCTGACAAAACGCTGAAGGTCTGGGATGCCCTGCCGCTGGACACGTCCAAGCAGCTCTCATCTCTCCTGACCCACCGCACGACGCCAGGGGGCGTGGTTCGGATCTGGCGGGTTGCACGCCCAATGCCCCACTGGGCGAACGAAGGATAACCAAGGGATCCCACTCCGAGAGGGGTGGGGAGTCGGTTCGTTTTCTGGGCGACTGGGACCCCACGAGTGCATGAGGCCGCCGGCTGGCTCACTCAGCCGCCCTGAGCATCGCCAGGATTGCCTCGCGGATCGCTGGTGGCAGCGTCGGCCAGGCCTCGATCACCTGGACCAGCTCGGGGTCGAGTGGTCAGTTTCTGGATGGCAACGGACCATTGAACCGTCATTCTAACCCCGGGTGTCATGACACCCGCAAGCGGGGTCTAGTAGGGCTTTTCAGGGGTTTCGCCCGGCACGTCGGTGTTGTCATAAGTCGCTGTCACACCGTTGTTTCTGCGGCTTTTTAGCCCGGACACCAAGTCCCCTGGGACCAATTAGGAAACCGTCGCTCTATCCCCTGAGCTACGAGGGCAACTGCTGTGGTGACCGGCGATTACAGCCGATCGCCAAATACGATTTTATCGGTTTGACACCCGCGTGTCTCTCCGCCGGCCCCGCCGAGCGACGTCGGGGGGCGTGGTTCGGATCCAGCGGGTTGAACGCCGGGGCTGGGGTGGGGAGACTGGGGTTCTGATTCTCCAGGCGACGGAGTCACCCGATGAAGCGATGGCTGGTGGGGTTACTGCTGTTGGTCTTGGCCGGAGTTCTGCTGGTCATCGTGATCAACGTGATCAACAGCAACCGCGATCCCGTTGCCGTATTGAAGAAGTTCGGTGCCAAAATCAAACGGAACGAACAGGGCGAAGTTGTTGAAGTCAGCCTCTCCTACGCCAAGATCACCAACCCGGGACGGGTGCAAACGTTGTTGAACGAGCTTGGCTACGACAGTACTAAGATCACTGACGCGGACTTGGTACGCCTCAAAGAGTTTGCAGAACTGCAGACGCTCTTCCTCATCGGGAACGACAAGATCACCGATGCGGGGCTGGTGCATCTCAAAGGGATGACCAACCTGCAGATGCTCTACCTCAGGTTTACTAAAGTCACTGACGCAGGACTGGTGCATCTCAAGGGGCTGACCGGGCTGTAGGGGCTCCACCTCTGGAACACCAAGGTCACCGACGCAGGATTGGTGCATCTGAAGGGGCTGACCGGGCTGCAGACGCTTGAACTCAGCAACACCAAGGTCACCGACGCGGCCGTCGCCGACCTGCAGAAGGCGTTGCCCAACTGCGAGATCTCCAAGTAGCGGTCATCTCCACGTCGCGGCGAACGGGGAATAAGTCAGGGGCTCCCTCCCAAACGGGGTGGGGGGGTCGGTTCGGTTTCTGGGCGACCGGTGGGGCCCCACGAGTGCATGAGCCTTCGGCTGGCTCAATCAGCCGCCCTGAGCATCGCCAGGATCGCCTCCCGGATCGCTGGCGGCAGCTGTCGTTCCCACCCTAGGTACAAATTGCACCTAGGGTCCGTTGTGGACCCGGCAGTCAACGCCCCTGAGCGGCCTCGACGATGGCCAGGATCGCCGTGCGGGTGTCCGGCGGTAGCGAGTGCCAGGCGTCGATCACGCTGGCCAGATCGGGGTCGTTTGGGGCGTTTTCGTCAGCAGCTGAAGAACCCGGCGAGTTGAACGCCGGGGCTGGGGTGGGGAGACTGGGGGTCCGTGTTCGAGCCTGGGGAGATGTGATGCGAGTTCTGGTGGCGTCCGGATACGCTAACCGAAGGAGCGGAACATGAAACGTCTGATGGGTTTACTGCTGGTGACGGGGAATTGGCGGTCCGGAATGACAGCCAGTGATCGGCATGACAGAATGGCCGTTTTCCGACCCCTGTCATCGAGCACCACCCGACGATGGAACAATCACGCCCGGCCGCGTCCCTGACGGCCTTGATCCTGGGTGCCGGTTTTGCCGCCGAGGGTCACACGATCGCACTGAAGGCCGCCGGTGTCGACGTGGTGGCGATTGCCAGCCGGACCGAGTCGTCCCTGGCTGCTGCTGCCGA
>CAUZRQ010000244.1:0-6524 GCA_963582065.1 Planctomycetota bacterium | reverse complement strand
CGACATCGTCGAAAAGTCACCGGCACCACCGCCGGAGAGAATCAACCCGGTCCCCTCACACAATCCGCCCGCGATCAGGAACTCGACGTGCTCGGCGATCCCCGGCAGGTTGACCGCCAGAGTCTCGTCGTCGAACAGCGTGGGAATCGTGACGTAACAGCCCTGGAGCCGTTGCCTGAGTTGATGCTGGTCCATCGAGGTATCCGGGGTTGCGATTTTGGGCGATTGGTGCGGAAACCGGCATGATACCACTTCGGCTTTGCAGTTGCTCTCTAGCGGAATTCACGAGGAATCCGACGCCTCGGCACACCCGCCACGGAGTCTCACGAATCCGACTTCGCGTCGACGTGATAGAATCACTGGCCGAATACCGATACTATTATTATGCTGCGGCGGCGCGGAGTCCCGAGCACAAGGCTCGGGACAACACAATTCAAGAAGACACTTCCAGGACCCGGACCTCATGTTCAGCATCCTCGGACGATCCCGCGATCAGGCGACCGGTTTCTGCGACGGCTTGTCGCGTCGAGACTTTCTCACCGTCGGAGGCATGGCCTGTGGCGGGCTGTCGCTGGCCCAGGTGCTGGCCGCCGACAAGCAGGCCGGCAACGGGTCGAACCACCGCGCGATCATCAACGTCTACATGCCCGGTGGCCCTTCGCACATCGATCTCTGGGACCTGAAGCCGAACGCACCCAAGGAGATCCGTGGCGAGTTCCGTCCGATCGCCACCAATGTGCCGGGGATCGAGATCTGCGAACTGTTCCCGCGGATGGCCGCGATGATGGACAAGTTCATCCCCGTCCGCTCGATCTGCGACGCCGACGGACGCCACGACGCGTTCCAGTGCATGACCGGTTGGAAGAAGAGCGACCAGATGCCTCGCGAGGGTCGCCCCAACTTCGGAGCCTGGATCGCTCACGCCCAGGGCCGTGTCAACAACTCGGTCCCACCCAACGTCTCGCTGTGCTACCCGACCGGACACAAGGAGTGGGGTGAAACACAGTTTGGTGGGTTCCTGGGTGCGGCCAACGCGCCGTTCGGCCTGGTTGAAAAAGACCCGAACAAGAAGTCGAGCAACATGGTGCTCAAGGGCATCACGCTCGATCGACTCGGCAACCGAGAACGACTGCGAGCCGCGTTCGATCGGTTCCGACGCGAGTCCGACGCCCGAGGCCTGATCGAGAGCATGGATGTTTATCACCGGCAGGCCCTGGGAATCCTGACCACCCCTGCACTCTCGGATGCACTCGACGTCTCCCGAGAATCTCCCGAGGTCCTCTCCCGCTACGGCATCAACAACCCGGCCTACCAGAGGGACGGGGCGCCCAAGATGGTCCGCAACTTCTGCGTCGCCCGTCGACTGGTCGAAGCCGGTGCCCGGGTCGTCTCGATGAACTACAGCCGCTGGGACTGGCACGGCAGCGACGGGATGAACTTCCCCCGCAGCCGACAGGAGTTCCCGCTGCTGGACCAGGGCCTCTCCGCACTGGTCACCGACCTCCACGAACGAGGCCTCGACCAGGACGTCTCGGTCGTGGTCTGGGGCGAGTTCGGGCGGACGCCGAAGATCAACAAGCGGAACAGCCGCGATCACTGGCCTCGAGTTTCGTGTGCGATGCTGGCCGGCGGCCACATGCCCGCCGGGCAGGTCATCGGTTCGACCAACAGCAAGGGCGAACACGCGGTGGACCGACCGGTAAGGTTCCAGGAAGTCTTCGCCACGCTCTACAAGAACATCGGTATCGACTCGACCAGCACCCGCTTCTTCGACACCTCCGGTACACCCCAGTACATGGTGGCCCAGGACATCGAACCGATGGCCGAACTGGCCTAGTAGGCACCCCCCGAGGCCCGCATGACCGGCTTTGGTGTCCAGGCCGAACAGATCGACCTGCCACGCGGTGCGTACCACAAGGCCCCGCGGACCTACGTCACCTTCGACGGCCGGCCCGTGCTGGGCCTCAGCCAGAACGACCACCGCGCCTACCTCTTTCCGGTCTGTACCCCCGCCGGAGTGGCACTCACCAGCGAATCGCCCACCGACCACCCGCACCACAACTCGGTCTGGATCGGTGCCGATCATGTCACCGTGATGTTGCCCTTCGGAGCAGACCGCAGCGAAGAGGCGACATACAGTTTCTACATCAACCAGACGTTTCAGGGCCGTGCCGCCGGGCGGATCGTTGCCGATTCACTCGAACACCACGCAATCGATGACGACGCTCTGCAACTGGTCCAGTCGCTCGACTGGATCGGACCGTCCGAATGGGGCTCACCCGCCGGACGGAAGGTCGCACGCGAACTCCGCACCACCAGCATTCGATTCGTCGACGGTGCCTCGGAGAACCAGGCCGCGTTCCTGATCGACGTCACCTCGGAACTCTCGCCCACCGAGTGGACTCTGCGGATCGGACCCACCCGACACGCCTTCTTCGGAGTCCGCCTGGTCGAACCGCTGCGGCCGGCGTTGGGAGGTCAACTGGCTGACCCGAGCGGGCCTGTGACCGTGGCCGACATCGTCGGTCAACCGGGACCGTGGGTCGAGTCCTCGGCCGAAGTCGTGGCCGGGCACACTGCCGGAATGGTGGTGGTACGCGACTCGAAAACAGCTGAAATGCCCTGGAGCCTGCACGAATGGGGCACAATCGACGTCAATCCACTCGGATCACTGGCCCGAGAACTCTCCCAGGACGATACTCTGACCTGCCGCCTGAGACTGCTGATGCACGACGGGCTCTACACTCCCGAACAGATCGACCAACTGGTGAGGCCCTGACGATGACGCGCATCCTGGTCGCCGTGCTGCTGACGCTGCTGCTGGCCCCGGCCATCTCGACCGCCGAGCCCCCCAAGCCGACCGCCGTGCTCGACCTCTGGCCCGACGGACCGCCCGATTCCAACGGTCTCTCCGGACCCGAAAAAGGCACTCGCTGCGTCGGTAACATCAGCAAGCCCACGCTACTGGTCTACCTGCCCAAGGCCGACACCAGGCCGACCGCCGCGGTCGTGATCACTCCCGGAGGAGGCTACGGCGTGGTTTGCGTGGAACCGGAGGGCTATCCGATCGCCAAACTGTTGGTCGAGCGGGGAATCGCAGCGATCATCTGCAAGTACCGGCTGCCCAACGGGCACCACCTGGTTCCGGCCAACGATGCACGGCGGGCCATCCGCACCGTTCGCCACAACGCCAAGAAGTGGAACATTGATGCGAAACGCGTCGGAGTCTGGGGGTTTTCGGCTGGAGGACACCTGGCCAGCACCGTCTCGACCGTATTCGATTCGGGCCAGGCCAATGCGTCTGACACGGTCGAGCGTCAACCCAGCCGACCGGACTTCTCGGTGCTGTTCTACCCGGTGGTCACGATGATGGACGGAGCTGTTCACAAGGGATCACGGCGGAACCTGATGGGTGCCGACCCGAAGCTGTCGATGAAGCAGAGGTATTCGAACGAGGCCCGAGTCAGCCGGCAGACGCCTCCGACCTTCCTGCTGCACTGCACAGACGATCGAGCGGTTCCGGTGGAAAACAGCCTGGGGTACTACCGTCAGTTGGTGAAGAACGGCGTCCCGGCCGAGTTGCTGATCTTCGAAAAAGGAAGCCACGGCCCGGGCGCATTCAACAACAACCCGTCGTGGTTGACGGCGTTCGACCGCTGGCTGACAGCCCGAGGCGCCAAGTAGCGTTCGCTGAAGAAGGTCGTCAGAGGCCGCCGGCGGTTCACGAATCTGCAAACAACTCGCGAATCGGCTGCCCGTCGGCCAGCCGCCACGGGCGACCCGACCGGTCGTGAACCTCCCGCTTCGGATCGATCCCGAATCGCCAGTAAATCGTCGCAGCCAGGTCAGCCGGGGTCACCGGCAGGTCGGCCGGGTAGGCCCCCGAGGCATCACTGGCCCCGTAATAGGTCCCGCCGCGAACTCCGCCACCGGCCATGAGCACCGAGTAGCAGTCGGGCCAATGGTCTCGGCCGGCGGTGCCGTTGATCTTGGGAGTCCGACCAAACTCACCCAGCGCCACCACCAGCGTCGTCTCCAACAAGCCCCGATCCTCGAGATCCTCGATCAGCGCCGAGAGAGCCTGGTCGGCCTGGGGCAGCAGGAACTTCTTGTGCTGGTTGAAGTTGTCGCGGTGGGAGTCCCAGTTCTGACCCTGCTGCAGGAAGTCGTAGATGTTCACAAAGGGCACGCCCGCCTCGACCAGCCGCCGGGCCAGCAACAGGTTCTGGCCCCGCATGTTCCGCCCGTATCCCTTCTCGGCCCCGTTGCCGCCTCCGCGAGGGATCTCCTTCATCATCCCGTATCGCTCACGCAACGGGGTCGGCTCACTGTCGATGTCGAGTGCCCGGGAAACCATCGGTGACTGGATCAACTCGTAGGCCCGCTCGTAGAACGACTTCAAGTCCGTCATGGCCCGAGTCGTGGAGGCCGCGGGTCGACCGGCGTCGATCTGGTCGAGCAGGATCCGCCGCCCGGCCAATCGTGGAGCAGTTAGCGTCTCGGGCGACTTCAATGCCTCGTTGGAATACGTCAGCGTCTTGGGATTACCGGTGATCTGGAACGGGTCGAACGCCTTGCCCAGGAACCCGCCCCCCTGGCACGGCGTGGGAACGACGTTGTGAAAGACCCACGGCAAGGCGGCATGAGGAATGTCGATGTCCCGCTGCCGGTTGAAGTGGTTGATCACCGCGCCGTAGCAGGGGAAGAACTGGTCAATCGCCGCGAATTCCTCGCGGTCTCCCATCGGCCCCTGCCGACCGGTCAATGACTCGGTCGACGCCGAATCGTGCAGCCGGTTGGTGTGGTGCATGCTGCGGACCACCGCACAACGGTCCATCACCTTGGCCATCCGCGGCAGGTGCTCGCAGACCGGCATCCCGGGGACACTCGAGGCGACCGGACGAAATTCGCCTCGGATCGCCGTCGGGCCCTCGGGCTTCATGTCGTAGGTCTCGAGATGACTCGGACCACCGTAATAGAAGACGATGATGCACGAACGGATCGCCGGCTTTCCTGGAGGACGTCCTGCCGAAGAGATTTCCCGAGCCTGCAGCAACCCGCTCAGCGAGAGCCCCAATCCGCCGGCGGCCAGCGACGACATCGCCTGGCGTCGGCCGATCCGTGGAATTGAGGGGCTGATGAACACAACACGGATCTCGAAGAAACGGCCAGAACCGTGGATGCGACTCTCGAGTCGCCTCAGTCTATCACGACAGGCACTCCGTCGGACCCCCAGAGCTCCGCTTGCGGCACAACCGCTCTAGCCCAGCAATTCCGGTCGCAGGCTGCCGGTCCCGGCGATCGGGTGCGGCTGACCATTGCGATCGGGCATCGTCGTCCGCGGGTCATGACCCAGCAGGTGATACAGCGTGGCCTGCATGTCCTTGGGCGAGATCGGGGTCTGGGCGACATCGCCGCCGTCGGGGGTCGTCCGGCCGACGACGCGACCGGCCGCCGTGCCGCCACCGGCCACCACCGCCGTGTAGGCCCGTGACCAGTGATCACGGCCACCGCCGGGCTTGGAGTTGAGCTTGGGAGTCCGACCGTGTTCGCTCATCCACATCACCAGCGTCTCATCGAGCAGCCCGCGGTCCGACATGTCCTCGATCAACGCCGAATAGGCCAGGTCGAAGCCGGGCAGCAGCAGTTCCTTCAGACGTGGGTAGTGGTACTGGTGAGTGTCCCAGGCACCGTTGGCGAACTGGCCGAAGCAATCCCACAGCACGGTGACAAAGCGGGCTCCTGATTCGATCAACCGTCTTGCCGCCAGGCAGGTCTGGCCGAACAGCGTCATGCCATACCGTTCACGCACCGATGCCGGCTCGCGGCCAATGTCCAACGCCTCGCGGACCCGGCTGGAGGTCAGCAACGACATCGCCATCTGCCGCTGTCGGCCCAGCGACTGCACCGCCACGCTGTCATCCAGATGGCGTCGACCCTGTTCAAATTGTTCCAGCAGTGACCGCCGCAGACCCAACCGTCGGATCGAGACGTCCCGCGACAAGCGGGCTGCGGGTGCCATGTGGAAACGGCCCTCGGAGTTCGTCCCGCCATAGGGATTGAGAAACCGCTTGGTCTGCGGCACGGTGCTCTTGGGAGCAATGTGCAGTCCCTTGCCGTCGAAGTCGGTCCAGACCGGATCGTATCGACTGTTGAGAAACCCCGAGAAGACTCCGGCGTTGACCAGCGGGTTGTCGGTCTGGGAGTTCAGCAACCAGGGCAGTCCCAGGTTGCCCGGCACGCCGCCGGGGGGACGAAGCCCCCGTTGGCCGTCAAGGTACTCGACAACCGAACCGACGTAGGGCCAGTGCTTCAGGTCCCGGGCCTTGGTTTCCAGGGCCGGCGTGTAGGTGGGGATCCCCGTCACCGCGTAGGCCACACCGTGCACTGGGTAGGCATGAGTCAGCGAGCGGGCGACGGTGACCTTGTCCATCACACCGGCAATTCGCGGCAGCAACTCGCAGACCCGCAGGCCCGGCAGGTTCGATGCGATCGACCCCAGTTCCCCTCGAATCTCAACCGGC
>CAUZRQ010000243.1:0-6540 GCA_963582065.1 Planctomycetota bacterium | reverse complement strand
TGCTCCTCACCGCAGCCACCGCAGCCACCGCAGCCACCGCAGCCACCACAGCCACCGCAGCCGAAGCCCCGGACCAGAAACCCCGCAAGCTCCAGGTCTTCATCCTCGCCGGCCAGTCCAACATGCAGGGACAGGGAGTCGTCGACCTCGACCATCCCAAGCACTACAACGGTGGCCGCGGCACGCTGCTGAAGATGATGGCCGACCCCAAAGGGGCCAAGCGGTTCGCGGACCTGAAGACACCCGAGGGAAAGTGGGTCGTTCGAGACGACGTCTTTGTCCGGTTCCAGACCCGCAAGGAGCTGAAGTTCGGAGGCCACTCGATCGGCTTCAGCGGCTACCCCGGCAAACACCACATCGGTCCCGAATTCCAGTTCGGACACGTGATCGGTGACGCGATCACCGCACCCGTGCTGCTGGTCAAGACAGCCTGGGGCGGCAAGAGCCTCCACAAGGACTTTCGACCACCCAGCGCCTTCGGACCCACCGGGCCTTACTACCACCGCATGCTCGCCGAAGTCCACCAGGCACTAGCCAACCTCGGGACCGAGTTCCCCAAGGCCGCTGCCGGAGGCTATCACCTGGCCGGGTTTGTCTGGTTCCAGGGCTGGAACGACATGTTCGACGACCAGGCACTGGCCGAGTACGAAGAGAACCTGGTGCACCTGGTCAACGACATCCGCCACGACCTCCGAGAACCCAGGCTGCCCTTCGTAATCGGAGAGCTCGGCAACGGAGGCCCCAAGGCAGGCAAGAAGATGCTGGCGATCCGAGCCGCCCAGAAGGCGGCCGCCTCAAGACCCGAAGTCGGCCAATACACCGCCTTCGTCTCCACCACCGCCTTCGCACGACCCGCCGACCAATCACCCAACGTCGGACACGGACACCACTGGTTCGGGAACGCCGAGAGCTACTTTCTGATCGGCGACGCCATGGCACACGCCATGATCAGGCTCCACTCGATCGACGCCCCCTGACCACCACTCAACTCTCAACTCTCACAATACGAGACCTCGATGAATCGCCCACTCACGATCGCCACACTCGCCCTGGTCCTGGCAATCAGTTCAACCGAGGCCCAAGCGGCCAAGCCCCTGGAGTTGATCGACGCCTTCGCACTCGAATTCGCCTCCAACCCCCAGATCTCTCCCGACGGCAAGCAGGTGGTCTACACCCGCAACTCGCTGGACATCATGACCGACCGCGTCCGCGGCCGACTCTGGTCGATCGCCACCGACGGCTCTAACCACCGGCCACTGCTCAACGACTCGATCGACGCCTCCGCAGCCATTTGGTCCCCCGACGGCAAGCGGCTGGCCTACTTTCAGAGCGGTGAATCGGGCAAGGAGCTGATCGTCCATTGGATCGATTCGGGACAAACGGCCCGAGTCGCCCAGCTCGACAAGTCACCCGGAAACATCACCTGGTCCCCCAACGGCCGGCAACTCGCCTTCACGATGTTCGTGCCCGCCCCGGCCAAGCCGTTCGCCACCCTGCCCGCTGCGCCAAAGGGTGCCACCTGGGCCAAGCCGGCCCGGGTGTTCGACCAGGTCCGGTACCGGGCCGACGGCAAGGGCTATCTCGAGCCCGGCTTCACTCACATCTTCGTCGTCGCCGCCGAGGGTGGCCGGCCCCGGCAACTGACCTCCGACAACTACAACCACTCGGGACGCCTGTCGTTTACTCCCGACTCGGGCCGGATCGTCTTCTCAGCCACTCGACGACCCGACTGGGAACTGCAGACCCGTCGATCCGACCTGCACGCCGTCGCCGTCGCCGATGGCACGATCACGACGCTGACCGACCGTCAGGGACCCGACCACGACCCCACCGTCTCGCCCGACGGCAAGTGGGTCGCCTACCTGGGGTTTCGCGACACCGGTAAGAGCCACCAGATCGACGAGTTGACCGTGAGACGGCTCGACAAGCCCGGCGACACGCCGCGTGTGCTGGCCGCGTCACTGGATCGTTCCGTGTCGTCCCCGACCTGGTCCGCCGACAGCTCGGGCCTGTTCGTCAAGTACGACGACCGGGGAATCACCCGCGTCGGATTCGTGTCGCTGAAGAAGCCCAACCAGGTCGCACCCGTCGCCACCAACATCGGCGGCACCACCATCGGCCGCCCCTACACCAGCGGCACGTTCTCCGTCTCACGCCGTGGCACCATCGCCTACACCCAGACCCGGCCCGAATACCCCGCCGACGTGGCGATTGCCCGGCACGACCAGCCCGCCCAACTCATCACCCGGCTCAACCACGACCTCTTCTCTCAACGCCAGCTCGCCCGCACCGAGCAGCTCACCTACAAGTCGTCGTTCGATGGCCGAGCGATCCACGGATGGGTCGTCACGCCGCCGGGCTTCGATCCCAAGGCGAGAACCAAGACGTCCCAGCCGCTGCCGGTGATGCTCGAAATCCACGGCGGCCCGTTTGCCAATTACGGCGAGCGATTCTCGTTCGAAATCCAGCTCTACGCCGCCGCCGGCTACATCGTGCTCTATACCAACCCTCGCGGCAGCACCGGCTACGGCCAGAAGTTCGCCGACCTGATCGACCACAACTACCCTTGCGAGGGCGATTTTCAGGACATGATGTCCGGGCTCGACGTGCTGATTGATCGCGGCTGGGCCGACAAGGACCGGCAGTACATTACCGGTGGCAGTGGCGGTGGGATCCTCACCGCATGGGTCGTCGGCAAGACCGGGCGGTTCCAGGCCGCGGTGGCTCAGAAACCAGTCATCAACTGGCACAGCTTCATCGGCGTCACCGACGCCTACCCGGGCATCGCCCGCTACTGGTTCCATCACATGCCGTGGGAAGAGCCCGAGAGGTACCTGGCCCGCTCACCGATTTCGCTCGTCGGCCAGGTCACCACACCGACGATGCTCCTGACCGGCGAAGACGACCACCGCACGCCAATCTCCGAGTCCGAGCAGTTCTACCAGGCCCTGAAACTCAGGGGCGTGGACACGATGATGGTCCGCATCCCCGGAGCCAGCCACGGCATCGTCGCCCGGCCCAGCCGATTGATGGTCAAGGTGGCCCACGTGTTGAAGTGGTTCGAGGTCCACCGCTAGGTGAACTCGGCAACGATTCGCCGTCGCCGGTCCTACGAGATGATCTCGCGAATGACCCGCCCCGAGACATCGGTCAGCCGCATGTCGCGGCTGTTGTGGCGGAACGTCAACCGCTCGTGGTCCAGGCCCAGCTGGTTCAGGATCGTCGCGTGCAGGTCATGCACGCTGACACGGTTCTCCACCGCTTTCATCCCGATCTCATCGGTCGCACCGTAGTGCGTCCCGCCACGAACTCCACCTCCAGCCATCCACGTCGTGAACGCCAGCGGATTGTGATCACGGCCGGTTCCGCCGGTCTGCACCAGCGGCAACCGTCCAAACTCACCGCAACAGACCACCAGGGTCGACTCGAGCAGACCCCGCTGCTTCAGGTCGGTCAACAGGCCCGCGATCGGACGGTCCGTCTCGTTGGCAAACTGACGGTGGTTCCGGTCGATGTTGCTGTGACCGTCCCAGCAGTCGTCGTTGTTGAACCCACCACTGTACAGCTGCACGAATCGCACGCCGCGTTCGACCAGTCGGCGAGCCATCAAGGCCTGTCGGCCGAAGTGATCACATCGCGGGTCGTCCAGCCCATACAGCGACCGGGTCGAAGCCGTCTCCTGCGACAGTTCCAACGCCTCGGGTGCCGCCATCTGCATCCGGTAGGCCAATTCGAAACTGCGGATCCGCGCCTCCAGTTCGCCCCGTCCCGGCAAATGTGCCTGGTGCGCCCGATTCAGCCGGGTGATCAGGCCCAGCTGCCGACGCTGCATCCGGTCGGTCAGCAGGCCGGGCCGACGCAGGTTGTCGATCGGGGTGTCGTGGCTGAGAACCGGAGTCCCCTGGTAGACACCGGGCAGGAACGCCGAACCCCAGGCCGACGCCCGCGACTTGGGGGTCCCACGGCCGCGAGAATCGTACATCACGATGAAACCCGGCAGGTTCTGGTTCTCGGTCCCCATCCCGTACGTCACCCACGACCCCACGCAGGGGAACCCCATCCGGGCCATCCCGGTGTTCATCTGGAACTGCGCCGGCGAATGGTTGTTTTCGTGAGCGAAGCACGAGTGGACAAAGGCCATCTCGTCGCTGTGCGCCGCGGTCCGGGAAAACAGCTCCGAACACCAGGTCCCTGAATCGCCGTACTGGCGGAATGAAAACGGCGATCGCATGATCGGGCCACCCGCCCCGGCAAAGAACCCCGTCGACTGATCGAAGTCCTTGACCGTCTGGCCGTGCCGGCGAGCCAACTCGGGCTTGTAGTCCCAGGTGTCAACCTGGCTGGGTGCCCCGTGCATGAACAGCCAGATGACCGAAGTCGCCGGGTGTGCGTGTTGAGCCGACCGGGGAGCGAAGGGGACTCGTGGGTCTGGAGCCGCCGTGGCAGGCTCGGCCAGCAGGCTCGCCAACGCCAGCGTGCCACAGCCGGACCCGGCCCGCGACAGAAAGTCGCGACGCGAACCGTAACCGGTCACTCGAAAGGCGATGGGACACTCGGTCATGACTCGTACCGAATCAGGCTACTGGATGTAGAGAAACTCGTTGAGACAGAAGATGGCCTGGCACAGATCGACCAGGGCCAGGTCCAGCGGGTCTGCCCGATCGTGCCCCAGGTACTCTCGACCCTGCCGAGCGTGCAGCAGCCAGACCTGCTCGTCGCTCAGTGCCCGACGGTAGATGCGGACCTCGGCCAACTCGCCATGCAGCGCGCCGGAAATGTCCTCGTCGATCAGCCCCAACTTCAGCGGCACGAGGTTGTCGATGTTGGTCGGCGAGGGCTCGATCAGCTTCCGATCCAGCGACAGCGCGTCGTCGAGGAATAACCGTACGCTGCGGCCGCTGCGAACCGCCGTGGCCCGGTGCCAGCGGCCCCGCTGGATCGTCCCGTATGAATCCAGGTAGTTGACCGGCCCCTTGCCGCTTTTCAGGTCGCGAGTCGAAAACCTCAGGTGGCCGGCCGTCTCGTGGAAGAAGTAGCCCGTGTAGGACGAGCCCTGTCCCGGGAACGAGTCCTTGCCGAGAATCTGCACGCCGCCGCCGCTGGAGGGGTGCAAGCGGAAGACAACCGAGATGCTGAAGTCACCGGTGCCGAATTCCACCTGAGGATTGTCAGCGGCCTGCAAGACCGTGGGCCCGGGACCAAACAGGACTGCCGCCCGCCCACTCGGCGTCGCCTTCTCGATCAGACGAGGACGGCCTTTGCCTCGAGGAACAAACACCAGGCCGGTCCGCTCGGCACGCCGGTCGGCCCAACGAGACACTTCACCAGGTGCCAGCCCCTCGGCCGTCAAATCCAGCACCAGCCCGCTGACCTCGACCGACTCGCGCTCGAGATCACCACCGCGGGCCAGGTCGGCATAGGCGGCCCGCTGCTGGTCGAGGAACCCGGTGGCCGCGGCCAACTCCTCTGCGGTCGCCTCGCGACCCAACGCCTCGCTGAACACACCCCCGGCCAGCGCCGCCGGCTTGGACCCAAGCCGATGCGAACGCAGCCGCCGGGCGAAGGCAGTCGCCGCACGACGGACCACCGGGCCGTTGAGCAACGCCAGGGCCTGGGGAGAGACGATCGTGGTCGAACGGATGGAGGTGCCCTGGAGAGTGTCGGGCAGGTCAAAGAGTGCCATCAGCGGGTCCGGCTGGCTCCGTTTGACCCGAAAGTAGACCGCGCGGCGAGGGTTGCTCGAATCAAGTGAACCGGGGCCGAACATTCGGGCGTCGAATCGGTCGCCCAGCACCACCAGGCTGTCGCGGATCGCCTCGGCCTCGAGCCGCCTCAGAGACCGGCCACGGAACAGCGACTCGTCCTGCTCACTGCGACCTGCAGCCAGCACCGATTGCCGGTACGTCTCGCTGCAGAGCACCATGCGGTGGATCGGCTTCAATCGCCAGCCGCACCGGATCAACTCGGACGATAACCAGTCGAGCAATCCGGGATGAGACGGAGGCTGGCCCTGTTCACCAAAGTCGTTGGGGGTGCTTACCAGCCCACGGCCGAAGTGATGCTGCCAGATCCGGTTGACAATCACCCGGGCCAGCAGCCGGCCGGCACCACGACGGGTGTCGGTCACCCAGCGAGCCAGACCCGATCGCCTCAGCGTCGGGCCCTCAGCCTTCGCCGCGGCCGGTTCCCCGGCAACGCCGAACTCCCGTTCAGTCACACCCTCGCCCAACAACACGTCCAGATAGCCGGGTCGCACCTCGTGGTCCTTCAACTTCACGTCCCCGCGACGCAGGAACCAGGTCTTGGTATAGAAGGCCGGGCCGGGGTTGTAGAGCCGGGGCAGCGGCTTGAGACCCTCGCCGGCGACCAGCACCGGTTGGATTCCGGAGGCACTGGTCCCGGATGTCGACAGTTGGACCTCGCCGCGGATCGTCCGCTCGAAGATCGCCACGAACCGGTAATACTCCTCCTGGGAAATCGGATCGAACTTGTGGTCGTGGCACCTTGCACATCCGATCGAAAGCCCCAGCAGCGAGGTGC
>CAUZRQ010000242.1:0-6558 GCA_963582065.1 Planctomycetota bacterium | reverse complement strand
CACAATGTTGTAGCGATCCACAGCGGAAGTCCCCTGGGATTTCATCAGGGTCTCCATCTCGGCGACCGCCTCACTGTGTCGCCCTGCCAGAGCTCGTGTGAGGGACCGTCGTAGCCCGTACCTGGTGCGAAGCTGCTCGAGGCTCTGCGGCAGCAGATCGATCAGCCGGTCCCAATCGTCAATCGCTTCCTGAAACCGCTTCAGGCTGGTCAAGCACGTGGCGCGTCTCAGGTAGGCGTTCCGCAGATACTCACTAACAGGTTGCCGGTTCCTCTGTTGCACGTTCGGCAAGACCCTCTTCAAGAGTAAAACCGTAGTGGAAAAGTGCTCCAGGGCCTCTGTCAATCGGTCCGCGTCACGCAGCCCATGACCCAGATTCACGTGTGCTCGCGCCAGCCTGATGGAGAACGCTGGAGTCAGCGGGCGATCTGCAACGAGTTGTTCGTAATGGTCTATCACCTCGCGAAGTGTCTTCAAGGCGTCTTCGGACGAACCAACGCGTTGTTGCACCACACCGAGACCGTACAGCGATTGCGCCAGACCTGATCTGTAATCAAGCTTGTCCGGGTCGGCCTTGACCAGTCGGCGATAAATCTCGACCGCCTGGCGAAACGCGGCCAGCGACTCCACGTGATCCGACTGCCCACCGTGGAGACGCCCGAGCCGAAGGTAGGCGAGGGCCAGGTTAACCTCGCACATCGCTGTCTTCGGATACTCTGCGACGAGCCGCTTTCCAATGAGGATCGCCTGCCGAAACGAATCGAGCGCCTGGGAAGGCTGTCGGCTCTTTTCCTGCAAGTCGGCCAGATTGAAATAGGCCTGGGACAGGTTGCTGGCATAGTAAGGAATGTCGGGATGTTCCTGGACCAGCCGCTCGAACCCCTGTATCGCCCGGTGGTACGACACCACCGCATCAGGCTGCTTCCTGGCATTCTCTTGTATGATGGCAAGCAAGTTGAAGGTGCCTGCGAGGGCATTTCGGTACTTGGCATCCTGCGGATGATCCGCGACGAGTTTCTGCCTAATGTCGATCGACATTCTTAACGAACCGATCGCATCTCCCAGCGTGACTTGACTGTTCCGATCCCCGGCAAATCCTCCTTGTGCCAAACCGAGCTCGTGGTACGCGTTGGCCAGATCGTTCCGACGCTCAGGATCATCCGGACCTTCATCGATGAGCGCCTGGTAAATGTCGATCGCCGCCTGAAACGACTCGAGCGATTGGGAGATCTTGCCACCGAGACGACTATGCATAGCACCACGGCCCAAATGGACGTGAGCTTCTTCGCTCTTTCCCAGTTCGACGGTCAGCGATCGTGCCGGCATGTCACCGCCCCACACCCTGACAGTCTGGTCGATGCTGGCCGTCGCCAGCCGGCGGCTGTCCGCGCTGAATGAGATCCCGTCAATCTCAGCGGTGTGCCCTTCCAGCGTGAGGATTCTGCTGCCCGTTTGAAGGTCCCAGATCCTGACTGTTGCATCACTGCCCGCGGATGCCAACCGCTTTCCGTCCGGACTGATGGCCACACACAAGACATTGTCAATGTGTCCAATCAACTTCCGAACACACTTACCCGATTGAACATCCCAGAGCTTGACCGCCGATTCTGCGCCACACGAAGCGAGTCGTGTCCCGTCCGGGCTGAACGCCACGTCACGAATGAACCGATCGCCTGATTCGAGCGAGTGCACCGGGGTCCCGGTCGCCGTATCCCAGACGATGATCCTGTGGTCCCAACTGCCCGAGGCCAGTAGTTTTCCATCCGAACTGTACGCCACGCCTTCAACCGAGTTCGTGTGCCCCTTGAAGGTCTGAAGCAGGTCTTCCGATTGGATGTCCCACTCTTTGACCGAGTGGCCCGATCCCGCAGCGGCCACTCGCTTGCCGTCCGGACTCAAGGAGATTCTTGGAACGTAGAACCCCCCGGGGTTCTGCACCGGTTCTTCCTTAGAAACGAGACTCTCACCCGTCGCGGTGTCCCAGACCGTGATTGAGTTGGTAAGTTTGGTGCGGCCAATCGCGGCCAGCCGCGTCCCGTCCAAGCTGAACACGACATGCGTCACAAGTCCCTTGTTGCCTTTCAATCTCAGGACCGTCTTACCCGTCAGCAGATCAACCAGCTTGACCGACGTTCCCCAAGTTGCTGCGGCCAACCGCGTGCCGTCCGGGCTTAGCGCAACGCCGCGTACGCTCGAGATAATCTCGTTGGGCGACGGAATCGCACGCAACGGGCTGGAGAGAATCAGCGGTTCCTGACCATGAATCGCGTCCCAGACCGTGATGTTCTTGTCATCGCCGCCAACCGAGGCCAGTCGCTCACCGTCGGGGCTGAATGTGACCGTCTGGATGGCACCTCCGGAATGAGCCCTGAGAATCAGCAATTGCCTGGCGCTTGCCGTTTCCCAGACCCTGATCGTGCCGTCGCCGCCACAGGAGACCAGGCGTTCCCCATCCGGGCTGAAGGCCACACACGAGACAAGGTCGGTATGCCCCTGGCACACTCGGAGTTCCTTGCGGGTCCTGACATCCCACAACTTCACGTCGTGGTCACGGCTGGCGGCAGCCAGTCGCGAACCGTCGGGGCTGAAGACGACACTGCTGAAATAGACGATCAGTCCCTCGACGTCCTGTCCGTGGAACGTGTGGTCGACTTGACCGGTTTCAGCATCCCACAACTTGACCGAATTGTCGTCACCCGACGTGGCCAGTAATTTTCCATCCGGGCTGAACACGACCTCGGTGACCGTCCCCTTGTGACCTCTGAGAGAAATGACGACCTGTCCAGTCTCAACGTCCCACACGATCGCCGAGTGATCCGAACTACATGAGGCCAATTGCCTGCCATCGGCGTGGTACGACAGGCCATGAACACCTGCCCGATGGCCAACCAGCGTTCGTATTAACTCGCCAGATTCGGGGTTCCACAACTTGATCGTCCAGTCCTTGCCACACGAAGCGAGTTGTTTTCCGTCGGGGCTGAAGACAACACAGTGGACTCCCTCTTTATGGCCCTCGAGAGTGTGAAGCCGGGCACCTGACTCGGCGTCCCAGACCCCGACTGTCCCGTCCACACTCGACGAGGCCAGCCACTTCCCGTCCGGGTGATACGCCACACTGGTGAGATTGTCCTGGTGTCCGCTCAGCGTCATCAGGTCGCTGTCGAGAAGACTGTTCCAGTAGTGCCACTCGAAACCGATCAGGCCCTGGTCTTCTTCATGCTTGTCCAGAAGCGAGCGAACACTACCGAGATTGGCACCGTCCCATTCTCGCTGCGCCAAACGTAAATCTGAAAGGTAGACCTGCCTTTGTGCCCGGACCTCGTTCTTTTGTGCCAGGACCAGGTTGGCAAGGGCATCTGCCTTCCTCGAATCGGCAATCCCCTTCTGTGCATAGAACTCGGAGGCAAGAACTGTCGAGACGATCGTCCCGACAGTCAGCACCAACACGACCGCTGAACTCAAACCGGCCACCACCGGGTTGCGTTTGCACCACCGCCAGGCTCGCTCCGAAGTAGACACCGGCCGTGCCAGGATCGGTTCCCCGGCCAAGTAGCGACCCAGTTCGTCGGCGAGCGCCTCGGCCGACTCGTAACGTCGGGCTGGGTCCTTCTCGAGACATTTTAAAATCACCGTGTCCAGATCGCGGTCGATGCTCGTCGCATTGTCGAGCCTTCGGGGAGAGACGGGGCTGTCTTCGAGAATCTGGCGCACCGACTCGAACAGGCTCTCAGACTCGAACGGCGCCCGGCGGGTGACCAGGAAGTAGAGGATACTACCCAGTGCGTACACGTCGGTCGCCGGCCCCACCTCTGCCAGGCCCGAACCGGCCTGTTCGGGAGCCATGTAGCCGGGCGAGCCCAAGATTGCCCCGGTCTGCGTCTGGGTTCCCTGGCCCTGCAGTTGCTTCGCCAGTCCGAAATCGGTGATCTTCGGCTCGCCCTCGGGCGTCAGCAGTACGTTGGCGGGCTTCAGATCACGGTGGATGATGTTCAACTGGTGAGTCACATGGATGGCTCGTGCCAAGGACTGCACCAGTTGGGCCGCATCTCGAGCTGCTAGCGGCTCGTTCTCGGCCAGATCCTCCAGCGTGCCCCCCTCGACGTATTCCAGCGTGATGTAGGGTTGGCCGCGGTGTTCTCCGACCTCGTGAATCTGAACGATGTGGGGATGCCGCAACTGTGCCAGGAAGGTCGCTTCACGCTGAAATCGTGAGATGCGGGTGGCATCGGCATGAGGCCCTGCCAAGATCATCTTCAGGGCCACGATCCGGTCCAGCCGGGTGTCACGGGCGCGGTACACCACGCCCATTCCTCCGTGGCCGAGCTCGCCCAGGATTTCGTAACCGGGAATGTCCTGTGCGGCAATTCGCGAAGCGTCTGCAGTCCCTGTATCCGTCTCAGTGTCGTCGGCCTGCACCAGGACAGTCCGAGCGTTCCGGGAATCCTCCTGAACGGGCTCGTCCTCATCCACGGATCGGTCAGCAGGCGCGAGGCCGGCCTGTCGAATCGACTCCAGTTCCTCTCGCAACGCGTCACGGTCCTCGGACTCGACCTCGGTGAGGTACGACTCGATCTCGGGAGGGTCCGTGGACTCACTCGATGCACGAGAGCAGTCGGCTTCGAACTTCTCACAGACCGGTTCGAGCCGCAGAAACTGCTCGGCACTGACATCCGGTGAATCGTTCATGACGCCGACTCGGCCAGCCAGACAGCGCGGATGCCCTTGAGCTTCCGCTCGACACTCCGCTCAACACAGTCGAGCTTCCGGCAAATCTCGCGGTTAGTGTACCCGTGCATCTTCCAGAGTGCGACCTGTCGCAGGCTCTCGTTGTCGAGGAGTTCGAGCAGTCGCTGGCATTCCTCGGCGGCCAGGGCGGCGTACTCCGGCGTGGGCGCATCGTCAATGACGTACTCGATGGCGCGGGCATCAGGTTCATCATTCGGCAGAACAAACGCTGACTCACCGCGCACTTTGCCACCACCACGCTTCTGCCGGTGTTCATGCCGGATCACGTCGATCGCCTTCCGTTCGGTGATCACGACCAGCAACTGCCACAGGTCGTCACGGTCGGTCAATTTCGAGAATCGGCCATCCTGTGCACCGGCACAGAGGTTCGCGAAGGCCAACTGGGCCACGTCTTCCTCGTCGACCGCCCGGCGTGGCAAACCGACCAGATGGCGGCTCGCCAGGTCACCCAGTCGGACGCAGTAGCGTTCCCAGAGCCGCTGGGCCGCAGCTTCCTTGCCCGCCTTCAGGTCGGTGATCCAGGCGGTCACCGATCGAGGGGAACGCGATTCCTGGGACACAACCTGCCACCTTCCTGGGATTCAGCGGCCGATGACAAGGGTCTTCAGCAAGGAACCGGTATCGGCACCATGACAAGGACCCCGGAAATTCGTTGCAACACGTGTCGGGTTCAAACCACCGCTATCGAGTCAGAGAAAGAGACCCCTCACGGGCTCACCATCCGCAAACACACCAAGAGAGGCGAAACCGTGAACTGGTTCCTGCGAAAGCGACTGCGGCCAAACAAGTCAAGTCGGCGACGTAAACGGCAGCCCGGCAGGGCTACGGGCCAGGTCAGTGTGGTCGAACAGCTGGAAGAACGCACCCTGCTCTCGGCCAGCGCCCTGCCGGTTCCATTGGACAATACCGGTCATACCGATGCAACGAACGACCAGCAGGACGTCCAGGCCCTGGTCGACACAGCCGCTCCAATCGAAGCCTCGGTCAAGTTCGATCTGCCGGGCATGCATCTGGTCGATCCCTCCGCCAGCGATTTCAACGGCCAGGTCGTCCACCTCGACTTCGACGGAGCCCGGGATGTCACGTTCGAAGGCCCGGTCAATGCCGGTCCGTTTGACGTTGCCGCGTTCGAAGCCCCCGGAGAGCTGGTGGGACTGGAATCGGAGATCATCGGCCATGTCACCGAGCAGCTAAACCGGGCATTCGCCGGGACCGGTGTGGAATTCACGAGTGTCCTGCCGTCGGCCGACATCCAGTTCTCGACGATCCACATCGGAGGATCCACCGGCGAGTTCTCTGACCCCGGCAACCTTCGGGGACTGGCAGAGACCATTGATACGGGAAACACAAATCACACCGACAGGGCAATTGTCTTCACCGAGACCGTCTCGCCCGATTCCTCTTTCGATGACTACATCTCGAAGGTGGCCAGCGTTGTTGCACACGAGACGGGACACCTGCTTGGTTTCGCACATGACGATGAACCCGAATCAGGCTCTGCTATCGCGGACTTTGCCTGGTGGCACCACGCACCCGGTCGACCGGGAACACTCTCGGCCTCCAACGTCACCGAGACCAGTGCGAAGGTCAGTTGGAGTGCCGCCAGCGATTCCAGCGGACACAGCCTCCGCTACCACGTCGAGTACAAGAAGGACCACGCCTGGACCTGGACCTCGGCCGGCTCAACAACGGGCCGCAGCAAGGCGATCAGCGGACTGAGCGAGGGGACCGCCTACGACGTGCGTGTGCGAGCCCATGACGGCGGCAAGTACGGGTCGTGGCGGAACCAGGAAAACGTCATCACCACCAAGA
>CAUZRQ010000241.1:0-6565 GCA_963582065.1 Planctomycetota bacterium | reverse complement strand
TATGTCTTCGGCCTGATGACCACCCGCGGCATCATCAACGGTTCCGATCACTACGGGATCCGCAGCGTCCGCTCGGACCGCTACAAGCTCATCGTCAACCTGACCCCCGACGTTCCCTTCCGCAACGTCTGCATGAAATCGTCGATCTTTCAGTCGTGGGAAGCCAAGGCCCGTTCCGGTGACGAGGACGCCCGCGAGAAGGTCAGGCGGTACCGGCAGCGGCCGGCCGAGGAACTCTATGACATCACGGACGACCCCCACGAGTGGCACAACCTGGCCGGTGATCCGAAGCTGGCCGAGGTCAAGTTGCGGTTGAAGACACAACTGGACCGCTGGATGAAGGCCCAGGGTGACCGGGGACAGCAGACCGAACTGGAAGCACTCAAGCACCAGGCCCGTCGGCGGAACAAGAAGAAGAACAAGAAGAAGCCGGCCACGACCTAGCCGGCGTGCTTCCTGACGAAGGCCAGGGCCGCCTTGTAAGCGTCATCGATCGCCTGCGGATCGCCACCCCCCAGGCCGTGCTCTCCACCCTTGATCGACACCAGCCGGTGACTGACACCGTGCTTCTTGAACTCCCGCTGCATCAGCACCGATTGCTCGTAGGGCACATCGGTGTCGGCGGTGCCATGGATCAGCAACGTCGGCGGATAGTCCCTGGTCACGTTCTTGACCGGCATGTAGGGAAAGAACTTCTCGGGTTCGGTGTGAGGATCCCAGCCGGACACTTCAAGAGGCCAACGGCCGGTCTGGCGGCACCAGTTGTAGAAGACGCCGCCGTTGCCCTTGCGGAGACGTGAATCGGACACCGGGGGACCGGAGACCTGCTTGCGGGCGTGGGTCTCGGTGAACTTCACCCTGTTGTGCCGCTTGTGGGGACTCGGCTTGCTGTACCAGTCGCCGACCAGGTCGCCATAGCCCCAGAACGGAACCAGGCAGGCGGGCCTGGGTTTCACCCGGTAACCGGTCGCCAGCGTCAGGTAGCCCCCGGCCGATCCACCCAGCACGGCGATCTTCGATGTGTCGACCTTCAGGTCGTCGGCCCGTTCGCGGAGCCACTCGAATGCGTCGACGACGTCCCCGAGAATCTCGGGCATCGGGGTCTCGGGAGCCAGCCGGTAGTCGATCGACGCCAGGGCGTACCCGGCCCCGAGCAGGTCCTTCTTGACGCGGCCACTGATCCCCGCCCGGTGCCCGATGATCAGGGCCCCACCGTGAATCCACACGGCCAGGCGCGGTCGGCCGGCCGTGTCGGGACGGTGCAGATCGAGCTTGATCGGCAGCCGCTTGACGGTCTTGTAGACGTGGGTCGTCACGCGGACTTTCGGTGCCGAACGGGCCGGCGAACTTGTGGTGGCCAGGGCCGCGGCGGCCAGCAGGAACGCCCGCCGGTCAACGGCCACGGTCCGGGCCAGGTCCAGTTCCGTCATGTCCTACTTGGCTCCGATGCAATACAGGGCCTTGTCCGACCTCAGGTACATGCGGTTTCCCACCACCGCCGGGCTGCCACTGAAATCGCTGGTGTCCGCCAGCCGGTTGCGACCGACGGCCGCCAGCGAGGTACTGGCATTGAAGATGTGGGCACCTCCGAATCGACTGACGGCGACCAGGCGGTTCCCGCCCAGCAGCAACATCGAGGAATAGAACTGGCCGCCGATCCGTTTGCGGGTCACCTCCACACCGGTCTTGGCGTCGACACAGAAGGCGATGCCCCGATCGTTGACCCAGTAGAGATGTCCCTTGTGAAACACCGGAGACGACACGTAGGAGCCACCGGTCTTGGACCACAGCCTGTGGGTGCCGGTGACATCATCGGAACCACCCAGGCGGATGGCTGCCCGTCCACCCGGTGACCGGCCACCAATCACGTAGGCAACCCCCTCGTTGATCACCACCGTCGGGACGGCGTTGGTGTCGACCTCTGTCTCGGCGTACCACTTCAACTTGCCTGTCATCGGGTTCATGCCCCAGGTCTCGTAGGTCACCGAAATCACCATCTCGTCTTCGCCCTTGGCGTTCTTGGCGAACACCGGGGTCGAGTAGCTGCGATTCAGGCTGCCGGCGTCGGTCTTCCAGACCGGCTTCCCGGTCTTGGCCTCAAACGCTCGCATCGATTCGCTCTCCGCACCGGCCGTGACGATCAGCAGGTTCTTGTAGAGAACCGGGCTCGATGCTGAACCGAACCGCGAGGCACTCTCGGAACCGACATCCTGCCGCCAAAGTTGCTTGCCGGTGGTGAGATCGAAGGCCAACACGCCGGTGTTGCCGAACAGCACGTAGACCCGCTCGCCATCGCTGGCCGGGGTGTGCGAGGCGAACCCATGAGAAGCCCCGAACGAGGCGGACGCCCGTTCGCGAGCCATCGAGGCGATGTCTTTTTTCCAGATCAAATTGCCGGTGTTGCGGTCGGCACAGACCAGGTGCCGCTTCAGACCGCTGAGGTCGCGGGATGCACCCGAGTAGCAGGTCACCAGCACCTTGTCGCCAACCACGATCGGACTCGAGAATCCCTTGCCCGGCAGTGCAAGTTTCCAGGCCAGGTTCTTCGTATCGCTCCACTCCAGTGGCACACTCGTGTCGGCCGAGATGCCCGTGGCACCCGCTCCGCGGAACTGCGCCCAGTCGGCAGCAGGCAACTGGCCGGAGACCAGGACCAGGACCGTCAGAGTGAAGCAAGCAAACCGTTTCATCGTGGATCTCCGTGTCGCAACATTGTGGTCGGAATGTGGCTTCAACCCCGTTGACTGCTCGTGGTTCCGCAAGAAACTGCCGGGGAAAATTCAGAGCACAAATGGCTCAGGAGTTCGAATCGTGAACGCCTTGCGGACATCTTCGTGGACGTGCCAATGAGAAACGAGTCCGAGCGGAAAATGGGCGGTGTCTCCGGGCCCGAGTTCGTGGACGGCTCCGCCTTCCTCGGTGATCGTCACCCGGCCTTCGAGGATGTGGACAAACTCGTCCCAGCCGAATTCCCAGCGGAACTTTCCGGTCGTGCAGCTCCAGAGGCCGCTCGAAAGCAACTTGTCGGCTGACTGGACCAGCACGGTCCCTCGCGCAACCGGATCGCCGTCTTCAATCCACGAGGGCTCGATCGGCATGTCGGGAAGTTCTTCGGTCACAGCCCCGACCGATTGGATTGCCAGTTCGCTCATGATCTCTCCTTGAAAACTGCCTGTTCGGCAATGTGGCCGGCGGTCATGCCTTCACGGCACCCGGCTGTCCCGTTTCGACGACATACGTGCAACGGGTCACCAGCGGTGCACCCGGCTTGATCACATCCTCGACAACCTGGAAATCGGTCGTCCATTGCCTGGGCGTCACCCGGCAATGGACGTAGCCGCGCTCGGCGTTGTGCAGCTTGATCCAGGGATTCTCGGCAATCATCCCGTCGGTGTAGTCGAGCTTCTGCTTGCCGTTGCCTCCCGAACTGATCGACGTGCAGACGAACTCGGTCCCGACCACCGTCTTGTCCGGGCGGCCGTAGTCCAGCGGCAGGTCGCAGACCCAGTTGGAATGGATGTCACCGGTGAGCACGACGGGGTTGGGCACCTTGAGGTCGGCCAGTGACTGCATCACCCGCTGTCGGCAGACCTCGTATCCCGCCCACTTGTCCATCGGGTACCCCTCGGCCGACCCGGGCAGCCGATCGACCCGGGCCATCAGCACCTGCTGGGCCATCACGTTCCACTCGGCCTTCGACTCCAACCACTTCCGCCTCAGCCACGCCTCCTGTTTCCCGCCCAGGATGGTGGCGTTGGGGTCCAGCGCCTCGCCGACCAGCGGTTTCAGACCGTTGCCGTTGGCCTGGGGAGTGCGATGCTGGCGGGTGTCGAGGATGGCGAAATCGACCAGTCGGCCAAAACGCACCCGGCGGTACAGCTGCATGAACGGTCCGGAGGGAATCGACGTGCGTCGCAGCGGCATGTGCTCGTAGTAGGCCTGGTAGGCATTGGCCCGCCGCTTCATGAACTCGACCGCCTTCACCCCGGGTTCCTCCGAATGAAACGTCGCATAGTCGTTGTCGAACTCGTGGTCGTCCCAGGTCACCAGCCAGGGGCAGTGAGCGTGAGCGGCCTGAAGTTGGGGATCGGACTGGTACTGGCCGTAACGGTTGCGGTAGTGATCGAGCGAGGTGATCTCGGGCCCGACATGCTTGCGAACCCGCCCATCGATGCCGGCGTACTCGTAGATGTAGTCTCCCAGGTGCACGACCAGGTCCAGCTTCTCACCCGCCATGTGCTCGAAGCCGGTGAACAACCCGTACTCGTAATGCTGACACGAGACAAAGGCGAAGTTCAGTTCCTTGGGAAGAACCAGGTTCCGCGGCGTGGTGCGGGCCCGACCAACCCGGCTCTGCGCATCGCCGGCGGTGAACCGGTACCAGTACCAGCGATTCGGTTCGAGACCACGCACCTCGACATGCACGCTGTGACCCAGTTGCGGCGTGGCCACGGTCCGTCCGCGTTTGACCACCGTCTTCATCGCCTCGTCGCCGGCGATCTCGTACCGGACCTCCACGTTGCCGGCCGGCATGCCACCGCCCTCGGTCGGTCGCGGAGCCAAACGGGTCTGGATCACGAAACCGTCCGGAGCCGGATCACCGCTGGTGACGCCCAGTGAAAACGGATCCTCCACAAACGCCAGCCGCCGTCGAACCAGGCCCTGGACCCGGCTCCCGAGCAGCGGCAAAGCGGTGATGGCCGCAGCAGCTCTCAGGAAGTCCCGACGGTTCGAATCGGCTTCCGCAAACGTCCGGCGGCGCATGTCTCGCTCCAGCGGTCAGTGTCAGATGTTGCCCGTGCATCGTATCCGCCCACGGTCGAGCGGACCAACAACTGCCACGCAAAGACGAGTGGACCCGAGCACTGCCGCTCCGTCGTTCAACTGGTGAAACGTTCGAGCACGTTACGGGTGATCTTCGAGATGTTCTCGTCAACCGGCAGGGCGCACGGGTAACTGATCGAACCCACGCTGAAGACCTCGCCGCCGCTCTCGGTCTCGTGGTAAATGATGTCGGCACCCCCCTCGTCGGGATTCAGCCCCTTGGCCAACAGCCGCGTTCCCGGCGGAGAACTCGGCGACATCTTGTCGGTCTCGTGACCCGACGCCCCGCCCGGACACCGCATGTGCAGGCACCGCTCGCCGAAGATGTCGCCGTCAGCGAGTCCGGTGCCGTCGAAGATCCAGTGTGAGCTGTCGATGGCCCGGTAGGGCGCGCCGGTCATGATGCCCTCCTCGGTGCATCGAACTCCCAGCAGGTTGGCCTCCGATTCGTAGTACACGTCCAACCGGCTCTCCTTGCCGATCTTCGCCATGTCACTGGAACTGCCCCCCTCGGCACTGTTGCGGACGGTGATCGTCGACTCGTCCAGGAACTCGACCGCGCAGTTCAATCCGTTACCGCCCAGGTACATCAGCTTGCCGCCTCGCTCGAAGACCCACTCCTTCAACCGGAAATACATCTCCTGCGACCAGTACTCGGGATGGGCGCTGATCATGAGCACCTTGTAGGCATCCAGGTCGAGCTGGCCGAAGTGGAACTGGGTTTCCGCGTAGAGGTCGTACCCGAACCCCTCGCGCTCCAGCCAGCCGAACAACCGCCATTCGGCCGGCAGCGTGTGGCACTCGGATCGCCCCTCCAGCGGATCGTCGATCCGCGTCTCCTCGGGCACGTGGTTGAACAACTCGGGGCGATCGAACGACAGCGGGGCGTAGTCCTCGACCGAGAAATGCATGTGCAGGTCGCTGGTGTAGCGATGCAGATCCTGCCGGGCGTTGACGGTGGGCTCGGGCGGGAGCTCCTGCGGGTGGATGTAGTTGCTGCGACCACCGAAGTTGTTGTAGCAGTTCCAGTTGATGTTGGCCGCCAGCACCGCGATGTCGTGCTCGGGCTCGGCCGGTGCCACGATCCACGGGAAGGTGAAGAACTCGCCCGAGACCGACCGGGCGTGGAGGTAGTGCAGGCCCGAGCGATCCGGGCCGACCAGGTACTGCCGGTGGTGAGGGTTGTTGCTGTAGCCCTGGTGATTGAAACGGATGCCCGTCCGGGTGTAGTCCCCGTCGGGAGTCACCTGCGTGGTGGCCAGCGGGCCGTGTTCATCGAACCAGCCCACCGTGCGGACCGGCTCCTTGTCCCAGCCGTAGCGAAACAGGTCGAGCCGGTAGGCCTCGGTCGCATGCACCCGGTACTCGGACTTCTCGCCCGAACGCACGCACTTGGGCCACATGTAACCGACCAGGGTGTTGCTGAGCAGCCGGAACTGGGCCGGTTCGTCGACCGGCAATGTGACCGCCGTCCGTTTGGCCGAAAACCCGTCACGACGAAGCGTGACCCGGTATTCGCCGTCAGCCAGATCGGCTCGAACCGAACCGTCGGCCAGCGATCGCACCTGCAACGGTTCACCACCGGACGTCTCGAACAGCACGGCCACATCGTGCAACGCGATGTAGCGTTCGTCGCTGACATAACCAATCAACATCTCGTGGGTCCTCGAAATGAGCCTCATCCAGAATCCGGTGAAGCCTCATCGAAATCTGTAGCCTGGTGGGTGTCAACCGTCGGCAC
>CAUZRQ010000240.1:0-6705 GCA_963582065.1 Planctomycetota bacterium | reverse complement strand
TTGCCCTGGGCAAGGGCAACGTGTTCGACAGCGGATCCCTTTATATGGGGCAAGGGATGATCCGGGTTGGAGACGAACTGTGGCTGTATTATTCCGGATCGCCGCTGCGTCATCAGGGGGCAGAACTCGAAAACCTGACGAAGCCGGAAAACGCCAGAGTCTACAGTCGCGTCGTGGCCCGGCTCGACCGATTCGTCGCCGCAACGGCAGGACCGAAGGGCGGATCATTCACGAGCCCTCCGTTGCGTTTTGCTGGCAACAGATTGCATCTGAATGTCCGGGTTCGCAGCGGCGGTCGCATGCGAATCGGTCTCCTCGATGCGGAGGGGCGTCCACTGCCGAAATTCTCTGTGAGTGAGTGCGTGCCCATTACCGGTGACTCACTGAGCAAAGCCGTTGAGTGGAAGGGAGGGAGTGACGTTGGCGCACGTGCAACGAAACCCACACGGCTCCGCATTGAGATGTCTGATGCCCGGTTGTTTGGTTTTCAATTCAGGTCAGGAAAATCACAGGGCAAGACGCGATAAACGTCCTGTATCATGCTCCAGAAGCGTCTGCCCACTTGAGTGTTGGGAACTTTGCTCACTCATTCGCGGCACACGAAGCTTCGGCCATCACGTCCGGCGAGCGAACAATCGGCCGGATGGCCTGCCTGGGGTCCGGCGAGAGCATGGGCGAGACGGTGGTCACCCGGTCTACTTTTTTTTCTCTGGTGGCGGACCCTCGATCAGTGTTTCGGCTTCTTTGATGAAACGCTCAAGATCTGCGTTCCTTACCTTTTTTGTTTTGGCGAGGGCTTTGACTTTTTCCAGAAGGCCTGCCGCCTTGGTCTTCGAGTTGAGCTGGAAATGAGTCATGGCCAGGAACACGAGGTCTCGGAATGACACACCACCGTACAGGGGTGCATTGAGCTTTTCTGCGTGCGTGAGAGTTGCCAGGGCTTCCTGATACTTCTGCGCTCGGTATTGAGCGATGCCCAGTGTATTCAGCACATAGCCTCTGCCTGGATTTAGCGAGTTGGCCTCGAGCGCCATTTCCACCGCCGCCTGATACTTCTCTGCGGGCAGTTTTGCCTGTTTGGCGATCTCCCAGCTTTGGTTGTTCAGCTGAAGGGATTTCTTTCTGGCGTAGTTGAACCAGAACAGTTTGGACCAGCCGAGGGCCTGCTGGCGGACCTTGTCGTTGATTGTTCGGTCTGCCTGAATCGCTTTCTGCAGAGCGTCCAACGAGGAGCATCGCGGGGTGTGGAATGTCAGGTACCCGCGTGTCTCGTACCGCACCTTCAGCTTCGGCGTCAACGGACGCGCGTCCCACAGCTTCACGGTCCCGTCAAAGCCGCCCGAGGCGATTACCCGCCCGCCCGGGCTGAACGCCACGGTTCTGACAGGCCCCTTGTGCCCGGTGAAGGTGGCGGTTTCGCGGCCCGTGGCCACATCCCACAACTTCACCGTCTCGTCAGAGCTTGCCGAGGCGATTCGCGTGCCGTCCGGGCTGAACGCCACACCCATCACAAAATGCGTGTGTCCGGTGAGGGTGGCGATCTCACGGCCCTCGGCCACGTCCCACAACTTCACCGTGTTGTCATTGCTCGCCGAGGCGAGCCGGTTGCCGTTGGGACCGAAGGCCACACAAAAGACATCGTCGGTGTGCCCGGTGAGGGTCGCCGTCTGGCGTCGCGTGGCCACGTCCCACAACGTCACCGTGCTAGGACTCGAAGCGGCGATCCGCGTGCCGTCCGGGCTGAATGTCGCAAAGTAAACGTTCGTTTGCATCGCAAGGGTAGCGGTCTCCCGGCCCGTCGCGACGTCCCACAACCTCACAGTTTTATCTGCACTTGCCGAGGCGACGGTTCCGCCATCGGGACTGAACGCCACGCTCTGGATACGCCCTTTGTGGCCGGTGAGCGTGGCGAGATTGCGACCCGAGGACGCGTCCCACAACTTGACCGTGCTGTCCCAACTCGCCGACGCGATCGTCGTGCCGTCCGGGCTGAACGCCACAAAATCGACGCGGTGCTTGTGCCCGGTGAGCGTGCCGGTCTGGCGACCCGAGTCCACGTCCCACAATTTTACCGTCTTGTCAAAGCTGGCCGAGGCGACCCGCTTGCGGACCGGGTTGAACGCAACACCCCAAACAGAACTTTTATGCCCGGTGAGCGTGGTGGCCTGGCGGCCCGAGGCCACGTCCCACAATTTCACCGTCTTGTCTTCGCTCACCGAGGCGATTCGCGCCCCGCTCGGGCTGAACGCGACACCCAGGACCATGGCCGTGTGCCCGATGAGTGTGGCGGTTTCATTGGCCGTGGCCGCGTCCCATATTTTCACCGTCCGGTCTACACTCGCCGTAGCGATCCGAGTTCCGTCCGGGCTGAACGCCACGTCCACCACGCTTTCCTTGTGCCCGTTGAGCGTGGCGGTCGTCTGGCCCGAGGCCACGTCCCACAATTTCACCGTTTTGTCCCAACTCGTCGAGGCGACCGTCGCGCCGTCCGGGCTGAATGCAACACCCACAACTCTTTGCCTGTGCCCGACGAGGGTGGCGGCCACTCGGCCCGTGGCCGCGTCCCACAACTTGGCTGTGTAGTCCCAACTCGCCGTGGCGATCGTTTCGCCATCCGGGCTGAACGCAACACCCATGACAGCGTCCTTGTGTCCGGTGAGCGTGGTGATCTGTTGGCCCGAGGCGATGTCCCACAACTTCACTGTCTTGTCCCCGCTCGCCGAGGCGATCCGCTTGCCGTCCGGGCTGATCGTCACGCATGTGACCTCCCCCTTGTGCCCGGTGAGGGAGGCCGTTTCCCGACCCGTGGCCGCGTCCCACAACTTCACGGTCTTGTCGCCGCCCGAGGCGATCTGCGCACCGTCGGGACTAAACGCAATGCTCGCGACAAACTCGGCGTGTCCGGTGAGGGTGGCGGTTTCGCGGCCGGTGGCCGCGTCCCACAACTTCACCGTCTTGTCGTCGCTCGCCGAGGCAATCCGTGTGCCGTCCGGGCTGAACGCGACACCCCGGATCGCCCCCTTATGCCCGTTGAGGGTCCGCAGGTCGCCGTGGCACTGCCGGTTCCAGTACCCCCATTCAAAACCGCGGGGGTCTTTCTCGGGATCGGATGGACTTCGATATCGATCGATCCGTTGACGGACCAGTAAGGCATTCCCGGATTCCCAGTTGAGTCTCGCGAGGTTCATCTCGGCGATGTAGAGCCGACGGTCGGCGAGACTCAGGTTCGCCTTTGCCTCCTCTGTTTTTTCGTCTGCGAGTTCGCGTTGCTTGGCTTCGTTCTGACGGGCCTGTTCGGCTTTATTCTTTTCTTCGACAGCAATGCCTCGCTGGTCGTCGGCAGCAATACGCTGTTGATCCGCTTCGATTCGTTCCTGGTTGATCCAGAAAGCAGCACCCGTAACGACTGCCAGCATCAGGATGGCGGCGGCCGCCAGACCCTGTTTCATCCGCTTCAGACGCCCCTGGCGAGCATTACGTTCGTCTCGTGCTGCTGTCAGACGCCCGATCACTTCCCGCTGCTCAGCGTTCGACTCATCCAGCAGGGATAAGCTCAGCTCATAGTCTTCCTTTTTCTCGGCACACAACGCGTACGACTGGCGAGAGCGTTCAATGCCCTCTGCAGCCGCTGTGTTACCCACCCACAATTCCACTGCCTGACGGAATCCGAACACTGACTCAGAGTATCGGGTGTAATCGCCGCTCTGCTCGGCAGCCTGCAGAGCCGCTTCTGCGCCGGCGGCCAGCTTCAGACTCTCCTGATGCGACTCAAACTCCCGTACCGCCTGCTGGAACTCACCGACCGTCTGAAAGCGATCCGCCGGATCCGTGGCCATCGCTGTCATCGCCACGCTCAACAATTCGCCCGTGGGGTCCAATTGTTTGATGCGGTCGGCATCTGGGGTAATGATCTCGTTCTGCGAAACGGCCTGCAGAGAACTGCGGGCAGATTCCCCCGCATGCGGTACCTGGCCCGTCAGGAAACGGAACAGAATCGCACCCAGCAGGTAGACATCGCTTCGCGGGCCCAGAAGATACGGCGGAGTGATCATCTCCGGTGCCATGTAACTTGGAGTGCCGCCTGCGGACGCCGTCACGTCTTCCCCGGGTTCGGTCAGGACCGCCAGCCCCCAGTCCAGCACCAGCACCTCACCAAAACCGCCCGTCATGATGTTCTGGGGTTTTAGGTCACGGTGGATCACGCCTTCGGCATGTGCAAACGCAATCGCGTCGCACACGTCGATGAGAATCTCGAGATTCTGGTCCAGTGTCAGGGCGTCGATGGTCTCGTCCCATGCTCGCCCCTTGACGTTCTTCATCGCATAGAAGAGTTCCCCAGCTGCCGATTCCCCCACCTCGTAAATCGGGACGATATTGGGGTGCTCCAGCTTTCCTGTCAGGACCGCCTCGGTCAGGAATTCTTCCCGAACCGACGGCTCTTGGCTCGACTGACGATGGATCTGCTTCAGGGCCACCTCCCGCCCCAGGGCCACCTGCTGCGCCAGATGCACAGTGCCCATCCCACCTTCACCCAGCTTGTCCAGTGTCAGGTAGTCCAGGCTGCTCACGCCGGGAGTGCCACTGTCGGTGCCAGGGACCGATTGATCCGTCGTCTGATCTGCTGACTGATCTGCTGACTGGACGCTCCGCGGGCGAAGCGATTGCATCTGGGTGACCGACTTCGGTGAAGCTGTCCCGTCCGCATACTCCGTCTGGACTGGTTTCAGACTGGTGTGAGCAAGTGTCTGATCCAGATTCTGATACTTGGGAACAAGGGTTTGAGCAAAGCCCTCAAGGATGGTGCCGACCTCCTGGCCGAGCATCATCTCCGGCGTCACAGTCGCCTCTGGGTCCACCGCAACACCGCGACCGTCATCATCGGCCGCTGCGTTTTCACTCTCGGCATGAGACCCGACAATCGTCTTCTCACTGTCGGGCTGGTCCGCTGTGGACATGTTCTCTGTGCGGTCGTCGGAAGTGTTTTCGTTACCTGGCAGAGGAGTTGGCGATCCAGGGTCTGACGGATTGGTCATCGTGAACAAGCTCGCAAGTCGAGTGAGTCGGCTGACGGTGGAAATGTTCGGAGCATTACCTGACCCGAAGACCTTCGATCAGCACGCAATTTGGGCCAAACAGGGCTTCTGTTTGCCCTTCAGTCTACAGTCCCTGCATGCCACCACGAAGCCACGCCCAGGCGAATGACAGCGGATCGGCAAGCCGCCATCGCAGGAGAGGAAATCTCACGCACCGTTTCGTGAAACGGGCGTTTGGATGTAGGTTCACCGGGAGACCAACCGATTTGTCCGCCGTTCGTCATGTAAGCTGCCGATGGCTAATCACCGTGGCTTCACGGGCAAGGAGTATGAGAAGTGCCTGACCGAGATCCCGTTGTCGTTCTCTTCAAGGGGGGCCGGTTGCCTTCGTGGCATCAACTGAGCGACGGGGAGCGAACGGAGTTTGAAGAAACCCATGTCAAACTGATGCTGTCGGTTGCCCGTGAGCACGACATGACGCGACTGGAGGGCTTTCGTTTGATCGGGCCACAGGGCGATTGGCAACGCTTTTGGCTGATCGAGTTTCCGATTCTGGAAGGTGCGGAGGCGTGGATCCAGGCCGAGATGGCTCCTCCGTACGGACTCTACGGACATTACGAATATCATCTCTCGCGACCGCTTGAATGTGAGCCGTATGTGAAATGGGTGACGCAACCCGCTCCACCAGTTGTTCCACTTGATGCAGACCCTCACACCATTCCGAAGCTGGATATCGATCGAAGCAGCATCGTCGTCCTGATGTTCACTCGGTATCGGCCCGGTGCTGAAGCATTGACTTCCGAACAGCGAGGCGACCAGCAGCACGTCGACCTGATGAAAGGCATTGCCCGGGAGCACGGCTTGATGCGGCTCGAAGGGTTCCAGCTTCAGTCTCCGCAGGCAGACTGGCATCGGGCGTGGGTGATCGAGTTGCCGACATTGGAGGCGGCCGAAGCCTGGGTCGTGGGCGAGGAAGCACTTCCCCACGGCATGTACGCCCAACGTTCGGTCCACATTGCTCGCAGATGGGCTCCGGAATACTGTGCGAGTTGGAGTCCATAGGAAGCTGATCGCTCGTGTCAAAATTCCACCGTTACGTGTTCTGGTTGCTCGGACTGCTGCCGGCCGGGCAGCGTTGCACCTTCTCGACAAGATCCGCCGGGAAGCTCCGGCCATCGTCAGCGCGGCAAAGGTTGCAGAGACGGACAAACACTCCCTGGCCAGGATCGGCGACGAACGCCGTCGAGTCGCGGAAGCGATCGTGCGGATCCAGAAAGCGGCTGGTCTTGTCGATGACGCGTTCCATGTCGGGAAATGACAGCAACCATGCGTGGATTGGTAACCGATATGGAGGAATGGAGCGTTCAGGGGTAACCTGATGTACTATCAGGGGGCACGTTGAGGTGACCAGGAGCAGGCGGAGCGACACATATGCCGAAGGAACGGGAATTCCCGCAGTCGATTCACGATGGCCATTGGACGCGCCGAGATTTGCTCTTTGGCGGGGCCGGGCTGGGTGGCGCAGCGATCGGTATGCGCGGTCTCTCTGCCGGGCAGCCAGTGACCTCCTCGGGGACAGTACTCGGTCGAGCGAAGTCGGTGATCGTGATGTTTCTCGGGGGCGGGCCGCCGCAGCACGAGACATGGGATCCCAAGCCGCAAGCCTCGGAAG
>CAUZRQ010000239.1:0-6713 GCA_963582065.1 Planctomycetota bacterium | reverse complement strand
GATGGTCCAACCGCGTGAGGTCGACGGCTTTGGTGAGGCTCAGATTGGGCGGCATCTGAAACGGACTCTTCGCATCCGACGGCGGCATGCCCGATTCAAACGGGTCGTATGCCATCCCCAGAAAGTGTGACGACGCATACCGGACGCGGTCTCCCAACTGGCCCTTGTCTGGAACGCAAACGTATGGCGGCAGACCGGGCGTTTCGGCTCCGAGTGTTCGTGCCACGATGGAACCCATCGACGGCTTGTCGTTTCGATTCTTCGTCGACGTGTTCGCGCCGGGATAGTTGTAGCCGGTGAGGACCCAGTGGATCGCCGCCTCGTGGCTCGGCGTCGCGTGGTAGACGCTTCGCAGCACGTTGAAGTTGTGAACCCGCTGGGCAAGAAGCGGCAGATGCTCGCTGCACTGGTAGCCGGGAATGCTGGTGGCGATCTGTTTGAACTCGCCGCGAATCTCCGCGGGCGCGTCCGGTTTCAAGTCCCACGTGTCGTGGTGAGAACACCCGCCCTGAAGCAGGATGACGATCGCTCGTTTGGCTGGCGCACCAGCAGAACTCGGGCGAGCGCCATCAGCCAACTGCGGCACACCAAACGCCGCCGGCAAGGCAAACGCGCCGACGGCGACGCCGCTGTTTCTGAGCAGACTGCGACGGCTGAACGCCGATCCCGCCTGATCCTGGTCTTCCGACAACGCCATTCGTGACTCTCCGAACGGTTGCCGTTTCGCAACCATCGTTTCGCGTTCGTTTCCAGAATGCCAGCGTATCTCGACAGTGAGGATTCGGTCAATGTCCAGCCGCGGCAGGACCCAGGCTCGGACACCGAACCCCAGTCCCCGTACACCAGACCCGGCGTTCAACTCGCTGGATACGTGTCCTCGGGTTACACTTGCCCGTCAGGCTCCGGACCGACGGATCCGGACTCGACGCAAGGGCGGGATGCGACAGGGGTTGGGGAGTGGGAGACGTCGCAGCAAACACGGTGCTCGCCGGCCTGGGAGCGCGGGAAAATCGCCGCTCTGAAGGGCCAGCCGGTGAAGTTGCGATTCACGTTGCGAGAGACGGCATTGTACTCATTCTGGATTGACCAGTAGATCGCGAGACGCCGCTCCGTTTTGCTTATTGAGATTGTGCGAGGCTGCAAAAGATGATCGATCACCCGGATTCTGACTTACCGGTTGAGCTACCAGACGACAGGGATACTTCGGAAGAGCAATCCGACACTCCGGCCTCCCGGGATGAAAATGGCGACCCGGAGGCGACGATGGTTGGACCGTTTTCCGTGGAAATCCCTGGGAAGGGAAACGAAGAGACATTCGTCGAGGATATCCAGGAGGAAATTCGGGAAGAACACAATGAGGTCGATTCTGACAAGACACTGGTCATCGACAGTGTTCTCGAGGAGTTCGCGGACTCTCTGGCGCCAGGACACCAGGATCTCGATCAAACGCTGCCCCATACGAGTTTGAAGCCTCAACGAAACGAGCACGAAGACTGGATGGAGGCGCTGGAGTCATTTCCACAGACAAACTCTGTCAGTCGACGCAGTGTCCAGTCGGCGGATACGACTGAAGACGAGGGGGAACTCCCGGTCGCCCCTGGGGAGGAACGCCTGGATTATGTGACCCTGGCGATGCTGGGTGAAGGCGGCATGGGGACGGTTCATCTGGCACGACAGATTGCGTTGGGTCGTGACGTGGCCCTGAAGACGATCCATCGGCATTCCAGCGGAAAGCAGTCCGTACGGGACGAGTTCCTGACCGAAGCGGTTTTGACGGGAAGACTGGAGCACCCCAACATCGTCCCGATTCACGAGGTGGGTGAATCGCCGGATGGTGACCTCTTCTATTCGATGAAAAACGTGAAGGGGCAATCGTGGGACGAAACGATCGATGGGTTGTCGTTGAACGAGAACCTGGAGATTCTGATCGACGTCTGTAATGCGATGGCATTTGCCCATACCGAAGGGGTGATTCACCGAGATCTCAAGCCGCAGAACATCATGACCGGTGGATTCGGTGAGGTGCTGGTGCTCGATTGGGGGCTCGCCGTTCTTGTTGGCCCCGGCCAATCCGCGAATGCGTCCGCCGGCGGCACGCCGAGTTTCATGGCTCCAGAGATGATCAATCCGCCATTTCTGGTGGGGCCACGAAGCGACGTGTACTTGTTGGGAGCCATCCTGTTCCGATTGCTCACCGGACAGTCACCTCACGATGGGAAATCCGCACGGGATTGTCTGAAAGCCGCTTCGAGAAATGAGATCGTCGTTCCCGAACCTGAGCGAATCAAAGAGAACGACCCGACCGGCGAGTTGCTCGGGATCGCCATGAAGGCGATGGCGACCGAGCCTGAGGAGCGTTATCAAACAGTTGGTGAATTTCGACAGGCTGTGCGTGTGTTCGAGGCACACCAGGAGAGTCTCAAGCTCGCCAGCCATGCCGAGGCAGCACTCGAGGTTGCCGAACAGAGCGCCGATTACACCAAGTACTCCGAAGCAGTCTTCGGGTTTGGCCAGGCTGTCACGCTCTGGGACGGCAATCAGCCAGCCAAGGACGCCGCCGAGCAAGCTCGACTGGCGTACGCGAAGTGTGCAGAAGCGAAGGAAGATTTTGAACTGGGGCTGTCGCTGTTGGAACAGTCGCGGTCAAAGCATCCCGACCTGGTCCAACGCCTGACGGCAGCGCGGAACGAGCGTGACAGTCGCCAGGCTCGGTTGCGTCGAATGAAGCGGGGCCTGTTGGCAGCGGCTGCACTGGTGTTTGCGATTGTGTCGGGCGCGGCGTTCTGGATTAACCAGGAACGCATCGAAGTCAATCGGCAGCGAGGGATTGCGGTTTCGGAGCGTAAAAACGCTGAAGAGGCGCGAGGCGTTGCCGAGGATGCTCGGGACAACCTCAACGAAACTCTCACGCGATCGTATTTCCTCACTGCCAAAGAACACCTCGAGTCAGGTGATCGAGCCAACGGATTGGCCTACCTGGCGAGAGCACTCAGGACAGATGCCGAATATTGGCCGGCGGCGAATCGGATCACCTCCGTGTTGTCCGACCACAATCATTACACCGACGAGCCGTTCCGGATCAACATGAAAGAGCCGATATCGGACGTTGGCTTGGACAAGAACACAAAGACATTCTATTGGACCATGACCCGGGGCAGACGAGGAATGCTCTGGGATGTTAAGAATCGCAAGAAGATCGGCGTGATTGCCGGTGGCGAACGCATCGATCGACCGGTCTTTTCCCGTGACGCGAAACTGCTGTTTGTGTCTCTCAGAGACCGGGGCGGCAGTATCCAGGGTTTTCGGACCAGTGACGGTGAACAGGCGACGGAATTGATCACGATCGAAGACCGGGTGAATCGCCAGTACTACCTGGTCGAACCGCGCGAGGGTGTGAGGCGGATCGTAGCCGCCGATACCACCAATGGCACCTTCAGCCTCTGGGAGGCGGTCTCCGGGAAAACCGTCGGAGCGAAACTGACGGCAAGCGAAAAGTCGAGCCTTGTTGATCTCGACGTTTCGTCCGATCACCGTTTCATTGGAACCACGTACAGGGATGGCACGTTAGCTCTGTGGTCATCCGAAGACGGCAAGCTCGTCTATCAGAAGAAAGTGCCCGGTGGGCCGGTCTACTTTTCCGGAGGCCGACGCAACTACATGGTGGTCTCGGCGACCTCGGACCGAATGTTTGGATGGGTCGATATGTCTGCTGAGTCCATTGAAGTCAAGACGGAGGAGACAGCGTTCCGGATTGATGACGTGGGAATGCACTCACATTCCCCTCAACTCTATGTCACCGGTATCAAAGGAGCAGACTCGCACACAAGAGTGTTCGACCTTTCGACTGGAAAAGAAACGTGTAATTTTGTGCTCGAGGGATACGTTGTCGACGGCCGCGGCCCATTTTTGGGGCGTCCACGAGCCAATCGTGTTGACCGGCGGGCTGCCGCGTCCTCCGAGCCGTGGCTTGTCACGTACATCACCAATGAGGAGGCGGATTGTCGCGATCTCTGGACCGGCAAGTCCATCTCGACCCTGGATTTTCGGGGGAATGCCATCACCGAAGCGATGGTCCCGGCGGATGGTTTGCGACTGATCACCGAGCACTCGGATCTGACGATAAGAGTCTGGGACCTCATCGAAGGCAAGTTGATGTTCCAACCGATCAAATACTCACTAGACCCGACCCTTAGTGCGACTGATGACGGTGAACGCCTGTTTGCAGCCACCGTCGACGGTATGAAGGTGAAAATGTGGAGCACGCGGACCGGCAAACTACTCCAGGAGGGGCATGCGTTCTTGGCGGCAATGCCCGAGTCCTTCGATACGCTGAGCGAACGGTCCGCAGTCCTGCAATTCGGAAAAACTCTCTTTACTACCGGAGGCGGTAATCAACTCCTGCAAGGTGAGTCTCGGGTATGGAAGATGACCCGTGGCCGGCGTCGTTTTCCGACATTTCAAACGAATGGCGGACTCCTGAGTGTCGATTTCAGTCCGGACGATCGATGGATCGCGACTCAGAACAATTTCGGTGCCGCTCCGATGGTGAAAATCCTTGATACGAAAACGTTGAAAGAGGTGCAGACGTTTCAGTTGCCGGACAACGGCAGAAGCGGTGTGTTTTCTCCTGATGGGAAGTCTCTGGCAGTGGGGAGTCGAGACGGACACGTCCGTTTCTGGGATGTGGAGCGGGGCGAATTGACCGGCACACTGGTTGTCGGAAAAAATGTGAAAAGAGTGCGATATCTGCCGGACGGTGAACGCGTGGTTGTGCAGACGGTCAACGGAACGCTCATCGCATTTGACGTGCAATCGGGTTACAGAGTGCATCAGGCGTGGGACCTGGGCAGCTCTGTGTTCGATGTGACCGCCGATGGCCGAAAACTCGCTGCGGGGAGTTTTGGCGGCGACGTGTATCTCGTCGATCTCGAATCGGGTGAGGTGCAGACGCTGTCGCCCGCGGGGGTGAGTGGCGTGCAGGACATTCACTTCAATTCGGATGGCACCAGGGTCGTCTCAGTCGTGTTTGGTGGCAAGGGGCGCGTCTGGGATACGGCGTCAGCCGAGATGGTGTTCGAGACGCCGGCGATCGACTTCTATTCCTCTGCAGCATTCCATCCCAACGGGAACGTCGTGGCGTTGGGGTCCAGCCCGATTTCCAAGTTGGAATGGGGAAAAGTGGAATTGTGGAATGTCGTTAAGAGGACCCAGGTCTCAGACCCACTGATGTCCAAGGGGCAGGCAACCGAAGGCAGGATGCGATTTAGTCACTCCGGGAGAATGTTGGCGGTGGGGACGTTTCGGGGTGATGTCACAGTCTGGGAGTTCCCGACAGGAGCGAAGCTCCTCGAGAGCTCAACCGGAGCGCCTGCTCACACGATTGTCCAGAATGTTGAGTTTAGCCATGACGACCGAAGGCTGGCGGTCGTATCGTTCGAAAACTCGACAAAGTTGGGCAAGCTGACGATGTTTGACCTGCCTCCCATGGAGAGAGCAGCGCCGATGTGGTTGGCTGAACTGGCAGAGGTTGTTGCAAACCGGCGGATTGACGAGAACGGCGATTCGGTGTCGGTGACTCAATCCGGACTGGAGGCCATCCGAAAGGCGGTCGGGGCGTCCGACGACAACGATCCGTACGGAGATTGGGGGAGGTGGTTTCTGGAAAACCCGGACCGACGCACCTCGTCGCCATGGGGGAAACGGCCAGTCACAGAATACCTGGCAACGCTGCTCCGAGCACGCGATCTGCCGAGTTTGCACAGTGTCCTGGAGTTTGCGCCGGACAGCGGGTTGGCGCATGCCAGGATTGGGTATGCGATGGCGATGTCGGAACGAACCAACAAGTTGGAGTCACACGTCGTCCGACACTGGCTGGAGGCAGCGGGGTGGCATACCGAGCAGGCAGTCGAGTTGGACCCGGACAACGCGGAAGTCTGGGCGATCAGGGCGATCGTGATGCACCGAGGGGGCCGTTTCGATGAGATGGACAAGGCTGTCAGCGAGGCGTTGAAACGCGACAAGGACCACATTTTCTTCCACTACGTCCATGCGCTGTCATTGCAGCATCGCGGGGAGAAAGAAAAGGCGTATGCAGCCTTTCGGCGGGCCTACGGCAAACTTCCGAAACCGCGGAAACAATCCGACTGGTCACAGGGAAGACCCTTCCTGCCGGGGATTCTTGACACGGTGATGCAACAGCCGGGGCGTGTTCCGGTTGATTGGGCGGCTGCCGGGCTGATGCGGTTGGCCGAGGCCAGTGCTCCCCTGGAGACACGGCAAGCTGAAGTCGATTGGCTCACGAGACTTGCTCTTGAGTCTTTCCCCAATGACCCGGCGGTGAGGCGTGCCCGCGCCAATGCCCTGATGCTGGCGGGGCAGACGGCCGAGGCTGTCGATGCACTGGGCCAGGACGGCGACGGAGCAGTCGATCCGCTGCAGGTGGGCGGGGTGGTACGAACTGCCGCGGTCCGGTTGGTGGAACAGAAACAATACACCGAAGCGCATCAACTGCTGATCAAGGCCGGGATACCCGCTCGTTCGTCACGGGCCTCCGCGAGACAGGTCGATCTCAGTAAGTACTACAACCAATCGCTGTTCGACGTGCCGTTCCGGTCTCGGAAAAGAAGGGTGCCCAGGAGACGATACTGGACTCGGTTGCCCGTGGGTCTGGCACGTCTGAACGGTGTCGAATTCGACGTCAGAGGCATAGTCAG
>CAUZRQ010000238.1:0-6805 GCA_963582065.1 Planctomycetota bacterium | reverse complement strand
TGCCTCCCCCCTGCCTCCCCCCTGCCTCCCCCCTGCCCCCCCCTGGAAGCTTCGCGTGTCAGATTCTGCTGGAACTCCCGGTCAACCGCCACCGACGGACGAATCGCTGCTGGCGGCGATCGACATGCTCGAGCGGGTGGCGGCGGACCGTGGATTGCTGGCCGGCATCGACCAAGCTGACCGCAAGCGGATCATCGAGGCATCCGAGCGGATTGCCCGTCCCGACCGCAGGTCTCGCAAACGACTGCTGCGAGAGTTCAAGAACCGCGAGCAGGCAGAGCTGGCCGAGCACAAGGCGGCTGACGAACAGAAGCTGGCTCGCACCGGGATCCGCACCGAGCCCAGCTCTCGGCACTTCAAGAAGGCCTGCCCTCCGGAACCGTTCACGCCCGAGCTGCCTCCCGAGGGTGAGTGGGACCTCGAGAACTACATCGATCAACTCGATGTCGCCCGCAGCTGCTACATCTGCAAGCGGGACTTCCGGTGGATCCACTTCTTTTACGACGCGTTGTGTCCCGACTGTGCCGAATTCAACTGGGAGCGGCGACAACGGACCATCGACCTCTCGGGACGGTACGCGGTGCTGACCGGTGGCCGGGTCAAGATCGGCTTTCATGCCGCGTTGAAGCTGCTGCGAGCCGGATGCCACGTCGTGGTCACGACTCGTTTTCCACGCGATGCCGCCAAGCGGTTCACCTGCGAAGAGGACTCAGGCGACTGGACCGATCGGCTGCAGATCCACGGCCTCGATCTTCGGCACACGCCCAGTGTCGAGGCGTTTGCCGATCATCTGTGCCAGGCCCTGCCGCGACTCGACTTCCTGATCAACAATGCCTGCCAGACGGTCCGGCGTCCGCCGGGGTTCTATGCTCACCTGATGGCCGACGAACGGAAGCTGGTCCATGCGCTCCCGGATCGGGCCCGCGGCTTGCTCGAGTCTTACGAATCGCTGCTGGAACAGAACCCGCAGCCGCAGCAGGACGCGGTTGCGCTGCCCGAGCAGGTCGACAGCAGCCTGGCAGGGATTCAGCGAGCAGCCGAGTTGTCCCAGATCCCACTGGTCCCAGAAGATGTTGACGGCGGTGAGGAGCTATTCCCAACCGGTCAACTCGATGGTGATCTGCAACAGGTCGACCTGCGAACCATCAACAGTTGGCGATTGCGGCTTGCCGAGGTGTCGACGGTGGAACTGCTCGAGGTGCAACTGGTCAACGCCATCGCACCCTTCATTCTCAATGCCCGGCTCAAACCGCTGATGCAACGCGTCGAAACCCGGGACAAGCACATCGTGAACGTCTCGGCGATGGAGGGCATCTTCTACCGGGCCTACAAGACGGACAAGCACCCCCACACCAACATGGCCAAGGCGGCACTGAACATGCTGACCCGCACATCCGCCCAGGATTACGCACGGGATGGCATTCACATGAACAGCGTCGACACCGGCTGGATCACCGACGAGGACCCCGCCGAGATCGCCCAGCGAAAAACCGAGGAACTCGGATTCCATCCACCGCTGGACCAGGTCGACGCAGCCGCTCGAATCTGTGACCCGATCATCGATGGATTCCTGACCGGCGAACATCAGTGGGGACAGTTCCTCAAGGATTACCAGATCGCCAACTGGTAACCCGAGCCGATTCCGACACGGAGTGGGTTCGTTCCGGAGACGTTGCCGACCCCACGGGCACTCGCGTGGACATACGAGTCCCCCCAACGGATCGGACCGATCTCGATTGCCCGGTACTACCGTCCGGTTGAGCGGTGAACAGCCAGTTTCGCCACCAGCCAGGTACTGGTCACCGGTGTCCGAGATACCGACGGGCAATCAACTCGCCCAGCTCAACGATTCCCTCGGTGCTGATCACCAGCTTCTTCTCCTGCTCGGGCAGGTCAAACGCCTTGATGTGAATGAAGTTCTTGTCCGCGGCCGCCACCTTCTCGATCCCCACAACCACATCGATCTTGTTGACACGTTCGTCGTCGGTCGGCGGTTGCTGGCTGACAAACCACTTCAGATCCGGCATTTTCAGATCCTGGCGACTTTGGGCGACAGTCGATGCCAACCACTCGGGGGCCTTTCGCCGGTACTGCCCCATCGACATGTCGTTCTCGCCCACGTGGTAAAAGATCCCCGCCAACTCGACCTGGTTGCCCTTGGCCGCGATCTCCTCGAGCGTCTCTTTGACAAAGCGGACGAACCGGGGATAGATATTCCGCGATTTCGCCACGCTTCCCTCGGGTGTCCAGTCGTTCATCTGTGTGCCGCTGTGAGTGAACTTCGCGATGGCGATGTTGTCGGGCAGCTTGCCCGAAAGTTCCCTGGCGAAACTGAGCTCCGGTCCAAACGTGTCGTAATACCCGGCCGGCCCCAGGGGTTCCCAGCCGTCGGAGGTCCGGTAGCCTCCGCCCAGGCTGTACTTGAAAGCAATCCGGGCATTGTCCTGCAGCAACGCTTGCTTGCCCTTCAGCACCTTGAGTTCCTGGACGAAAGCCCGTTCGCCTTCCATGTTGCGGTGCCCGGCCAGGACAAACAGCCTGACACGACTTCCTTTCTCGTACGGCCATTTCTTCAGTGGCCGAGACGTCCGTGTCTTTTTCCCGATCGTCCGCAGGTAGGCCGTGGCGTAATTCACACCGTGTTCAAGCTGCCCCAGCGTCCCGTAGTGGTAGTGCAGCCCCACCCCGCCACCGATCTCCACACCGACATGTGACGTGGGAATGTACTCGGCCAGCGGATCGACGTTGGTCACAGCCCGTTGCCCCACGCTGATGGCATACATCCGGGGCCGCAGGTCCATTCCCCAGATGGTCTTGGTGCACAGTTCCCCGATGTAGAACTTGAGCCTTGGGAGCTTGAGATCGCTTCGCCACCGGGCCAGGAAGTTCTTGAGGTTCTTCCCATAGTTGGGCATGTAATCCTTGTTGAACATGTCGTTTTCGCCCTGGTGCCACATGACCCCTTCGATCCGGTACCGAATGCCCTGCTTGTCGAGTTCGGCCAACGACGACCGGATGACGTCAAGTGCCAGTGGATACATCTTGAACCCGATCGGCTCATCCGGATTCCAATCGCCTCCCAGGTGCGTCCCACCCGCGGCGACCTTGATGATCGCAATCGGCGCCTTGATTGCCGACGTGACTTGTCGTGCAAAGCTCAGTTCGGGCCCCACCACACCATTGACCGGTTGCAGTTTCACCCATCCATCCGACCGCGTCTTGTTCTCTCGACCGAGACAGTAAGAGAAGCGAACCTGTTCCTGGGTTTTCTCGAGTCCAACAAAGGGTGGAAACCGACGGATGTCCTTCACCTTCGAGTCCGAGCCGACCATGTTCGACTGGCCGGCAAAGATGAACACGCGAAGCGTCGTGTCGTCGGCTGCTTCTGCGACTTCCAGGGGGACGATCGCCGAGCACAGCGCCAGCAGACCGGCCAACACAAACGCGGATCGCAAATTGCAGTGACACAACATTGTTGAATCTCTTTCACTCGCCTCACGGGGCGATACCGGAAGTTGCATTTTCTGCCCGGACGATCACCCGGACTGGGAGCGACCCGAAAATCCGGGCCTGAGAAGCACTACTTCCACGTATTGTTCTTCAACGGTTTCCCGTTGGTCGTCAGGATCTGGAAGTGGTGAAACCCGGCTCTCATTCCCGAAAAACGCCAGACCACCTTCTTGTCACGAGTGATTTCGAACAGTTTCACCTGCTGCCCGCTGGCGTGATAACTGGAAATCACCGTGTTGCCATTGGGCAATCTCTGGGCACCGCAGGCATCATCGAACAGCCGCTCCTTCAGGTCCTCATTCGTCACGCTCCAGACGATCTTCCCGCGGGCGTCGACTTCGATGATGCGGTTTCCGTTGGTGCAGGCGATCAGCGTGTTGCCGTTCTCGAGTCGGATGGCCGTAAACGGCCAGTCCCGCTTCGCCCGACCTCGATCGTCGGTCGCAAATGAACGCACGACCTTGCCGGTGATCGGTTCATATTCCCTGACGGCAAAATCGAGAAGATGCGGTGCAAGGTAATTGCCATTGGGCAGGATCCTCAGCATCCGCGTCTGCATGTGGAAGTTCTGAGTCTGGCACCGTAACGGCGTGGTCTTCACGACTTCGCCCTTGCGGTTGATGACCAGCGCCCGTGGCTGCGGACCCAGTACGGCGAGAAGAAACTCGCCGCCTGGAAGTGGCTGCACCGTGCTTGTTTCCTTTTGCCGAGCCTTGTACTCGAAGACGATCTTGCGGGTCTTCCGATCCACTTCCACCACTCCGCCGTTGGGAAATGCCTTGGTGCCGTACAGCGCCAGCAGCACGTTTCCGTTGGGTAAGACCCATCCATCACTGGCCGGCATGTCGAACTTCCAGGCAATCGCCCCCTCGTCGTCGACGATCACCGCACGGTTGGCTTTGCCGACACCCAGGAACGAGTGCTTCACGATGGCATCAGCCGCCAGCAACGGCTGAGTCTCGACGCCGAACAACAGGACGACACCGACCAGGCTCACAGTTGCGCTTCGACTCACAGCGGCGAACGAGCGGCCTGGACCTCTGATGGGCTGCGTCATGGCTGGTTGACTCCTGTTGACAAGTTTCCTCAGCAAACACCGACTCTCTGCCGTATTCTGCAGCGAGTACTGTAGCCACATCTCAGCGGCGGTGCCCGACTCCCAGTCGACACACGCTCGTGACACACGGCACTCTCTGCGTCTCTCGGAGCCGTGTCACACGGCTCATCCGATTTCCGGGAACCTGATAGAGTGTACTGGCGTGGCCAGGCCAATCCTGAGAAAGGCATCCGATGCGAGAACTGTTGACGGCCCTCATGGGCCTTGTTGCCCTGTATGCGATTGACCGTGCCGCTCCGCTACTCGAGGCCCAGCAGCCCCCGGCCCGGCAGCCCGCGCGGGCCCAGCGAGACTTCCCCGGCCCCGATGGTCCACCTCGATTGCCACGCTTCCTGGCACCGTTTGACACCAATCGGGACGGTGAGCTTTCCGAGGAGGAAATCGAGAACTCCGGAGCGATACTCCGCAGGCTCGACAGGAATCGGGACGGGCTGATCACCGACGATGAGCTCGGGCCGCCTCCGGGTCGAGGCTTCCCCGGGGGCAGAGGCCCCGGCGGTCCGATGAGACAGGAACGGAAGCTGGTCAAGGAATTCGACACCGACAACAACGGACGGCTCAACCTCGCCGAACGCACCACGGCCCGCAAGTCGCTGGGCGATCAGCCCGGTGGTCGAGGACCAGGCCGTCGTGGCTTCGGACCTCCAGGACGACGTGGCCGGGGCCAGAATCGACCGCCCGCCTCACCCGGACCCGAACTGGCACCCGGGGATGTCCCGCCCATCACCGATGCACCGCTGTACGACCGCGGAGTGCTGCGCACGCTGTTCCTGGAATTCGAGAGCGAGGACTGGGAGGCGGAACTGGCCGACTTCAAGGACAGTGATGTCGAGGTGCCCGCTGTGGTCACCGTTGACGGCAAGCGGTATGCCGGAGTTGGCGTGCACTTCCGCGGCATGTCCTCCTTCCGAAACATCTCCGCCGGCCACAAGCGGTCGCTGAATCTGTCGTTCGACTTCGTCGACCCCAGCCAACGGATCTACGGGTACAAGACACTCAACCTGCTCAACTGCATGGGTGATCCGTCGATGATGAGCACCGTGCTGTACTCGCACCTGGCCTCCCCCCACCTACCTGTCCCCAAGGCCAACTTCGCCAGGGTCGTGATCAATGGCCGCAGCTGGGGCATCTACGCCAACGTCCAGCAATTCAACAAGGAATTCCTTGCCGAACAGTACCGAACCCGCGACGGAGCACGATGGAAGGTCAACGGAAGTCCACGAGCGGATGGAGGGCTGAGGTACCTGGGCGAGAACGTCGCGGATTATCGTGAGCGGTTCGAGATCAAGTCGTCGGATCGTCCCGAGTCGTGGCAGGCACTGATCGCCCTGTGCCGCACGCTGGAGAAGACTCCCGTGGCGGAACTCGAGAAGGCTCTGGAACCGATCCTCAACGTCGACGGCCTGCTGTGGTTCCTGGCCTTTGACGTGGGGCTGGTCAACAACGACGGCTACTGGACCCGCGCCAGCGACTACAGCATCTACCTCGATCCCAGCGGCAAGTTCCACATCCTGCCACACGACATGAACGAGGTACTACGAGGCGGTCGCGGCCCTCGCGGCGGTCGCAGCAATCGCCCCGGCGGCTTTCCCGGTCGTGGCGGGCCCGGCGGTTTTCCTGGTCCCGGTGGCGGGCATGGCGGCGTCGATCTCGAACCACTTGTCGGGATCGACAACCCGCGGATGCCGCTGCGGAGCAAGGTGCTGGCGGTGCCGGCCCTGAGGCGTCGCTACCTCGAACACCTCAGGACCATCGCCACCACCTCACTCGACTGGAACGCTCTCGGACCGGTCGTCGCCGGATGTCGGAGATTGATCGAAAAGCATGTGCGGGCGGACACGCGGAAGCTGGACTCGTTCGAGGCCTTCCAGGCCGCGACCTCCGGCGAGCCGCCCCGAGAGGGCCAACAGGCGGGGCCATCGTTGCGGAGCTTTGTCGAGCAGCGACGGCGATTCCTGCTGGAACACGATGACCTCTCGAGGTTGCCTCGCCGCTGAGCCCCGGCGGCCACTCGACTCACTTCACGGCCTGCCAAGTCGCTCGCGACAGCTCGTGCACTTTCCCCACGATGCGGTCTTCGATCGATAGCGCAAAGGGACCTGGCTGAAGTGTCCCGGTGAAGTAGTTCATCGATCGTCGCGGCTCGTAGCCGCCTTCTCGCAGCAACCGTCGACTGGG
>CAUZRQ010000237.1:0-6836 GCA_963582065.1 Planctomycetota bacterium | reverse complement strand
ACCTGGCCCGCCACAAGAACGTCTACGTCAAGATCTCGGCCTACTACGCCCTGGGCAAGAAGAAGCCCCCCTACCACGACCTCGCCCCGATGATCAGGCAGATGCTCGATGCCTACGGCCGCAAGCGGCTGATGTGGGCCTCCGATGCCCCCTTCCAGGTCGTCGGCGGACACACCTACAAGGACTCGATCGACCTGATCAAGTCCGGCCTCGACTTCCTCGATGATGACGACCGCAACTGGTTGTTGAGAAAAACGGCCGAGCGGGTCTTCTTCTAGGCCCCCCGTCCCCAAGGCTGACTCATGACCACCATTCCCATCATCAACGACGCCTCGGGCATCATTTCCCCGGCGATGGTCGTTTTCCGGGACCGGCTGCTGGACAACATCGACGCGATGATCCAGATCGCCGGCGACCCCTCGCGACTGCGGCCTCATTGCAAGACGCACAAGACGCGTGAGGTGGTGGCGTTGCAGGTCGAGCGAGGCATTCTCAAGCACAAGTGTGCGACGTTTTCCGAGGCCGAGATGCTGGTCGAGGCGGGTGTGGCAGACATCTGCCTGGCCTACAACCTGGTCGGTCCCAACATCGACCGTGCCGTCGCCTTCCGCACAACCTATCCCGATGTCGTCTTCTCGGCCACCGCCGACCACGTCGACCCAATCCGTGACCTGGGTGCTGCGATGTCTGGGGCCGGAGAACAGATCGAGCTGCTGCTCGACATCGACACCGGACAGCATCGCACGGGGATCGGCGTCGGTGACGAGGCGGCTGCCATGTACCGGCTGATCTGCGAAACCGACGGCCTGGCCCCGGGCGGGTTCCACGTCTACGACGGGCACCAGCACCAGGAGGATCGGGACGAGCGGCGCGAGGCTGTTGATGGCGAGTTCAACCGGGTGGTCGAGTTCCGCGACCGGCTACTCGCCGAGGGGCTCGCCGTGCCCCGCATGGTCGCCGGGGGCACGGCATCATTTCCGATCTATGCCGAGAAGGACGATCCGACGATCGAGCTCAGCCCCGGCACCTGCGTCTACAACGACGGAGGCTACGGCAGCTACTTCCCCGACATGGTCTTCCCCCCGGCCGCGGCGGTGCTGACCCGGGTGGTCAGTCGACCCACCGACGACCGCATTACGCTTGACCTCGGCTACAAGGCCATCGCCAGCGATCCACCGATGGGCAACCGGGTGCACTTTCCTGATCTGCCCGACGCAAAGCAGGTGCTGCAGAACGAAGAGCACCTGGTGCTGCAGACCGACCGGGCCGGTGAGTACTCGCCCGGAGACGTACTGGTCGGCATTCCCTGGCACGTCTGCCCCACGTCGGCCTTGCACCGGCAGGTCTTCGTGATCGACGGGGGTGAGCTGGTCGATCGCTGGGACGTGGCCAGCCGTGACCGGTGGATCACGATCTGAGATGAACACGACCGACTCGTCGCGACTCTCGACCGGACTCCCGGCTCTCGACAGCCTGCTGGGAGGCGGACTGTTGCCGGGGTCGCTGAGTGTCATTGTCGGAGCCACCGGCATCGGCAAGACACAGCTCGGGCTGGCGTTTGCCAACGCGGGGCTCGGCCAGGAAGGACAGCGCGGAGTGCTGTTCGACATGGCCAGCCGGGGCGACTCGCAGAACCATGCCGACTACGCCGGCCGGCTGTTCGGCTGGACGCTGACCGAGAAACCAGCCGAGGCGGCCGCGTTGCCTGAACACGTCTGGGAGATCGAGCAGGCGCGGTTCGACTACACACACATCTTCCGACAAAGCGGCCGGCGGGTGACCAAGAGTGATCTCGAGCCGGAGGACTGGAAGGAGTGGAAGGTCGAACTGGCGCGAAAGCTGCAAAGGGCGATCGCCTTCTTCTACGGCAACTTCGCTCACGGCGTGCGGCGCTGCGTGATCGACGGGGTCGAACCGACTGACCGAGCCAGCGACAGCTGGCAGCTGGATCTCTTTGAATACGTCTACCACCAGGTCCTTCGCAAGGACCATGACTGGGTGGCCCGGGACCTGTTCCGCGAGCGGTTCCGAAAGAACGCCGAGCGGGTCGAGCGGCACGCCTGGGACCAGTCGGACGTCGGCTGCCTGCTGCTGTACACCTCGCACGAGGTGATGCTCGACGACTTGCTCGAGCGGCCGATCGAGAGTGGCGACCTGTTGAGCAACGCCAACACGGTGATCCTGATGGGCAAGACCCGCGACGGCGACAGCATGGGCCGAGCACTCCACATCGCCAAACACCGCGGCAGCGCCAGCGACGAACGGATCGTGCCCTACACGATCAACGACGCGGGCCTGCAACTGGGACCAGCGACCGCATCGTGACCATGACAATCGAGGGCCACTGCTTGCCTTCAGAATGCCGGTTGTTTGTACAGCAACAGCCCAAGTCGATTTCCTTCTGTTTCGTACAGCGGCACATACAGCAGGAGCGTCGAAATCCATGTTGATCACCCATTGGCTGCGACATCTCTCAAGACGAGCCCGTCGACGATTGCACAAGCGGACGGCCCCCGATGCCGTGTCGCGCGTCGAGCACCTGGAAGACCGGACGCTGCTCGCGGCTCCTCATCCGTTTGATCTCGCGACGCTGGAGGGGAGCAATGGGTTTCGGGTCGATGGGATCGATGCAAATGACAGCTTCGGCGAATCGGTCAGTCCGGCTGGCGACCTAAACGGCGATGGTTACGACGATTTTCTCGTGGGCGCATCAGAAGCCGACGCCAATGATGACAACAACGCGGGAGAAACCTATGTGGTGTTTGGGAGCGTTGGAGGATTCGTCGCGAGTTTCGATCTTTCCACGCTGGATGGAGCCAATGGTTTTCGTCTTGACGGAATCGATCCCCAAGATCGGTCGGGGTATTCGGTTAGCAATGCCGGAGACGTAAACGGTGATGGTCACCACGACATTCTCATCGGCGCACCGTTGGCATCACCAAGTGATGAAAGTGAGGCTGGCGAGACCTATCTCGTGTTCGGCAGCGATAGCGGCTTTTCATCCGGCTTGGATCTATCGTCATTGAACGGTAGCAACGGATTCCGGCTTGATGGTGACGAAGCGATGGACATCTCCGGAATAGTAGTTAGTTCCGCAGGTGACATTAACGGGGATGGCTACGACGACATTGTGATTGGAGCCCCGAGTCCGGACGCTGGTGAGTCATATGTCGTGTTTGGGAAGAGCGATGGTTGGGCACCCAGTCTGTTTCTTTCGACATTGAACGGGTCCGACGGTTTTCGATTGGATGGAATCGATACGAGTGACGGAGCTGGAGGAGCGGTGAGTGCAGCTGGAGACATTAATGGCGACGGCTATGCAGATTTGCTGGTCGGAGCGCCCAAAGCTGATCGCGCCAGCGGAGATTCCGCGGGGGAAACCTACGTGGTGTTCGGGAGTGAAAGCACTTTCCCTGCTGTTTTTGAGTTATCTGGGCTCGATGGCACAAATGGATTTCGGATTGACGGCATCGATGGGGGGGACCAAGCAGGCGCTGCAGTGAGCCCTGCGGGCGACATCAACGGGGATGGTTTGGGCGACATTTTGATAGGTGCCCACGGTGTTTCGCCAGCGGGTGAAACTTACGTCGTTTTTGGTGCCGACACGGGGTTCGAAGCCAGCTTGGATCTCTCTGTTCTGGATGGCTCCAACGGTTTCCGACTCATTGGAGACGACGACAATGACGGTGTGGGATCCACTGTGAGCACGGCCGGCGACATTAACGGTGACGGTTTCGATGACATCCTGGTTGGCGCCCCTGGAGGTGGCAATCACGCAGGCGAAACTTATGTCGTGTTCGGAAAAGGAGATGCTTTCTCGGCCACACTGACTCTCAAGACACTAAATGGGATTAATGGTTTCCGGATCGACGGAATTGATGGAAGTGACGATCGGTCCGGCAATTCGGTTAGCTCAGCCGGTGACTTCAATGGCGATGGTTACGATGACATTTTGATTGGTGCGAAAGCGGCTGATTTGGCTAGTGGGCGGGCTGGGAGAACTTATTTGGTTCTTGGAGCCGACTTTTCGGAGGCTACGACGCACGCCGGAACGTCATCGGCAGACACGCTGACAGGTGACGCCACGGCAAATGTCATCGTGGCGGGCCAGGGAAACGACACACTGGACGGCAACGGTGGCGCCGATGTCCTCTACGCGGCCGAGGGTGATGACATCCTGCAGATCAGCGACACGGGGTTTACCCGTGTCGACGGAGGCCGTGGCAACGATTCTCTCGTTCTCGATGGCAGCGGCATCACGCTCGACCTGACCGCGATTGCCGACAACAAGGTACGTGGTATCGAATCGATCGACATCACCGGCACGGGCGACAACACGCTCACGGTTGATGTCTTGGAGGTGCTCAATCTCAGTGACACGTCGAACACGCTGACGATCTCTGGTGACACAGGTGACTCTGTCGAACTGGGGACAGGGTGGACCTGGCACGTCAGCCCGTTGGAAACTCAACGGAAGTTCACGCAGGGGGCTGCTGTACTGCTGGTGGCTGCAGCGATCACCACTTCTGGCTCCGTTACAAATCTTTCGATGGCCGCCGGACCCCTCACCATCACCGGATCAGCCGACTTCGCCATCTCGCGATGGGACGTCGACCTCGGAACACTCGACAGCACCGCACTCGTCCTCAACTCAGGCGCCACCCTGGAGATCGACGACCTCGCCACCGTCACGCTCGACGGCTCTCTCGCCATCGCACAGATCACACCTGACGGCGAGACCCAAGCACGCTACACCGCTCTCAAGATGGGTGACGTCACCGTTTCAGCTACCACGGCCACCACGGCCGGAGCCTTCGCTGTCGACGGCACACTCACCATCCACGAGCTCGATCACAACCACGCCGCGGACGGTTTCGACAGACTCGACTGGAACAACGGTCTCGACCTCGATGGCGACGGAACACCAGACCAGGTCGACCCCGGAGCAGACCTCCCCACGCCAGTCGACCTCACCATCAACCTCCCAGCCGCACTCCACTACCGGGTCAACGGAACCGTCACTGAAACAGACGCCGGCAACAGTGTCCGTGGTATCGAGGCGATCGACATCACCGCCTCGGGTGATAATACACTGACGGTTGACGTTCTGGAGGTCCTCAATCTCAGTGATACGTCGAACACGCTGACGATCTTCGGTGGCGCGGGTGACTCTGTTGATCTCGGGACAGGGTGGATCTGGCACGTCAGCCCGTTGGACACCCAACAGAAGTTCACGCAGGGAGCAGCAACGGTATTAGTTGATGGAAATGTTAAGGTCCGTGGAATCGAGTCGATCGACTTGGCCGGAAGTGGTGTCAACACTTTGGTGCTTAGCCACCTCGAAGTCCTCGACCTTTCCGGACCTTCAAATTCGCTCACTGTCAGCGGTGACAGCGATGATGTGCTTTATGTTGATCCAGATTGGGTCTCCAACGGTACGGTTCAGTGGCCCGGCAATAGCCAGGCGTCGCGATTCACCCATGGTGCCGCAGAATTGCTTGTTGAGGACGAAGTCCGCCTCGGATTGCAGCTTCCTACGGGCAGCAGCGCCTGGACCATTTCACTGGATGGAACGGACCTGCTCTTCACGGACGGGACGTTCACGACGCGATTGCCAGCGACGTTTCCTGAGATTCTCGTCCGGGGTTCTGAAACTGACGACTCCATTTCCATCGGCCCACTTACTTCGGGCTTCAGTGGATCGGTCACCCTGAATCTCGGAGCAGGGAATGATCTGGTCGACGCGTCGGGTACGGATGTGGCCGTCAAGCTGAACGGGTCCGGCGGCAACGACGTACTAACCGGAGGCACGGCCAACGACACGGTCAACGGCGGCAGCGGCGAAGACCTGCTTGTCGGAGGCCCCGGCAACGACAGGCTGCAGGGACAGGGCGGCAGTTACGACACGCTCAGCGGCGGCCCCGGCGACGACACGCTGGATGGTGGAGACGGCTACGACCGGATCTCCGAAACAGCTGATGTCGACTTCACCGCCACGGACGACTTACTGAGCGGCCTGGGCAACGACACGCTGATCAACATCCAGTTGGTCCAGCTCTTTGGTGGTTCCAGCGCCAACACGATCGACGCCTCTGCGTTCTCCGGCCGCGCGTTCCTCAACGGCTCAGGCGGCCACGACACGTTAACCGGCGGTGGCTGGTACGACCGGATCTTCGGCGGCTCGGGACGTGACCTGATCACCGGGGGCACCGCGGTCATCGACCCCGGTCCCGGCACCTACACCTACGACGTGCTGCGAGGTCAGGGGGGCAACTACGACACGCTGATCGGCGGAGCCGGCAACGACAAGCTCAACGGCGGAGCCGGGCACGACAGCCTGCTGGGTGGCGAGGGTGACGACGTTTTGACCGGCGAGAGTGGCAATGACACGCTCGATGGGGGTGCCGGGACCGACCGGTTGTACGCACGCAGCGACGTCGACATGACGTTGACCAATTCGGGCCTGAGTGGCGGGTTGGGCAGCGACGGTTTGATCAGCATCGAGACGGCGTACCTGAAAGGGGGCAACAGTAACAACCACCTGGATGCCTCGGCCTTCTCCGGTGACGTGACGCTGATCGGCGTGGGAGGGGATGACACGCTGAAGGGCGGAACCGGCAACGATATGCTCAACGGTCGCTCGGGTGACGACTGGCTCACCGGCGGTGACGGGGATGACATACTGAAGGGGATGCGGAACGCAGACACGCTCAACGGCGGAGCCGGCGACGACTGGATCGATGGCGGCACACAGGATGACCGGTTGAGTGGCTGGACGGGTGACGACGAGTTGTACGGCCGCAGTGGCAACGACACGCTGGTTGGTGGCGAGGGTC
>CAUZRQ010000236.1:0-6872 GCA_963582065.1 Planctomycetota bacterium | reverse complement strand
AGGTAATCGCAAGGTCTTTGGCGCTCGAATGGCCCTGGCCGCCTGGGCCACGAAATTGTGGCCAGTCCATCGATGAGTCCTGGCTGGCAACTCTCGCTTGTTTGGGAGGATTGCGCCCCGCGGCGTTGTTGTTTCCAAGCGGGAATGCAGTTATCCCACATGCCACAGTGACGAGCAGCAAAACTGTCGAGTTTCTCATGTTCAGTTATCCGGGATTGATTGTCTGACCGAGTGACGAAACGAAGTCGGAAGACAGTAGAGCCATCAGGCCATGAAACTGAAAACAACAGATGCCAAGTCGCCGCAGTATAGACGCAACTCGCTGCGACTTCGTCCTCTGTCTCCAATGCGAAGTAAACTCCGCTGAGGATGCCTCAAACCCCAGTCTCCCCACCCCCGGCGTTCAACCCGCCAGATCCGAGATCCTCATCGGAATTCGTGCAGCGCCAGATGCAGCGCGCAGGGGACAAAACCCTGCCAGAGAGTGCGACCGATTGCGACGAACCAGACCCCGCTCGGGCGCAAACGAAACCGCCCAAGTCACGGCCAGTTGCGGACTTGGGCGGTGTGGTGCGGCCTGATGCGACATCAGGCACAAGTAGCGGAGGAGGGACTTGAACCCCCGACACGCGGATTATGAGTCCGCACGTAGCCCCCCTAAACCCCGAGGAAAACGACGATTCTGGGGAAGGCGCAGCGCATTCTACAGCACTTGAAACGGCGAAAGCGGCAATCATCCCCGATCTGGACCAGGTGATCGAGGCCTGGGACTCGCTGCCGCCCGACACCCGCACGGCTATCCTGGCCATCGTCGAGGCCACTTAGTGTCGAGCACAATCAATCGACACCCGCATCCACCCTGGCCGTTTCCATGATCGACAGGGACGCCAAGATCAACGAGAGGGTCAACGTCCGGTTCATCAGTTGGACTCCAACCTGGTCTTCTTCGTGTTGCGGTATGTTGGTCCGTCGCATCTTGCGGACCCCGCTGGTCTTTCGAGATCACCCTAGTCTCGCCTTCCGGGCCACAGCGTTCAACCCGCCGGATCCAGACCGCAACATCCAGCTCCACGGAACAGAAACTTCGAAACTGGCGAACCACCAGGAACGGCCCGGCAGTTGGTCGTCCCCGGCCCTTGGGACTAGACTGCTTTTTCCCTCAAACGATCACGCCCCCCCTTTTCGGGTCCCATTGGAAACCAACCGGAGCGTCTGATGAGCAGGTTTGTGTCAGGTCTCGTGTTGTGTGCTGCCATTCTCGGAGCCGTCGTCGATGCGGGTGAGGACACACCCCCGGTTGACATCGGCAGCCGCCTGGAACTGCTGGTCGACGACGCCTTGATCGACAAGCTCGACGGCCTGGCCTTCAAATTGCATTCGCCCCGCGCCGCCGAGGTGTCCCTGAAATTCGACAAGCCGTGGGAAGGATCGGGGAACCACTACATCACCGTCTTCCAGGACGATGACGGATACCACATGTATTACCACTCGGTTTCCGGCCGCAGTAACGCAGCCAGTGGAAAAGGCTGGACCAGTTACACCTGCTACGCAACCAGCCAGGACGGGGTGAAATGGGTCCGTCCCAACCTCGGTCTGTACGAGTTTCAGGGTTCGAAGAAAAACAACATCGTCTTCCCGGGTCCGTTCGGGTTCGAGAACGGTGCCCTGTTGTTCCCCTATCCCAATCGCAGGCCGGGCGCACCACCTGAACAGCGGTACCTGGCCCCCGGAGCCCGTGTCCAACGAACAGGTGACAGCGAGATCATCCGGTTGTTCCTGTTCGCGTCGCCGGATCGTGTGAGATGGCACCAGGTCGGCAAGACGGCAATCATCAACGGGCTCGGAACAAAAAAGCCGAGCACCTTCTATCCGCCAACCAACCTGCTCGACAGTGACCATTCCCTGTTCTGGGACGCCCCTTCGAACCGGTACATCCTCTTCATGCGGGATCAGCGGGTGCTTGCCGGCACCGGTGAGCGACTGCGGGCTGTACGTCGCGCAACGTCAACCGACCTGCTCAACTGGTCGTACCCGGAATGGACGCACATGAAGCCGTCGCCGCCGGACCAGTTCTACACGTTCGGAGCACGGCCCTACTTCCGTGCACCGCACATGTACCTGGCGTTCCCGATGCGATACGTCCGCTGGCGGAATGCCCGGCTGCCGGCCAAGTACAAGAAGCAACTCGGCGTGGGTGTTTCCGACACGGTCTTCGTCAGTAGCCGGGACGGCCTGCACTGGGATCGCCGATTCCTGGAAGCATTCATCCGCCCCGGCCTCGACCCGCTCAAGTGGACCGATCGCAGCAATCACACCTCGATGGGACTTGTTCCCACCGGGGCCAACGAGATGTCCGTCTACACGCTCGAGTACTTTCGGCTGCCGGTTCCACGCGTCAGGCGGCAGGTGATGCGTGTCGATGGAGTGGCCTCAATCAACGCCCCTTACGCCGGCGGCCAACTGACGACCCGGCCACTGGTGTTCCGGGGAAACCGGCTGGTCATCAACGCATCGACCTCGGCCAGCGGCGGTGTCCGCGTCGAGATCCTGCAACCCGACGGGACAGCTATCGACCGGTTTGCCGGAGACAACGCGATCGAGTTCTTCGGTGACTCGATCGAACAGGAGGTCCGATGGGACCAGGGACCAGATGTCAGCTCCCTGGCGGGCAAACCAGTTCGGCTGCGATTCCTGATGAAAGACGCCGACCTCTACTCTTTTCGGTTCTCGAAATCGGCTCCGCCCGCTGCCCAGTCCGGAACCGACCGCCAGCCCCCGCCTGCACCCAGGCCATCTGCCAGGCGGTAACCGCCGAATCCGAACCCGTCCTCCCGGCGTCAGTCTCGATAACGCGGCTCGGGAAACACCACCCGCTCGTAAAGTGGCCGGTTGCCGTCGGTGCGGAAGATCGGTTTCCAGCAGGCGACGATGCGATCTGGAAAGACGTGGTAGACCTGGTACGAGAGGTACTCGCCCCAGCAAAGGCAGTCGCACAGCACGTGTGCCACTCCGTCGTGGACCTGGTAGTCGTAGCGGTGCCTGTGGCCCGAGAGGTAGGCCGCCACCTTGTACTGCCTCAGCAAGGTCAGGATCTCGGTCGCTTCGGGCCCCTTCACGTTGTTCCCAAAGGCAGGCAGCACCGGGTAGTGGCCCAGCACGAACACGTGCTTCGCGCTGCGAGTCCGTTCCAACTCGCGACGGAACCACGCCATCTGCTCGCGATCCACTGATGCCGTGCCGGTGTTGAGGCAGATGAAAACGCAGCCGTTTTTTTCCACCGAGTAGTAGGCTTCACGGCGGGTGAACCGCCGATACAGCGCGATCCGATCCGGCGTGCCCGCCGCCGACATGTCGTGGTTGCCCGGCAGAGTGTAGAAGGGCGGCTTGAGCTTCGAGTAGATGCTCTCGAACGTCTTCCACTCCGTCAGCGTGTTCTTGTTCGTCAGGTCGCCGGTCATGAAGACCATCGCCGGCTTCAGGCGGTTGACCTGCGTGACGGCCAGCTTGTTCATCTGCTGGTCGTAGCGAAACCGGGTCTTGTAGCGGTCCACGGTCTTGTCGTCGAACTGCGAGTCGGACAACTGCACGAAGGTCAGCTCGGGCTTGAGCGCCAGATCCTGGCTGTAGGTCGGCACGCCGTAGGGATCCAACGCCGCGGTGAGTAGCCGCGGAGCCGCGACCGGATTCGGAATCACCAGGCTCTGCAGCGGCTGGCCGGCACCTCGTACCACCGATAGCTCGATCCGCTTTGCAAACACCCGGATCAGCGCCACGGTCCACTTCCGAGGACTCCAACCTGTGGCCGGTACGCTCCAGATCGGCAGGCTGTTCTCGTAGGCGACATAGTGCGAGTGGCTGGGGATCAACCTCGCCGCCACACCGGCACGCTCGACCAGTTCCCAGTACCTCTTCTGCAGAGGTCGAGGCTTGGCCGGCGGCTTCGTCGCGGGATATCCCAGGCCGCCGAACATCAGGACGGCACGCGAGTCGCCCGCCTGCTTGAGGTCCTGTTCCATCCAGTCCACTCGCTCGGTGGCCTGGGCCGGAGTCGGTTGGCTCAGGGGAGACGCCAACTGCAGATGGACGCCACGAATCCTCACCGAAGAGCGTTCGCCCGGCTGTTTCGGGAAGTGTCGCCGAAATCGCTCAAGACCGCCGTCGGCCAGGTCTTTGGGACCTGGTACCAGGTGCAGCGGCACATCGACATCGGCAAAAAACGTCTTGAGCTTCCTGAAGTCGGCATCCGAACCGGTCCACGTCAGCGACCCGAGCACAACGAACGCGTCCGGCTTGCCGCTCTTGACCGCGGCAACCGCGTTCCGCAACCCGATCGGGCTGCTGGCAGCCAGCCAACTCCGCTCGCCCAGCTCCTCGGCCGACAGCGTGGTGATGTACGGATTGGAAATCGCAGCGATCGTACAAACCGGCCGCTCGTCGTCGGCCGCCTCGACGGCCCAGGGAACCAACAGCACCGCCAGCAGAACTCGCATCACATCTCCCCAGTCTCGGACGTGGCCCCCCAGTCTCCCCACCCCAGCCCCGGCGTTCAACCCGCTGGATCCCCATCCTGAGGTTACACTTCAGGTAACACCTGCCCGTCGGGCGCCTCCGCCTGCGGATCCGGGATCGACGCAAGGGGGGGATACGACAGGGGTTGGAGAGTGGGGCCGCCAGGACTCGAACCTGGAACCAACGGATTATGAGTCCCGTTCGGAACCTCATGGACCTGCGGATGACCTGCGATAGCGTGTAAACGCCGGGTTTGAGAGTGCAGCAAACCCCGAGAAAACTCGAGCAGAGCGGGGTTCAGGTAACACTTTAGGTAACACCTCCGGAGTCTGTCACCGATTGGCAGTCCCTGTCCGCCGCTTACGGCCCTAGGTTGCCGTCCCGACCCCCTGCCGGTCGTCGAAGCGACCAGTCAGATCCTCACGGGGCGCGAGTCGCCGTGATGGACTTTTCCTACCTCGAAATAAGACTTCCAGCCCTGAGCAGCAGACCACACGTCGCAAGGAATCGAGACACCGGCGTCCGGATCGCGAACCGGGGTCCACATGATGCTGTTTTCATGCCATCAGTAACTATATACCGTCGCTCCTGCGCACCCTCTTCATCAGGAATTTATCGTCCGAGAAAGAACGCCGCAAAAACAAGAAAAACAAGAAGAACGAGGAGCAAAATACCCAAGGCTACCGCAGCCCCTCTGTTCATTGCTCCAATTGTGTCGTTTGTGTTTTGCACCGACTGGTTCAACATGCGGATCGCGGTATTTTCTTGTCCAACCAGACACGGTCCGTTTTGGCCACCCCCCTTAATAGTATCATGGTTTGCGTCCGTGTAGTTATATGTAGTTGTTGAATGCACCCAGAGGATTCCTGAGCGATTGCATGAATGACACGTGGAGTACCCAATGTGGAGCGGAGCTCCACAGTACGGACAACGATCGTGCATTAGCGAGTTGGTGTTTATTGGCAGACTAGATACCCCTGGATCTGGTACGGAGGCCTCGTCATCGTCAAAAAGGAGCACCGGCCTTTCGAGTGCTGAGATTTCACTCCGGGCAAGTCCGTATGTCGGGTCATCCGGCTCATTTTCATCGAAATCAAATCCGTCAAACTCATCACTGACGACTTCGTCTGTCGAAAAGAACTTCGAGAGCGATCCTGCTTCTTTCCAGGGTCCGGTGTTTCGAGGACCGATCTGATCTGCCCGATCAATCTTCCCTGCGGCGATCCCATCCAGGACGGCCTTCAGCGTCAGCGGTCCACGAACCGCCTCGCCTCGCTTGACGAACATCTTCTGAGGGTCGGAACTCGCTGAATCCGGCCCGGGGCTCGTTTGCCGTTTGGTTGTCTGGGGATTGTCCGGGCCGAAGAGCTTCGCGAGGTTTGGGATATCACGGAGTGACATCCACTGATCATCACCCTCGACCCGTATCAGGTCGTTTTGCCTGATCTTGCCGTCGGCGATCATCTGCTTGATCTTGTCGGGTGGGAATGGTCCGAGGACCGTGTCACCACGTCGAACATGGAGATCTGCCATCTAGATGTTCCTGGACGAAACTGCAGCTACTGGCGTCGCAAGTCCGCGCCTCTCGATTCTCCCCATTCTCGCCCCGGCATTCAACCCGCTGAATTCGCATCCTGAGGTTACACTTCAGGTAACACTTGCCCGTCGGGCCGCCTCGCCGGCGGATCCGGGATTGACGCAAGGGACGGATGCGACAGGGTTTGGAGAGTGGGGCCGCCAGGACTCGAACCTGGAACCAACGGATTATGAGTCCGCTGCTCTAACCGATTGAGCTACGGCCCCCGGGGGCACCGCCCAGTCTACTCGCTCTTGCCCGTCGCTGGGAGTTGAACGACCCGGACGTTTCGGCGTCTTGACCCGCGGCTCGTAAAAGTGTATTATTTACACCTTAATTAGTGTGTAAATGACACTAAATCCTGGTGGGAAGGAGCGTGTGGCATGAACGGGTCATTCGATGGTGTGGAAGTGTTGGAAGCGATTGCCTGCGAGAACCTGGGGGTGTTTCCGCTGAGGCGGCGTCCCGATGGCCAGCAGGAGAAACCTCGGCGGTATCTGCTGGCACCCGAGGCGATCGGGAAAGAACTGATGCAGGTTCGGGAAGTTGACGGCGGCGGCTCGGTGCCGCAACTGGTCGTAAGGAACCTGTCCGAACAGGCGGTGCTGTTTGTCGAGGGCGAGGAACTGGTCGGGGCGAAGCAGAACCGCGTGCTCAACACGTCGGTGCTGGTGGGAGCCGGGGCCGACTGCGTGATTCCGGTCAGCTGCATCGAGCACGGCCGCTGGCGCGAGATATCCCGGGGGTTCGGTTCCGACGGCCAGGTGTCCCCGTCGCATCTTCGCCA
>CAUZRQ010000235.1:0-6893 GCA_963582065.1 Planctomycetota bacterium | reverse complement strand
GCTGGGACCGCAGGCCGATCATGCGATTGCCGCCTTCATGGACGATCTCGAGGATCGTGGCCTGACCGACAAGGTGCTGTTGCTGGTGACTGGTGAAATGGGACGATCGCCGAAGAAGCAGGGCAACGGCGGCACCGGGCACTGGGGACGGTTGACCCCGTTGCTGGTGGCCGGTGGCGGACTGAAAATGGGCCAGGTGATCGGCAAGACCGATCGCAACGGCGGCGAAGCAACGACTAGGCAGTACCTGCCGCAACACCTGCTGGCGACAATTCTTCAGACCGTCTTTGATCCCGGCGAAGCCCGCCTCGACAGCAGCATACCCACCGACCTCGCCCGGCTGATGACTGTCGGGGAACCGATCCGAGAGCTCTTTGCCTGATTGGCTTGCGAGGGGAACCGGGCCTTCGGAGTGACCACGGCGGCAGGCTCGCGGAGTTCACACCGCGTGGAATTCAGGCACTGGGCAGCATTGACTGGACCCCACTGGAGAGGAGCGAGTCCATCTCCGCTGCAGACCATGCCACGCTGACGGCGTACCCACCCTGTGGATAAGCGTTCCTCGTCGGAATGTTCCACGGCCCCTCGGGCGGTGGGGCGGGCGAGATGACGGCTACTTCACGATCTCGCAGTTGGGCAACACCTACTTCAGGTCGGCGACGCCTGTGTCGGTGACCTGTGTGCCACCGATGTTGAGCCCCTGTAGGTTGGTCATCCCCTTGATGTGCTCCAACCCCGCGTCGGTGATCTTGGTGAACTCGAGGACAGGCTCCTTAAGACCGATTGGGCCGCCAGGATCCTCCAGCCCCGAAGCACGACCGGCATCAAGACAAGCAGACAATGTTGCCGACTGTGCGATGTAGTTGTGGCTACTTCGCTCGAAGTATCAATCCCTTGGTCTTGTCTGCGGTGGCAGGCAAGATGCGCCCGGTGCAGCCCTTCCCTTTCGTGGTCGTCCCCCGGGCAATCCAGTAAGCCTGCCCAGTGCCTTCGGAAATCCCCAGTCCAGCATCGATGTCGTACTTACCAAGCAATTGGAAATGACTGTCGGTCTTGAGCAACTTGTTTCCATAGCAGCCGAACCACCAGTGCCCGTCGATAAAGGCAGCTGTCTGGATCCCGAGCTCCGTGTAGCCAGTTTTGAGAACATGCTTCTTGAGAAACTTGAAAGACTGATCGTACTGGTAGAGGTAGTTTTCCTGCAGAGTCTCCGGCAGACCCCCAATGACAATAAAGTTGCCGTCGTGACAGGCCATACCACCGGCACCGTAAATGAGCTCCGGTATCTTGTGTTTTCTTACCAGGGCCAGCGTGCTGGCCTTGTAAACGTAAACCCAGGACTCCGCCTTCCCGTCCGGGTCATTAAACGGACCAAAATTAACCGCCACGTAGAGTTTTCCGTCCTGCTGGCACAAGCCCCCGTGGTGGTTGCCAACGGAGATTTTCGTCAGCACTTTTCCCTGCGGGTCGGTCTTCACGAGTGTCGTGGTGAAGGACCAGTAGATCATCCCCTTTTCATCGGTACAAAACCCTTGCAGATGGTGCGGATAAATTCCTTCACAGGCAATGCCACGAGCAGCGTCTTGGGCCTCCAATTGCCATGGCGTCATTACAACGGTGATAAGACAGGCCAGTAAACTAAAGTGGCTCATGATAGTTGCTTGCCCAATACAGTAGAGGTCCAGGAGAAACAGCCCGCCCCAGATTGGTACGACGAGCTGATATGATTTCGAGTCGGTGACCTTGAATCATCGTGGCCACACGGGATCGAGAACTCGCCGGTCACAAGTGCCGCGTGAACGCCGCAGGCTGCGGGAGGCAGACAGGCGTCCGGTTACTTGGTGTGACGGTTGATGGCGTTTTGGGTCGATCTACGGTGTTCTGCTCAATTCAACTTTACCTCGATCGTCGCTGGGCCGAACCGCGTGCCGTGCTTGAGATCGGCGAACTCACCCTTCGATGCCTTGCTGTAGGCGAACGGTGTAATGCCCCCGTAGACGAACCAAAGCTGGTATTTTCCTTTCGCGTTGAACGACAATCGTGTTGTGCCACCACCTCGATCGTCTATCCACGTTCCACCGAACTTCGTCGCCAACCGGAATTCATGGGAACAGAGCTTCAGTTCTTTGCCCGGTACGACTTCTACAATGTACTTATTAAACAAACCAATGTTCCGTCTCGGATAGGCATCGATCAGCCGATACACTTTGCCGTTGGGCTACTTGATCTGAACGGCCAGATCGAGATGCGGCAGCCCCGGCGCACGATACACCGTAATCACCGCTTTGCTCTGGTTGACCACAAACACATCTCTCACAGTCTTACCGGGCGAGCGTTTTGACTTGTCTTCGCGCAGTCGAACATTGCCACCAGACTTCGCTTTGGGTGTTGCAGACTGCTCCGGTACCTCCTGAGCCTGATCGTCAACAGCCTTTGCAGGTGTCTTTGCTGATTCGGTTCCTGAGTGACACCCAACCACCCCCACGACGAACAGCAACCCCAGCAGGCCTCTCACCGCGTGTCTCCACGATCGGGCTTCGAGTCCACAGTCTCCCAAACCCTGCCCCGGCGTTCAAGCCGCCAGGTCCGAACCACGCGGCCCGGCAGCGGGGCTCTCAGCGATAAGGCGTCGCTACTTGGCCAACGGGCGGGCATCCCACCCCCTAACCGTCAAGTCTCGCCACTGACGAGCCGTTGCCCGTCCGGACTGAATTCTCACCGTGTAGATGAAACTCGATTGTCTCTCGAGTGTGAGCGTCGCCTTGCTGTCCGTGTCCAGGACCTTGACACGTCTAATCGATTGAATGCCTTCAGTTTTCGCAGGGGACTGCGAGTGGATCCGGTCACCTAACTGATTCACTCTTCAGATTGAGGTCTTGCCGCCTCCCGTAACGCTCTGATTATCTCTAATTTGAGGCCGTTGAGGAGCATCACGGCTCCAAAGAACATCACTGGGACGGCGATTTGATTCTCCACACGATCATGTGACCCACAAAGCCAACTCAGTCCTCCATACAAGATCAGGGTGCCCAAGTACTTAATGATTGAGCCATCATGCTCGTACCGCAGCTGCCCTTGTCTCGCGTACCAGAAAACGGCGATTACTCCCGCGACACACAACAACCCCACGATTCCCAGGATCACGATCTTGTCGTTGGAGAATGGAACTTCCATGAGTCGGATCTCCCTGTGCAGAATATCTCTTTTCGTTACCTGACCTACCGTTTTGACTGGTAGCAGTGGTTAGTTTCGTGTTTCCCTGCTGGGACTAGAGTCCGAGGCCGATACTTCAGGGTGCTGTGCGGCCGAGACTTCTTGTACTTCACTCGCCAACTCTCGTCTAATTCCTCTGCCTCCTGCAGCGAGTGGAAGATCGATCGACCGAACAGCTCGCGGTCTCGCCTCTCTACAGAAACAGGACCTTCTTTCGACGAAATGTGACAGGAAAACTAGTCCGAAACCAGATTCTTTTCTGGAGAAGTAAGTTCCATGACGTTAATTGCTGTCTTGGAATACGCCAGCGCGCATGCCGGAGGATTCGACGGTCGGACCGGAAACAACCGCGCAGCGGCAGATACAGGACGCGAAACCCCGCTTTTGCCTGCGAGCAACGGCGTTCCGCAACAAGAAACGCGGATGGTCCCAAGTTTAAGGAATCACACGCGTTAGACACCCTGGTGCCGCATGATGCGACCGGGTGCGGTGAGAGGCGCCGCCGGGATTCGAATCCCGGGATGGCGGATTGGCAATCCACTGCCAAGCTTTCTCAACCCCGAGGAAAACGCCCCTCAGGGAAAACGGTTAGCGTCTGAAACGGGCAACGGGACGATCACCACCGAGTTGGCCAGCGTAATCGACGCCTGGCACTCGCTTCCGCCGGACACCCGCACGGCGATCCTGGCCATCGTCGAAGCCGCTCAGGGGCGGTAACCGCCGGATCCGAACCAGGACCCCCGGCGTCTGACGGCGGGACATTGGTGTTGAGGATCATTTCACCTCCATTATGGAATCCCCACACTCTCTCCCGGAGTGATCCAGCAACCTGAGGAGGCGATCAACACCAGTGTGGTGAGGTCTTGGTGCTAGAGCATCCACATGGTCACTCCTTATGGGGAAACCGTCGGGTTGGCTAGCAATTCGCCTTCTACCCACAGGACTTTGTTCAGATTCAATGGATCGACAAGCAGCCGCGTCGGCATCTCGTCGTCCAACAATCTCTTGGTACGATCCGAAAGAGAGTTGCGGATCTTTGCAGTTGTTTCTCGTCCTTCTCCGTCGAATTCAAACCCAACGGTGACCCAAAGCTGCTCCGTACCGTCTTGTACCTGTGTGCGGATTTTCGTGTGTTTCACCACCGCTCCCGAAACCAGTACACCGTTTTCCAGGATGTGCTTTCGGCCAGATGAAGACTGTGAACAGACCATCACGACCACAATTCCAGTCAAGATGCCTAGCGATGTGCAGAGCCCAACGGTCAGCCAGAGGGGAGCCTCCATCCATATCAGCGGCGCGACTGGCATGCCTGCGAAGGTCAAGGCGAGCATTGTTCCAGCCGCAACCGCGTTACCCTGACCGACGCGATTGGCCTCCAAAAGACGCCTGGGAATCTCCAGGCGAGGTGGATCCTGGCTAATGAACTCCTCACATTCGCGTTGAAGCTCTTCGAAGAGCTGGAGTTGGTGGGCCGCCGCTTCGGGGCCGAACCGTCGCACTACAACGCGCAAGACACGAATCGCGATGTATGCCCACACCACCACAATCGCCAGAGCAGCGAACACGATTAGCAGTGATGTAGGCATGGTCGTCAGTGTACCAACTGGATCAAGGTTGGGATGAAGGTCATGGCACCGCGGACGTTGCTGTAACGAACCACCCCAAGCTCATCAAGCGTGTGGACTGGGACGGGATGGAAACAAAGTAACTCCTTGTGCTTTCGCCTCCGCCACTGACCAGGCGTTGGCACACAGCAGGACCAGCTTCCAGCAATGTTCTCGCCGGGCCAGTCTAGATCAGTTCGCGAATCGGCTGCCCGCTATCCAGGACGGCGATCGGCCGACCGGCGAAGTCCTGGTGGGTCATGTCCGTATCGATTCCCAGGTGCTGGTAGATGGTCGCCAGCAGGTCCTGGGGCGTGCACGGCCGTTCGGTGGGGTACTCGGCCTTCGAGTTGGTGGCACCGACCACCTGGCCCATCTTCAGTCCACCGCCGGAAATCAGTGCCGAGTAGACCTGCGGCCAGTGATCCCGACCGGTGTTGTCGCCGACCTGGCTGATCCGGGGCGTTCGCCCGAACTCGCCGACCGCCACCACCATGATCCGCTTGTCCAACCCCCGGTCGAAGACGTCCTGGATCAGCGCCGAGAGGCACTGATCGAGATACGGCATGCGGACGGACATGAACTGTGCATAGTGACCGGGGCGTCCGTCGGCCCCGGGGTGGTCGTCCCAGTTGGAATTGGAGAGCGGGTTGCTGGTCTTCAGGCGGTCCATGTAGAGGGTGACCACCGAGGTCCCGGCCTCGGCCAGTCGGCGGGCCATCAGGCATCCCTGGCCCCACGGATTGCGGCCGTAGCGGTCCCGCAGCCTGTCGTCCTCTCCGGCGATGTCGAAGGCCCGGGCCGTTTTCGAACTTGTCAGCAATCGGAATGCCAGGTCACGGAACTTCTCCGTCCCACGCAGGCTGCCCCTCTGGTCCTCTCCATCATGGAACCGGTCCAGTTGTCTCAGCAGCGGTCGGCGGTTTCGCAGCGCGGCTCCGTCCTGGCGGCTCACGTTCGTCCATTGCGGCGGCGCGTAGTCCTTTGCCGAGGGGTCACCGATGTCGAAAGACCCGTGATGCAGTCCCAGATAACCGGGGCGGGTCATGTAGAGCTGTTGTGGCACAGCCGCGTAGGGAGGAATGGCATGCCGGGACATGCCGCGGACCTTGCTGACGATCGATCCGAAATCGGGGTGTTCGCTGGTGGATCGCGATGTCGGGTCCGGTTTCCGTGGGCTTCTGCCGGTCAGCACGACGATGCCGCCGTCGCTGTGGCTATCCATGTTGTGGTGCAGCGATCGGACCAGGGAAAACTTGTCGGCCAGCCTGGCCTGCAGCGGGAACCTGTCGCAGATGGTGATTCCCGGAACATTGGTTTCGATCGGCTCGTAGACACCGCGATAGCTGCTCGGGGCATCCGGTTTCAGGTCGTAAGTCTCCAACTGAGACGGACCGCCATTGAGGAACACCAGGATGACCGACGTGTCCTTGCCGCCGTTTCCGGCCGAGGCCCGGCCGGCCAGAACGTCGGTCAGCGACAAGCCACCCAGCGCCAGGCTCCCGGTCTGGATGAACCTCCGCCGGCTGAGTGGCCCCGGGCAGCAGATGGCTGTGTCACTCGATTTGATCATGGCTCACAGCGTTGGCGGCAAGGTTGTGCCGTGGGCCACATCTTATCCAACCACCAGGTCCTGCGAGTATGCCGAAAACATATTTGCGGCCGTGTTGCGATTCACTTTCCGGTGCAATGCAAATGTTCTACTTCCGAAGTGCCTCGAAAAGGAACTCCAGTGCTTTGCCATTGGACCACTCGTGGGGACCGCCGAAGAAGTCCGCCTCGATTCTTCCAGACGCGGCCAGCGAGGTATCGACGTATTTCGGCCTCCTCGATTTCCAGGGACGCTGGGCCTGTTGTCAGCGGGACGGCGGGCCGGGCTAATCGTCGGACTTCCGTTGGAAAGGAATGATCCACCCGTACCGGGCTTCGCGATTCTGGACCGAAAGTTCCGTGGCCGACACCCTGACGTCGACTGTTCCGTTTGCGGTTTTGATGGACCAGCGTCCCCCTGCGGATTTCCAGTTGTGGAGTTCCTCACCGGGTTGAAAAACACAAAACAGGGAAAGAATCGAACAG
>CAUZRQ010000234.1:0-6952 GCA_963582065.1 Planctomycetota bacterium | reverse complement strand
CGTTGAGCAGGATGATCTTCTTGAAGCCGTGGTAGGCCAGCGAGCGGGTGACGTCCAGGACCTGCTCGATGAAGGTCTGGTAGTGCGTGTTGATGGTGCCGGGAAAGTCCATCACGTGCCCGGTGTAGCCGTAGGCGATGGTGGGCAGCACCAGCAACTGGTCGGGGTGGGCCTCTCCGACGCCCCGGGCGATGCCGCCGGGGCAGACCAGGTCGACATCCAGCGGCAGGTGGTCGCCGTGCTGCTCGACTGCTCCGCAGGGGATCACGCAGACCTGGTTGGCCTCGATCGCCTCGTTGATCTCCGGCCAGGTCAGCTTCTCGTAACGGTACTCGGTATCAACGCGGCTGGTCATCGGGAGCTCCTCGCCTGCTGGAGGCTGGTGATGGTGCTTGGCAGTGGTTCGAGCAATGTGAGAAGATAGTGTCTCGCATGGACCGCTCGACTGCACGCTCGACGAGAAACATGGTGCCACGTCATTTGCGAAGCCTGTTGACGGCATTGGCCTGTGGCCAGTTGCTGAGCGTGCCCGTGTCACCGGCTGCCGAGCCGATCGACTACGCAAAGCAGGTCAAGCCGATCCTTTCGGCTCACTGCTACGCCTGCCACGGAGCGTTGAAGCAGGAGAGTGGCCTGCGGTTGGACACCGGTGCGTTGGCTCGTAAGGGAGGCGAGAGTGGCCCGGCGGTGGTTCCGGGCCAGCCGGAGAAGAGCCTGATGCTGGAGCGATTGCAGGCCACGGACAAGTCGGTTCGGATGCCGCCCGAGGGCAAGGGCGAGCCATTGAAGCCGGCGGAATTGCGGGTGCTGGTCGAGTGGATTCGCCAGGGAGCGGCGTCTCCGAAGACCGAGGCACTCCAGGCCGACCCCCGCGCCCACTGGGCCTTCCAGGCTCCCAGGAGACAGGCGGTGGCGGGGTTTCCCCAGAGCAGGAACCCGATCGATGACTACGTCGCCGCGATGCTGAAGCGACGCCGGTTGACTCGATTGCCCGAAGCGACGGGGCCGGTGTTGCTGCGGCGGGTGTATCTGGACCTGGTTGGAGTTCCGCCGACGACGTCCGAGCAGGATGCATTTGCCGCGGATATACGGCCGGGAGCCTACGAGCGGGTCGTGGATCGGTTGCTCGACAGCCCACGCTATGGCGAACGCTGGGGTCGTCACTGGATGGACGTCTGGAGGTACAGCGACTGGTACGGCCGACGTAAAGTGCCCGATTCGCTCAACAGCTACGGCCAGATCTGGCGCTGGCGCGACTGGATCATCAACTCGATCAACGGCGACCGGGGCTACGACCGGATGATCGTCGAGATGCTGGCGGCCGACGAGGTGGCGGGTGACGATGATGAGAACCTGGTGGCGACCGGGTTCATCATCCGCAACTTCTATCGCTGGAACTACAACACCTGGTTGAAGGACAACATCGAGCACACCGGCAAGGCGTTCCTGGGACTGACGTTCAACTGCTGCCATTGCCACGATCACAAGTACGACCCGCTGACCCAGCTCGATTACTTCCGCATGCGTGCGGCGTTCGAGCCAATCGAGGTGCGGCACGACCGGGTGCCCGGCGATGCCGACCCGGGGGTTTACCCCAAGTACAGCTATGGCAAGCCCTACAAGCCGCTGACGGTCGGCATGGTGAGGATCTGCGACGAGAAACTTGACGCCAAGACATTCGTCTACAGCAAGGGCGAGTCGCGAAACATCATCCCCGGTCGACCGCCGGTGGCTCCGGGTGGTCCCGGGTTCCTGGGTGCTGCGGACTGGAAGGTCGAACCGATCCAACTGCCCGCTCGGGCCTGGTACCCCGGCTTGAAGGACTTTGTGCGAGACGAGGCGCGACGAGCGGCCGGGAAGGACCTGGCCGGCAAGCAGAGCATTTTGTCGTCGGCCCGGGGGCTGGTCTCCGAGGCACAGGCCGAGTTGATCGAGAAGAACGCGTCGGAGCCGGCTCGCCGAAAGCTCGAGCAGATCCGCCTGTCGCTGGTGGTCGACGAGGCGAACGTTCAGGCGGCGGTGTTGAAGGTGGCGGCGGTCGAGGCGAGGATCCATGCCGATGACGTGCGGTACCTGGGCCTGGCCGGTGACGCCGACTCCGCAGCACGGCAGGCGGTGCGGACCGAACACGAGGCAACTGTTGCAGCGGCGCGGGTCGAGGCGGCTCGAGCCCGCAGGGGCGTGGTTGCCGCCGGCCATGCCCAGGCTGCCAAGCCGTCGGACAAGAAGCTGGCCACGGCGTTGGCGACGGCTCAAAAGGCCGTGACCACGACGAGTGCCTCGGTGGCGAAGGCCCTGGCGGCGTTGAAAAAGGCCGTCGGCAGCGGTGCGACCAACTACACCCTGTTCTCACACCAGTACGCAAAGACGAGCACCGGCCGCCGCACGGTGTTGGCCCGCTGGATCGTGCGCCGCGAGAATCCTCTGACCGCCCGCGTGGCGGTCAATCACATCTGGGGTCGTCATTTCGGCCGGCCGATCGTGGCCTCGGCCGAAAACCTTGGTATCAACGGCGACCGGCCAACTCATCCCGCCCTGCTCGACTGGTTGGCCGTCGAGTTGATGGACCGGGACTGGCGGATGAAGCCGATCCATCGCCTGATCGTGACCAGTCGCACCTACCGCACGACGTCCCGGACCGGGGCGACCGACCATCCGAACTTCGCGATTGATCCCGACAACAGGGCGTTGTGGCGTTTTTCGCCGTCGCGGATGGAGGCCGAGGTAGTCCGTGACAGCGTGCTGCGGGTCGCCGGTAGCCTGGACGCCCGGATCGGTGGCCGCGAGATTGCTCAACCGCTGGGCCTGACCACTCCGCGGCGGAGCGTCTACTTCGATCATCACGGCGAGGGCCGCATGTCGTTCCTGGATCTCTTCGACGCGGCCGATCCCTGTGATTGTTATCGCCGGACCCGCAGTGTGAGGCCGCAGCAGGCCCTGGCGATGGTCAACAGCGAACTGGCACTCAGGCAGGGACGATTACTGGCCGGGCGGCTGGCGGTCACGCCGATTGACGACACCGCGTTCGTGCTGGCGGCATTCCGCCAGGTGCTGGCCCGCGAGCCGACGTCGGCCGAGCGGGCTGCGAGCCTCGAGTTCCTGGCCCAGCAGGCCGAGGTCTTTTCCGGGGCGAAGCCGGCCGAGTTGGCCGTCGATCCCAAGCAGGTGGCGGTGGCACCCTCGACCGACCATGGCCAGCGGTCGCGTGAGAGCCTGGTGCAGGCCCTGTTCAGTCATACCGATTTCCTGACGATCCGCTGAACCGTTGTTTAGAATGAAGCCATGAGCGATTTCCGGTCTGCCGCTGCTGAGGGTGCCGTCTGCTGCGGACCCCGTCGTGAATTCCTCGCGGACGTGGGCCTGGGCTTCACCGGCCTGGCGCTGGGCGCGATGCTGCATCGCGATGGTTTTGCCGCCGACGAGGATCCTCACGCCAGGCAGCACGTCGTCCCCGACGGTCGACCTCATCATCTCCCCCGGGCCAAGAACGTCATCTGGATTTTCCTCTCCGGCGGCTACAGCCAGATGGAGACATGGGATCCAAAACCGGCGCTCAACAAGTACGCCGGCAAGACTTACGAGCAGACTCCGCTGCCCAACCCTCTGAAGAACCCTCTGTTCGAGTTGCGATCGCGGGACGTGATCGGCGGGCCGCGACCGCACGCCCAGATCTTTCCGATGCAGGTCGGGTTCCGGCGCTATGGGCAACTGGGAATCGGCATGACCGACTGGTGGCCGGAACTGGCCACCTGCGTGGATGACATGGCGTTCGTGCGGTCGATGTACACGACCGACAACGATCACAACGCCGAGTTTCAGATGCACCACGGACGTCACAAGCTGGATCCTCCCGAGCCGGTGCTGGGATCATGGATCCACTACGGCCTGGGGACCGGCAACGAGAACCTGCCGTCGTTCGTATTCCTGGGCAAGTACAAGGACACGAGAGTTCGCTGGAACTTCGACGCGAACTACCTGGGTCCGGCTCATTCGGGAGTCGAACTGTCGCTGGATCCGGGCGACCCGTTGCCGTTTGGCCGCAGGCGGCCGGGCGTGCTGGCGGCCGAACAGCGGAACCAGTTTGATTTCATCAATCGCCTGAACCGGTTGACGGCGGTCGAGTATCCCGAGGACGCCGAAGTGCGGGCCCGGATCAAGTCCTACGAGCTGGCCTACCGGATGCAGAGGTCGGTTCCCGAGGCGGTCAACCTGGCCGAGGAGACCCCGGCGACTCAGAAGCTGTACGGCATCGACAACAAGACGACTGCGGTCTATGGCCGGCGACTGCTGGCGGCGCGTCGCCTGGCCGAGCGGGGTGTGAGGTATTCGCTGGTCTACCTGAGTGATTACGGCGAGTGGGACTCTCATAACAAGCTGCAGGAACTGCACGCCCGCTCGTGTGCCCGGGTCGACCGCCCGATCGCCGGTCTGCTGAAGGACCTGAAGCAGCGGGGCCTGTGGGACGACACGCTGGTGGTCTGCTGCACCGAATTCGGTCGGACGCCGGGGCTGGAGGTGCGAGACACGAATCAGAAGTTCACCGGCCGCGACCACCACCCTCATGGGTTCACCGTCTGGCTGGCCGGTGCGGGTGTGAAGCGGGGCGTGATCCACGGGCGGACCGACGAGTTGGGGTTCCACGCCATCGAGCATCCTCACTACGTGACCGACCTGCACGCCACGGTGCTGCACCTTTTGGGCCTGGACTCACGTCGGCTGGACATCCCCGGCCGCAAGCGGCTGGACGTGGACTACGGCCGTCCGATCACCGAGATCATGACTTGACGTCCGGTCCCGCGTCGCCGGAATCGACCCGGCCGCGGAACCAGCAGAACCAGGGGATCAGTCCCGCGGCGGCCAGGCCCAGCGAGATCAGCGACGGCCCGCGGAACGACTCGGGGATCGACAGGATGGCGATCATCGCCACCAGCCAGCAGGCGGCTGCGCAGGCGATCGGGGTTCCGAGTCGTCCGAGCGTGAAGGTGCCGAACTGCGAGGTGAGTCTTCGGCGGCGTACCAGGTAGGCGATCACTGTGACCAGGTAGATCATGGCGGGCAGCACGGCGGCGGCCAGGACCAGTTGCTGGATCGAGTCGTTGAAGAGGGTTGCCAGGACGCCCAGGACCAGGAACATCAGGACGGCCGGGATCGGCACGGCGGTCCGAGGGGACACTTGTCGAAACAGCCTGGAGGCGGGAAAGAGTCCGTCGCGGGACATGGCGTACACGAGCCGTGATCCGGAGGCCATGATGATCAGGCCGCAGGCAAACACCGACACGACGACCAGTCCGAAGAAAGCCCGTGCGACCCCTTGGCCGAGGTGCGACTCGATGATCAATGGTAGGGGGTAGTGCGATGCGGTGACCGCCTCGAGGTCGTTGATGCCGAGCGTGATGACGACCAGGAACAGCGTCCCGACTCCTCCGCTGACCACGACCGACCAGATGATCGACCTGGGGACCGTGGTGGCCGCGTCGACGGTTTCTTCTGAGAGATTGGCGGCCGATTCGAAACCGACCAGCGTGTAGCCACCCATCAGGCAGCCCATCAGCCAGGCCGTCATCCCAGTCCCGGCCTCCGGCATCGTGCTGGATTGTGCCAGGAGATGGGGATCGGGCGAACCGGAGAGTGCGATTCCGCCGAAGACGAGGACGAGCCCGACCATGCCGACCACCTCGGTGAAGACGGCCACCGAGTTGATGGCGTTGGCCAGCCGGACACCCGAGATGTGGATGAGCGCCTGGAGGGTGATCACCCCGATGACGATCCCCTTGAGCCAGTGGGACGAGGTGGGAATGTCGAAGACGTGGCCGGCGATGCGGGCGATGACGTGGTCGACGGTCGGGACGACGATCACCAGGAAGCAGACTGAAGTCCAGCCGACCAGCCAGCCCCAGGCGGGCCCGGCCAGGCGGGTGAGCCACTGGTAGCTGTAACCGGAGAGCGGGATCCTCGAGGCGAGTTCGGCGAAGACCAGCGCCACCAGCAGCTGGCCGCAGGTGACCAGGGGCCAGGTCCAGATGCCGATCGGGCCCGAGTCGGCCAGCAGTGACTTATAATTTTCGAAGATGCCGGTTGTAATAGAGATGAATGAGAAGGCCACGGCGAAAGAGCCGAAGAACCGGATGGTGCGTCTGAGTTCCTGCGCGTAACGGAACCTGGACATCACCTGCTGGTCGTCTTGTGAGCCGAGGTCGGATGAATGGGTGGTCACGGGGAGTGGATCCGGTCTTGGGTAGTGTCCAGGGTGGACGATTCTACAGGGTGCCGGTTGAATGCTGCTGCTGCAAGAGACCGAGGTTTCACCCCCGATTGGGAACCTGGTCGAGGGACGAGGATACTGAGGCATGGCTGACGGACAGGATGGTGCAACGGTTGCCTTCATGACACCGGGAGGAATCGAGGGGAAGGTGCTGGCCGAGGGATTCGAGATCCGAGGGTATCTCTCGACCGAGCTCGGCTCACCAGGCCTCAACAGCGGCTCGGCAACCGTCTCGCCCGGAGGCGGACTCCCCTATCACACTCACCCGACCGGCGAGTTGATCATCTGTGTGGCCGGCCAGGCCGATGTTTACGTCGTCGGTCGTCGTTACCAGATGAACGCGTTCGACGCGATCCACGTCCCAGCCGATGCGGCTCACGGTTTGAGAAACGAATCGGACCAGTCGGCGATCATGCACACCGTGTTCCCGACCGGGACCCCCGAGCGGGAGTTCTTTGACGAGGGTTGGCCGGTGGTGGATTGCTCGTCGACGGATGAGAATGTGCCCGAGAGCCTGGTGGTTCACGCCGAGGCTCAGGTGGTGCCCCTGGGAGAATCAGCCGACGTGGTCAACCTGACTGATCCGATCGATACGGGCCGGGACGTGGCCGCGCGGATGGTCCGGCTGGCGCCGGGAGCCGCACTGGATTTACCGGCCGAGGACCACGACCAGTCGTTGTTCCTGGCCGG
>CAUZRQ010000233.1:0-6976 GCA_963582065.1 Planctomycetota bacterium | reverse complement strand
TGGAAATCGAACCGGTGGCCGGCGCAGCCGTCGACGAGGTGATCGCCGGCGTCGAAGCCGGAATCCGATCGACTTTCAATTTTCAGGCCGAGGTGTCCGCGGTGGAGCCGGGACAATTGCCCCGATTTGAACTCAAGGGGCGGCGATTCGTGCGAAAGTGAGACGGACCGGGGCCGGCCGGCCCGCTAATCATCGGGGATTTCACGCCCGTGTGGATCGGTGCCCGGCGTGTCGAGTTCGTGGGCGAGTTGGTCTCGGAGTTCGGGGTCGAGATAATGTTCGACCCGGTGAGCGGTTTCGTGAAGATGGTCGGCGGGGACGTCGAAGTGGCGATCCATGTAGCTCTCCCACAATCGGTGGGCTCGGATCAGTTTTCGGGCGGCGTGCCGGCCGGCCTCGGTGAGCACGGGATGTCCGGATGAGCCGGTGACCAGTTGGTGTCGCCTGAGTCTCCAGGTGGCGAACCGCTGGACGAGCGACTTGTGATCGACGGTCGGACCGGTGCGCGGCGACGTTTCGTCCTGGCGATAGAGCGTCCCGAGCAGATCCTCAGCGGCAATGCGAATTGCCAGCCGCAGGCGGTAAATCATCCGCAGCACTATGCCGTGACGGGGCCCGAGCAACAGCGCGAGGATGAAGATTCCACCCGCGGTGGCGGCCATCATTCCCGAGGTGCTGGCATCGAGCGAGTCGATTGGGACCCCCGAGAGCAGTGGTTGGTCGGCAAAGGGGGCCAACAGCAGCGGGGGCAGGACCAGGGCCATCGCGTGACCGATTGCCGCACTGGCGGCTCCGATGAGCGCCGCCAGCACGAGCATCAACCAGAGTCGGTCGGTCAGCAGGTGGGCGGTCGCCGCCGGCACGATCAGCATGGCGATCACGAGGATGTTGCCGACGCTTTCGAAAGCTGCAACGGCCGTGGCGGCGGTCACAGCCATCAGCGCGTAGTGGATCAGTGTGGCGTTGATGCCCAGCGAGGTGGCCAGTGCCGGGTCGAAGGTGCTGATGCGCAACTCCTTGAAGAAACAGGTCACCAGGATCACGTTGAACAGCAACGTGCCGCCACTGACCCAGGCGGCCCGCGGGATCTCGCCCGGTCCGGTCCACACGGACTCGAGGTTTCCGTAGAGAACGCAATCGGGATCGATGTGCACATTGTCGGCTGCGAGCCGAATGGTCAGAAGTCCGACAGCGAACAGTGAGGTGTACACAACGCCCAACGCCGCAGAATTCTCAACACGCCCCTGCCGACTGATCCATTCGGTCAGAACGGCGGTCAGGACGCCTGTCAGCATTGCCCCGGCGAACATGAACGTGTAGCTGGTCGCGTCGAACGCCTGGTGGGGGTCGGAGGGGTCGGTGGCAATCCATCCGGCGGACTTGAGGTAATGGGACAGAAGGAATGCGGCGACGATTCCCGGGAGGACAGTGTGGGTCAGGGCGTCCCCCATCATGCTCTGCCGTCGGAGGACAAGAAAACTGCCGGGAATGGCGCAGGCCATGGCGGCCAGCGCAGCCGTAATGACGATCCACGTGTCCAACTCGAACCAGTCGTCGATCAACGAGCTGAAAACGAAGGTGAGGATGTCGGTGACTGCGAGCATGAGAGTGCCTGTGGGAATCAGGTTCCCGGTTCCAGTGGATGCGGGCTCGGCGGCATTTCCATCTGGGGGTAGCGTTCGGAGACGGCTTCGAGGAGCTGTGAAATGAGGTCGGGTTCCAGGACATGCTCGATCAAGTCGGCATCGCGGTCGACGTGGTTCGGAGCGATGTCGGCATGGAGGATCAGGTAGGTCTCCCAGAGGCGGTGATTTCGGGCCACCAGTCTCGCTTCTTCGGCTCCGGTCGCCGTCATTTTCCAGCCGCCGTCGCTGGCATCGAGCAGGCCGTCACCGACGGCGTTGTTGAGGAGTCCTGCGAGGCGGGAACGAGACCAGCTGCGTCGGGAGAGGATCTCGTCACTGGTCAAACGTGTGAGGCAGAGCGGGTCGACGGATGAGTCGGCCGGGAAAGTGTCCAGTTGCGATTCGAGCATCTCGTAGAGCGTTCTCAACAGGTCGTGACGACCGATACGACGGTTGTTGGACCATTGCCTCAGGAGCCTGGGTGCCAGCCCCCGCCGGGTGCCCAGTGTGAGGCTGACCATGAAGAACAGCGTGCCGGCGAGGACGATGACTGCACCGGCTGAGAAACGTGCAAAAAGCGAACTGACGATACCGCCCAGCCAGGCCGAAAGTCCTCCCAGAACGGCGGCGATGACGGTCATGGTCCCGAGACGTTCCGTCCAGAACCTCGCAGCGGCGGGCGGGATGATCAACATGGCCACCACCAGGAGCAGGCCCACACTCTGCAGGCCGGTGATGGCGATGCACACGACCAGGGCCATCAGCACGAGGTCGAGCCACACAGTGGGCCAGCCGTGGCTGCGTGCGAATTCTTCGTCGAAACACAGAAGGCCGAATTCCTTGAACAGGGCACAGGAGACGGCGATGACCAGGATCGAGACCATGCCGATCAGGCGGACGTCGGCCGAGGTCATCGAGGCTGTCTGTCCGTAGATGAACTGCTGCAAGCCGGCGACCTGCCCGGTGGGGAGTTTTTGGATGACAGTGAACAACGCGATGCCGATGCCGAAGAAGACGCTGAGCACGATTGCCATGGCGGTGTCTTCCTTGATGCGGCTGAATCGCCGGATACCGATCGTGCACAGGACTCCGGTCAATCCGGCCAGGAGTGCTCCCAGCAGGAGCGTCGGCAGCGACCGTCCCTTGCCCGGTTGTGCCAGTTCGACGCAGAGGAAGGCCAGGGCGATGCCCGGCAGCGAGGCGTGGCTGACCACGTCGCCGACCAGGGACCTCTTCCGCAGCAACATGAAGGTGCCAACGGTCCCCGCACCGATGCCCAGCAGGATGGTGCCCAGCAGGACGGTTCTCGTGTTGTATTGCCTCATCAAAAGGGTGTCGACAACCTTCCGCCAGCCGGGCCATCGGATGCGGGTGTCCGAGAGGCTCGTGCCGGAGGTGCGGTCGGTGACGTTCGGGGTGTTCCCGTGATCGTGGCCGTGTGGTTGCCGGCCTGCGGAGGCCCAGACGGGCGTCGCCAGCAAAAGCAGCAGCGCCGCAGGCAGCCATCGGCGTCGGCGCACGGGTGACGGGGGGCCGGGGGCCGAGCGGTGCGCTGGACTCATGATCGTCCCTGTTGGAGCGTCATGCGGTGGCCGACCTGGTCGAGCAGTGCGAGTTTGCCGCCGTAGGTGGCACGGAGGTTCTCGGGTGTGAACACGTCTGCGATCGGACCGGTGGCCACCATCCGCATGTTCAGCAACAGCACGTGGTCGAAATACTCCGGCACGGTCTGCAGATCGTGGTGGACGACCAGCGCCGTCTTTCCTGCCGCACGAAGTTCCTGGAGGATCACGACGATGGCCCGCTCGGTGGCAGCGTCGACACCGACGAAAGGCTCGTCCATCAGGTAAACGTCCGCCTGCTGCGACAGGGCGCGGGCCAGGAAGACCCGCTGTTGTTGACCACCGGAGAGCTGGCTGATCTGGCGGCCGGCGTATTCGGACATGCCCACCCGTTCGAGGTAGTGCATGGCCTGGTCACGGTAACGCCGCGTGACCGGCCGCAGCCAGCCGATCTGCTTGTAGAGCCCCATGACGACCACGTCGAGCGCATTGACAGGGAAGTCCCAGTCGACACTGCCCCGCTGGGGTACGTAACCCACGCGGTGGCGAACCTTGTTGTAGGGCGAACCGAAGAAATGGACGTCACCGGAAGCGCGGGGGACGAGGTCGACGGCCGCCTTGATCAGGGTTGTCTTTCCCGAACCGTTGGGGCCCACGATCGCAGTCAATTTTCCGGGTGGTGCGTCGTAATCGATGTCCCAAAGGACCGGCCGCCTGTGATAGGCGACTGTCATGTCGTGTATCGCCAGCGGAGCCGAAATGGGGTGCTTGGCGTGGTCGTCCGGGGCTGTCCCTGGCATGTTGGCGGGCGGAGTCCCGGGCGTCGGTGCGTCGGTCATTTGGATGCTCCCCGGGGCGTGTCGGCTGGATGGGGTCCGGACTCGACGGTCACTCGGACGAAACCCGAGGACGGAGCTTTCCGGCCTTCCCGTTTTCGGGCGCTTCACCGCCCAGGGCACGCGCAATCGTCGTGGCGTTGTGGTCCATCATTCCCAGGTAGGTCCCGGTGTAGGATCCGGAAGCCCCCATCGCGTCGGTGAACAACTCGCCGCCGATGCGGACCTCAAATCGCTTCTGCTGGCAACCCTCGATGATGGCCTGGATGTTCTTCGGGTTGACGCTGGATTCGATGAAGATCGCGGTGATTTTCTTCTCGACGATGAACGCGACGAGTTGGTTGATGTCGTCAACGGCCGCCTCGGATGCGGTCGAGATTCCCTGGACGCTCTTGACCGGGATGTCGTAGGCCCGCGAGAAATAGCCGAAAGCGTCGTGGGCGGTGATCAGCCATCTCCGCTCCCTTGGGATTGTCGCGATCGTCTTGCGGACGTATTCGTCCATCTCACGCAACTGGGCCTGGTAGGCGGTCGACCGCCTGTTGTAGGCGTCGGTGTGGGCCTCGTCGAAATCGGCCAGGGCGGCAGTGACGACGTCGACGCATTGGCTCCAGGCAGCGATGTCCATCCAGACGTGAGGATCCCAGTGACCCTGGAACTCGGGTGGCTCGCGGAGATAGTCGTGGCCAATCTGCTCGGTGACGGCATAGACCGGCTTGCCGCCGCGGCCGGCACGGGTGAATGTGTCGCTCATCCGACCCTCCAGCATCAGGCCCGAGTAGAAGATGATGTCGGCTCTCAGGAGCTTCTTCTGGTCGTTGCGGGTCGGCTTGTACATGTGAGGATCGACGCGTTCGCCCATCAGACCGTCAACGGTGGCCCGGTCGCCGGCGATCGTCCGGACGATGTCGGTGACCATCCCGCAGGTCGTGACAATCTTGTAAGGCGGCCTGGCAGCCGAGGTTGCCGTGTTCGGTGGCGGCTCGTCCGGGGCAACACCTTCGGCGGTGCCGTTGCAGCCGAAGACCACTGGGGAACACAGCGTGAGTATGGCCGAGCAGAACAGACGACGGGTTGACATGGGGACTCCTCGGGCCATGATCAGGCTGGAAGTGGGAGTTTGCCGGCGACATCTGCGATCCGCTGTGAACCGGACAAGCAAACGCCGCGACCAAGGTTTTGATTAGTCAAAAACTCGGCCAGCGTCAAGTCGCGTGGGAGGTGTGAGGGATGCCCGAGCCCATGGCGAGTCACGAATTTTCGACCGGGACACTCGAGGACGCACTGGTGTTTCTGAAGCGGATTCGGTCCGAATTGAGTATCCCGAGAAAGGTCCACGTCTGGCCGGATCGTCTGGGAGTCTTCGACGTCAACGACGATTGGTTCGAGGTGTGTGGCGTCGGATACGAATCGGAAGAGATCACCGAGTTGCTGGATGCGGTCAACGCGGTGTACCGCAAGGACAGTATCGGGAATCCGTTTTCCCGTGAGTACAAGGAATTTCCGACCGGAAAGCGGTACGCCTGGGGCGTCGATCGGGTGATGTAGCGGCAGGCCGCGTTCAACCAGGGCCGTGGCCGTAGATGTGCTGGATCGGCGTCTTGTGTCCCCAGGTGATGTCGTCGAGTCCGACCTCGAGGACGTCGGCGATGGCCTTGCGTTCTGCCGGTGACGGCGTCCATCGGCCGAGAATAATGGCAAGCACCCGATGTGGTTCCAGGCCGCTCCGTTCGGTCAGTTCATCGGCCGTCAGCGATTGTTCTTCACACAGTTCCGCCACGCTGCGAGTGGCCATTAGATTTCCTCCTGAAGTCCGAATTGACGGTAGCGGACATTGCGGGGGTCCATCGTGTGCCCCCAGCTGATGTCCTCGACTGGAACCCCGAAGGCCTGAGCGATCCGTCGTCGTTCGGCCGGTGCCGGGGTCCAGCGTCCGAGTGCAATGGCCTCGGCGCGGTCGAACGTCATGACGGCCTGTTCAGAGAGATCTTCGACGGTCATCTGGTGTTGGTCGAGCAGGACATCGATAGTGGCTACTCGAGGGGGCATGATGGGGGATTCGATATTACGGACTTGGGGACCGGCGTGGCGAGAGTTTCCGTTGTGATTCTGAAGGGGGGATGGGGGGGCGAGCAAGCCCCGCCCGTTGTTTACGGGGTCTTACAGGGGCGGTTCAGCGATGGGGATTGCTGCAAGTCGTGCCACCTGCCATAATACATTTTTCTCAGGTCTGCCGCAGATTCGGGCGGTCGACCGGGGTGTTGGTCCGGCTGCACGCAAGTGGTGACCCGATGGCGACAGGAACTCTCGACGGCACACAGACTCCGGCATCCGACGCGGCGGAGGAGAAGTTCCAGTATCCGGGAATTCCGGTGACCTGTGACGGGGCCGAGGCGGTGGTGTGGGCGGAGACCCGGATCTGCCAGGGGTCGGGGGCGTTCCCGATCACCAGTTCGACGACGATGGGAAGCGGATTCAACGCCGCGGTTCAGAACGGCATCCCCAACCTGTGGGGCGATCAACTGGTGTTTGTTGAGCCCGAGAGCGAGCACTCGTCGGCGACCTTCTGCGAGGGGTTTGCGGCGGCCGGCGGTCGTGTCACCAACTTCACCTCCGGACAGGGCCTGGTGTTGATGAAGGAGGTCCTGTACACGATTGCCGGTAAGCGGTTGCCGGTGGTCTTCAATATCGGTGCCCGGGCCCTGACCAGTCAGAGCCTGAATGTTCACGCCGGCCATGATGACGTGATGGCTGTTGCCGACTGCAACTGGGGTATCCTGTTCGCTCGGAATGCCCAGGAGGCCGGCGACATGTGCCTGATCTCACGCCGCGCGGCCGAGGCGTCTCAGGTTCCGTTCATGAGCGTGCAGGACGGTTTCCTGACGACTCACACGGTCGAGAGCGTGTTGCTGTGCGAGCCGGAGTTCATGAAGGACTACATCGGCAAGCCCGA
>CAUZRQ010000232.1:0-7001 GCA_963582065.1 Planctomycetota bacterium | reverse complement strand
TGATCGAGGGGAACATGACCAAACGGGGCAAGCCGATTGGTTTCTGGAGTTTCAACCAGGGCAACATCGGACGGGCCAGGCCCTACATCGCCGCTGAGCTGCAACAGGGGACCACTCCGCTGGTGAAGATGCTCGGCGGTCGATACACCCGCAACTTCACCAATTTCCATCACCCGAAGATCCGCGAGCAGGATTTCGGTGGTGCGAGGGTGTTGCTGGAGACCCGGTACAAGCTGATCGTCCGCAGTCGCAAGGGGAAGCCGGATACGAGCGAGTTGTACGACGTGCGGAAGGACCCGGCCGAGAAGCAGAGCCTGGTGTCATCCGAGCCGGCGGTGGTGCGGTCGATGCAGCGGAAGCTCCGCGCGTGGCAGCAGTCGGTGCTCGAGAGTCTGACCGGAGCCGACTACCGCTAGTCGGACCGCTTCTGCAGCGGAGTGTTGAAGAACTCGGCCGGCTTGGGGACGACGTGGTAGCGGTGGTCCATGATCCGGCCGCCCAGTGGAAAGAGTTGCTCGAGTGGCACCTCACCCAGTGCCGCCCGTGCCACGTGGCAGACTCGGAGGGTGAATCGCACAGTTCGCTCCTGGCAGGGGCTGAAGGCGGGGCCGGCGTCGAATTTGTTGGCCGTACTCAACCAGAGCCCTTCCTCGGGAATCCATCTCCGCCGGGCCATCAGGTCCACGTCGCGGATGTACTCGGTGTTGGCCATCTCATGTTTCAAAACGTTGATCACCTGCGTGCGGTTCTTCAGTCGTCGGATCGTCGGCAGGAACTCGCCAAGCCGAGCTGCTTCCAGTGTCCGTTTCATCAGGTCGATGTCTTTGACGCTCATGGCTCCGCGTTTCCAGTACCCGCTCGAGCCGCCTCCGGCGTCCTGGTAGGCCTGCGACTGTTTGGGGTCGTCGAGGTAGTAGACCTTGCCCTCGCGGGCGGCGATCGTCGAGGCTGACGATCTCGTCGAAGTGAGCCAGCAGCGTGGTGTGCCGCGCGGGCCGGTGGGGCCGTAGGGGCAGCTTCGCGATGCGGAATGGCCGGGGAGTGAACTCCACGGGCAGCTTCGGCAGCTCGAGCAGCTTGATGTCGTCGATGTAGATCAGGTTGGGCTTCTGACGTCGGAAGCGGCCGATCGTCGCCACGTAGCGGGTCTCATCGGCCACGAAGACGACTGAGAACTTCTTCCATTCTTTGGTGGGACCTTCCAGTCGAAAGAACTGCGGCAGTCCGCCTTCGGAGGAGATGTAGATGCCGCTGGACTTGATCTGGTAGTGGAACTCGTAGCGATAGGCCTTGCCCGGCTGAATGTTGGTGCAGACGTACCTCAGGCAATCGCCGCGGGTGCCGGTGGTCTGGATCTCGCACGACTGCTTTCCGCGGAAGGCCATTTCGGTGGTCGGACCGCAGTAGATGCAGCCGTCGTTTTCAAATTGCTGGTCCTTGGTATGCCACTTGGGGAAGTTCGCGATCGGGCCCTCAAAACCCCCGGATGAGATCAGGTTCTTGGCCGGGCTGTGCTGGGCATCGGCGGTGCTGTGGCCGAGCACTGCGACCAGGGCAAGCAGGTGCAGTGCGATCTGTCGGGGCATGGTGCAGGCTTGTTCGGGGTGTGTGGTTCATGCGTCACGGCGAGACGGCCGGGCTGCCTGCAGCATCGCCGACAGCTTGCAGGATATACTGGCTGCGTCCCGGTTGCCAGAATTGTGAATCCGCGTCAGCGCGACCTGCGGCCGGTCCAGACCACAGAGTCACCAGATCGAGAATCCCGATGACACGCCGCATCCTGCTGTCCGTTGCACTCGTCGGTTTCGCCGGGTTGCTCGCCGGAGTCCCGGCATCGTCCTTGGAATCGGCCGATCGGCCGACGGCCACTGTCGACACCCTTCTGAAGCTGGAGTTCGGTCGCGTGATCGGGACTGGGCACGGCGGGTCCGCCGTGTTTCCCGACCTGAAGTCCAAGTGGGCCAATCACACGCTCGGCTCACCCACGGTCCATTTCGATGGAACGACGTACCGAATGTGGTACGTGGGGATGGCCCGGACCAGCGACCCGAAGATCCCCTACGGGTTTGATGAGCGGATCGGGCTGGCCACCAGCCGAGACGGGCTGAAATGGGAAGTGGCCAATCGCGGCAAGCCCGTGCTGGACTACGGCCCTGACGGCTCGTTTGACGACTGTGGCATTGCTCATCCCTTTGTGCTGCGCGTGGATGGCGTGTTCATGATGTGGTACGGAGGAATTGATGGCCGGGCGGGCAAGGACATCGGCGAGGGTCCGGCTCATGTGCGGGTCGAGCAGATCGGCCTGGCGACCAGCCGGGACGGGATCACGTGGAAGCGGGCCAACAACGGTCGGCCGGTGATGAAAGTCGGACCCAGGGGTTCGATCGATTCGGTCCAGGCGACCGGTTGTCACATCATCCGCCATAGTGGCGCGTTCGTGATGTGGTACGGAGCCTACAACGGCAAGCACACGATCGGCCTGGCGACGAGTCGCGACGGAATTCGCTGGAGCAAGGGGAACCGAGGCCGTTCGCTGACGGGGCTGGCCGGTCCCAAGCAACTGGGTCCGTCGGTGTACTTCGATGGCAAGCGGTACGTGATGTACTACAACACGATTGTGGAGGTGAAGACCGGCGGGTCGTTGTGGACGATGTTTGCTGCATCCAGCGACGACGGCCTGCACTGGAAGCCGGCCCGCGAGGGACGTCCGGTCCTGGGCCCGGCTCCGGCCGGCAACTTTGGATCCGCCGACGGCAAGAAGGGCAACAACCACTCGGTGCATCCGACCAAGCTGGTCGTGCTGGGGGACCGTGTGCGGGTCTGGTACGCCGCCGAGGGGAACGAGGCGTTGCCGGGTCGCAAGCATGCGGCCAGCGCGGTCGGGCTGATGGAAGCCAGGATTCCGGGTCGCTAGCCGCCGGGCTCCTGGAGTCCCTCGACCAGCCGCACCCAGGCGTCGAATTCCAGTTCTCCGACTCCCTTGCCGTCGTTGCCGGCCAGGAACTGGTCGACCATTTCGGCGGCGGCGCGACAGGTCGCATCGTCGGGGATCAGCAATTCGGTTCCCCCGGCCTGGGCCGCGACCTGGATCTCGCAGGCCCGCTGCAGCCGGAACATCGTGATGAATGCCTCTTCGAGCGTTGTGCCTGCGGCCAGCAGCCCGTGGTTGTTCAGGATCAGCACCCTGTGCTCACCCAGTGATTCGACCAGTCGAGTCTTTTCGTTGCCGTCGAGGCTGGGTCCTTCGTAGTCGTGATAGCCGATGCGGTCGTAGAAGCCGCTGGCGTGGATGCTGATGGGCAGCAGGCCGTGGGCAGAAGCGGCGACGGCCATGCCGGCGGTGGTGTGAGTGTGAAAGACGCAGGCCAGGTCGGGACGTGCTCCGTGGACCGCGCTGTGGATGACGTAGCCAGCGACATTGACCGGGTGCGTGGAGGGGCCAACCGGTTGGCCGTCGAGGTCGATCTTCACCAGGTTCTCGGCGGTCACCTCGTCGTACCGCAACCCATAGGGGTTGATCAGGAAATGACGCTCCGGACCGGGCACCTTCAGCGTGATGTGACCGTAGATCGATTCGGTCCAACCCAGGTGTTCGACCACGTGATAGGCCGACGCCAGTCGTCCGCGGAGTTCCCATTCCTGGGGAGTCACACGGCAATCAGCCAGCGATGCGGGGATGACGGGTTCGGCAACGCTCATGGCGTGTCTTTCACAGCTTCAGGAAATGGGGTCAGAGCCTTGACGGTGGAGTATAACCTGAGAGCAGTGCACGTGAGTCAAACAGAAATGGGCTTGTGATACCGGACGGGTCGATACAATAGATGGCGCGGAACGAAGCCAGTTGTCGGAGACGATGAGGATGCCGCGACACGGTTGTCAGCCGAGTGACCACGCGATGCTGGGACGGCGTGAGCTGTTGCAGGTCGGGAGCCTCGGCTTGTTCGGTGCGGGTTTGGGCGACCTGCTGCGGATGGAATCTCAGGCGGTGGTGCCAACGCGGCCGGGGACCGCCAAGTCGGTGGTCTTCATCTTCCAGGCCGGCGGACCGTCTCAGCACGAGACATTCGACCCCAAGCCCGATGCTCCGGACAGCATTCGCGGCGAGTACGGCACCACGGCGACCCGGGTGCCGGGTGTTCGTTTCTGCGAGCACCTGCCCCGGCTCTCGCAGCGTCTCGACCGATTCTCGATCGTCCGCACGATGCATCACATCGCGGGACGCCAGTTCCGCAACGAGCACAACAGTTGCACGTACCTGCTGCACAGCGGGACGACCGCTTTGCCGCCGGGCGACTCGAACGCGACGATCTCAAAGCCTCGTCCGGGTCGGTTCGAGTGGCCGTCATTCGCTTCGTTGATCGCCTATGCGGCACCACCGGATGAGAGCGTGGGGTTGCCGTCGGTGATCGAGATTCCTCGAGCCAAGCGGATGCGTTATCCCGGACGAGGCCCGGGGCTGCTGGGACCTCGCTACGCACGCTGGGGAGTCGACCTGGCCCCCAAGTGCAATTCGCCGGATGCCGGCGGCAGTTGTCCGAACTGCTACAGCCACGATGACCCCAACGATCCGGCTCGGGCGGCGGGTCCCGGGCCGAAGGCCTGGTGGGACAACACCAGTTGCCGCGATCCGTCATTCCACCTGCCACAGATCGAGTCGGACGGGGGATTGTCGATTCCTCGCCTGCAGAACCGCCGGACTCTATTGGCCGGACTCGAATCTCTGAGACGGGGCAGCGAGAGCCGTGCGGGTGAGGCTCGGCTGGCGGCGTGGGACGCCTGGCGGCAGCAGGCTCTACGGCTGCTGTTGACCGCCCGCCGCGGTGGAGACAACCCGTTTGACCTGGCCCTGGAATCCGAGAAGATCCGTGACCAGTACGGTCGGGAAGAGTGGGGCCAGGGGTTCCTGGTCGCTCGTCGTCTGGTCGAGGCGGGCGTGCGGATGGTACAGATCAACCTGCGAGGCTGGGACACTCACCAGAACGCCTTCCGAGACCTCAAGGGCAAACTGCTCCCCTCGATCGACCACTGCCTCAGCGGCTTCCTCGACGATCTCGAGGACCGTGGGTTGCTCGACGAGACCCTGGTCGTGATGTGTGGCGAGATGGGCCGCACTCCGAGGATCTCGCCGATCACTCCCAACGGCAAGAATGCCTCGGGCGAGAAGTTCACTCCGGGTCGTCACCACTGGGGCGACGTGTTCCCCTGCTTCCTGGCCGGTGGTGGCATCCAGCCGGGTCAGATCATCGGTCGGACTGATGCTCATGGGGGAGTGCCCACCGGCGAGGCCTACACGCCGTCGGACCTGGCGGCGACGATCTTCTCGGCCCTGGGCATCGGCCCGGACACCAACTTCCATGACGCCGACGGGCGACCGTATCACCTCTATCGCGGTCGGCCGATCGATGGCCTGCTCTAGCGAGAGGTCGGGGAGGTCGGGCTGCTCAGCGGTGCGGGCGGAACCAGAACGCGTGCAGTTTCGGTGAAGTCCCGGCGGCCTGCAGTTCCCACCTCAGTTGGACCAGCCCGGTTGTCCGCGGCAGCGTGTCGGTGGGGTTCCAACTGACGGTGTGGTCGAGTTGATTGCCGGTGATCGGTTGGCAATCGGCGATCGAAAAACCGGGCAGTGGTGTGCCGGAGCCGTGATCGATCAACTCGGCACGCAGCCGAGACCGGGGGGGACAATTCGTGTTGACCTGCAGGCTCGAGGGATGCGGTGGGAGCCGGAACGGGATGGTCACCAGCGATCCCGCTTGTCGGGGATCGTCGAGGCTGATGGAGGTGAACCCGTCGCGGCGGAGTGTGGCCAGTCCCGGTTGGGCCACGTCCTTGGGGCGACCCTTCAAGGGAGGTCGTCGCACGGTTCCGCCTCCGTAGTAGAGCCGAATCTCGCGTTCGAGGATGATCGGTGTCGAGGGCAGGATGGTCTGCGCATCGAAGTCGCCGGTGTCGCCGACGGGGATGACCTTGCTGCCGGGCAGGACATGCTGAAATGTCTCCGCGTCGCGGCTCACAGCCAACTCGATCGGCATGTTCCCCGGATCGTGCTGGTCCTGGTACAGCGCGAGATAATAGCCCTCGTAGGGAAAACACACGGTGTCGTGCACCTGGCCGGTCGGCCCCCCCACGGCCGGCGGCGTGCCGCGGACTGCAGGGTCGAGCAACGGCATCTCGGGGTGGGCGGTCCAGTGTTGGGCATCGGGGCTGACCACAAGGCTTGTGCCACGGCGGCGCAGGTTCAAGGACATGAATCCGTAGCCCTTGAACCGCCGGGCCGGGTCGGTTTCCAGGTCGTCGCGGAACACGCTGTTGGGAATGGTCGAGAGCGGTTTGGCCTGTTCACCGGGGAAGCGGACTTCGCCGGCGTGTTGTTCGAAGTGAATGCCGTCGGCGGATGTGAACAGGTCCATCAGGAACAGTTCGTCTCGAGGGTCGAACTGCTTGCCGTATTTTCCCGACCGGGCCATTTCGATGTGTTCACCGGATGTCCAGAACACGAACGACTTGTACCGCCGCTTGGGATCGGGGTCGTGTTCATCTCTGATCATCACGGGCGCGTGCCGCAGGAAGGGGACGATGTTGTTCTCTCGTGACCCGTTCCATTCCACCAGTCCCACTCGGACCCGTTTCCAGTGGATCCCATCGTCGCTCTCGGCGTAGCCGCATCGAATCCAGTCCCACCACGGGGGGCGTGGTTCGCCTCGTCGCGGCTCACGGATGCCTCCGTACCACATGCGGTACTTGCCGCCATCGAACAGCACCGTGCCATGATTGAAGACACGGTCCTCGTCGAACGAACCGGCCGGACCGGTTTCCATCAGCGGATTCTCTGGATGCTTGACGGCGGTTTCCACCTTCAGTCTCACGTTCTCCGTGGCGGCCACTTCGAGCAGGTCGAGAAAGAGCACTTTGCGTGAGGGAGTCGTCGGCAGGTCCGGGACGGCGGCACGACGGAACTCGACTTTGTCGATCGGTGGCTCGCAGGTCAGCAGCAGGCCGATGTC
>CAUZRQ010000231.1:0-7006 GCA_963582065.1 Planctomycetota bacterium | reverse complement strand
GTGTTTCGCGTCAGCCAGTAGCCATTGAGGATCGGGCTCCATCGTGTGCCCAGCCAGCGCGAGTAAAAGACGTGCTGGCGTGTCGAATCGATGAAGAACATCCAGGGCACGCCATGCTGATCAACGACCAGCCGCGGCGAGTGGACTGTGTCCCAGACCAGCCGGCTGTCGAGGTCCGTCAGTGGGTGTGACCGGCGGACCTTTTCTTCTGTGTTCAGGAAGGTGTACTTCAGGGAATCCCCCGATTCGTGAACGGCGAGAACCCCCCTGGCACTCATCTCGGCGAGAGCCGGCCTGTTCCCGGAGTGACTCCGTTCAAGCCGCCATTCTCTTTCAGTGTCCAGCTCGGCAACTCTGCCCCGCAGGTAGTGCGTGCCTCCAGTGGTGTCGCCGCACGCCACGTGGAAGAAAGCCCCGTCTCGGGAAATGAGCAGCGAAGGCGGATACAACTTCTTTCCACGCCCGAGCACGAACGACTGCCAGGCTCCATCACGGAGTGTCCCCAGATGCACGGTCACGTCCGAGTCCTTCGCGCCATCGGTCGTCCAGGTAAGCCAGACCCGACCGTCGGCCGCTCGGCAGATATCTCCCGCCCACGATCGGGCGGCGGCGAGTACCAGCGATCCCTCCTGCCCATTCGCAGGATTCAACCACTTCGGTCTGGCTCGCCCACTCCGCAACAGCTGCACGTCCACAACGCTGTAGGCGGTCTGCCCCCGGTCGGTCGTGAAGACCAAATGGAGTTGATCCTGAGTATCGACGGCAAGGCCTGCAGAGAAGAATGATGCGTCCGCTGCATCAGAAAGCGCGGACGCAGGCAACATCACCGTCGTCGACAAATCGGAAATCGACTCTGGATGCGGTTTCCGCGAGACCTTCAAGGTGAATCTCGGCCCGTCCTCAAGTCCAGGTGTGGGCAGCAGCACGTAGCAAAACCCCTCACTGTCGCGAGCCAGATGTCTACCGATGCCCCGCTTGAATTCCAGCTGCAGGAGCTTGTTGTGTTCCGCCTGAAGTCCGGCCGTCGCAAAGAGAACGTAGAGAATCGCCACAATGGCTTGAAGCGAAAAGGCGCAAGCCAGCCGGTCAAAGCACGTTTGGTTGAAAGGACCGGGCGGCTTATCCCGCTCCACTACAATGTCCGTTCTGGTTTGATTCATTCGTAATTCGCCTTCAACCGGCTGAAGTTTTAGACTTACCGGATCGTCAGTACCATCGGCAGTGGCTGAATCTCGGATCTCATGGCGGGCCGCAATCTCGACAACCTCGTGCTGCTCGTCATCGAGGTCGACGACAACCGTGTCGAGGTCAGACGCCGACGAGCCCATGTCACCGGTCGTGGACTGGTCGCCGGGACTCTGCGAGGAGTCGTCGGAAGGAGGAACCATCTTCGGTCTCAGGGAACCAGAGACTCACTGGTCGTCGCACGACATATCGTGCCCCGGAACGAACAGGTTCTCAAGAGTGCCCCCTTAGCCCCGGCGTTCAAACCGCCGGATCCACGGCCGACGATCACTTCACCAAAGCGCTGCAGCAACCTGCCGTGTTTACTCGCACGGGGACGCAGGCCGCGTTGCCTCCGCACCAACAAACGCCTGTTTTGCAGGGGTTTGCAGCCGGGCGCGAGGTGGTGCACACCGATCGAATGCAGAATAGGGGTCCCGCATGTGGGGAGTCTTCCTGCAGGAATACGCATGTTTCAGGCCAAGGCGGTACAGAATCCAGTGCAGAGCAAGCCGGTTTCGTTAGTGCGGCCGAAGCCTGGCTCTCATTGTCGCGCGACACCCACAGGGCGATCCTTGCCATCGTCGAGGCTGTTCAGGGGCGGTAACGGCCAGAACCGAACTACGCCCCCCCGGCGTCGAGCGGTGGGAGCGTCAGTTTTGCAGATGATTGATCGCGACGACGAAGGATTGGAAGCAAAGAAAGGCCCTGCAGGGTCGACCGCCGCAAGATAAGATACTGTTGGGCCTTTCAGCGAAAACGTTGTTGGCACGACACCTTGGGACCATTTGAGACCGCGAACTATACAAATGGCGAAGGCGAACGGCCGACCCGGTGCTCCAGATTCAAATCGCTTCATGCGGCGCGATATATGAAGCCTGCCGCAGCAAGTAATCGTTGATTTGCGCCACACATAACGTGTTGAACCTGTGGCGCCGGAAGGTCCTGTATTTCGTGACCCGTGTTTGATGACCAGGCCGAATGCGTTTTGGGCCAAACGGACAAGAAAGACAGAGCAGTTGTGATTGAGCCTGAGTACGTGTTGAGGTGTAAGTCCTTACTAACAGCGAAGGCGAACCTTGTAATGAAGACATTTCTACCATTGGTATCATCGATCGCAGTTTTGCTGGGCGGTTTTGATTCCGCACGCGCGGAACCGGACGTAGCTAATAAGCACGTGTTATCTTTGCTCGCAACCGTGGAGAAGGAAAAGGATGCACGTCTCCGTAAGACAGCCGTCGACGCTCTAGTGAAACTTGATAATACGTTCACACCGTTGATAATAGACGCACTCACCACTTCTGACAGCACCCCCGCGAAAGAGGCTTTGGTCTATGTACTGTCCCACAAGAACGACGAACGAACGAAGAAGGTGTTGTTCGAGGTGTTGAAGGACACCACTTTCAACCAGAAAGCCAAAGGGTTGGCTATATATGGCCTGAGACAGTTGACACGGGTTGTGAATCGCTCATCCGCCGAACCGCTGAAGCGGATATACAAACTCCAAACAAGCGAACAGGTCAAAACCCAGCTCAAAGCCCTGTTAGCCGGCCTGGAGCCGTTCCCGATCAAGGACAACCCATTCGCCAAGGATCCGTCATCCGTACAGATGCACAAAGGGCTTCAAGGCTGGGCCAGGGTCCATCCAGAGATCATGGATGTCGAGGTGCGCGGAAAGAGTGTCCTGGGAAAGCCACTTCTCCTGGTGAAGATCACAGACGAAAACATCTCTGACGACAACAAGTCCATCGTGTTGTTCACGTCAACACACTGTGGGGGCGAGGAGATTGGGGCGACGAGCCTCCTCCACCTGACAAAGTGGCTCCTTGGAGAGGGTGAGGGCGTCAAGCGGATCAGGGAACGGATCATCGTTCTCATCATGCCCTGCGTGAACCCCGATGGCTGGGATGCTCGGAGGAGAAGCGGCAGGCCTTACCATTCTGTCCGAGGGAAAACGAACACTGCCTGGAATGTGTTCGGCATCAACATCTATGACACGAAGTTCTGGTTCGGTGCTGCAGCGGCCAAGGAGAACCCCGAGGGCCTGGCGATTCTGGGTGTCGCCGAGGAGTATCACCCGGACGCCTCGATGGATATTCATGCCACGCAAAGAGGCGGGACCATGCCCGACAGCACGGGCTTTTCGTGGGGCGACTTCAACGCTCACAGCTTCCAGCCACTGATCGTTGAAGAGATGAACCGGGCCATGGAGAAAGCGGGCTGCCTGGCCGAAAGGCCTGCAATGGACGCCGGACGGATCAAGATCGGGTCCCGAATCCCGGGCCGGGAGCACAACTACTACCGGATTAACGACAAGCAGACGATCATGAGCCATTTGTATCTGCGATATCACACCCTGGCATACAACTGCGAGGCGGCTTTTGACTTTGCGGTGGTTGCCCGGGCGCGGAGGCTTCTGGAGATAGGGACAGAAACCTGGCGGAATGAGTTTTTTCCCGGCTATCCGAGCAGGCAGGTTGGAAGATGGGGGTCGATGAGCATTTCGGCCTGGGGAGACACGGCAAAAAAACGAAGAAAAAGCCGTGTCGAATTGTGGCGTAAAATGAACCAGATTCATTTTAGTAGCGTCACCAACATTCGGTCTCCCGGCCTGGCAGACCACAAGATATTGAGCATTTGTGCGACAACAACGGCCGCGTCTGAAAAGTGGATCGGCTACGGGACCAAGGCGGACATCATGGCGAACCTGGCCAAGCACAACAGGATCAAGTTCGACTACATAGAGGACTTTGTCAGGGGGCTGCCGGTGAGCATTCGGACACCCCCTCATTATTCACTGGGGTACAAATCCGGTGAGGTGACGGATGCGCCGATTCTCAACGGCCTGGCGATGCGTCTGTTCATACCCTATGCGGGTGCGGAGGTATATGACGCACGGATTGACGGGTTCAAGGTGGAGCGGTCGGAGGTGGACGGGTACATCGTGCAGCGCGGTCCGGGTACCATTGTCCAGTTCAATATTCCTCCAAATAAGGTGAGCGGGTTGCATCTGGTCAGCCTCAAGTACAAGGTCGCGCGACTGCACAGGCAGGGTTTCGACCAGGCGAGTGACTGGGACCTCAAGGTGAACTGAACCACGGTGTGAACTCGCGTTCCTCTCGCGGAACAGGCAAGAGGACGCCGGCGCATCTTCATTGACACCGGCCACCTCACAACCGGGCTGCAGGACGGTTTCGTCTGACGCGAATGCGAGACACGCCGTGAGAGTGCGTGCCCGGGAGAATCGAGATCAAGCATGCGATACATCCTGGTGACGATGCTCTTCGGGTTGGCCCTCGGCACACCGGCTCGCGGCGAGAGTGAACCGTGTCCTGACGAAAAGGTCGCATCCGACGGACTCCTGCTCCATTACGATTTCGGGCGTGGCAGCCTGCCGGACACGAAGGGACGAATCAGGGACCTGTCGCCGAGTGGTATTCATGGGGTGATCCGGCCGACGACAACAACGCCTGTGCCCGCGAAACGTACGGGTTGGCTCGAACACCACGTGTTGCAGGGAGACGGTCGTGGGGGTTGGGTTTCACGCCCGGCAAAGATCCAGGCGGTTCGGCACCCCACCGCAAAAATGACCATGCCGTTTGGTCTCGTGCGTATGGACAACGGTGAGCTCGCGTTGCAATGCAGTGCCGAGGGCAAATCGACCAAGCCGGTGATGGCCTTCAGTCGCGACGATGGCGACACGTGGACCAGCTTTGTCGAGATTCCCGGCGCCAACGGTCGGCCGATGCTGCTGACCTACCATGGCGGCGGCAAGTTGTCGTTCGTCGCGGGCCACAGGTTCTTCAGTCACGACTATGGCCGCACGTGGACCGACAGCGTCGTGCATCCGCCGACGCGCCAGGGTCGGCCGTTTCATCTCGAGGGAAACGCGTGGGTTGATTTCGATAAAGCCGGCAAGGCCAAGGGCATTCTTGAGCTGGGCTGGCATTATGCCCCTGGCAAGAAGCACCCACGCGACGATGCCAACGTCGTGTTTCGCCGATCTGTCGATGGAGGCCGTTCATGGATCGACGAACTGAGCCCGCCGCAATGGAAGTTCACCATGCGACATGGCCGCAAGTCCTGGCTGCGTGGTGTGAGTGAAGGCGCGATTGTCCGCGCCGCTAACGGTGATCTGGTTGCCGCCCTCCGCAGCGACATGCCGCCGGTATTCTTCGACGGGCCACACGACGACAGCCTGGAAGGAACGGCCATCAGCATCTCCAGGGACGACGGCAAGACGTGGTCGAAGATGAACATGTTGTTCTACGCCGGGCGGCATCACGCCAATCTGCAGCGACTGCCGAACAACGACCTGGTTTGCACCGTGATCGTGCGTGCCGACTTCGACGGCCTGAAACGCGCCAGCGACCGCCGTGGTTGCGATGCATTGATTAGTCGTGACAACGGGCAAACCTGGAACATCGATCGTCGCTACGAACTCGACGCCTGGCGTTACGATCGCGGAGACGGTTACTGGGTTGACGGAAAATGCGGGCACATTGCCGCGGTAGCACTTCGCGATGGGAGCGTCGTCTCTGCCTATGGCCACTACCTGCAGGGTGCCGCCGTGCTGGTCAAGTGGCACCCGGATGCTCGTCCGGCGACGCCTGTGAAACGCGAATTGGAGCGTCTGAAACGATTTGCCTCGTCTGCCATTTTGGGGCAGGTTGCTCGTCCCAACGTCGACTACCAGGTGAAGCGGGACTCACTGGTGCTGACGGGCCAGGCTTGGATCCAGATCCCACTCGACAAGCGACTGGCGGCTCTGGACAAGAATGGCACAATCGAGCTTGTCTTCAAGCCGAAGCAACAAGGCGGCATGCCGGTCCTCGTCGCGTGCGCGGCACGGGGCGTCGAGGGGTTTCGCATCGCGTTCGACCAGCGCAACAATATCACTTCGTCCAAACAGGTGCTCTACAGTGATCAACGAGTGAAGTTGGATCGCATGGAGTACTCAGTCCAAGTCGATCACCAGAGTGATCCACGTCCTTTCACCACAGATCTCCAACAGATCGCGTACGTGATGAACTCTGGGCACGGCGTCTTCTATCGCGACGGTCGCCGCTTCAGCAAGCAAACGGAAACCGGCGACGGCGGATCGCTGTTTCAATACACGGTCAAGAGGGGCGGCGCGAAGGACAAGCTGTTTATCAGCATTGGCGCTCTTGTCCGAAATGCCGAAGTCAGCGGGGCGGTCCAAGGCGAGTTGCACGCGATCCGGATTTACGATCGGCCAATGACTGTGGATGAACTGCGCCGGAACCGTTTTGCGACGGACTAGTTTGTCCGCGCATGAAACAACCCCTGTTTTGCAGGGGTTTGCGGCCGGGTGCGAAGTGGTGCAATCCGGCCGAGTGGAGGATAGGGGACTTGAACCAAGGCCTTCTTCCTCGGGAAAAACGCCGCCTTCTCAACATGGTAACGCAGAATTCAACGCATTCTCTGGCGATAACCCGAAGTTGCAGTTGCTCATCGAGCGCTGGCAGACGCTGAGCCACCAGGTCCAGCAGCAGATCATGCTGCTGGGGGCGGGGGGGGGGGGTAGTTACTCGCCCTGGGGGGAGTGCCGGATCGGCTGGTTCAGGATCGGACGTGGTCTCAGGTTCGGCGTCCGTCGACGGATTGGTGGCGTCTACGAATGGAACTGGCTTTCTTGCGGAATCTTTTGAGGCCGATAATCAACAAACAAACAAGCAGAGGAAAAAGCGAGAAAACCGAAACGGCTGTTGTTGCCTACGTCTCTTGCCACCTCAATAACACTCCAAGGGATCACGTAGGC
>CAUZRQ010000230.1:0-7038 GCA_963582065.1 Planctomycetota bacterium | reverse complement strand
GACCGTCAACCGAAACGGAAGCGAGTACTCCGACCGAAGTGGTCGAGGATCTTCTTATTCCTCCCAGGAGCGTGGATCTCTCCGGCCCGCCCCAGGTCGAGCCTCCGCCGCCCACTCCTCCTCCTACTCCCGTCGACCTGGAACCCGCACCCCAGCCCGATCCAGTCCAGTCGACCGACGAAACCGCCACAGAGGCATCTCCCTACACTGACTACGAACCAGATGTCGAGGCAGACGTCGAACCAGACCCATCGCCTGTTCTCCCGGCGCGTCACGAGGCCGAGTTCGAGTTGGAAACGGACCGCTTACTGCCGGCCGAGGATGGCGGCCCGTCGAAGCGGGGCACCAGGCAGAATCACCGCAGCGGCATCACCGGCGAGTTCCTGTATCTCCAGGCCCGCAGCGTCGACATCCCCTACGCAACCCCGGTCGAGGGAGCCGCCGGGAACACCGTTCCTCGTGGCCCCACGCTGTTCGCCGACCCTGACTACCAGCCCGGTTTCCGAGTCGGCTTCACCTCCAACCTGACCAAGGACTCGAGCCTCTCGGCCAGCTACTGGTTCTACCAGAGCCAGACCAACGGCGGTGGGTCACTCCCGGGCGGGACCGGCTATTTTTCACCCACCACGATGCACCCGAACACGATATCGGTTGCGACCGAGTACCTGTCGGCCGACGCGTCGTTCGACATCGACTTCGACGTGATCGACGCCCATTACCGCAGCACGGTCTACGACGGGGACCTCTATTACCTCGACCTGACCGTTGGTGCCCGTTACACGCGCATCGACCAGGACTTCCACGCCGGCTACGTGAATGGCACTTCTGCCAACGTCGACACCGACATCGGCTTCGACGGCGTCGGGCCTCGGCTGGGCCTGGAACTCGAGCGTCCCTTCGACGGTCGGTTCCACCTGTTCGTCCGCGGAGCCGCGTCGCTGCTGCTGGGCCACGTCACCGGCGAATACACCCAGACGCGGCCCGGCTCGCTGGATGCCACCGCCGAACTGGACGACAGCCGCTTCGTACCGGTCACCGAACTCGAGGTCGGCCTGGGCTGGGACAGTCACAACGGCAACTGGCGATTCTCCGGCGGCTACTACGTCGGCACCTACCACAACACGCTGACGACCGCCCGCTTCATCCAGGGCGTCCAGGCCGACGACCTCTACAAGATCAACGACTCGCTGACCTTCGAAGGTCTGATGGCCCGCATCGAGATCCACTGGTAAGGATCGCTCGAAGTCACAGCGGGGTGGCCACCGCCGGGACCCGCCACGTGCACTCGACCCATCCCACCCACACCCGCTACGATTGGCCTCTCGACGCCACCGGGGGGCGTAGCTCAGTTGGCAGAGCAACGGACTTTTAATCCGTAGGTCGTGGGTTCGAGCCCCGCCGCCCTCACTTCTTCCTCTCTGACGGCGACCCCGGAGCCTCCTGCAGCCGGGTGTCCATTCACGCGGTTCCTGCCGCCAACCCGTCTTCGCACCGCCTGAGAAGGCACTTTCTGCCACGCCGGAACGACCTGTCCGAGCATCCATCCGCGCCTGGCACCGAGCGGGTGATTCACCGGCGGAGCATCCGGGCCGTCCCGATCCGAAACGTCGGCCGGGACGGCATGTCCATCGCCGTGCGACGATAGAAGGCGTAGTTGCCGTAGGCGCATCCGGCCAGCAGGTCGGGCCGACCGTCCCCGTCGATGTCGTGGACGGCCCAGTACGGACCGTGCTTCATCAGGTTGTACAACGGCCGGCCCCACAGCGAGAGCGGTCGCGGATAATCGAATCGCGGTTCGGTTCGGGTCCCGATATTGCGGACAAACATCGGCTGGCACTTGGTATTGGTCGGTCCCCAGTGACAGACGAGATCCAACAGGCCGTCCCGGTCCCAGTCAGCCGCGATGGCCTGGCTGGTGATGTACCCCGGGCATTTCAGCGGCTTGCCGTCCGGATGAGTGATCACACGATCTCGTCGCAGCCTCAGATGCCCCTCTCCGTCGCGGTACTGGACGAACAGCGCATAGGCTTCGGCGTACCCCCCGACGTGACGAGTCCGTCCATCGGCATGGACCATGTCCATCAGGCCGTCGCCGTTGAAGTCACCGAAGCCAGCGCGTGCCCGCCACCCGAACGGGGAAACCGGGTCGAGCATCCGCTTGTTCCACTTCCCGGTGCCGGCCCCCAGCCGCCGGGCCGTCTGCTTCAGCGTCTGCGAGGTCTCGGGGTACCCGTCGACCAACACTTGCTGGCGCGGCCCGAACTTCGGAGCGGTCCGTGTCCCCACGTTCCGATACCAGAACACGCGGTTGGTGATGTTGGGCAGCATCAGGTCGGGCAACTTGTCACCGTCCCAGTCCACGTACGAGGGAAAGGGATACCCCATGTCGTGGAAGTACCCCCGGATTCCCGGAAACACCTGGCTCATGAAGATCCGGATCGGCCGGCCCTCCGAAGGGATCTGCCGCGGCAAGGCAAATTGCGGCCGCCGGTCGGTCCCCTGGTTGAGGATCACCGTGGGCCACCCGTTGCCTCCACCAACCACCAGGTCCCAGTCGCCGTCACCATCCCAGTCGCAGGGAAACGGCGACGCCTGGTCTCCGGCAACCACGTCGGCCGAACGGCTGGCGATCACGCGGCTCCGCAACCGGATGTCTCCCCGGCCGGGCTGACCCAGTTGTTCCAGAAAACGAACCGAGTGAGTTCGCTTGTCGTTGAGCAGCAGACCGCGGCGGCGAGGCGTGTCGACGGCGGCCAGGAACGTGCTGTGCCTCAACGGGCTCCCGGGGAACCGCCTTGGGGGTCCGAACCGCGGTGTCTCGCCGCCGAGATTCTTCCGCCACGTGACCAGGTTGCCCCGGTAGGGCGTCTGGGCATCGGGATCGAGAATCACGCCGACCGCGTCCCGTCGCCCGTCGCCATCGACATCCAGGAAACACGCGCGGCAGCCGCAGTCGATCACCACCTCGCGGGCCAGACGCATCGGCCATCCCCGGGGGTTGGTGTTCTTCAGGAAATAACACCGTGGGTCGCGGACCACATCCGCCTGGTCACCGAACATTCGTCCCAGCACCAGGTCCAGCACGCCGTCCCCATCCAGGTCCACCACCCGGACCGGACCCCACCAGTGCCCCCCCGTGTCGGCGGCCGCAGGATCCGACGGCAGGGGGAACTTGCGATCGAATACGAACTCGGGCATCCCACCAGCATCACGGCGTCCGCTGTTCAGGAAGATGTGCACGAACTTGTGGATGCTTTTGTCGGACTGGAAGCGGGTGGTCTTGCTGGTGGTGGTGTAGATCACGTCGGGGCGACCGTCCCGATTGACATCGACCACGTCGGCGACCAGGTACGGTCCCATGAAGTGCCTCGGCTGGTCATCACCGGCCGACTGCTTGTACCTCAGCCTGACCATCTGGCCGAATTCGAGTTCCCCGCGTGCTTCGGCCGCCACCTGGGGAATGCAGACGATCCCGCCCAGTTCTCCGCCGGGCGCGTAGTAGTGAGGCAGGGTGCCGACAAGATCGAGACGCCCGTCGCCGGTCAGGTCGACCAGCCGGGCGGGAAACCTCATCGTGACCGGCCGCGGCACACCGGCGTTGTAGGACACCAGGTCGCCGACGCCGACCAGGGGCGTGAACCGCCGGGGCCGCAGGGCGGGCCGAGCGGTCGCCGTCCGAAAACGGATCTCGTAGGCCCTCTGGTCGGGTTGGTCGGCAACCCATTGCACCCGTCCCCGGTCGCCGACCCCGAAACCGTCTCCCAGCGAATGGGCCACCACTCGGCCGGTCCCCGTCTCGCGAACCTCGATGCTGTTCGGGTCGAGGACTCCTGCCGCGTTGATTGCCGCGAGTGCCTTGTCGAAGTCGACAAGCGGATCCAGCGGCACATTCTTGGCCGGAAGTTGCGACGTGACGGTCAGGGGAATGCTGTAGCTCGCCGGCACCCCACCAGGCGGCTCGGCCCACACCGCGGCCACCAGCAGGCCCACCGCCCAGGCGGCAACCACCGCCACGACACGTTCACGACATTTCACGACAACGCCCCGTGTGTTTCGTCCTCAACGTCCGGGACCATTTGTACGCCACACCACCCCCGGATCTCCACCCAACGGCATGCTTGTGGACCGCCGATCGCCGTGTTACAGAACGGGTGTCTCTCTTACCAGGAGAAGCCCGCCCGTGAGCACCACCGAATCGACCTGGGCCTTCCAGGACCTCCACCACCTGGGCCTGACGGTCTCCGACATCGACCGCTCGATCCACTTCTACCGCGACCTGCTGGGCATGGAACTGATCGGGCGACGCCCCAGCGTCACGGCCGGGTACGTCGGGCAACAGACCGGTTACGACGGCGTCGAACTGAACGTCGCCTCGTTCCGCATCAGCCCCGGCTGTCGGCAGACGATGGAAGTGGTCCAGTACATGAACCACGTCGGCGAGCCCGCGGCCACCGGGACCAACCGGGCGGGCAACTCGCACCTGTGCCTGCTGGTCGACGACCTGTTGGCCGCCGTGGACGGCCTATCCGCAGCGGGGGTCAGTTTCAAGTCGGACCCGGTCGAGATCACAGCCGGCCCGAACAAGGGGGGGCGGGTCATCTACATGCACGACCCCGACGGCTACACGCTCGAGATGTTCCAACCACCGGCCAACCCCGCCCCCGAGGAGCCGGCGTGAGCCTGTTCGAATTGACCGGCCGGGTGGCCCTGGTGACCGGCGGTGCCCGCGGGCTGGGCGAGGCGTCCTCCCGGGCCCTGGCCCGGTTGGGTGCGGTGATCGTGCTGAGCGACATCGACGCCGAAGCCGCCTCGGCAACCGCCGACCGACTGGCCGCCGAAACCGGTGCCACGGTGCTGCCGCGTGGCTGCGACGTGACCGATCCGGACGACGTCGACCGCTTGGTCGGCGGGCTGATCGAGGAGCTCGGCCGACTCGACATCCTGGTCAACAACGCCGGCATCCATCGCCGTGTCGATCCACTGGATTACGACCCGGCCGACGTCGAGGCGATCCTGGACGTCAACTTCCGGGGCGCCTTCCAGGTCGCCGCGCGGGTCGGCCGCGAGATGACCCGGCTGGGCGGGGGCAGCATCGTCAACATCTCGGCCCTGGGCGGCGGCATCTCCGGACTGGGCCGCGCCGGATCGGTCTACTGCATGACCAAGGGCGGGCTGGTTTCGCTGACCCGGGAACTGGCCGCCGAATGGGGTTCGGCCGGAGTCCGGGTCAACGCCCTGGCCCCCGGCTGGATCCGCACGCCGATGACCGAGGCCCTCCAGAACAACGCCGAACGCTCGGCCCGGGTCATGGCCCGCGTGCCGCTGGGCCGCTGGGGCGAGGCCGACGACGTGGCCGGAGCCGTCGCCTTCCTGGCCTCCGACGCCTCGGCCTACATCACCGGCCACACGATTCCCGTCGACGGCGGGGTCGCCAACGTCATCTCGCTCGACGAGCCCTCCTGATGCCCGATCCCCTGCCACACCCGCTCACGATCCAGGGACTGACGATTCCCGAGGACCGCATCGGCAGGCTGAAGCCCTTCGACGGCGACCTTTCCGATTCCGCTCAACTCTCCGACCGCCTCGCCGAAGACGGCTACCTCTTTTTCCGGGACCGGCTGGAGGTCGGCCTGGTACGGGCGGCACGCGACGAGGTCTTTCGACAACTCGCCGACATGGGAGAAATCGCCGATCCGCCCGAAGACGGGCTGGCAACCGGTGACAGCCGACGTCCCGACCCGGCAGAAGACGAGGGCCTGTTCTGGCAGACGGTCAGCGAGGGCCCCGTCCTGAGACGTCTGACCCACGGCCTGGAACTGCAGTCGGTGCTCGACACCGTCCTGTCCGAAACCGCGAGGGCCTTCGACCTGATCTACCTGCGGCCCACACCGGTCGGCCAGGCCACCGCCCTGCACTACGACTACCCGTTCTTCGCCGGCAGTGCACAGCCGATGATCAACGCCTGGATCCCCATCGGTGACATCCCGGTCGAGGACGGCCCGCTGGTGATCGTCGAACACTCGAACCGGTTCTCCGACCTGATCGACCAGTTCCTGGCCGTCGACTACACCGCCGACCGATCCAACGACGTGGTCCAGGCCGCCGCCTACGGCGGTTCCTCCGATGTCGACCCGATCCAACTGGTCATCGACCGTGACACCAGGCTCCTGACGGCCGATTTCGGTGCCGGGGATCTGCTGCTGGTCAACATGTTCACCCTGCACGGCTCGCTCGACAACGTTTCGCCCCGGGCCCGCGTCAGGCTCTCGTGCGATGTCCGCTTTCAGCCTGCCGACCAGCCGTCCGACGACGGCAGGTACTTCGGCAAAAACCCCAGCGGGTCGAAAGGGGGCGGATACGCCGACATGCGAGGGGCCCGGCCCCTGGCCTGACCCGCCCGATTGGGCCTCGAGAACAACTTGGGACTGCACTCGGCGGCGGCTTTGCGGTCTAATGGCCCTTATGAACAGCCCCCTGTCTCAGCGGCCGACCACGCGAAGGCACCTGCTGGAAATCGGCGGGCTCTCGATGCTGGGACTGGGCACCGGCGACCTGCTGCGACTGCGACAGGCGGCGGCCGCCCGGGCACCCCGCGCCCGGTCCTGCGTCTTCGTCTTTCTCTTCGGTGGCCCCAGCCACATCGATCTCTGGGACATGAAACCGGGAGCCCCGGTCGAAGTGCGGGGCGAGTTCAACGGGATCTCCACCAATCAACCCGGCATCCACGTCTGCGAACACCTGCCACGGCTCTCCCAGCGACTGGACAAGCTCTGCCTGCTGAGGTCGATGACACACAGGATGAACGTGCACGGTCCGGCGATGAGCGAGCTCTACACCGGCCGCCCCTATCCGTTCCCCCCGATCACCGACCAGTCGCTCCCGGAGGACTGGCCGTCGATGAGTTCGCTGGCTATGAGGTTCGGTCAACCTCGCAACGGCCTGCCCCCCTCGATCGTGCTGCCCTGGTACCTGCAGTTCCCCGGCCAGTCCCGGCTGATTGCAGGCCAGACGGCCGGCCGCATGGGCCGCAGCCATGAC
>CAUZRQ010000229.1:0-7042 GCA_963582065.1 Planctomycetota bacterium | reverse complement strand
ACCGCCGGTGTCCTCGAAGACAATAAACCCCTTGAGCAGTTGCAGGAGGTTCTCGCGGTCGAAGACCCCCCGGACCAGTGTTTCGAGTTCGAGCGACGGCGTGTCGTCCTCGCCCATATTTCTCCAGGGCTTGAACCACTCCTTTCCGGAGGTCAGCGATCCGACGCGAGCGTAGAGTCCATCCGAGATCACCAGCAATTCGTTGTAGACGAACAGTGAGGTGATCTCCCGCTTGTAGGTCTGGAGCTGGTTGTAGGCGGTCCAGATCGTTGCCTCCTCGTCGGTCGGGTTCTTCAGCTCGATCACCGATAGGGGAAGCCCGTTGACGAAGACCACCACGTCCGGACGACGGTGGTACTGACCTTCGATGACCGCGAACTGGTTGACGGCCAGCCAGTCGTTGTTGTCCGGGTCGTCGTAATCAAGCAGGCGAACCCGGTCACCGGCAATGGTCCCGTCCGGGCGGTTGTATTCCACCTCCACTCCGTCCCGCAGCATGGTGTGGAAGTTGCGGTTGTTGACGAACAGTGCCGGTGATTCTGGCCGCAGAACTTTGCGGAACGCGTCGTCGCGGGCCGAGGCCGGGATGTGGTCGTTCAGCCGATCGATCGCCGCCCGCAACCGACCCTGCAACAAGACGTCATCGGGCCCTTCACGTTCTGCGCCGGGCTCGTCCGGCATGATGTCCGGGCCCGTGTCGAGAAGTCCGGCCGACGATTGCCGACTCGCAAGAAGTCCCGCTCGGCCCGACGCCGGCGTTTCGATCGAAAGTGGCTCAGCGTGTTGGCCGCCTTGGCCCTGGTCGCGGTGCTGGTCGGCTGGTCGCTTTGGCCCGGGCAGAGCGTGGTGCCTGACGCTCAGCCTGCTCCTCTGTCCCCGCAATTACAGAATGCGGTCCGGCTCGAGGCCTTGAAGAAGCAGGTCGCCTTGGTCTTGACGGAACCGGTCGACGCGGTCGAGGCAAACCGGATTCGAGACGAAGTGTTGCTGGCACGTGCCGAACCAGCCGGGTTCGTCCTGCAGCGCAAAATCCACGGCTTGCTGAAACGCCTGCCGGCACCGGCCGATGGCCTGTCGGCCCGAGCAATCTCGGCGGGGGAAATCGAAGCGGCCCGTGTCGGTCCGAGCCGTTCGCTGCCCGAGGGGCTGGTCGCCGTCATCGGAGACAGCCGGATGAAGCACTGGAACCGGGTGCACGGCCTGGCAGCCAGTCGCGACGGCCGGATCCTCGTCTCGGGCAGTTACGACGCAACGGTCAGGATCTGGGACCCGATGACCGGCAACCTGACGCGGACCTTGCAGGGTCACCTCGGCCCGGTGACTTCCGTCGCCATCAGCCCCGACGCCAAGACAATCGCCAGCGGATCACACGATCAGTCGATCAGGCTCTGGGCGACCGATGATGGTCGCGAGATCCGTCGGATTTCGGCTCGGTCGGGAATCGTCTGGAGCGTGGACTTTGCTGCTGATGGAGCAACACTGGTGTCGGCTCATCAGAGCGGGGAGGTCAATCTCTGGAAGACTGCCGATGGCAGCCGGATCTCGGGAGTCCAGGCTCATTCGGATCCCGCGCTGGTGGCGCAGTTTGCACCCGGGGGGACCCAGCTGGCAACGGCGAGTCTGGACCACACGGTCAAGATCTGGAACACCGCCGACTTCAAGTTGGTGAAAACGCTCCCCGGGCACACGCTGGGAGTCCTGACGCTCGACTATTCGCCCGACGGCCACCTGTTGGCCAGCGGAGGCCAGGATGGCATGGTCCGGATCTGGGACGTGGCAACCGGCAAGCAGACTCGCGAGTTGGCTGCTTCCGGGCATGTGGCGACGGTCCGCTTTGACCCGACGGGACGATTGCTGCTCTTTGATACCGGCAACGCTTCGATGATCTGGAACGTCGGACTCGACAAGCGACACCGAGTTCTCAGCAAGCACCTCAGCTCGGTCATCTCATCTTGTTTTCTGGGTGAGACCGGGGTCGTGATCACCGGTGGGTACGAGGGTTCGATCAAGACCTGGGATGTTGAAACCGGCAAGGAGCGGACTCCCGTCTCGTCGGCCTGGACCGCGTCGTTTGATCCCAGTGGGAGTCTGCTGGCCGTGGGATTCGAGAACGGCGAGGTCCAGCAGTACGAGCTCGCGACCGGAACGCTCCGAAACCGGTTTGTCGCTCATGGCGATTCGGTCGTCTCGGTCGCCTATGACCCCAGCGGACAGCGGCTGGCGACCGGTGGCTACGATTGGAACTGTCGCGTCTGGGAGGCTGCGACGGGGAAGCCGGCCGGTCTGAGCGGACGTCATACTTCGCTGGTCAACTCGGTGGCGTTTGCTCCTGGTGGCGACTGGTTTGCCAGCGGAGGATGGGACCGAGTCGTCCGGCTGTGGTTCTTGGATGGCGCCGTCGCGACTCAACGCGAGTTTCCGCCCGGGGATGGCTACGTCCGCGAAGTCGCCTTCAGCCCCGACCGCAAGTGGCTGGCCTGGGCTGGCCAGACCGGTGTCATCACGTTGTTTCACCTTGAGCAGGCGGAGACCAGCGTGATTTGCGAATCGGGTCCTGGCGTGATGTCACTGTGTTTCAACGACAACGGCCGGCGACTGGCGGTGATGAGGGCCAATGGCCAGGTCGAATTATGGGATCTGCCCTCCAAGCGTCTGAGCGCCTGGAAGTCCCAGCGGCCGTTTACCAGCGAAGGGTTGAGCGTGCGGTTTGATCCCGGCGGCGTCGATGTGGCCATGACCGCAGCGCGTGGCTTGATCCGCATGGCCGATGCCGTAACGGGCAAGCACAAGGGCGAGATCCGGATTGGTCCGGAGTTTGGCCGCATCTGGCATGTGAGGTATTCGCCTTCGGGTCGCTACATGGCGACCGTCAACGGCAACGGCACGGTCTACGTGCTAAGAATCGGCTCGGACCAGTAGCCGCATGCTGAACGGTTGCTGCCGCGAGCCAGTGGCCGAATCCGTGAGGATCTGGACAGGGTGCTGTGGGCAGTGTTGCCGAATCCGGCCGTGCATCCTGCTGTGCGGTCGGTGCACAAGTCCTGTCAGCAACGTGGCTTGTGTCATTGAACCGAGATTCCAGCGAGAAAAGGGACTTCCAGGTGTAAGGGATGGTGGTCTGAGGCGTGTCATGAGTGAGGGCCCACGGTGGTGGGTCCGCAATTCCCCAGCCAGCGGGCCGTTCTGACCTGGAGACTGATCATGATGTTGACCTCAACACGAAACACGATTGCGACCCTGGGTGTGCTGATGGCCGGCCTGGTATCGGGCTTGTCGCCGAGTGCGTGGGCCGAGGACTCACGGAGGGCGTTTGAAGAGCGTTCGTCCGAAGACGACGTGCTGAGCGTGGCCTACATGGACGCGGTGATCCTGGGTGACGACGAAATGGTCGACCTGATCGAGATGCTCATGATGGCACCGAACTGGTGGACTGACGGACTCAAACCGAAACCGAGTCCAGGCCCTCGTCCTTCGGCGTCCCCGGCCCCCAATCAGGGTCGAGTTCGGATTGCTCCTCTGCCGTCCCCGAAGCCACGTTTCGGAGTGGGCCGGATCGGTATCATGCCCTTGCCCTCCCCGAAGCCACGCTTCCGGGTCGGCCGGGTCGGGATTGCTCCTCTGCCGTCCCCCAAGCCGCGTGATCGGCGGAACCGGGTCGGGGCCGCGCCCCTGCCGTCTCCGAAGCCGCGTTTCGGAGGTGGTCGGATCGGGATCGAGCCCAATCCCTCTCCATGACCGCCGACCCGTGAGTGAAACCGCAACGCCCCGTCCCGCTCGTGACCCGAGTGTCCGAGCGGGGCGGTTTCAGTTGCTGGATGCGATCAGTGGCCGAGGTGGGATTCGAACCCACACACCCCTTGCGGGATACGGGATTTTAAGTCCCGACGCAACATGCGGAAACCCCGAGGATAACGCACTTTCTCGGGAAGGCGCAGCGCATGGCGCAGCAGTTGGCGCAGAAAACGAGCCGATCGACGACAATTTGGCGCGTCTCGCCGAAGCATGGCCGAAGCTGCCAGCTGCCATCCGAACCGCCATCCTGGCGATGCTCGACGCGGCTGAGTGACCGTCAGGCCGCCGCTGGTGGGCTACCGCACTCGGCTGCATCATCATCGAGTTCCGTGAACTCCTTCAGGTCCACGGAATACTCATCCGCCAGGCGGCCCAGCTCCGCGTGTGAACAACGGCAGATTGGGCCAGCGAAATCACTTGGAGCACGGCCGAGCGGACGTGCCCCGTCCAGGTCCGTGGCAGGGGATCTTCGAGGCGTCTCGAGACGGCATCGGGCAATCCAATAGGTGCAGGCTCAAAAAGTTCGAAGAGACGATAGACGGCGAGCATCGAGTTCGCGAGAAGACTCTGTCCGCATCAGTGCTGGCCAGCCCCGTCCTGCATTCGAGCGGCTTCAGCGGTAGACTGGTCGAGCCAAGTTGAGCAGGGATGTGAACATGGCGCAAGCCAGCCCACGGATCTTCTTCATCGCCGGTCCCAACGGAGCCGGAAAAACGTCTCTCTCGGACCAGTTGCTGGATTCGGCCGTTGGAGACTGGCATTTCGTCAATGCCGATCGGATCGCTGCGGGCCTGGAGACTCGCGGAGCGCCCGGATCGGATGTCCAAGCGGCCAGACTGATGATCGAGGAGATTGATCGCTTGACGGAGCTTCGTGCCGACATCGCGATCGAGACGACGTTGAGTGGACGGGTGTACGGGACGCGTATTCCCCGTTGGCGGGCAGCAGGGTATCATGTGTCGTTGACGTTTCTGAGGCTCGCATCGGTCGATGTTGCCATCCAACGCGTCGCCGAGCGAGTCAGCCAGGGAGGTCACGGGATTCCAGAGGCTGTGATTCGCAGACGATTCCGCAGGGGGCTTGTCAACTTCGAATGCGTCTACAAGCCGCTGGTCGACAAGTGGCTCGAGATTGACAGTACCGGACCCGATCCTGTCGAGGTCGAAAGAGGATCAAACTCGTGACATCGCAAACCGACATACTGTCGTTCGAGGAGCAGGTCTTGCTGGCAGCTCGCCAAGCGGCTGAAGCAGCTCGCCAGATCGCGATCAAGACGGGGACTCGGCTCGTGATCATGAAAGACGGCCGTGTTCAGCATGTCGATCCACACGACGTTTCACCAGGTCCGACACCCGCCAAGCCGATCGGAGATGGGCCATACCATTGATTGATGGTATTGACACCCGCTCGAGACCAGATTTCGAAGAGGGTTGGCTTCCCTTACCGGTCCGGAACGCTACTTTCCGGACCGCTATAGCGCTTTGGGGTTTGAATTCACAAGGCCAATTGGGAATTGGCTCGGCAAGGCGAACCGTTGACTCCCGTCGACCCGCTCGAATAATGGAATCCCGATGATCCTGCGCATCACAGAATTCCAGGTAGCTGGCCCACACTCTCTGGGCCTGCTGTTCAACGACGGTACTCGCAAGACCGTGAATGTTGAGTCATTGCTCGACGGTCCGGTCTTCGAACCGTTGAAAGATGTGGACTACTTTGCCCGGGTGACCTTGGATTCGGTTTGCGGGACCGTCGTGTGGCCAAACGGGGCAGATTTTGCACCAGAAGCCCTGTTCGAACTCAGTCCGGAAGGGCAAACGTCGGCCATTTAGCACGACTATGCAGCACAGAGGTACACAGATACCATGTTTCCGCAAGGGCCATCTGTCTGCCAGGTACACACGCTCACGCAAGAGTGGAGCGGGGCGGGTACAGACCTTGCATGGGCCGCTTGTATAATGTCTCTGCTGCCCGATGTGCATGTCCGACCGCCATTTCTCATAATGCCGAATTCCTTACATTCCAACAGGATCAAAGTTGGAGTGAAGGTCACCCCCTCGGCCATCAGTTGACGATCTGCACTGACCCGTGACAGGGGCTCAACCTCACCCACGAAAAACCCTGAAGAGCCCTGTTTTTCATGCCACACACCGAGCTTCATCCTCTCGGTCTATTCGACCACGATCGCCGGACGGTTTTCCTGGCGTACAGTGATGTGCCTGCGAGTGGCTACGACCATTCCTTCGGTGGGAATCCCAGCGATTGCGACCTGACATTCACGGGTCCCGCAATCCCATTGCACTTACTTTTTCGGCTCGACTTGTCGGATCCGCGTATTGGCATTGATATACCGGGCGTACGGTGGCTCCCGCTGTGCTACGGCTTTGGCTTTGGGGGTGGCCACACGGCGTACCTCGTTCGATCGGACACGCTAGTTGAGACGCTCGAGCCCGTCGACAAATGCTTCGATCCGCACTTCCCGTACCCTGACTATCCGCAGTCATTCCCGAATCATCCCCTCGGGCTCATTGAGCGCGAATACGATCCTTCCGACGTTGATGATGCTCTCGCCTTTTCAGCGGTGTTCGGCCTTGGCGGCCTGTCTCCGGCTTCGCGGACACTTGCGATTGCAAGACTCGAAAAGCACGACTTTTTCGAAGAAGTTGACGCTTTCGAAATGACGAAAGACCAATTCCTGGACACATGCGAATACCCCTTCATTCAAGGCCCTCCGGAGAGTCAATGCCCAAACCCCGACTGTGCGACGGATAGCCAGGACGGAGCCATGGTTGTCTTTTCGTTGCTGGATGGTGATCCTGTTCCCGATGTGTCGCTCTTTGGTGACTTGGGCGTTCAGTTCATCTTTCAGATCTGTCTGAGCTGTCGCTGCAGTCGGGTGTCCAATCAATGCACGTAGCCCGTGCGTCGTCGTGGCCTAACAGCCCGTTGAAAAACCGGGAGCCCGGGGTCAGGCCCCCCGCAAAAGGCGGGGCGTCTGACCCCGTCCGGCTACCGAACCTTTGTTTTTCAACTGGCTGCTCAGCGCGTCATGACACGTCGTTGCAGCGGATCCGTTCACTGGTACCGTTTTTCGCAGGGCCCGTACCTGGGCAGAGCTCACGAATCGGTGCGGGTCGTTGCGACGGTGACACCCGCGCATCGGGGGGCGAAGACGACCGCGATGGCGAACGCAACCGCTTGCGGATTACCGCGTTAGACGACGAGGTGCGACGTGGTGCGAAGGGTAGCAGCA
>CAUZRQ010000228.1:0-7061 GCA_963582065.1 Planctomycetota bacterium | reverse complement strand
CTGAAGGGTTACATAGGCCTGCAGGATTCGCACTCGCCGAAAGGGCACTACATCCAGTACCGCAACATCCGCATCAAGACGCTGGAGTAGTGCAGGTGCTCAGCGGAAAACCGTGACCCGGTGGCGGCGGTGTGCATGACCGGAACCTGGCGGATTGAACGCCGGGGGTGGGCTGGGGTGGGGAGACTGGAGCAACGTGTCCGAGCTTGGAGAGATGTGATGAGAGCTCTGGTGCCGTTGCTGGTTGTCGTGATTGTCATCACGCGTTTGACGTGGGCCGAGGATTCGCGGCAGATTCCGGCTCGTCTCAGCGTGATCGACAACGGCGTGGTCCGACTCGGAGTCGATTTGAACCGTGGCGGATCCATCACGTTTCTGGCCGACGCGAAGAACCGTGAGAACGTGGTGAACGCGTATGACCTTGGCCGTGAGATTCAGCAATCGTATTTCTCGGGGCCAAAGCCGTTTGGCAAAGGACACCATCCCGGTTGGAAGCAGTGGGGATGGAATCCGATTGCGGCCGGCGATGTCTTCGGGAACGTCGGCCAGGTCATCTCTCACAGAAGCACCAAAGACAGCATCTATGTGAAGTGTGTTCCCAGGCAGTGGGCGTTGAATGGCGTGTCGGGCGAATGCACGTTCGAGACATGGATCAGCCTTGAAGCATCAACGGTCCGCGTTCGCTGCCGGCTCAACAATCGGAGGCCTGACACCCGGCAGTACGGGGCCCGACACCAGGAATTGCCGGCGATCTACACGATCGCCAAGTTACACCGCCTGGTGACCTATGACGGAGATGCCCCGTTTACAGGCGGAGACCTTCGCGAGATCAGGAACTCCGGACCTCCGTGGGTGTACTGGCAGTCCACCGAAAACTGGGCCGCTCTGGTGAACGACAGGGACTGGGGGTTGGGCGTGTTTCATCCCGGGGCCCAGTTGTTTGTCGGGGGGTTCAGCGGAACCAGGAATCGGGGCGGCCCACGCGATCCGTCGACAGGTTATATCAGCCCGCTGCACACCGAGATCATCGATCACAACATCAGTTACGAATACGAATACATCCTGATCCTGGGTCTGTTGAAACACATTCGCTCGTACGTCTACCAACACCGTCCAGACTCACGGCCGGATTTTCAGTTCCTCAAAGACCGCCAGCACTGGCGATATGTCAACGCCCGCGACGACGGGTTCCCGATCAAAGATCACTTGTCCGTCCGTGTTGCGTCCTCGGATCCCCAGTTGATCAGCCCGCCGATGTGCTGGAAGGCGAAGAATGTACCCAGGGTTTACATTCGTGCTGCCTACCACACCAGGAACCGGCAGGGCCGACTCTTCTGGCGGCGGTTTGGCGACAAGGGGTTTTCGACGAAACAGAGTGTTGGTTTCGATGCCAAAGGGGACGGCAGGTACCACACCTACAAAATCGACCTTGCGTCGGAATCGACTTATCGAGACACGATTTCCCAACTGCGGTTCGATCCCGTGTCGCAGGGAAACGGAAACGAGCGTGTGGATGTCCGATTCATCTCGTGGAAGTCCAGGTGACGCGAGAAGCACGCCGGGTCAAACGGCTGTTGCTTGCCCTTGTCGCGTAGTTGATCGTGGCCAACTCAAGGGATCGCCCTGGGTATCGCCAGGAGCGTGGGTCGGAACTGGCAGGTTGAACGCCGGGGCTGGGGCCCCTGAGCATGCTGGATGGCAGGTTGTGGTGTACGCTGACGGCTAGTGCCACCGATAACGCCAAGCCAGCCTTCTCCAGAACGAACTCACGAAACGAACGCACCATGACATTCCGAGAAGTCCCCCTCTGTGTGCTGGCTGTCACGATTCCTCTTTCGATGGCTGCCACGAGTTTCGCTGTGGAACCAGCCCTGCCGTCCAAGGCGAAAAGCGTTCGGAAAATCGTGAGTGACGGCCGTCACAACGCATTCGCAGCTTTCGTGAAGTGGCAAGGCCAGTACTGGCTGGCATTCCGCAGGGGGACCGGCCACGTGGCTCGAGACGGCGACCTCGCCGTGATCCGCTCCCCGGACACCAGGAACTGGCAGCCGTCGGTCACGCTCGACGTATCCGGCGACGATCGGGACGCACAACTGCTGCCGACTCCGAAACGACTCTTCCTCTATATCAACAGCCTCAACGGTGGCCGCTTCCACGTCTCGGTCAGCCACACCCATGATGGCCAGACGTGGAGCAAGCCCCAACCGGTCTACCGTGACGGTTTCATTCTCTGGAAACCCATCCAGCACAAGGGCCGCTACTACGCCGCCGCCCACCGCCCCGGACCGAACCCGAGCCGCGAGTCCCACCTGGTCACGTCCACCGACGGCATCGAGTGGTCCAAGGTGTCGACGATTCGTGCCGGGCAGGGTGAGAGCGAGACAACCCTGCACTTTGGCACCGACGGGCGTTTGACCGCCTTTCTGAGATCGCAAGTCACCGTCGGCGGCGCGATTCTCGAATCGCGCCCTCCATACGCCAAGTGGACTGAACGCCCGGCCGGCGTTCATCTGTCGGGCCACGCCGTCCACACCTTTGGAGGCGTCACTTACCTGATGGGTCGCTACATGGGCTACGATCCGCCCGTTCCGGCCGCGACTCTCCGGTCCCAGGTCGGCGGACGGCGGCTCGACCAGGCCACGATGATCTACACCTATGAGAAAGGCCAACTCCGCCCCTATTGCCTACTGGGCCCGCTCGACGGCAACCATGACAGTTCCTATGCCGCCGCCGTTCCGGATGGCGACGACTTACTGGTGGTCTTTCACAGGGCCGCTCATCCTTATGAAGGAGAGTTCCGTTTCAAGGACGCCGCGGACATCTTCCTGGCGCGTGTCCCGCTGAAACCAGCACACGCCGACTCGATCGGGAAGGACACCGGCCCCACTCGCATCGTCATCCAGGGGGCCGACGATGTCGTCGACGGATGGGTAAGCACGACCAACAAGACCTCGTTCTCTCAACCGACGCTCAAGGCCAATGGCTACGCCTGGTCGTCCTACGAGCACGTGCTGATGCGTTTCAACCTGGACCGCATCGCGGCTTCCCGACATGGCCGAGTGAAGAAGGCTGTCCTGAGACTGCACGCGGTCAGTGTCAAGAACCCGAAAAAGAAAGCCACGACGGTTGCCCCGACGAACATCGAGTGGGACCACAAGGCCACCGTTCTCTCGCCACGGGGCAATAAGACCAGGTGGCCCGTGCAACAGGAGCATGCCAACATCAATTACGCGATGCGGTCCGGTTTGGCGTCCCGACGCGTCATCGAGAAACCGGGGGTCGTGGAGTTTGACGTCACCGCCATCGTGGAACGCTGGCTGTTCCAGGGGATGAATAACCTCGGCCTGATGGTCACGGCCAGCCCTCCGGTTTTCGGTCAACCTGACCACGGCAGTTGGCTGCTAGCCTTCGCCTCATCCGAGTCCAAGGGCAAACACCGCCCAGCCCTGTTCATCGACCTGCAAGGCACTCCTCCGAATCCCGCCACGATCAACCAACGCGCGCTGGCGCTGTATCCCTCCGCTCAGCTCGCTCCGATCCGGGATCCTTACCACTTTGTCTATTACAGCGTCGGGTCGCGGAGGATGTGGCAACAACTGCCGACGATCAACATGACCACCTACGACAGTTTCGGCCCGTGGCTAGCGCCTCGAGGCGTCATGAACCTGGCGTGGGCCGATGGAGGCCCCGTCGGCTGGCTCCCCACCAAGGCGGCCTATTCGACGTACTACACCAACACAGCACGAAACCATCCGCTGGGGTTCTGTGGACACGAGTCCAATCTGCAAGGCGAGCAAACCAGTTGGCTATCTGACGCATTTCGTGCGGCCAAGCAGAGATACCCGGATCGCTTTCTGGCCTATTACTACCGGGGAGAGTCTCACATGGCCCGTTTGGCCGGGAACGGCCAGGTCGACCTGCTGATCCAGGAAGGGTATACGCACATGCACAAGCAGATCCCCCGAAAGGGATTTGCCATCGGCATGACAGGCATCAAGCAACGCATCGACACGGCTCGCAAGCATGGCGCCATTCAACGTCACGTGGTGATGCTCGGACACATCTGCAAGCCCAACGAATACCATCCCGGCCATCGACTCACCGCCGAGCAGATCGACCAGATGATCGGCGAGTTGAGGAGGTATGCCCCGGAAATGCCGGGCATTGGCTTTTATGGCCTGGGGGGTGAGACGCTGGCCCTGGACTGCGATCGCCTGGCCCGTAAGCACTTTGTCGACCCGGCCCCCGATCTTCTGATCCAGGCCCCGATGTTCGGCCAGACGCTGACGACACCTCATGTCACGATCCAGGCCCACGCCACACCGAAAAACAAGCGGAAGATCAACGGATACCGCTGGTTCATCGACAATCGCCTTGTCGCCACAACCAAGACGCCAGAATACACGTGGGATTTGCGAGGCGAACATCCCGGCCCTCACTCCGTGACAGTTCACGCGATCGATAACGGCTGGAACCGCGCCGCCTCACAGATCGCAGTCCGAGTTGCCAGGCCCTGACGCGACGTGATCGCAGATCGTTGTCGGGGCCAGAGGCGACAGCGTACGGGGTGGTAACGGAGTTGATCAACTGGTGGACGGTTCCTCAGAAACCGATGAGTCGTTTGCCCTCTGTACCGACCTGGGTCGACGCGGTGTGGGTGGGATTAGTGCTCTAGCCCGGAATCACAGCCGCGATTCGAGAGGGGGCCTGGCGGGTTGACGCCGGGACCGGGTCGGGGAGACTAGGGCCCGGAGTCCGAGCCTGGGGAAATGTGATGAGAGTCCTGCTAGCCGCAGCCGTGTTGTTCGCTCTCCAGGTCGCCGGAGCAGCGGGTTCGTCTCGGCCCCGGACCGGAAACCTGGTTTCCGATCCGGGACTTGAGTCGGAAGAAGGGCTGCACTGGCAGGGCTCATCGGCTGCCGTGACCCGTGTGAGCAATCGGCCACATTCCGGTCGTCACTGCTTGTACGTCAAGGACGCATCTGATTCGTACGGCCAGGGAAACAGCAGTGCGATGCCGGTGGCGGCGGGGCATTACTACAGCGAAGCCTGGATCCGCGTGGACTCGAAATCGCCGGGGTTGATTACGTACGACATCCAGTTCTTTGATCGCGACAAGAAGTATCTGTCGTCGCAGTGGATGGGCGTGAGCAACAGCAGCAAGTGGACACGAATCCGCGGCAGGGTCGTCGTGCCGTGGGGAGCAGCCACCGCTTCGATTCGACTCCTGCCCGCCGGCCCCAGTCGTGGCTACAAGGGCAAGGTTGGCACACTGCGCGGAGCCTGCTTCGGTGATGATTTCTATTTCTCGAGACTGAAAGATGCCATTGCGGCAGGGCGGGCCACCGGGGATGAATTTCCCGGTGTCGTGGCCGATCCGGTCGACTACGACACTCCGGCACCGATGCGTCCTCACCTGTATCTGACGGCCAGGAAAGTGCCGGGGCTGCTCTCGGTCGCAGAACTGCGGCAGGCCATCAAGAGCGGGCACCGAAAACTCCTCTGGGACGCAGTCAGGAAACGAGCGGACGCTGATCGGGGAGCCGAGCCGATTGTTGCCGGCACCGACGCAAACTGGATTGTCTGCAACGATGCGTCGCAGCGAATACTGCGAGCCTCGCTGGCTTTCCTGATCACCGCGGACGACCGTTACAAGGAGTCCGCGCTGCGGCAGATCGCCGTGACTTTTGACACCGACAAATGGCCGAAACATTGGCGTGATGATCCCGGGCAACCCCGGAATCTCCCGGCCGGTCTTCGCGTGGGGCAGTTGTCCGCGGGAATCGGGCTGGCCTACGACTGGCTCCATGCCGGACTCACCACGGAGGAGCGGAAGTGGATCGTGGCCGGCCTGGACCGTCAGGGTATTCAACCGTTCCTGAAGACCGTCAGGCAGGGGAACTGGCAGGTGGCCGTGCTCGACAATTTCATGCCCAATATCGTCGGGGGCGTTGGGCTGGCCGGCATGGGACTGGCCGAGGATCATCCCGATTCCGGTTTTCTCGTTCGCACTGCTCGCCGGCGAATGAAGATCTACCTCAGCGTGTTTGGGCCGGAGGGCGAATGGAACGAGTCGGTTGGTTATTCGAGCTCAGTCCGCGACACGGTCGAGTTCTATTCGGGGCTTCGTTACTGGACGACGGCGCGACCGGAAGTCCGTAATGACACGACCCTCGCCGACCATCCGTTCCCGCAGTTTTGTCGCTGGAAAATGTACATGACGCTGCCACCCGGTCGTGAAGCAAAGATCGGAAACTGCAGCACACAACAACGCATTGTCCTGCCCTTTGTTCCTGCAATTGCGGCGGCGAATCGCGATGGCGTGCTCCAGTGGTTTTATCTCAACCACCGCTTTCGTTCCGAGCAGACGATGAACTGCCGCGACTATCTGATGGAGTTGTTGACGTATGACGGCACCCTGAAGCCGGTATCACCCGAGGGCCGTCTTCCGCATGGCCATGCCTTCTCGGCCAACACGATGTGTGTCAGCAGCCGGACGGACTGGTCCCCCAAGGCCACGCGGTGTGTGGTGTTCGGAAAAGGAGGTGCCGCTTACGAGATCCACGGGCATCACGATGTTGGCCAGGTGTGCATCGACGGAAATGGTGAACGCCTGATCGTGGAACAGGTTGGTTACGATGGCGGCTATATTGGGGGATCTCACGATATTTCCAGCGCGGCGGGTCACAACGTCCTGACCTTCAATGGCAAGGACATGATCACCGATCAGCCCAGGTCCCGCGTGTGTTTCGACCAACCGGAAATCCGCAACTGGCCCGCATTGCGGTCCAGGTGGTTAGCCCGAAAGTTCGACGATCGGCGTGGCGGTTACTGGCTGCTGGATTCGACCGATGTCTACGAGGGCGTCAAACGGGTGAGACGACTGGTCGTCCACCTGAACCCAGGCGTGGTGATTGTCCTGGACACGGCCACGCTGTTGAAACCGGGCGAGATCTCTCTTCGCTGGCACACGGTGGATAAATGTCGACCTGGCCCGGAGGGGCAATTTGTTGTTCGAGGGCAAGGGGGCGCACGCCTGGCAGCTCGAGTGGCAGAGATGG
>CAUZRQ010000227.1:0-7134 GCA_963582065.1 Planctomycetota bacterium | reverse complement strand
TCGTGAACCGGGGGCTGCCAGGTGAGGGTTGCGGCGGAGATAGTGGTCGCCGAGGACGAAGTGCCACATCGGGTTCGAGTTGTTGCAGCCGAACCAGTTGCCCCAATCGTCTCGACGGCGTCCGAACTGCGTCTGCCCGGCCTGGGCATCGATGAGCCCGGTGTCCGGCTGGATCCGGAAATCGCGGCCGCCGATGTTGACCGACTGGCCGGTTTTCGTCGAGCGGATTGTTCCACCGCTGTCTCCGTTGGCGCAGTAGATCCAGTTGTCCAGGCCCCTGGCAAACCCGTTGACCCGGTGCTGCTGGTTGCCTTCGACGAACCCCTTGAACAACACGTCTCGCCGGTCGGCCCGGCCGTCGCCGTCGGTGTCCTCGGCGTAGAAAATCTCGGGAGCGGCAGAGACCAGGATGCCCTTCCGCCAGGCGATGACGCCGTTGGGGAAGTTCAGCTTGTCCAGGAACACGGTCGAGCGATCGAAACGACCGTCACCATTGGTGTCCTCGAGAAATCGGACCCGGCCACCGGCGCGGCCCTTTCCGTCGGTTCCCCTGGGGTAGTCGCCCATTTCGACGACCCAGAGCTTGCCGTCGGGACCCCAGTCAAGTGCCACTGGATCCTGGACCAGTGGTTCGGCGGCGACCAGTTCGACCCGAAAACCTGGCCGCAGGCGAATCGAGTTCATCGATGCCTGGGGGGACTTTGGCTGTGGTGTCTGTCCGGCGAGCAGGTCAATGAACCGTCTGCGAGCCACCATGTGCGGAAGCCCCGCGGTGTGTTCGTTTTGCCAGACCAACTGCCCGTTGTGCAGAAAGAATCCGTTGTCGCTGCCGTTGGCCAGGGTGATGGGAGGAAATACCTGGTCCTGAGACCGCCGTTGTGGCGAAGCGTACATCACGCGAGTGGCCCAGCCCGTCTTCAGTGAGTCGAAGAGCCAGACGCCACAGAAATCCTCGTTGGACGAGACGACATCCAGTTGTCCATCGTCATTGATGTCGATGAAACGCAGGCCGCGGTCGATTCCTGCGGTGTCGGTCAGCGCGGTGCCAGCCGGAAGAGTGAACGGAAGTTTCGACCAGCGACGTCCTCCATCGGTCGTACGGTAGATCGCATTGTGCTGTCCGTCGGCAATGATGATCTCGTCGATACCGTCGTTGTCGATGTCCCTGAGTCTCAAACCCCGGTGGTTCGCCATGGGCTTGTCAGACATCGGCGACGAGGGTTTCGCGTGACGCAGCGGGAAGGACTCGTTGTCGGATCGCCAACGATTGCCCTCGAGGTGCAGCCACAAGGCCTGCTGCTGACTGCGGAGCAGCATCGAGGGTCGGCCGTTGGGCCGGACAACCCCGAAGTATGCGATTTCGGAGAATCTCTCGGTGCCCGGAAACTTCGTGGTTTTCCAGGTCCTGGAGCGGGGTTGCCAGATGCGGACCGATGCGTTGCTTCCGGCGGCTCCGCTGACGACGTCCTGGTAGCCATCGCGATTGATATCCAGGATTCTGTAGCCCGCATCATTCTGGAACGGTGGCGGATGTGTCTTGCTGTCACGACGGAGTCCTGGGCCATCGCCAAAAAAGTGTCGTGTCATGCGGTCATTGGCTTCCCGAAAATTGAGGAACTTGACCTTCTTGCCGTGCTTGGAAACGGCGTGGTTGATCAACTCGACCAACTGCGAGTTCTGACACCATCCGTGTGGATGAAAGACCAGGCACATCACGCCCTGCTTGATGACCGTAATGTCCAGGGCGGCTTTCCAGTCATCGAGCAGCCTGGGACTGTTGTTTCCCTGGATGTTCTGGCTCTCCCAGTCACTGGGAGCCACGCAAGGGAATTCCCAGCACGTGCGATTGATGACATAGGGGTAGGGGTAGTTGCGGATCGTGTTGACGAAGTTGTCGTACGGGCCATCGGTGTTGTGGGGGATGTACTTCAGGAACCTCTCGCTGCCATCGGAGTCCTGAACAAGTTCCCTGGGGATGTCCGGGTCGTCGGAAGTGAAGACGTTGAAGATTGATGTGTCGATTTTCAGGTGATTGCCGGCCGGGGTGTTGCGATTGAAGATCTCGCTGAAGAAACGGGGGCTGACCGTGTTGAGCGAATCGCAGCACGGCATGCGAAAAGCCACGGGACGGTTTCCGGGGATTCGTCCGAGCAGGTCGACACACCGGTCGTACGTGGACTTGGCACGAGGAAGGTCGCCGGCAGTCAGAAGGGGGCAGGGGTGATCGATGGTGTGGGCCTCGATCGACAGCCCCTCACCAAGCCAGCTCTGCAACTGTGGGTCATCGGGCCGGATCGAGTTGGTCAGGATGCTGACCGGGGCCCGTCCGTCAATTTGCTTCAGTCGTTGCAGAACTGGACGCAGGAAGGCCTCGTACCTTGCCGGGTCTCGCATGTCGTCGATGCCCAGGATCACGACCGCTTCGACACCGGGTTCGCCAACCCATTGCGGAGTCGTGAGCCTGGGGGAACCCAGTCCCACGTGGTACGGGCTGTTGGTGTCGAGATGTGACAGGTCGTACCGCTGTGCGTGGCCCGGGGTGGCACCCAGGAAGGTGCCAGCCACTGACGAAGTCACTGCCAACACGAACAGGTGCGTCGAGATACGAAAATTGATCACGGTGGGACTCTCTGCACTCTGCAGGATTCACTCGGTCCGACTGGTGACTTCCAGCAGGTGGAATCCGAATTGGGTTTTGACTGGTCCATGAACCACGTTGACTTCGTCCGTGAACACAACCTGATCGAACTCGGGGACCATCTGCCCTGGCCCAAATTCTCCCAGCGACCCTCCGTCCTTTCCTGAGGGGCATTGAGAGTGTTCCTTGGCAATGTCGGCGAAATCGGCTCCGTCGGCAATCTGCTGCTTCAGATCTTCACAGAGAGCCTCATCTTCAACCAGAATGTGCCGCGCGCTGGCTAGAGCCATGTTCTCGAACTCCTGTTCTCGTGTCTCGTTGATGTCGATCGAACAGGTGCAGTGTAGTGAATCGCGGCACGCTTCTCGCATCTGGCAAACACTCTCGGAGAGCACCTGATACCATTTGTTGTTGCAGCCATCGGGTGGTGGTACTCAAAATGCACTCAGTTCTGTCTCGCAGTCTCCGGTTGAGTTGTCGACGAGGACGACCCGGCAATGACCTTGGCAAGGGATGACCGACCTGTGCGATGGGCCGTCTTGTTCCGGGCGGCTTGCTGCCTGGTGCTCGCCGCCGCGGGGTCGCTGTCGGCAGCCGATCAGAAGGGCCGGGAGTTCTTCGAGCGCCGGATTCGGCCTGTCCTGATCCGCGAGTGCTACTCGTGCCACTCGGCAGCCGCAACCGAGATCAAGGGTGAGTTGCGTGTGGACAGTCGTGCGGCGATTCGTGCCGGAGGCGAAACCGGGCCGGCGGTGGTTCCCGGGCGGGTGAACAAGAGCCTGTTGATCGACGCCCTGGAGCACCGGACGCTGAAGATGCCCCCGGAGAAGAAACTCTCCAAGAACATCATCGCCGATTTCCGGAAATGGATCGAACAGGGCGCTCCGGATCCTCGTGACCATCCCCCCACGGCCAACAAGGCGGCCGAGCAGTCCTGGGAGCTGGTGCTCACCGAGCGACGAAAGTGGTGGAGCCTGCAACCGGTGGCCCGGGTGTCGCCGCCGCAGGTGGATCGCAACGACTGGTCCGGCAAACCTGTCGATCGGTTCGTACTGGCGGGGCTCCGCCAACGCCAACTGACGCCTGCGGCCGACACCGACGCGTTGACCCTGCTGCGACGGCTGTCATTTGTCCTGACCGGGTTGCCCCCGGCACCCGAGATGGTCCGCGGCTTTCCGCAGCGGTTTGCTCGAGATGCTGATCGATCGCTGTCCGAAGTGGTCGACGGGTTGCTGGAATCGCCGCACTTCGGCGAACGGATGGCTCGCCACTGGATGGACGTGGTCCGCTACACCGACACATACGGGTACGAATGGGACAACCCGGCCAAGGGTTCGTGGGAATACCGTGACTACCTGATCCGGGCTTTCAACGGCGATGTCGGTTTCGACCAGTTGATTCTCGAACAGGTCGCCGGTGATCTGCTGCCCCGGCCCAGGATCGATCGGGGCAGTGGCCTGAACGAGAGCCTGATCGGCCCCATGTTCTATCACATGGGGGAACATCGGCACGGTGACAACGTTCGGATCAATGGCGTCCGCGAGGAGATGATCGACAACAAGATCGATGCCTTCTCCAAGGCATTTCTGTCGATGACGATCGCGTGTGCCCGTTGTCACAATCACAAGTTCGATGCTGTTTCGCAGCGTGACTACTACGCCATGGCCGGGATGTTCATGACACCCCGCTGGACCTCCCGTTCGGTCGAGGCCCCGGACCGGAACAGGCCGTCGATCGACAAGTTGAAGGATCTGCGAGGTCGCATCGCCGAAAAACTGCGAGAGGCATGGAAGCCTCAGGCGCAGAAGTTTTCTGCAAACTGTGAAGCCGCATTGGTGAGGCCGCCCGCAGAGACGGACTTGGCAAATCCTCGCCTGGCGTTGTGGCGAAAGGCGTTGGGAGTTGGCACGGGGGACAAGAAGAAGCCGGCAACTCCGGCCAAGGACTTCGCGACGGCGGCGGGACTGGACGGGTTGAAGGGGCTCGTCTCACGACTGGTGTCGGCCCCGGATGACGCCGCGGCGCAGACTGCCTGGAGACTGGCGAGTGACCAATGGAAGCAGGCTCACACGCAGCGGAACGAGAAGAACCGGAAGGATTTCAAGATCCTGGTCGATGTGGGCCGCGACGGCTGGCCGGAAGGCTGGATGATCGAGGGCGACGGGATGCGACACGGCCGGGTTGGCGACGGAACGCCGTTGATCGCCCTGGACGGTAAGAGGGTGGTGCAGGCGCTGCTCCGCGGTGGTTACCACACTCATTCGCTCTCGCCCAAACTGCCCGGCGCGGTGCGGATGCCTCGGCAGCAGGACGTGCCGGGCAAGTACGTCAGCCTCGAGTTGGCCGGGGGGGAGTGGAGCGGTTCGATCCGCATGGCCGACAACGCGTTTCAGACCGAGGCGCTGAAGTTCTTCGATTGGCAACAGTTGAGGTGGGAGAGTTTCGAGGACATCACTCCGAAGAACGGCATCCAGCGAATCAATTACGACCTGGTGACCAGCGCCCTGAACCCCAACTTTCCACCTCGCACCGGTGTGGCCCGTGTGGGGGATCGCAAGTTGCCCGACAAGGACACGGGTTTCGAGAAGCGGAGCTGGTTCAGCGTCACCGGCATCGTCACTCACGCTCAACCGGGCCGGCCGTCCGATGAGCTGACGAGATTCGCGTCACTGTTCGGCGTCCAGCCGCCGAAGACTGCTCGCGATGCGTTCCGACGGATCGGCACATGGCTGGCAACGGCTGTCGGCGACTGGGTTGGTGGCCGGGCCGATGGCGATGATGTGCAGGTGCTGAACTGGTTGCTCGAAAACGGGCTGCTGCAGAACGCGGCCGGGTCCGGTTCCGAGTTGGCGACGCTGCTGGGGAGTTATCGCGGAATCGAGCAGTCGATTCCTTTTCCGCGGACCGTCAATAGTATGGACGAGCGGGCCGTGGTGCCGGTCGACTATCCACTGAACATCCGCGGCAGCATCCACGACCGGGGCCCGAATGTTCCTCGCCGGTTTCTCCAGGTCTTTGCCCGACAGAAGCCCGCAGGCCGGCGTGGTGGTCGGGGGAGCGGTCGGCTGGAACTGGCACAGTTTCTTGTCGACCCACGGCATGCGTTGACCGCCCGCGTGTATGTCAACCGTCTCTGGCAGTGGGTCTTCGGCACCGGCCTGGTCCGCACGTCCAATGACTTCGGACGCCTGGGCGATCGGCCCTCGCACCCTCATCTGCTGGACTACCTGTCGCGGGAGTTCATCGCGGGCGGATGGTCCACCAAGCGGTTGGTCAGACGGCTGGTGCTGAGCCGTTCTTTCCGGCAGTCGGGTCGGGCATCCGGCAAGGCACTGGTGAAAGACCCCAACAACAGGTTGTTGCATCACGTCGCGACCCGGCGGCTCGAGGCGGAGGCCATTCGCGATTCGCTGTTGGCCGTTTCGGGGCGACTGGATCGGACCCTGTACGGTCGTTCGATCAACCCGCATCGGCATGCCGAGGACTCGGCCAAGCGGCTGTTCTCGGGTCCGATCGACGGAAACGGTCGCCGGTCGATCTACCTGAAGGTCTCGATCATGGCCCCGTCGAAGTTCCTGTTGAGTTTCAACTTCCCGGATCCGAAGCTGCCGACCGGACGCCGCGACGTGACCAACGTACCCGCCCAGGCCTTGGTGCTGCTCAATGACCCGTTCGTCGTATCCCTTTCCGACCAATGGGCCGGGCGGCTGGTGACCGAGGATCACCCGACGCCGGAATCGCGAATCGAGCAGATGTTCGTACGTGCCCTCGGCCGATTGCCACGCAAGGGGGAGTCGAGTCGGTGGGTTGCGTTGGCACGCGGTTTGTCGGACGGCGGAACCGATCAGCTTATGACCGACCGGGTGACCTGGAAGAACGTGGCCCACACGCTGCTGAACACCAAGGAATTCATTCACTACCGATGATCGAGGAACGGGTGGACGCGGTCCCCGTTGCCCGACACAATTCGAATCGTTCTGCCGCGTGATCTGCTGGCGAGTACAATCAGCGACATGACCAGTTCACTCTGCCCTTCCTGCGATGATGCCGACGCCGCCGGGCGACTCAGCCGGCGTCGTGTGTTGCAATCCGCATCGGCGAGTTTCGGGTGGATGGCATTTTCGGCGCTCCAGGCCGAGCAGGCCGAAGCGAAGCCGAATGTGCTGGCGACGCATCATCGGCCCAGGGTCCGCAGCGTGGTCTTCTGTTTCATGGACGGAGGCCCGAGCCACGTCGACACGTTCGATCCCAAGCCGATGCTCACCAGGTACCAGGGCCAGAAGATCGGCGACAAGCTCAACAACACGCTCTACAACGATCCCAACCGCGTCTGGCTCGGGTCACCCTGGAAATTCCGGCGTCGCGGCGAGAGTGGCCTGTGGGTCAGCGACCTGTTTCCCCGGATCGCACGGGTCGCCGATGAGATCTGCGTATTGAAGTCGATGAAGGGGCAGCAGCCTCTGCACGGGCAGCAGAACCTGCTGCTGCACACCGGT
>CAUZRQ010000226.1:0-7178 GCA_963582065.1 Planctomycetota bacterium | reverse complement strand
CCGTGGACCAATCGAGGCGCAGACCTATTCCATGCCCGTGTTTCGCTACGCGGATATCTATCTTGGCCTGGTTGCGATCTACCACACCGCCGGCGATCTTCATGGGCGGGTGACGACCGAACTGGCCTGGAGCCCGGACACAAGAAACTGGCGACGAATCGATGAAGGCAAACCGCTGATCCCGTTGTCCAGCACGGTCGGCGACATCAACTGGGGCTGTATCTACGCGGCGTCCGGGCCGGTCGTACTGAAAGACGAGATCCGGATTTACTACTCCGGACAAAAAAAGACGCACGACTGGAATGACGGCTGGCTGTGCCTGGCCACACTGCGACCCGACGGTTGGGCAGGATACGTGCCTCGGAACGACGCCACTCCGGGCGTACTCGTCACAAAACCGATCCTCTGCAACGGCAAGACGCTGCGGCTGACGGCCGATATCCCTGACGGTGGCTCGGTGCAAGTCTCGGTCCTGGACAAGACCGGCCGTCCTTTGGGAAAAGGCTCCACCCTGACATCCAACGTCACACAGGGTGTGGCCGCTAAAGTGGCCGCGTTCCAAGGCAGGCGGATTTGCGTGCGGTTGGAGATCCGGAATTCGCAGGTGTATTCACTGGGATTCAGGAAGTGAGCAACGATCGCGTCGCATCAAGACGACGCCAGCCAGTCGATGACCGCGGCGATTGACGTCGGCCAAGCACGCCCGGCAGGATTCGAACCTGCGACCTGCGGATTAGAAGTCCGCTGCTCTATCCAACTGAGCTACGGGCGCTCAGAAAAAGGCAATTGTACACGATGGCTCGCCCGCTGTGATGCCGGTTGCCTCGCATGAATTCCCGACACGCCGGTACGATACACAAGTTCAAACATCGCACGGCCACCACGACGATTTGAGGCTTCCGGTCCATGTTTCGATACACCATCTCCCTGGCACCCTCGCTCGTTGCACTCCTGCTGCTGGTCACAACCACCGCGTCGGCCGGCAACTGGCCGGCCTGGCGGGGGACCGATGGGCGGGGAATCAGTCCCGACACCAAACTGCCCGTCCGGTTCGGACCAACAACCAACGTCACCTGGAAAACTCCGCTGCCGGGTGAGGGCAACTCGACACCGATCGTCTGGAATAACCGGGTGTTCGTCACCGGACCCCGCGACGGCGGCAAGATCCGCAGCCTGATCTGCTTCGACCGCGACAACGGCAAGCTCCTCTGGACCCACGATGTCGCATTCCCCGACCAGGAAACCGCCCACAGCGACAACCCCTTCTGCTCGGGCTCACCCACCACCGACGGCCAACTGGTCTACGCCAGTTTCGGCTCGGCCGGGATCGTGGCCTGCGACTTTTCCGGTAAGGTCGCCTGGCACCGAAAGCTCGGACGACTCGCTCACATCTTCGGCCCCGCCACCACCCCGGTGCTCTACAAGGACCTGCTGATCACTCACCGCGGACCCGGTGAACCCACCCACATCGTTGCACTCGACAAACGCACCGGAAAAACGCGGTGGGACACGGTCGAGACGGGCAAGAACCACCAGTTGTACGGATCATGGTCGACCCCGATCTTCTACCGGGTCGGCGACCATGACGAATTCGCGTTATCGATGCCCGGTGAGGTGAAAGGGTACAACGCGTTGACTGGCAAGCCGCTGTGGAGTTGCCAGGGCCTGGGGCCCAGCAACTACCCCGACACCGCCGTCGGCGACGGCGTGTTGATGGGGATCAGCGGGTTCAAGAAGTCGATGATGGCGATCAAGATGGGTGGCCGGGGCGACATCACAGCCACCCATCGCCTCTGGCACGTCGAGCAGACTCCACAGCGGGTCGGCTCGGGCGTCATCCACGACGGACACCTCTATATCGCCAACGACCCGGGCCTGGCCGAGTGCATCAACGTCACCACGGGCAAGACGGTCTGGAAACAGCGTCTCGGCGGCCGCCTCTGGGGCTCGATACTCAAGGCCGGCAAACGACTCTACGTCGCCAACACCCAGGGCCAGGTCTTCGTACTGGCCGCCTCGACCACCTTCAAGCAGATCGCCCGCAACGACATGGGTGAACACATCAAGGCCGCCCCAGCAGCCTCCGACGGCCAACTGTTCCTGAGAACCTACAAGACGCTGTATTGCCTGGGTGAACGGAAACAGGAGGCTCGGAAATGACTCGCCCACCCGACGGCCTCTCTCGCCGCGACTTCCACCGGTCGCTGGCCGCACTGGCGGCCACAACGGCGGTCGGCGGCCAGGCCACCGCCGCCGCCAAGCCGCTCGAGCGGGTCCGCTTTGGCCGGACCGACCTGGTGGTCACTCGCTACAGCCAGGGCACCGCCTTCCGCCAACTTCCTCGAAACGACAACCCCCAGACCCGTCGAGTGCTGCACCGCTGTCTGGACGTCGGCATCAACTTCTTCGATTCGGCCGAGGCGTACAGCTGGGGCGAATCGGAGAAACTGCTCGGACGTGTCGTCAAGGGTCGCCGCGACAAGGTGGTCATCTGCACCAAGGCCGCCCCCAGCCTGGCCCCGGTCAAGGATCCCAAGACGAACAAGTTCAAGCTCGGGCAACCCGTCAAGTTTTCCCGCGACGTGCTGACCCGCAAATGCGAGGGCAGCCTCAGGCGGCTCGGCACCGACTTCCTCGATCTCTTCCTGCTCCACGACAACGACCAGGCCACGCCACCGGCCGAGATTGCCGAGACGATGGACCGGCTGGTCCGGGCCGGCAAGATCCGCTACTGGGGCGTGTCGAACTTCAAGGCCGACCAGGTTCGGCGGTTTGTCGGCCTGCCGCACAAGGAAGTCCGCAGCCAGATCGCCGGGACCGAGGATTACTATCACATCGCCGCGGGCCTGAGGATGCCGACCGATTTGCTGGGCGTGGTGGGCAACGCCCGGCTGGGAATACTGGCCTTCAGCCCCCAGGACTGCGGGCGCCTCTCACCCGGCCGCAAGGAAAACGTCGCCTACGGATCGATGATCGCGACGCTCGACAAGGTTGCGGCCGAGTTGGGGACCACTCGTCCACGTGTCCTGATTGCCTGGAGCCTCTCCAACCCGGCAGTGACCTCGGTACTCGGAGGTGCCGAGAGCGAAGCGCACGTGGACGACAACATCGGGGGAACCCACTTGAAGATTCCCCGCGAGCTGATGGCCGAGTTGAACACCGCCAGCCGGGCTCATACCCGGCGACGCAAGGCCCGAGGCGCCAAGCGAGGCGAACGGTGATCGACCGACGCGGATTCCTACAAGCCGTCGGAGCCTCGGCCGCCGTCGGCGGCGAAGAGTCCCCGGGCGGCGAACGCAGCGGTGCCGGCCGGCAACCCGGCCGACACCCACGCGTGCTGCTCTACGACGACGGACGCCACGCCAGCCCGCTGTACCAGTACGCCGGGCCGCTGACACCCGAGGACTTCGTCGTCACCGTCGACCAGTTCGCCGACAGCGGAGCCGACACGCTGGTCTATGTAGCCGGGCTCGAAGGCGGCACACAGATGTACGACAGCGGGGTCGCCCAGACCTGGGGCGACAACGTCAAGCAATGGACTCACCCCGTCTGGTACCGCGCCGGTCGCCACCTGAAACAACTGATCGACGACGGCCACGATCCGCTGAAACTGATCTGCGAACGGGCCCACCGCCAGGACCTGCTGCTGCTGGCCGGGAACTGGATTTCCTTGCTGGGGGCCGACCGCAAGACCGAGGCCGGCCGGGGACGGCAGTCGGACTTTGTCTTCGACCATGCCCGCTTCGAAGTCGGTCCCGAACAGGACCCGAGAGCCGCCGCGGTGCACCCCCGTCGATTCAGTTTCCTCCACGAGGAGGTCCGCGACGAACGATTTGCCGTCTTCGAAGAACTGCTCACGAAGTACTCGACCGACGGTGTCGAAATCAACCTGGTCGAGTTCGTGCCGATGTGCCGATTCGACCAGGTTGAAAAGCTGAGCCCGCTGCTGACCGAGTGGCTCGGTCGGCTCAGGCGAGTCGCCGATCGGGCCGCAGATGAGCAGGGACGTGCCAAGCGGATCTACGTCAGGGTGCCCACCGACATCGCGACCCAGAAAGAACTGGGTTACGACGTCGCAGCCTGGATCAAGGACAACCTGGTCGACGGGGTGGTCTGCATGAACAGAATGGGCGAGGCCGGGATGACCCAGGCCTGGTCGCTGAAGCCTCTGAAGAAGTTCACCGACGGATCATCGTGTCGACTGGTCGCGGGCTTCAGCGACCTGTTGCACAGCCAGTTTCACCGATCGGCCACGCAGTCGATGACCTGGGCCGCCGCCGCCAATGCCTGGGACGACGGGGCAGATGGGTTTGCGATCGTCGACTACCACTGGACACCCAACGGATGGCCTCTGACCGCCGATGACTACCAGACGCTCAGGGTACTCGGTCACCCCGAACTGCTGCGGATCCGTGAAAAGGACTACCGGGCACCTCGGCTGGGACGCAACCAGGGTGAGCCGGTCAGGTGGCCGAGGTCGATGAAGGGATCGCTGCCGAAACCGCTGCAGGAGAACCGGCCGGTCGAGGTCACTCTGAAGATCGCCGACGACCTGCAGGCCGCCGGAAAAGAGCAGAAGGTCGAGGAGGTCCGCCTGAGAGTCCGGATCACCAACATCGAGCCGTCGCTCAACGAGGTCCACGTCCGCCTCAACGGCAAGCGACTGCCCGAGTCGATCCTGAGACTCGATGACCTGATCTACCGCCAGCAGAAGTTGGGAGCCTATGGGCCCTACGGATTCGTCTACGAGTTCCGACTGCCCGAGTCGCTGTGGCCTCGGCGAGGTGAGAACCGAATCAGCGTGGCCCTGGTCCGTAAGGACCAGGGCATCGATACCCGGTACGAGGTCTCGGATGTCGATCTGGTGATCGAATACAATCCGCAACGGCATCTGAGACCCGAGCCGGTCGAGTACTAGGCCGGGGTCAGTACCCGTAATCCGCCTTTAGCTTCGACTCATCCCTCCACCGCGGGGCCCCCTTCTCGATCAGCTTCGTGTGCCGGGCCAGCCCCGTGCAGTTGGTCGCCAGCACCTCGAACATCCTGTCTGCCACGATCCGGTGCCCCAGGTCACTCTGGTGAATCCCGTCGAAGTGCACGGTCCAATCGGCGTGACCACTGGCCTGTAGCAGGTCGACGAACAGGCAGTTCTCGGCCCGAGCCACCTTGTCGATTCCCCGTCCGTATTCGTGGAAGCGTTCCAGGTTGGCCTTCGTCCACGGCTGGCCTCCCGCTCCGAAATCGGTCATGAAGTAGGGCGAGGGGAGCAGGATCAGCGGGTTGATCGACTTGCGGATCGTCCGGATCACGTTGGTCATCTCGGCCTGGAACAACTCAAGCGGCGTCCCTCCCCGCGCGTCGTTGAGGCCGTAGGAGATGACCAGCAGGTCGGGCTTCAGATCGATGACGTGCTTCTGCAGTCGCTCGTTGGCAGCCGGCTTGCCGCTGTGCTGGTAGCAGGGGCTGCGGGTCGAGATCACGTTGGAACCGATGCCGTTGTTGATCACGTCCATCCGAGTGGACTGGAAGTCGTTGATCAGTTGTCCGAGCACCGAGACCCAGCAGCGCGACGCGTTGGTGCTCCAGCCCCCCGCCGTGGTGCTTTCGCCCAACGCGACCATCCGGCGAAACTCGCCCGCGTGCCAGTCGCGCTTCTTGCCGGGCTTCGACCTCGAACGGGCCAGTGCCAGGCTCGAGGTCGTAGTGGCGGCCAGTGATGCGGCGAGCAGTTCTCGGCGTGAAAGTGGAGGCATGGTGGGGATGTCCGGTCGGCTGGGGTCTGATCCGCCTTCGGAGGAACCCAGCCGGAGGGTCGGTCCCGCAAGACAAAAAAACGAGCCGGCGTCCCATGGGGACGCCGGCTCGTGATGGTATCACGAAAGCCTGCTGTAACCGATCAGATCAGTTCCTTGATCGGTTCCATGTGTGAGAGATAATGAGGTCGCCCGGCGGGATCCTTGACCGTCGCCGTGCGGGTGTCGATGCCCAGGTTCCTGTAGACCGTCGCAAAGATCTCCTGCACGTGCACCGGACGGCTGTGGGCCCGTTCGCCGAGCCGGTTGGTGCTGCCGATGGCCTGGCCGCCCTGGATTCCTCCGCCGGCGATGTAGGCACAGCTGACCTGGGGCCAGTGGTCTCGGCCGGCACCCTTGTTGATCCGGGGCGTCCGTCCGAACTCACCCCAGACCAGCACGGTGACGTCATCAATCATGCCTCGTTCCTCGAGGTCATCGAGCAGGGCCCCGACGGCCCGGTCGATCCGGGTCCCGTGGTGCCGAACCAGTCCCTCGTTGTTGCCGTGGCTGTCCCAGCGGCCAAACGTCAGCGTCACGCAGCGGACGCCCACCTCGATCAGTCGCCGGGCCCGCAGGATCAGCGTGTTGTCGGTGGCCGCTCCGTCGTACTTGAAGGTGTACGGCTTGCCGTCACCATACTTCTCGCGGATCTCAGCAGTCTCCTTGCCGATGTCCAGGGCGTCGACCAGCTTGCTGGAGGTCAACACGTCAAAGGCCTGCTGCTCGTACGAATCGATCGCGGTCAACTGGCCGCTGGCGTCGACGTCGCGTCGCAGGCGGTCGATGCTCTTGAGCAACGACTTGCGATCGCTCAGCCGATCGGTGGTCACGCCGTTGAGTTTCATGTTGGCCAGCCCGTCACCGTCGGGGACGAACGGAGCATAGGTCGTGCCGAGGAATCCGGGAGTGCCGGGGTTCCGCCAGACACCGTCGGTCTTCATGCCGACATAAGGCGGCACGCTGCGGTCGACCGGCCCCTGCAGCTTGTTCAATACGCTGCCCATCGCCGGGTGGCCGCCCACGCTGCGCATCTCGGCATGACGGAAACCGGTCATGCACTGGAACGAGTCGTGGCGACCCTCACAGCCGACCACCGCTCGCAACACGGCCGCCTTGTCCATCGACTCGGCGATCTTCGGGAAACACTCGCCAATCTGGATGCCGGGGATCTTGGTCGCGATCGGCTTGAACGGACCACGGATGTTCTTGGGCGCCTCGGTCTTGATCTCCCACATGTCCTGGTGAGGAGGACCTCCGCCCAGGAAAATGTTGATCACCGACTTGTGGTTCGTCTTCGCCTTGCCGGCCGCATCGGCCCGCAGTAGATCGGCCTGGTTCAGGCCGAAAGCACCGACACCCAGGGCACCGATCTTGAGCATCCCC
>CAUZRQ010000225.1:0-7263 GCA_963582065.1 Planctomycetota bacterium | reverse complement strand
AAGAACTAGGTCCACACTGTGCCGGAACCCGTTGGCGTCTGTGACCTGGATCGACGGACGCATTCGCCCCCTCGCGACCGGCACACCCTGCAATCGACCGGTCTTGCCGTCGAGCGTGACACCGTCAGGCAAAGTCCCATCGACTAACTCCCACCGCAGCGGTTTGGCCATGTGAGTTGTTTGCAGGATGGCCTGGTAGGACGAGCCGACAAACGCCGGCGCGAGCGATTTGGTGATCAAACGGCCTTTCAAAACGCTCAACGAGAACGTGTGCGTGTCGGTCCGCCCGGCTGAATCTGTCGCACTGATCGTGACGGTCCGGTCCTCGACCGTCTCGAGCGGTTTTCCGCAGATGACACCAGACGTGTCGTCAAGATCGAGTCCTTTGGGAAGCGTTCCGGCCAACACCTTCCAGGCGACATCGCCGTCAGCGGCATCGGTGGCCAGGTGGACCGAGTAGGGGATCTTCAACGAGGCGTCGGGCAGCTTCTGGCCGACGATGGCCATCGTCTGTACGACCGGATACCGCATGATGCTCGAGATCCGCAACTCGTCGATTTCACCCTGGAAGTTTCCCGACTTGATGAAGAAGGGGGGATCCTGCGAGTGGATCCAGCCGCCGACGATGAACGGAGTGACAACATCCTTGACGTTGTTGACAATGATGCCCGGTGCGGCGGGGTCGTGGAGAGTGATCCGGGCGACGCGTTTTCCGTCGAGGAAGAAGGTGTTGAGCTGATCTCTGTAGCGGAACTGCCAGGCCACATGGTGCCATTGGTGATCGGCGATGTGCTGCCCCTTGGTCTTGTTGGGCCAACGTTCCGGGAACAGAAAGTTGCTGGTCCCGAAGTTCTTTGTCGAACTGGACGCAGCGATGAAGCGTGCGGCGGGCAGTAGTCCGTCCTTGAGGTTCCCGACGCCACCTCGGCCGAGGTTAAGCGTGAAGCTGAAACCGCCGCGTCGACCCACCGGAAGGCCAAACCCCTCGTCATCGGTGCTGCAGATCACCGCATAGGTCCGGCCACCTTTTTCCTGCCCGCCCGGGCCGGTGTAGCGGATCCAGGCCTCAATGGTCCATTCGCGGGTACAGGTCCGCAGATGGAGTTTGTCGTTGTCGGCTGGCCCCACCCGCAAGTCGGCGTCGTCGGCTCGACGGGCAAAGCCTGCCGTGGTCCCAAACCCGGGTCGTGAACCCCAGAGCGCTGTCTTGTGAGCCCGCAGTGTCAGTGCCCGGTCGCCACACGCGTCGTGAGCCTCGTCACCTCGGCCCTCGTCAAAATGGTAGAGCACAACGGTGTGCTGATCGGGCCGAAACGGTCTTCTCCAGTCCGACCCGCCATTGTCTTCAGCCCGACACGGGTCCGACGAGAAGACGAGAATGACTGCCACAACGACACACGCCAGGGCGGCACATAGACGACGACCAAACATGCAATGCTCCTTTGCCAATTCCAAACCAGAACTCGGTCCCCGCCGTATCGCACCTCCGGGGTTCGGACACCCAACCCCCAGTCTCTCCACCCCAGCCCCGGCGTTCAACCCGCCAGGTCCGAACCACCTCCCCCGGCGTCGGGCGGTGGGCGGTCAGCGTGGCAACTGAAGGCTGAAGCCCAAACTTCAGCCGAGTTTTTCCTGAATTTCAACCACTGACCCGAAACTCTCTCATTCGGAGTGGTACAAGATTTGGGAGTTGGTCACTTCGCTGACCAAGGCATTGAAGGATCGCCGGTTGGTAACAAGTCTGACCGGCCGTGAGATCTGGATCCCACCCGAAAGTCGTTGAAGGATGCCGCAGATAAAGACACGCCGTGAGAGTCCGACCCGTTCCGCTCTCGGATATTTGCGCGGTTCCACCCCGCACGATTTCAGCGGCCGGCTTTCCACACATCCTTGATCTCACCCCGCGACAGAGCCCGTCGGTAGATCCGCACATCCTTCATTTTCCCGTTGAAGAAGTCGTGCTGGCCGAATCCGATTTTCAACGGTCCTTTCGTCGACAGGTTGAAGGCTGACGGATCAAACCGAGTGCTTTCGGCCACCCGCTTGCCGTCGATGTACAGCCGCAGTCGGTTGCCCTTCTTGATTGCCGCCAGGTGATGCCAACCGGACGGGAGTGCCCGGTCGTAGGTGGCACTTTTCCCTGCCTCCAGGGACAGCACGTGACCGGAGGGCAGAACACCACAGAAGAGCTTGCCGTCGAAGACGGCCATCGACCAGGCCCGGCGGTATCTCACGTCGGGAGTATTGTCCAGTCTTCCGGTTGTGATCCATTTCCTCCCGCCGTCGTAGCGATAGACGTCGGCGAACGGCAGCGTGCCGGCATAGAGCTTGCCGTTATAGACAGCCATCCCCATGACTTCCTTTTCCATACCCAGGCGACCCGCGTGGACCCACCGCTGCGGCCCCGCGAAACGAAACACCGATCCGGTGGGCCAGGTCGCAGCGAACAGCCCCCCCTCGTAAACGGCCGTGCCGTAGACCTGGGTCGTGTCGGTCACCGGACCTTGACGCGACCACTTCGTCCCTCCCTCGTAACGGAAGAAGCCACCGTCGTCGTAACTCAACCCGTAGAGATTTCCGTTGTAGACACTCAGGTGCACGACCCGCAGGCCGGGACATCCACAGGACGTCCAGCGACCGTCACCGTCATAACGGTACATGCCACGGGTGCGAGGCTTTTCCTTGTAGTCACCGCCATTGGCCTCGGTACGCCAGGCACTGGACGTTCCGGTGCCGGCATACAGGTTCCCCTTATAGACGGCCAATCCACTGACGCTGCGGACATCCGCGATCTTGCCACAGTTCCGCCAGCGGGTTCCTCCCTCGTAGCAGAAGACGCTTCCACCATGCGATTGATTCGGTGAGAGTGGCAACGAGGATCCCCCCCCGCTGTAGGTCTCTGATCCCACGTAAAGCTTGCCGTTGTAGACGGCCATCCCAGTAATCGCGTTGGCCACGTCGGGACTGCCGCAATCGTCCCAACGCGTGCCACCGCCATAGCGGTAGACATGACCGGATGCGTCTGCGTCCGGTTCCCAGGTCGCCGCGTACAGGTCGCCATCAAAGACCACCAGGGACTTGACGTACCGGTTCTGCCCCGGGCGTCCGCGATCGGTCCAGGCTCGGTCCACGTGACCGGCATCGATGCCAAACAGGACATTCCGCCAATTCGACTGTGCCGAGGTCACACCCGCATAGTTCATCAGGCTGATCGAGAAACCCGTGCGGGTTGCCGGGTCGTAGCAGGCCATCACATCACCCAGCACGTCATCGAGTTCCGCCGCGGTGTGAATCCAGGCGACAACTGAAAACTCATCGGTCCCCAGTTGCAGTGACTTTGCGGCGGGAATCTCCAGCCAGGAATCAATCCCATTGAACGTGGCCGCCCGACCACCGCCGATGCGAACCCCGTGGTTGATCGCATGGTGACCGTTGCCGGAACTGTCTCGTCCATCCTCGGCCAGTTTCCAATGGGCCACCGGCCCCTCGGCGGCAGTCACTGAGCAGGCCGGCACCAGAAGTACACCAGCGGTGACCACGATCAACGAACGGATGATTGACATAAGTTGACTCGCAAAAGGCCGGGCAGAAGAGGGCATAGTCTAACCAGATTCACTTGCCCGGTGTCAGGCAGCCGTCCCGGTAACCGCCGGAGGACCCAGCCTTCCATTCACGACATCCAGCATCACCCGTCTCATTCTCCGGCCGCGTTCGCGGCCACCTGTGTTCTGGAGAATTCCGCTACGCTTCATCCACCAGAACACAGAACTCCCACTGACCTGAAACTTTCTCATTAGGAGTGATACAAGATCTGGGGGTAGGTCACAGCAGGCTGTTCGGGCACTACATCTTCCGGATGTTTACCGTGTCTTCGTTTAGCCACGATAAAGCTAGCGAGCAACAGGCACGCAACGCCGAACAAAACAAGCCATTCCTCGGGACGTAATAACTGCGACAAGAAAAAGAAGGGGAGAACCGGGTAATATTGGGCAGCGAATAGAAAGAACATCAAACCAATAAAAACTGGGTACACCATCGCCAACGAAATCAGAATTACGAGAACCCACTTCAATATTCGGCGAGTTCTGGGTGTCACACGTCGCATTACTTTCGACCTCCGGACCAACTCTGCCAGGTAAATCAAAGGCAGTACCAGCAACACCATCAGAACTCCCAGGCTCGGAACAGCCCCAGTCTCCCCACCCCAGCCCCGGTGTTCAACCGGCCAGCTGCAGGGTTGCCTCGGATCTGGTGACCGTCCGCCTTTTCGTTCAGCCGTTGCCGTGACAACCGAGCCCAATTTTACTTTGGGGCAGGTTGGGACAGGTGGAGAAGATTGGTGAGGGGGCTTCAGTCGGCCAGGAACCGAACCGCCGTCCCGGCGATCTTCTCTTCACACGATCTCGGTGAGTCTGGTCCGGTTGTGGCGTTTCACGGTATCAAGGGCCGAAAAAGTAGGTCGTGTCCAACCCCAGATCGGGAAACGAAATGCGTCCCGCCTCAGCCAACTCGACCGCTGTTTTCCCGTACTTGGCGTCCATCTCCCACACCTGTCCGGTATCAGCGAGATGCTGGAACAGCCGATTGACGGCATCATCGTCCAGTTTGCCAGCTTCGTAGGCACTGATGTTTGCGGTCACGTTGTAGGTCATTGGTTCCACAGTTCGAGATAACATTCACACATCCGCGTGACCGTCACGGCGAATTGCTAGTGAGTTGCTTTGCCCAGTATTTCGGTGATCACGCGGTGTCGGGCGGTCGGGAGCGGTGGATGAGCGCTACTCGGACGTGTCCAGCGATGAGATGTCCCAGACCTTCAGTGAGGAGTCACCGCTGCCGCTGACGATCCGCTTCCCGTCAGGGCTGAAACTCACGCTGGTGACCCAAATTGCGTGTCCCGTGAGTGTGAGCGTTTCCTGGCCTTCAACGGATTTCTTCGCGGCGGCTTTCTGCTCGGCAGCAGCTTGAGCAGGCGGCTTGTCGGTCTTCTTCGCCTGAGAGCTCTTTGGCGGCGGCGGGACCGTGCCACCATCGGGCGGCGAGGAACCCCCACCACACCCCACGATCCCGACCAACAGCAACGCCAGCAGAACTCGCATCACATCTCCTCAGGCTCGAACACGGTACCCCAGTCTCCCCACCCCAGCCCCGGCGTTCAACCCGCCAGATCCGAACCACGGACTCCGCGATGGCCCAAGAGTTTCCAGAACCTCCGCAGCACCCGGGAGACGAAACTGGCGGACGACTTCCCCATGCACGTCGTCTGCCAGTGGATTGGCAACTCACAACCGATCGCGGCGAAGCACTACCTGCAGGTCACTGACGACCACGTCTCAAAAGCGGTGCGAAATCCGGTGCAACAACCCCGTAGGGTCAAAAAACTCCGCCGACCGTTAAATGCCGAAGTTTCTTGCACTTCCGAGATCTGAAACATCGTAATCTCAGCCGGTTGATTCTTAGGCAATCTGTCCCAATGCTGTGCGGTTTCCATCGCTACGATGTGGCACTGCTTCGTAACGACTTGTCATGAAAGTTGACTTAGCAGGCGAAAGGTGATTGGGCACGGCTTGGCGGCCCGCGGTCCAGTCGTGTCCTAGACTACTATTTCCTCGATCATCTTCTTGAAGTAAGGATAGTAGATTCGACCCCAAAGTGGATTCCGATCGAACGAAAAGGTCTGATTCGATCGCGTGTTAACTGCTACAGGAACAGAAAAACCAGCCCACTTTTTTGCGGCTTTCAATTCACGGCAATATCTGGCCGCGTTGTCATCAACACTCTTGGACATCAGAATGGCAATCACACCCAAAGCCGATTGAAACCCTCGCGGCCATCCAGTGTAGTGTTTCTTCGCATAGTCGAATGCTTCGGCTAGAAAGGTTTCGATTGTTTGCTCAGTAATTGTTCCGTCTCCAAAGTCTGTTGCGAAAACAAACGTATTCAATTGAGTTGCGAACCAACTCCACCTGAATTGTTTGTCGTATCCAATGACAGTCAGTTTCTGACTGATTTCACCTTCTGACAAGAATATAGCTTGTGACATTAAACGCTTCTTGATCTCTTGAATCGTCATTTGGGACCTGGGTCAGAATTACGTGGTGCGCCGAACTTGCGCGTTTCGTAACCCTCACTGGCCCACTGACTCTACCGCTTCAATGGGTTGGCCAATGTGGTTACGTATGCAACCTAGCAGATTATGACAACTCACACACGCAGCGCCAATCGCCCGAGAGTGACCTACCCCCAGATCTTGTACCACTCCTAATGAGAGAGTTTCAGGTCAGTGGTAGTTCTGTGTTCTGGTGGGTGAAGCGTAGCGGAATCCTTCAGAACACAGTTGGCCGCGAACGCGGCCGGGGTCTGGTAGCCGAGAGCACTATGTGGTCGCCGGTGGTTGTAGTCAGGACGCCAACGGTCGATCACCCAGCGAGCGTCCTCGAGGCCGAGGAACAGCTTCCCGTTGAGCAACTCGTCGCGGAACTTGCCGTTGAATGACTCCACGTAGCCATTCTCCCAGGGACTGCTCCTGGCAATGAACAGTGTGCTGACGCCAGCCTGGACCAGCCAGCGTCGAATGCCCTTCGCGACGAACTCAGGTCCGTTGTCACTGCGGATGTGTGCGGGAACACCGCGGATCGCAAACAGATATTGCAGCACACCGATCACGTCATCCGATGTGAAGCTCTGCCCCACCTCGATCGCCAAGCACTTGCGGGTGAATTCGTCGATCACCACCAGCATCCGCAACACGCGACCGTCCTCGGTTCGCTCGGCAACGAAGTCGTAGCTCCAGACATGGTTCCGGCGCATCGCTCAGTGACGAACACAGCTGTTCTGGCTGCCACCGACTGACAGGCGACGCTTTCGGTGCTGTTTCCGGGGGACTGACATGCTTGCCTGCTTCCACAAACGGTGAACCCGCTTCGAGTTCACTCGCCAGCCATCAGCCTTCAACTCCCTGGAGAACCGAGGGATTCCGTAACGCGGATTCGCTCGACTGATCCGACGCATCTCGAGCAGAAGACGCCGGTTCCTCGCTTCGCCCTTTCGCGAGTGACGACGGTGACGGTACGAACTGCGCGGTTGCTCCAGAACCCGGCATGCACGACGTTCCGACACACGATCCGACCCCAAAAGACGACGAACTTCCGTGACCGCCGCGCAACTCGCCCGGGGCCTACCAGTTTCCCTGGGCGGCCTCGCGAAGGATCTCCATATCCAGGACCTGGTCGACAACCACCTTCTTCAGGCGAGAGTTCTCCT
>CAUZRQ010000224.1:0-7282 GCA_963582065.1 Planctomycetota bacterium | reverse complement strand
ACGACACGGGTGCGATCGAGGAGACACTCGTGATCGTGATCAGTGAATTTGGCCGTACGCCGAAGATCGGCGGCTTCGTCAAATCGATCTTGTCGTCCCCCACCGGGCGGGAGCACTGGGGGGCGTGTTTTCACGCCCTGTTTGCCGGTGGTGGCGTCAAGCCGGGCCGTGTCATCGGCGAGTCAGATCAGCGCGCCGCCTATTGCAAGAGCCGGCCCTTCTATCCGTCCGACGTCGGTGCGACGGTCTATACGGCGCTGGGGGTCAATCCACGTGCCGAGATTTGCGATCACCTGGACCGTCCGTACAAGCTGAATTCCGGCAAGGTCATGCGTCCGCTGTTTGGCTAGGAACAGCGACGGTTCAGTTCTCGAAGTACGGCTGAACTTCGATGAAGTTGAACATCAGCTCCTGTCCGATTGGTCCGCCGGGCGTGGTGGCGTTTTTCCAGTCGGTGACGGTGAGCCGGGCCGTGGGCTGCTTCGCCCGGAAGACGCGCCAGTGGTAGTTCATGTAGAACGACTTGTTGCCCTTGAATTCGCCAACCGGACGGGCGTAGTGATTGGTGAAGATCGACTGGAAGGACTTCTTCTTACCCGGCAACATCTCCGCGTTCTTGATCCGGATGGAAACCGCGTGTGACTTCTTGGCCTGTTGTTGTTGGACGAGGTCGCGGTGGTCGGCGGTCACCATCTTCAGTGAATAGAGTTTTCCGGGAACCAGGTTCCTGACTTGCTGGCTGAAGAGATTGGCGCGTTTCGCGCTGCGCTTGGTCCAGAGGAAGCTGTCGCCTTTGCCATCGCGGTTGTAACGAAACTGAAGGTAGCCGTAATCGGGATAGGTTCGCGCAGCGAGACTGTCCGGTTCAGCGGGTTGCGTGCGCCAGCCGGAGGTCGAATCAGCGAAGTCCGGATTCTGAATGTGCGTCAGCCTGTACCGGAATCCGAGTTCATCGGAGAGCAGGTTGGTGTTTCCCTCGATGGCGTAATGCCGAAAGAGACGGCTGGCCCAGCGGATGGTCTCCTCGTCGGCATAGCTGCACGTGTATTGCTGCAGTCCCCCCAGCCCGGCGTAGGCCGGCTGGGTGGCCAGGGCGTGCATCTGCAGGTCCATGTGTACCTTGAAGTCGACCCTCGGATCGACGTTCAGTGATTCGCCGACCGCCGACATGTAGCCCAGGACCATCACGGTGTGCCGCACAACGCCGGGAAAGTCCTGTTCAAAACGGGGGATGTTCCATTCCGAATGGAACTGCTCGTGGATGTGCTTTTCGTCGGCTTTGCGCGTGGGCTGTTCGACAAGATAGCGTTCGATACAGACATGGCCGCCACCCTTCGCAGAGGCTCGGGCAAAATCCCGGCTCAGGTCATTGCTGAGAATGCCGCTCCCGTAGGAATAGGGGGAATAGGTCTTCCCTTTGAATTTCGGATTGGCGTAGATCCGTTCGACGGCCTTTTTGAACGCACCGTACTTTGGCTGGTCGCCGCCACCGAATTCATCGACGATCACGCCGTCCATCAGCGGTTGGGTGAGTCCGACAGCCCGCGACCAGGCCTCGTACGCCTCGTCGACCGTCACGTCCTGGCGTGTTCGAAACGGGTTGATGGCTGTCGTCAGCCAGTGACGTCCGAGACGCTTCCATTCCCGCAAGTGATCCTCTCGTGCGAAATGGGCTGTTCCGTCCGCATTGCTGATCCAGCGCAGACCGGCCTTTTTCGACTCTGCAAACCGGGGCGGGTTCCGGGCGCCACCGCTGATGATGACGTTGATGTTGGTCAGGACGTGCCGCTTGAGGAATGTCCAGTCGTCGAAGGGCCCATGGTCAAGGTTCCACATGTCCCCCGCGTGATAAAACGCGTGCTGCAGCACCGGGATTTTCCGGACGGTCAATTCCGACGGTCGACCTTCGATCGACAGCCTGTGGACACCGGGGGCGAGATGACGCATCGCCTCGGACGCATCGCTTGCCTTGTGCCCCGCGCACAATGGCCGGGCTTCATTGTCCAGCCGAATCGTTGCCGGGCCCTCGACCGCAATGCAGTACCAGCCCGTGCCCTCGGTCGCAAAACGGATTGTCTTCTCTTTCAGCAAACCGCGTTCGCGGGCATTCACGAACTCTGTCACCAGGTTGTTCAGGACCTTGTGAGGAGCCGGGTCCGCGGCGAAGCTGCTGAGAGTTGCCAGCAGGCTGATCGACGCGGCGACGAGGATTGGTGGGACTTTCTTCAAGAACTCATCTCCGATGCGGCAGCGGTGCAACCTGCGACGTCATCTTTACAGTGCGTGGCCTGATGGTATCGACATCTGGAACGTTGGTGTAGAACCTGACTGGGAGCTTCGCCGCAGGGGTGGTCAGAGAACAAGAGATCAGCCGAAGTAATGGAAGCCCAGTCGCACGACCGCCCGGAACTCAGGCTCAGAGAAGACGCTGCCGTCGTCACCGGCCACGAGGGCCAGTTCGGCACGGGAAGAGCCACGGCGGTCTGCCTGGTGCAGGGAGCCGCCCGTGTCGTGGTTGCCGAAACGTCCTGCTGACCACGGGGTGACGACCATCGATTCGAGGAGATTGAATCATGCCACGTATGTCTGGCAGTCGGTTCATGAGCGAGACCTTCAAGGGTTACGGCATCACGCACCTGTTTGTCATGCCCTATGTGCTGAATCCGGTGCTCCGCGATTGTGAACAGCTCGGCATCCGCCGCGTGATGTGTCACAGCGAAAAGGGGGCCGCGTACATGGCCGACGGCTACGCGCGGACCGGACGCAAGCCGTCAGTCTGCATGTCCCAGTCGGTGGGGGCGGCCAACCTGGCGGCGGGGTTGCAGGACGCCAGTCTGGCCTGTTCTCCGGTGGTCGCCATCACCGGGCGGCTCGAACAGATCAAACAACACCGGCATGCTTACCAGGAAATCGACCACCGTGGCCCGTTCGCGTCGGTCACCAAGTTCGACTCGCAGGTCACTTCAGCCAGCGAGCTGCCCTTTTCCCTGAGACAGGCCTTCCGCGAAGCGACCACCGGGACTCCCGGTCCGACGCACCTGGATCTGGACGGCATCGACGGCACGGTCGTTGCCAACGACGAGGCGGATCTGGAGGTGGTCGTCGAAGAGCCGTTTACCGGCCTGCCTCCGTTTCGGCCTGAGCCCGAACTTGCGCTGATCCGGGAGGCTCTGAAACTCCTGGCAGCGGCCGAGCGACCCGTCATCGTGGCCGGTGGCGGCGTGACCGCGTCGCAGGCACAGGAAGAACTGGTCGCACTGGCCGAGAGACTTTCGGTTCCCGTGGCCACCGCAATGAATGCGAAGACGGCCATTGCTGCCGACCACCCGTTGGCCGTCGGTGTGCCGGGCAACTACTCGCGTGCCTGTGCGAACAAGATCGTCTGCGAAGCGGACCTCGTGTTCTTCGTCGGCAGTCACACCGGCGGGCAGTTGACCCACGACTGGCGAATTCCTCCGGCAGGCGTGACGGTGATCCAGGTCGATATCAATCCTGCCGAACTCGGACGCTCGTATCCGATCAGGATGGGGATGCAGGGTGATGCGCGAGCCACGCTGCGGAAGATGCTCGAGAACTGCGAAACCACCGAGCCACGCACGGAGTGGCTGGATCGTGTTCACGAGCTGATCCGGGAATGGCGAGAGGAAGTGGCACCGCTTGTCGACTCGGAGGAGTTGCCGATGCGCCCGGAACGACTCTGCAAGGAACTGTCCGAAACACTGCCGTCGGATGCCATCCTCGTCTCGGACACCGGTCATGCGGGTGTTTGGACCGGCACGATGGTCGACTTCAAAGACCCCGGCCAGTCCTTCATTCGTTGTGCCGGATCACTGGGTTGGGGAATTCCGGCGGCCATTGGCGCCAAGTGCGCGGCACCCGACCGACCAGTAATTTGTTTTACCGGGGACGGGGGTGTCTATTACCATCTGACCGAGCTGGACACGGCGCTTCGCTGCGGGATCAACACGGTGACCGTCATCAACAACAACAGTTCGTTGAACCAGGAACAATTCGGCGTTGAACAGACGTACGGAGCGAGGGTGCCCGGTTCTGACGAACTGTGGATGCTGTCGGATATCGACTTCGACAAGGTTGCCGAATCGATGGGCTGCTTTGGGGTCCAGGTGACCAAGCCGGCCGAATTTGCCGGGGCCCTGGAGCAGGCCTTGTCGTGCGGCAAGCCGGCGGTCATTGATGTCAAGACGCACATCGAGGGCATCGCCCCAAAGGCGTGGCTGCCCCCTGGTGGGCCATGACCGATCGTCTGGAATCGTCGGCTCCCGCTTTGCCCGGCTCCGACGAGTCCGTCTCAAGCCCCGATCCCTACACCATCCGCCAGGGAGAAGCGCACCCGCCACCCACGAACTTCCGGGGTCGACTCAGGTATCTCGGACCGAGCCTGATCGTCACCGGTGCCGTAATCGGCTCAGGGGAACTGGTTCTGACGACCAGTCTCGGCGCGGCGGCCGGCTGGTCGCTTCTCTGGTGGATGCTGTTGTCCTGCTGGTGCAAGTCGCTCGTGCAGGCGGAAATCGCCCGCTACACCATTGTCTCCGGCGATACGTACTTGCGGGCGCTGAACCGCCTGCCGGGGCGCATCGGGCGAATCTCCTGGCCGATTTGGCTGAGTCTCATTGCGTACATCCCGATCACGATGGGCCTGGGGGGGATCATTGGCGGCGCCGGCCAATCGCTTTCGTTTTTCGCGTCACTGGCCCACGTCTCGATCGATGGCACGGTGTGCACCGGAATCATCGCGATCGTCGCCGCGATGATCCTGGGTACCGGTTCCTACCGCTGGCTCGAACGCATCATGTTGCCGCTGGTGTTGGTCTTTACGCTGACCACACTGATTTGTTCGATCGCCATGCAGTTCACCGAATTCCGTACCCCACTCGACGATGTGTTGGGTGGAATGACCCCTGATTTCCCCCTCTTCGTTTCACTCGCAGCTCTCGCCCTCGCGGCCTACGGTTACACCGGAACCACGTCGGGAGACATCACCGCTTATACCTACTGGTGCATCGAAAAGGGGTATCCGAGCTTCGTGGGCTCTGACCGCAGCGCTCGGGATTGGGAATCACATGCCCGAGGATGGATGAAGGTCCTGCATACGGACGTGTGGCTCGCCTTGATCATCGTCACTTGCGCGACCATTCCCTACTACATGCTGGGTGCGGGGGTGCTCAACCGCATGGGAATAGTGCCCGAAGGAAATGCCGAGACGATCTCGGCGCTCTCGAACATATTCACTCAGACGCTTGGCTCCTGGGCCGTATGGATCTTCAGCATCGGGGCGTTCCTGATTCTGTTTTCGACGGTGTTGTCTGGCATGGCCGCGGGTGGACGCGTTTTCCCGGACTACCTGATCGAGCTGCAGTTGATCGATCGCTCGAACCTCGCCTTGCGGAAGTCCATTATCCGCTGGTACCTGGCCGCGCTTCCGATGGTCACCTTCGTGATCTATCTGTTTTCTCCGAGCTTCGTCACTCTCATCATGATCGGTGGGCTGACCTCGGCGATTTTCTTGCCGATACAGGCCGGCGCCACAATCTGGCTGCAGTCGAAGAAGATGGACCCTCGCATTCGTCCCCGTGGTCTCACCAGGACCGGCCTCTGGGTCATCTTCCTGTTCGAGTTGGTGATGGCCGGCCTGGTCATCTGGTTTGTCGTGCTTGTGCCACTGAGAAATTGAACAGAGTGGACAGGTATGCTGATGGGACGCTGCATTCAGCGGAGCGAGTGGGTGTTGCGCGGGCCTCGGAATCGTCTTGCGAGCCGAGTCGACGTCCAGGGGTACCGGTTTCGGTTTCCCTGCCGACACCTGGCGAATTGTCATCTCAAACGCGCAGGAGGGGTAAGCACATTCAGAGCGAGAAGTGCCCGAAATGCGGCAGCAGCGATCTGTCGCCGCGGACATTTACACGAATGGCCTTCGTGAAGAAGATCACCTGCCGTGAGTGCCTGTATGTCGAGCTGTATGCCGACAATCCTGAGCAAGCCAGTGTCTCACGGTAAAAGATCGTGTTGGTGTACTCGGTGATTTTTGCGATTGTGGCCGCGTTAGTCGGTCTCCCCTGGATCCTGTCTTCCGTGAAGGAGTGATTTCCGGTGTCTGCCGTGGTCGACAATTCTGGTAGGGTGGTCGGTCGGTTGGCTCGGTGATGGCAGTGGTGGGCGAAAGCCTGGGAAGGGGATTCTTCGGTGCACGACTACGACGCGGAACACGGCGGCGGTTTCCTGACTCGCCGCGAATCGCTGCAGGTGGGTTTTTCCGGTTTCCTGGGGTTGGGACTGGCCGACGTACTGGCGGGCCGGTCCTCCGGAGAGTCTCGTCTGCCTCGCGGCCGGGTTCGCTCTGTGGTTCTGGTGTTCCTGACCGGGGCTCCGGCTCACCAGGACATGTGGGACCTGAAACCCGATGGTCCCTCGTCGACGCGTGGCGAATTCCGTCCCGTGGCAACCAATGTTCCCGGCGTGGAGATCGGTCCACACATGCCCGGGATGGCCAGGTTGGCCGACAAGTACGCCATCGTTCGTTCGATGCGACACTCGATCCCCTCTCACGAACTGGGCACGCACCGGATGTTGACCGGGATCAACAAGGAGCCACCCGGAGCCACTCACATGGCCAGCCGCAACGACTGGCCATGCTTCTCTGCCGGATTGCAGTACCTGAGACCGAATGCCGAGGGACGGCCCCAGGGGATCATGCTGCCGACATACCTGAACAACGGGTACGGGTTTTGCGGTCAAACGGCCGGATTCCTGGGAGCCGACTATGACCCGTGGCACGTGATCAAGGATCCCAACAGCAAGAACTTTCGTGTCGATGAACTGGAGTTTCGGCCCGGGTTGAGCGTGGGGCGATTGACCGATCGGCGGCGGTTGCTGCAGAGCATCGATGCGCAACGCGAGACGCTGGCCGGCAGTCAGCGCGTCAGCGACCTGTCTCGGCGGATGCAACAGGCTCACGACATCCTGGTCGACGGTAGCCTGAGGGATTCGTTCGACATTGCCCGTGAAGCTGATGAGACCCGCGATCGTTATGGGCGGCACACGTTTGGGCAGTCGATGCTTCTGGCGCGGAGGCTTGTGGAGTCCGAGATGCCGATTGTCCAGGTCAACGTGGGGCACATGAACAAGTGGGACACGCACGGAAACAACTTCAAGCGGCTTGAATCGGAGTTGTTGCCGCCGTTCGAGAAGGGGCTGTCGTCGCTGGTGACCGATCTCAGCGATCGAGGGCTGCTTGATGAGACTCTGATCGTGGTGACCGGGG
>CAUZRQ010000223.1:0-7378 GCA_963582065.1 Planctomycetota bacterium | reverse complement strand
CGCGGCGTTGCTGCTGTTGCCCGCTTTGGAGGCAACATGGAACCGGATCATCGCTGCGGAATCGAGCACGGGAGTGGCGGCGCCTTCCCTGCAGCCGGCGCGTGTTGATTTCGTCAGGCAAGTCGCCCCGATCTTGAAGCAGCACTGTCTCGGATGTCACGGGCCGTCGAAGCAGGAGGGTGGCTTACGGCTGCACAACGCGGCCGGTGCGCTGGCCGGGGGAGATTCGGGGCCGGTCATCCAACCCGGCAATGGCTCGGCAAGTCATCTGATTGAGCGGATCAGCACCGCCGAAGAAGACGGCGGCATGCCGCCGGAGGGCGAACGACTGACGAAAGATCAGGTCGCAGCGCTGCGGGCCTGGATCGATCAGGGCGCACGGTGGCCGCGGGATGTTGTCCTCGACTTACCAGGACTCTCGTCTGCTAAGGCCAGTCACTGGTCGTTCCAGTCCATCGAGCGGCCGCCTGTTCCGACGGTGCGAAACGGAAACTGGGTGCGGAACAAGATCGACGGCTTTGTTGTTCATCGCCTGGAGCAAGAAGGTTTGACACCCTCGCTCCCGGCGGATCGAGAGACGTTGATTCGCCGGGTTACTCTCGACCTCATCGGGCTGCCCCCGACCGTGGCAGAGATCGACGTGTTTCTCAACGATGACCGTCCCGGCGCTTGGGAACGCCTCGTCGAGCGTCTTCTGGCGTCGCCGCACTACGGGGAGAAGTGGGCCCGACCCTGGCTGGACTTGTGTCACTACGCCGATAGCGATGGTTATCTTACCGATCAGCTGCGGCCGGTTGCCTGGCGGTATCGTGCCTGGCTCGTGGATGCGCTCAATGGCGACCTGCCGTTCGATCAATTTACAATTGAGCAGTTGGCCGGTGATCTGCTTGCTCGCGCGATGCCTGGCCAAAGGATCGCGACCGGATTTCTGCGACAAACGTTGAGCAACCGCGAAGGGGGGGCGGACCTTGAAGAATTCCGTGTAGATCAGGTGGTGGATCGGACGTCGCTCACCGGCACCATTTGGCTGGGGCTAACGGTCGGCTGTGCCCGCTGTCATGCGCACAAGTACGACCCCATCAGTCAGCGAGAGTTTTATCAACTCTATGCGTTCTTCGACAATGCTGACGAGGTCAACATCGACGCACCGCTCCCCGGAGAGCTTGAGCCGTTTCTGAACAGGAAGCCCGAGTACGACAAGCGACGTCGCGAGGTCCTCGAACCTGTCGCCGAGGAGGTCGAACAACTTCAGAAAACGTGGGAAGCCAGGCTGCTGTATGCAGCAGCCCACCCAGTAGAGGACTACCGTTGGGACCGGCACTGGGAGGTGCTGGGACTGATCTGGGGCGGTCAACTGGGAGAAGGGCAGCTCGAAGGTTGCGAAATTGTCAGGCTGGACTGGAACGAACGGACGCAGGATCAGAAAGATCGTCTGCTTTATTACTTCCTCCAACACGGCTCGCCGGTCGACAAGCAGAAGTTCACCGAGTTGAAGCTGAGTGAGGTCCGGGACAAGCTCGCAGAGCTCGAGAAGCAGTTGCACCGTCCCACACGTGCTCCGACCGTACGCGCGGCTGTTAATATGCGCACCTCGTACGTCCATATGCGGGGGGACTTTCGTGACAGGGGCATCAACGTCGTGGCAGACACACCAACATTTCTGCCGCCGTTTTCGACATCGGACGAGGAATCCGGCAGCAGTAATCCCGTTTCCAGCCGTCTGAAGTTCGCGCGCTGGGTGGTGTCGCCGGACAACCCACTGACGCCGCGCGTGACAGTGAACCGGATGTGGCAGGAACTGTTCGGCCGCGGGATCGTCACGACAGCTGGAGACTTCGGCACTCAGGGAGCCAGACCGTCGCATCCCCAATTGCTTGACTGGCTGGCGGAGGAATTCATCGCCCGGCAGTGGAGCGTCAAAGCCATGCATCGACTGATTGTGACCTCGGCAACCTATCGGCAATCGTCACACGCGTCTGACAAGCTGCTCGACCGGGATCCCCAAAACATCTTATTGGCCCGTCAGTCAAGCCTGCGGTTTTCCGCTGAGCAGATCCGCGATGCGACTTTGGTCGTCAGTGGTCTGTTGAGCACGAAGATCGGAGGGCCGTCCGTGCGTCCTCCGCAACCGGAGAGCGTCATCAAGGAAGGCTTCGGAGGCCACACCTGGACAGTCAGCGAAGGGAGAGAGCGTTATCGGCGAGGTCTGTACACGTTCATCCTGCGGACATCGCCGTTCGGCCAGATGGTGACGTTCGATGGGCCCGACCCCAGTGAGACCTGTACTCACAGAGAACGATCAAACACACCGCTGCAGGCGCTGACATTGTTAAACGATCCGGTATTCTTCGAAGCCGCACAAGCCTTGGCCCGACGAATTCTCCGGGAGAAGACGGGAAGCCTCTCAGATCGAGTCGAACACGGATTTCGCGTATGCGTGGGACGTTACCCGACCTCTCCGGAACGAGATCGGCTCGTCGCCTATTACCACCAGCAGGAGCAGCTCCTGCAAGGCGATCCACAGGCAGCTCAGGCGATCTCTCTCGAGACAATCAATGGCATCGAACCGGCTGAAACGGCTGCCTGGATCGGACTCAGCACGGTGTTCTTAAATTTGCACGAATTCATCACACGGAACTGATCCATATGCTCGTTTGTGATTCTGTACCGCCAACGGTCGGAATTCGCTCTTGGCGCGCAAAATACAGAACCATTTCTTTTATGTGATTGCGGCGGGAACAAACCGGCCGCACCGGGTAACGGAGGAAAGACATGACTTTTCCGCCACAACACGCCGTACAGCCGCGCCGGCTGTTCCTGCAGCAGACGGCATACGGGCTGGGAACGATCGCGCTCGCCGATCTGCTGGCTCGGGACTGTCCTGCCGGAGAGCTGCGAGCGGCTGCCAGTCCATTTCAACCAAAGGCTCCGCATTTCGCTCCGCGGGCCCGCAACGTCATCTTCCTGTTCATGGCCGGCGGGCCGAGCCAGATAGATCTGTTCGATCCGAAACCGGAAATGCAGAAGCTCCATAAGCAACCGGTGCCCGCATCGTTCCTGGACGGGCTCCAGGATTCTGTCATCAAAGGGGGCGCACAGGTCTTTGCCTCACCGCGGACCTTCACCAGGTATGGCCAGTGCGGGATGGACTTCTCTGATTACGTGCCTCACTTGGGAACGTGCGCCGATGACCTGTGCATGATTCGTTCGGTGCATACCGACGTCGCCAACCACCATCCCGGACAACTGATCATGAATTGCGGCGCTCCGCGCTTCGGCCTGCCGTCGATGGGATCCTGGGTGACCTACGGCCTGGGCAGCGAGTCACAGAACATGCCCGGTTACGTGGTAATGCTGTCGAATTCCGGCAGTGGAGTGGACGGCGGATCTTCGCTGTGGACCAACGGGTTTCTCCCCTCCACGTATCGCGGCGTCACGTTTCGCAGCAAGGGCGATGCGATCCTGCATCTCGCCAACCCAACAGGCGTTAGTGGGCAATCGCAGCGGATGCGGCTGGACGCGGTTCGCGACCTGAACCGCATGCGGCTTGAAGAGACCGGTGATCCCGAGATCACCTCGCGCATAGCCGCGTACGAGCTGGCCTTTCGGATGCAGTCCGAAGCACCCGATCTGCTCGAGTTTCGACACGAGTCGACCCCGACCCTGGAAGGGTACGGCATCAACCAAGAGAAGACGAAATGGTTTGGTAGCAACTGTCTGTTGGCGCGCAGAATGGTCGAGCGAGGCGTCCGCTTCGTGCAGCTCTATCACTCGACCTGGGACGACCATTCCAACCTCAATCAAAACCTGAAGACCAACTGCGACATGACCGACCAGTCGACAGCATTCCTGTTAAAAGACCTCAAACAGCGCGGCTTGCTGGATGAGACCCTGGTCATCTGGGCTGGCGAATTCGGCCGGACACCGATGAACGAAGTCCGCCGAGGCAACACGCCCGGCGCAGAAGGCCGTGACCATCACCCGTTCGGCTTCACGGTGTTGTTGGCGGGTGGAGGCATCAAGGGGGGACAAATCCACGGAAACACGGATGAGCTCGGCTATCACGCGGTCGACGGCAGGATGCACGTCCACGATCTCCAAGCCACGATCCTGCATTGTCTGGGCTTCGATCACACACGGCTCACCTATTTTCACTCCGGCCGTGATTTCCGGCTAACCGACGTCGCCGGAAACGTCGTCAAGGAACTGCTCGCGTGAAGGTGCGGGTGGCAACGCTCGTCAACACGGCCGCTTGGCGCGTCGGTCTGCATCACCCGGTTTCCGCCCGCAGCGTCAGAGAGCTGCCAGTCATGGCGACAAGCTGAGTCTGTTCTTCTGTGGCATCTGCAGGAGTTGCTCTCTTCCTTCGATCGCAGGCAATTCGGCGTCAATGGGCGGCGCGGAGAACTGTTGATTGAGACCGGAGGGCCAATCAATGTACATTTCGTCGGGCGTCCGGCCGCCAAACGCCGAGTGTGGAAGATGGTCATTGTGCGGCATAACACAGAACGCAACCAGCTTCCGGACAGTTGTGACTGGGTCGAGCGTATTCAGGCACAACCATTGGTGCTTGAGCACTCGCTACCAGGACTCGATCAACGAATTCGAGAATCTGATCTTCGTCTTCGCGAGGACGTGCCTCAACAGTCCGGATTTGACAACCTTGTCGACCGCAGTGTTGAAGTTCTCAATGCAACCGTCGACCAGCACTATGGGCTTGTCCGAGGTCAGTCCATTCAATGCATGGAACAAGAGTTGTGCGGTGATGCCGGGATGGAAGCTGTCGACCACCCTCTGGGAGAGAATCCGCCGCGAGAAATTGTCAGCGACGGCATGCGAATAAGCACGGTTGAGGACATCCGGCGTTATCACTTCTGCGTTCGTCTTTGTCACCGAGCCCCGTGCCGTCGGTCTGGGTACACCATGACGTACCGCAAGATCGAGGTCAACCATGGTCCGGACCAGACTGCGAAGGCAATGGTCGTATCTGCGTTGAGTGCGAGTCGTCAAGATCATGCCTCGGTAGTGATGTCCATTGCAGTCTGATGGAATGAGCAAAGATCCGTAACGGTCACTTCCCCGGCCCGAGAACTTGCGCCAAAAGTGCAAAATTTCGCGACAAACAGCACGGCGCACCAACAGGGTCGACTTCAATCGAACATTAGATCCGCCAAGGTGATCGCATTGGACGACTCAGCAAAGCGATCCGCGGCTGGATCATCGCCGCGAAGAGTTGATGCCTTGTCTGTATGTCTCGAGTATCGTTTCGGCACGCTTCGCCTGTCTGGAAATCCGGACTCGTTGGATGACGCCTGCGAAGTACCCTTCTCCTGCGTGGATGCGCCCGATCGTTATGGGTGTTTCATTCGAGACAATCTTTCCACTCGCCTCACGTTGCGCTATCAACTCGCCATCGATATAGAGGCGAACCGTGTTGCCGTCATAGGTGCCGGCAAGGTAGTGAGGCCCAGCCGCGAAACAACGATGCGCCGCCACACTGCGAGCTCCCTGGCGGGTATTGATCACAAAGCTCGGTCCTGGCACCGCCGCACAGAGACCGCCGTTGTGACCATAATCGCTCCAGCGCAAGCTGAAAGAGCCACCGTCGCCGACGGTGTCGTAACGGAGTACTCGCCCGTGCCCCAGAATTTTTTCGGGATAACCCGTGAAGTCATGCCACGGAGCGCAGTAGAGATAGCGTCCGTCGAAGGCTCCGCCGTTGTAACCGACCGTCCTGATCTCGTTTGTGTTCGCGGCATCGGCGGACGTCCAGGCAGCAGCCGATTCGAATGCTTCCTGGGTATCGTAGCGCAGAAAGTTACTGTGCCATCGTCCCCGAGCATCCCAGAACGGGATGAAATAGACATAACGTCCGTCAAAAGCGCCGCCGTCGTAGCCGGTGGTGAATAGTCCGCCGGTGTCTGTGGCATCATAGGCCTGCCAGCTGTTCGCAGCTTGAAACTCGCCGCGGGTATCGTAGCGCACCACGACCTTCGTTTCACCATAGGGAACCAGGTACAGGTAACGTCCATCGAAGACCGAGCCCACGCACCACTTAACTCCGAGAGGTCTCACATCCCAGGCCGCCCATGAGCAGCTGTCTGAAAAAGGCGCGTGGCTGTCATATCGCACAACCACCCCGTGGTCCAGGGGGACAAAATAGATGAACCTTCCGTCAAAGGCCGCCCCATCGAAGTTAGCAGTTGGCAGCGTGTCGCCTCCGATGGTTTCGGTGTTGTACATCGACCAACTTTCGACCTTGTGAAAACCGCCGGTCGTATCGTACCGCAGGACAATACCGCTGGCCCGACCGTCCTGATCGTAGCCGGACGCAAAGTAGATAAACTGTCCATCGAAAGCGACGCCCTGATGCGAGACAGCTAATTCGGCATCGTGGGCGTCCCAGCTTTGTCGTTTCGTGAACTCGCTCTGCGTGTCATACCGGAGGACGCGGCTGTGGAGTTGCTGACCATCGTACCGCGGCACGAAGTAGATGTACCATCCGTCGAAGCAGGCGCCGTAATAGCCGCGTGTGTCAAGTCCGGCGGTGTTTTCTGCATCGTAGCCGGTGTAGGCCCCGGGATCATCAAGCGGTCGGTGCGTGTCATAACGCAGGACCTTGCCGCTGCGCCTTTCGAGGTCATGCTGCGGTGAGAAGTAGATGTACCGTCCGTCAAAGACGGCGCCCAGAAACCCTGCCGTGTTCAAGCCCGATGTCCTGCTGGCGTCGAAGGCCGCGAAGCGATCGAAGGCATCCCGCGTCGTCCATTTGGAAACGATGGTCTGAAGACCCTCCGAGGCCGGCCGATCAGCGTTGATCCAGGCTTCCACCGTGAGCCCATTCGTGAAACTCAGCTCGGGAGACGCTGGGACCTCTGCATACGTCCGCCCCTGTTTGTCACGACGCAATGTTTCCGAGTTGAGTTCCAGCGTCCAGTCCAAAGAGGTCAAATCCGCAGATCCTCGCCGGGCTGCGGGCTCGCGTGCTTCAGACCCGGAGCCAATAGACAAACAGGGAAGCGAGATGAGGCAGGCGCGCATGAAATTCGTCATGTCCAACTCGTCCTTAGCTCTGGTTGTTTCGAGCGCGTTCCGGGAACCTGCTCGCGCGTCCGTCGTTCGAGGACCTCGTCATGATGCCCATCAGGGTGTCTGCTCAGCGTCACGATAGCCACACCAGTGCTGCGGGTCGCTCCTGGACTGAAATCGCCATACCTGCTGCGGGAATTGTACAGATTGTCGCGGCCCACAGTTACGGCTGTTGTTTGGACGTTTCGTGGATCAGCCAGGCCAGATTGAAGCGCGCAAAGCGCACGTCGCGGCCACCGGTCACGCCCTGCTGCCACACGGCTGTGAGCGTCCCGTCGCCGGCCTGATA
>CAUZRQ010000222.1:0-7442 GCA_963582065.1 Planctomycetota bacterium | reverse complement strand
GCACCTTCACCGACGAGCAGGTGCGGGATTTGCTTGTGTACCTTGCAGGCTCCAGCCAGGTGCCGATTCCGCGGACCAGCGACGGCGATTGAACGCCGGGGCTGGGGTGGGGAGACTGGGGTACCGTGTTCGAGCCTGGGGAGAGGTGATGCGAGTGCTGCTGGCGGTGCTGGTGAACCTGGTGCTGGTGACGGCACTGACCATTGCCTCGGTCCACATTCAACTGAGTCCATTGCTGAACCGTCTCGAATGGGCCAACTGGGTGCACATGGCGCTCATGTTGGTGTGCCTGGCGCAATTCACAATGGCTGCTGTCTGGGCTGCCACTGCTCGTGGGAGGCGGCTCGGCCTCTGGGCTCACGGGATGCTGCTGGTAATGGCCTGCACCGTGCCGCTTTTTATTGGGCTAACTGGTGGCATTTCTGGGGACCGCATCCTCGGAACAAACTTTCGAATCCCATCATGGAATCCATTTTTGGTTTTTGAGACACACTGTGTCATAGCGCTGGGCTGGAGCGGCCTCTTTCTGGTGAGTTTGTTTGCCGCGAGGCGTATCACGCGTCGTCGGTCTTCAGAACCTGAGTTGCCTGTGGACACGCCTACAGGAAAAGGGCCACAGTCCCCGCTGGCCAGCGTCTGTTCGCTGATAGCCCTGGGACTCATTATTGGGTACGGCCGTGAGTTTCTCCCGATGGTTGATCACCTGCCGTATATCCGTGATCCAGGCCCTTCGCTTCGGTGGTGGCAACAATTTTCACGTGTTCCCTTCGTAGTCGGAGTAGTTCTGGTCCCGTTGGCCTGTTTGGCGGTGGTGAGCCTGATGCCCATCACCAAGGCTGGTCCCTCGTTGGCCAGCATGATGTTCCCCAGTGCCAAGAGAGAGGAAAACACGTCACCGGAACCATCGGGGGAGCAGTCTGTTGTCAGACATTTCCGGAACCCCGGCGTGGCGATTCTGACTGTCGTGTCGATCTTCTTCTTCGTGTGTCACGCCACGGGAACCATCGATCACTTCAAACTGCGAGTGCTCACCCATAGGGTTGTTCGCTTGTTTGCCAACGACCGCACCCTGACCAGTCTCGAACAACAGACGACGCTCAAACGTCTCAACCTGACCGGACTGACGATCAGCGATTCCGGACTGACACATCTCCGTGGCTTCAAGGATTTGGAAATTCTTGAAATCAATCCGTTCGGCCCAGGAGGGCAGTGGCTGAGTTCCCATGAATCGGAATCTCAGGAGTTCATACGAGAATTCTCCCCCCGTGAATCTGGCTCCGAGGGAGAGACCTGGATTGAAGGGGTGCTTGGCCTCGATGTATCAAGCCCGATCACCGACTCGGGTCTCGAGAATTTCAAGGGGCTCACAAAGCTGAAAGAACTCGATCTGTCAGGGCTCGACATTTCTGACAAGGGGCTCATGTTCTTTGCGGGAAACACAAACCTGGAGCGGCTTTCTCTCAACTACACGCGGGTTACAGGAACGGCTTTTCAGACGTGTGCTTTTCCGCGTTTGCGGAGTCTCGATCTCGGGAAGACCAGCATCACCGACGCCGGGCTGGGTCACCTGAAGGGGCTCACAAACCTGCAGTCGCTCGACCTCTACGGCACCAAGATCACCGGCACGGGGTTCTCGCATCTCAAGCGGCTGACCAAATTGCGGACGCTCGCCCTCAACGAGACCAAGATCACCGACGCGGGGCTGGGTCACCTGAAGGGACTGTCGAACCTGGAGAGCCTTTGGCTCATGAGAACCAATGTCACCGGCACGGGGTTCTCGCATCTCAAGGGGTTGGCCAACCTGCAATCACTCCGGGCTGCCAATACCAAGTTCACAGATATGGGATTGGTGCATCTCGCGGGCTTAACCAATCTGCAAAAGCTTAGTCTGTGGGGCACCCCAATCACCGACGTGGGACTGGTGCATCTCAAGGGGCTCACAAACCTGCAGTCGCTCGACCTCTACGGCACCAAGATCACCGACGCGGGGCTGGTGCATCTCAAGGGAATGACCCAGCTGCAGGAGTTGTTCCTCGACGACACCTATATCACCGACGCGGGACTGGTGCATCTCAAGGGAATGACGAGCCTGGTGCATCTTCGACTCGGAAACCCTGGCCAAAAAAACCTCAGCACCAAGGTCACCGACGCGGGCGTCGCCGACCTGCAGAAGTCGTTACCCGACTGCAAGATATACAGGTAACGGTCATCTCGAAGGCCCACCGCCGCGACCGCGCGATAACCGGAGTCACGCCGCGAGCGAGGGGCGGGGGCGTGGTTCGGATCTGGCGGGTTGAACGCCCAATGCCCCACTGGGCGAACGCGGGATAACCAAGGGATCCCACTCCGAGAGGGGTGGGGGGTCGGTTCAGTTTCTGGGCGACTGGAGCCCCAGGGTGTCACCAACGTCACCAAGTACACTGACCGGCTGAACGCGAGCTTGGCGAAACAAACCGGTGACGACAGTTACAACCAGGGCAACTCCGGTTCGGACAACAACGGTTCGGACAATTCTGGTGGGTCCGGAGGTTCGAGTGGGTCGGGCGGGTCCGGGGGTGCGAGCGGATCGGGAAGTGGCAGCTCGGGTAACAACCGAAACGGAAGTTAGTGTCTTTTCCGAGCGTGGGTGCTGTAGAGACGTCCTGGAGTGCTCGTCGGTGACCTGCAGGCACGACCTCACCTCGAACAGTTCGTCGTCTGCAGTGAGGGGCCGGCAACACGCGGTTCGTGTCAGCCGCGTGAGAGCCAGTAGGGAATCCAGACAATGATTCCGACGAACACCCAGGCCAAAATGAATCCGGCGATGTCGACGCGTGTCGGCTTGGGGATCTCGATATCGGGGTGATCGATCATCTTCCCCAACGGCGGCGCGGGATCTTCCGGCAGGGTGCACGGGGCGGCGACGTGCTCGTCGGGTTGAACCGGCGTACGCATGAGCAAGAAAAACGCGTCGAGTTTTTCTTTTGGTGGGCGGCTCGTGACCAGGCTGACAACGACACCGACCAGGATTCCGGTCGACAAGTAACCGAGCATCATCCAGGCGTCGGCGACCTTGATGTGATCGGCAGTGGGAATCACGATCGGTTCGCCAACACCCATCGAGGAGAGCCATTGAGGGAAAAAGGCGCACAATGCCCAGGTGCTGTAGGCGGCGAGGCTCGAGGCCCACACCGCTTTCGGTGTCCAGCCTCTCCAGGCGATACCAATCCAGAAACTGATGCCGATCGGCGCGGTCGTTTTCAGGACAAACTTCAACGCGTCAATGACGTCGGTAAACGTCGTTTGAAGAACGAGCGAGAGCAGGACGATCACGAAACTCGCGATGCGACCGACCCGGAGATAGTGATGTTCTGACCGATCCGGTTTCAGGAATCGCCTGTAGATGCTCTGCGTGAAAAGCGCGCTAGCTGCGAGCATGCGGGTGTCGGCCGTGCTCATCGTAGCGGCGAGTGAGGCAACAAGTATCAGGCCCAGCAAGCCGTGTGGCAGAAGATCGCGGGCGACACGTCCGAACAGTTCATCACCGAACTCGCGGTCGAATTCCGGGTCGTAAGCCGCTTTTGTGTCATTCTGCACCAGGTCCGGTGTCAGTCGTTCTCGCGTTTCCTGGCTGAGCGGACTGATGTCGGCCGACAAGTACCACACGATGCATCCGAGTCCGATGAACGTCCACGCGATCGTGCAGAATCGTTTCATCAAGTGGCCATAGGTGAATCCGAAACGAGCTTCCATTTCTGTTTTTCCCGCGCCGCACATGCTCATGACCTGCGGCTGAGCGACAACGCCGATGATTCCGGTGAGGGCGAGCATGACGACGTAGAAAACGGTGATTGGCTCGGTACCCAGGATTCCAGCGACATCTTCACGTCCGAACAGATCGAACATCCCTTCCCGGATTTCACCGCGCTCGCGCAAGCCGGCCAGTCCACCTATCTCGAAGAAAATCCACGGCAACAGCAGGAACGAAAAAACGATCGTCAAAATTCCCTGGAAAAAATCCGTGACGATCGCCGCGCCGAGTCCACCGGCCATTCCGTAGGCGACAAACAAAATGGTCATCGCCAGCACCGCCAGCTCGTTGCCCTGAAGCTGACGCGATTTGACCTCGATGCTCGATTCCGTTGTGTTCCATTCGACTTCGGCCACTCGCACGTCAAGTTGTTTGGCCACCTGGTTCAACTCGCCGCCGGTCAAAGCGTTCATGAGCTTTCCGCTGCCGTACAGGCCACCGGCCATCATCGCGATCGTCATCAGGATTCCGTAGAACGCGTAGAGCGTTGCGGTCGACGTGTCGTAACGGGCTTCAAAGAAATCGCTGGTCGTCAGCGCCCGCAAACGCCGCATGATCGGCGCCATGATCCAGTAAAACGGCGTGGCCCAAAGCCAAAGAAACGTCCACCAGATCCCGGCCAGGCCGGCTCGCCAGGTCCCCGCCGTTGACGAAACCGCGTCGTCGCCACTGGTGCCCGATGCGAACGCGAAGAACATCATGGACACTTTGCCGAACCGTCGGCCGCCCATGAAGAAATCGGTGCGGTCATGAATCTGCCGCGACATGGCGACGCCGACCGCGGCGATGCCCACCAAGGCGGCGGCGATGATGACCCAGTCGAGAACCGAAAGTCCGAGCCACATGTGTTTCAACCGGGCAATGTCAGTTGTTGCAGGTCCTTGACGCACCACTGAACGCGACTGAGCCGCCCGGCTCCGTCGGTCAACTCCGGGCTCATGACGCACTGGCCAAAGTCCAGCTCCGTGATTTCGCTCGGCTTCCCCTCCGGTGTGCGGAAGACACCGGAGTCGGTTTCGGTCTCGGCCTGGGCGAGATCAATCAGTGCCCGCATCGGGAAGCGTCGGATCGCCGAGTTGCCGATGAATGTTTTGTCGACGGCGCCGCGATTCTCCAGCATCATGCCCAGTCGATTGAAGTCCGGGCTACCGGATCCGTAATAGGAGCCGCCTTCGCTTTTCGGTTGATAGTCGGTCATCGCCTGCTCGGTGACGGACCCATCACCACCACGCACTTTCACTGTCAACGGGATCGTGTGACGGTTCGGAACCTCGCAGACCATCTCCGCGAAGTGGTGACTCGTCGAACTCGTGTAAGTCACGCCCAGCAACAACACGTGAGTGTTCAGCGACAGCATCACGCCGAAAGATGACCGAAAGTCAAACACGGACAGGGCGGGATCAATGTTCGTGATGGCGGTCGCGCGGCGGCCGATCGCGGCAAAGCTGTGGCGATATGCCGTGCTGCGAACCGCGTCGGGCCGTTTTCGCGCGGTCTCGGTGATGACCCCCATCTCTGATCGATCGCTTGACGGGTCAATGACCGGATCGTCCTCGGCCTCGTGTGCGAAAGTGAACGTGGGCACGACCACTGTCCCTCGCGGTCCCGTGACTTCCCGCAGTGCGTCAATGACAGCGTCCGCACCGCCGTCGATCGGTCCGAAGGTTCTCATCGCCGAGTGCGCCAAAACGACATCTCCCGGTTTCAACCCGACTTCTCGAAAGCCTTCGATCAGGTCGTTCGATGTCACCGCGTCCGTCATCATGGTTCTTCTCCATCAACGCCCGGCCGATACAGGATCAGGTAAGTGGAACAGGGTTGATCGTTGCCGTCACGCCCATCCCCTGTGCCCAGGGACGGGAGCCAGGATCACGTCGAACTTCAACAGTTAGTTTGAGGTGAATTGGAACGAGAACAGCCTGCACCGCTCCTGGTGGAAGCGAAGGGAAATGGGCTTGCCCCTGAGATGACTCACGTCTGCTCCACGCCGCCAGCGGACCGTGTGTCGCACTTTGTCACTTTTGATCGGGAGTGCGTCTTCCCTGGCGAATCCGGGAAGTGGCTTGCCATCGCTGCCGATCAACTCCACGCGAAGCGAACCGAGTCCGGCGTCGGCGTTGACCACCAGGCGATCCCCCGACATCACCAGGGGCTTGGTGGTCAGCGTCCCCCGCGTTCCGGTGTCGACCGAAACAAAGCCGTCCAATCGCAGCTTGGCCAGGCACACGACCCCCCCCTGGATTTCCTTTCGACGCGTTGCCCAGTGCAAACCGCTGTAGCCGACGTAGTAGATCCAGATTTCGTCACCCACAATCATCGGTCGGTGCATTGTGTAGATCACGCCGTGGTCGTAATCGCCCGGCCTCTTGCTGTTGCCGATGAACGTCTGCCGGTTCCCGGCGTGGGTCCAGTGTCGATCGTCGCGGCTGAATGCCAGTTGAACGTCGACGCGATCTTCCCACGGTTGCTGGGGCGTCTTGAATTGTTCGGACGGTGTCAGGTGGTACACCGACATGAAACCCACGTAGACCCCTTCGTACATCATCCACGACATGTCATAGAACTGGCGATGCCCCGGTGGGTCGTGTTCGTCCGGCTTCATGATCACGCCGTAGCGTGTCCAATTGAGAAAGTCGTCGCTTTCGCTTTGCAGGACCTGTCGCTCTTCGAACCCGGCAGACGTTCTCCTGTTGTAGCGTGAGTGCGCGATGTATTTTTTCAGCTTGGGATTCCACAACACGGGGTGAAGGCTGTCGCCGATGGGGATCAGTTTTCCCTTGGTGGTTGTTTTCCAGTGGATCCCATCCGGTGAAAAACCGACGGCCACCGGGGAACTGTTGCCGCGACTGAAGTAGAGCATCTTGTAGCGTCGTGACGGGTCCTTGTCGTGCGTGTCTTTGAACGCACCGGGTGCCATCTCGCCGGCGCCGGTATGCAACACGATGTTGTTGTTCTTCGAACCCTGGTATTTCACCAGTCCGAGGTTTGGCAGGGTCCAGTTCAAGCCGTCTTTCGAATAGGCGTAGGCCACGACGTTGTTCCGCCAATGGTACGTGGCGCCCTCGTACCACATCTTGAAGAGCTTGTCTTCCACGTCGTAAATGACACTGCCCTGGGCAATGATCAGCTGTTGGCCACCGACCTGTTGGGATGGTTTGAGCTCGAGAACGGGGTTGTTCTTGTACTTGGTCGGTCGATTCAGTGTGCGAAAGACGCCGTCGGTGGCCTGCACGACGTGGTCGTCAATGAACAGCTGTTTGGATGTTCCCACGTTGACTGGCGATGCGTTTGCCGCGGGGTCGGCCGCGCGGGCCGAGGACCCGACAACCGGGCCGGCAGCGAAAACCGCAAACGCCAATATCAGCAGCCAGGTTCTGGCCTGTTGCATTCGATGGACTCCTAACTGTTTGTCGAGACCGGGGCTGGGGTGGGACGACTGGGGTGCCGTCTTCGAGCCTGGCCGCCCATTTTCATCTCACCGTGGGGAATGATCTCACCACGGACTTGTACTTCTCCCTGATGATATCGCGGCGTCCACGGTTCAGGTACAGAATCTCAAATCTCGCCAGGCCGGGAATTCTGACGACAACATAGCCCCCCGGCTTCCTGGTGAAATCCAACTGAACTGCGTCGTCGAAGTCGGGCGAGACAA
>CAUZRQ010000221.1:0-7521 GCA_963582065.1 Planctomycetota bacterium | reverse complement strand
TCTCGACATCGACCGCCCCGGTCCGCGCTTCTTGTGCGAAACCGGCCGAACCGAGAGCGGCCGTGAGGGCAAGCACAATCAATGGGAACCGGATCGACTTCATCACCGGTCTCGAGGCTTCTTGGCGGCGGGCTTCTTTTTGCCAGGCCTTTTCTTCGGGGTGTTTTGGGTCTTCTTTCTTGACGCATAGAAAATGAAGTCGTTGCTGAACAGTCCTCCGGGGTTCTGGACCTGCAGCAGGTGCATTCCTGCGGCGGGGGATTTTGCCAGCGCGATGGTCACGACCTCGCGATCGATCTTGATCGAGCCTGGCACACGTCGTCCGTCGACGACCACCCGGGCTCCCTTGCGGATGTGTCGTCCGCTGATGGTCATCGTGGTCTTGCCGTCGACCAGGACCGGGAACTTCTGTCGTCCCCGTTGCGGATGGATGGGGCCCGGTGTCCAGAGTGCCGGCTGGGGGTGATTGAGATCGACTATGGTGCCGAGACTTGCGGTGAAGGTGCCCAGGAACCTGCCGCTGGAGGCCAGCGCCACTAGTTCGTCTCGAGTGAACCGGCGGCGGTCGCCACCGGTCTCGATGTAGGCTCCCTCCCCGTTGCCGCGGTCGAACCTCAGGCTCACTCGTGTTGCCTTCGCGTCGTTGAGGAATGCACCGTGACCCTCGAGGACAATGGCACCTTCGCCGGCCGAGCGTTCGAGAGCATCCAGGAGGTCGGTGGTCAGATCATCGCGGGCTGTGGTCTTGCTGAGCGTGACCTGTCGGGCGAAGGATCCTGAGAACCCGGTGCTGTTTTCCAGCACCATGTCCCAGACCGGATCGAATCGTCGTCGGCCTCCCCACGACATTCGCCAGACACTCCGTTCGGGGGCCCCCTGTTCGGCGATCCTGCGGTAGAAGTCGAAGTCGATGATATTCAGTCGTCCCTGCGGCAGGATCAGCCAGCGGTCGTAGGCTCCTCGCCAGGTGGGTGCGTCCATGCCGGTGCCCGGCGTATTGGTGCTGACCTGGAACGGCATCCGGTGGCAGTCTCCGCAGACGTTGGGCTTGCGCTTCCCGGGATCGTTGTCCCCCTTGACGTGAAACAGCTCGAACCCGTTTCTCGCCCGGGTCGACACGACGTTGGTGTAGGCCCGTCTTTGTGCGGGTGGGTAGGTGACGCTGAGGATGAAGCTGGCCATGGCATCGCGATCGCTGGAGGCCAGCTGTCCGGCCTGGCCCTTGTCGTTCTTTGCCGAGTCACCGACCTTCATCATCGTGTTGGCCATGGCCCCGTCGATCAGGTGCCGCGCGCTGCTTTGGGGATCGCCCAGTCGGCTGTTGGGTTCGACGTGCTTGCGGATGTTTGCGCTGTTGTTGCCGCCGTAGGGGTCGCCGGGAATGCCGTCCCAGTGAAATGGCTCGGTATCGCGCAGCCCGCGAACCGGCATCGTCGAGCGGGGCATGATCTGGTTGCCGCCGGTCACGATCGGGGTGTTGAGCACCCACAGCAACTGGTCGGCGTGGCCGTCGGGGTGACAGCTGGCACACGAGAAGGTTTCGGTGGTCGAGGCCGAGGCGGTGTTGAAGGCGATCCGCCCGCGTTTGACGGCCGCGTCGGTGGGGTCTTGCAGCGGTACGGTCGCGACGACTTTCAGATGGGTCGGGTCGGCCACGTCGACCAGCGACACGCTGTTGGCGACGGCGTTGAGCACCCAGGCCCAGGTCGCGCTGCCGTCCTCGGACGACTCCAACGCGATCCCACGCGGTACCGCACCGACAGCGGCCCGGCCCAGCAGCTGGCCGGTCTTGGCATCGAGTGTGAACAGCGTGTCGGAACCGGCGGCTGAGACGAACAGGGTGGCATCGTCGTTGCTGACCTGGATCGCGTACGGCGTGGCCAGGGCCTGGCCCGGCTCGGGGTGCTCGGGTGGCAGCGGCTCGAGATCAATGAACTTCGGCCTCTGAGGTGTCCCGTCCCGGAAGGCGACTCGCGTCACCTGGTTCAGGAAGGCCCGGTTTTCGAGTTCCTTCAGCCCGTGCTTCTTCGTGCCCGACTTGCCGTTGGCGTCGTTGCGGGCATCGGCCTGGGCGATGAAGACCTCGCCGGCCGAATCGACGGTGAGTCCATAAAGCAGCGTGCCGAGCGTGTCGACGGTCTTGACCAGTTGATCGGTCCCGGTGTCGAAGACGTAGAGGTCTCGGTCGGGAACTTTCGGGTGCTTGATGATGTCGACGACATGCCCGAGTGACAGCACGTTGTTGACGCGGATCGAGTGCTGGTAGGCGTCAAATGTCTTGAGCTTGCCGTCGAGCGGCTTGGTGCCTCCGGAGAGTTGAGTCCGGTTGTTGGATTCAAACGGGATCACGTACAGCCGGTTGCCACGGACCGTGATCGCCCTGGGGTCCTGGGCGTTGATTTCTAGTCGCCTGGTCACCTTCCGGCTGGCGACGTTGATGACCGCGATGGTGTTTTCCGAGGACAGTGCCACGTAGGCCTTGAGGTTGTTGGCGAAGGCGATGCCGACGGGTTCATCGAAGCGGGTCGCCCGGGTGGCGGGGTTGAAGTCCTGGACGGTGGCGATGACCTGGAGATAGGTCGGGCTGTCGAAGTCGGTGTCGATCACACTGAGGGAATCGGAAACGTGGTTGGCGACCCAGAGTTCCCTGCCGTCGGGTCGCACGGCCAGGCCGACGGGGTCGATGCCGACGGGGATGCGGGCGGTGACCTTGCGAGTGGCCGGGTCGATCACATCAACGGTGTCAGCCGGCGTGTTGGCGACAAAGACCCGGCCGCCGCCCAGGGCGATCGGTGCCGCGTGGGGGCTCATGAATGACGAATGACTTGGAGGCTTAGGGGGCTGGTCGGCGTCAGCGGTGGGTTTTGCGGTGGATTCTGCGGTGGGTTCTGCCTGCGCGGGGTCCTGGACGTGAAGCACGCTCGTGCCAACCAGGGCCAGCAGGGTCAGGGCGATGGCCATACGCGTCATGAGTCGACCTCAGGGATGCTCGTGTTGACCAATCGTATCGCTCGGGATGACAAATCGTAGCGCTGGGAATGACAAATCGTGGTGCCTGGGCAGCGTGGTGTTTGTGTCTGTCGGTCGCGGGACTTGTTAGATTGAAGCGACCTGGGTTGGGGGCGTGGATGCACCGATGCCGTCACAAGTGACCTCATTCGCCGTTGCGATCCTGCTGGTGTGGCTCGGTGGCCCGTGTGCCGATGCTTCGGAGCCGGTGGACGAGTTGATCGCGGCGGACTCGCCCGGGTTGGCCAAGTCGCTGAAGTTGTGGCTTCGCGCCGACCGGCTGCAGGTTGCCGATGGGGGCCCGGTGGTGGTGTGGCCCGATTCCAGTGGCCGCGGTCACGATCTGACGATCACTCGCGGAGTCCGCAGCAACGGCACCGGCACCGCACCTGTGTGGATCAAGCGCAGCAGGGTCAACGGCACACCGGCGGTGCGGTTCGTCCACGAAAACGGCCTGGCCGCCTCGCCCGACCGAAGCCTGGGTCTGAGCGGAGATGCCGACTTCACGATCGTGATTGTCGGCCAGTTCGTCCGCGCGGGTGCCAAGCGTTACGAAAACATCCTGATGGTGGGCAACCCGGCGGCCTCCAGAAACCCGGGCAAGCCGCTGTCGGTGTTGATCGAACTCGAGACCGACAAGAACCAGCTCGATCTGGCCGGCGGCTGGACTCACGACGCCTCGATGGGTCCCGGTTCGGCCCAGGTACTCTACGACCGGCCCAATATCCTGATCATCACTCGCAAGCAGGGCCCCTGGACCCCCGGTACCCGCTTCTGGCTCAACGGGCAGTCCTCGAAGCAGGCGTGGGGACGAGACCCCCAGGGGACCGCGGTCGTGCCCGACGTGCAACTGCGGCCCGAGCACGGCGTCGCACTGGGTCGGCCCCAGGCCTGGGCCGGCGGATTCCAGGGCGACCTCTCCGAGGTGATCGTGTTTGACCGCGTGCTGAGTGATCGGCAGCGGCAGGGCCTGGAGGCGGAACTGGCGACGCGGTACGGGGTGGTGATGCCGCGGATGTTTGAAGCCTCGACACGGCGATTCAGTGACGAAGAGAAGAACTACTGGGCCTTCCGGCCGGTCAAGCAGCCGGAATTGCCAGCGGTCGCCGACGCCGGTTGGAGCAAGTCGCCGATCGATCGGTTTGTGCTGGCCAGGCTCGAGGCGGCAAACCTGAAGCCGTCGCCACCGGCCGACCGCGTCACCGTGATCCGCCGGGTCACGTTCGACCTGACCGGGCTGCCGCCGACTCCCGACCGGATCGACGCGTTCGTGGCCGACAAGCAAAGCGATGTGGAGGCACTGGGGGCAGTGGTCGATGACCTGCTCGCCTCGCCTCGCTACGGCGAACGCTGGGCGAGGCACTGGCTCGACGTGGTGCGTTACGCCGAGTCGACCGCCAACGACGGCAACGCCGTGATGCGCTACGCCTGGCGGTACCGCGACTACGTGATCAAGTCACTCAATACCGACAAGCCGTACAACGAGTTCGTGATCGAGCAGTTGGCCGGTGACCTGCTGCCGGGCAAGACCGGCCAGGCACGGGTCGACGCGGTGGTGGCCACGGGGCTCTTGATGCTGGGACCCAAGGCGTTGGCCGAGACCGACAAGGAGCAGTCGCGGCTGGACATCGTGGCCGATCAGCTCGACGTCACCGGCCGGGCCTTCCTGGGACTCACGATTGGATGTGCACGGTGTCATGACCACAAGTTCGATTCGATCCCCACGGTCGACTACTACTCGCTGGCGAGCATCTTCCGCAGCACCGAGGTGTTCCAGGACGAGAACCGCAACGCGACGATGTTCCAGGAGTGGAAGCTGGAGGTGAAGGGGCTGGAGCCGGTGATGGTGATGGCGCCGGTCGAGTCGACTCCGGTGACGCTGCGAGTTCACCAGCGAGGCGACCGCAAGGACCCCGGCGTCTTTGCTCCGCGGCGATTCCTGCAGGTGATCGCAGGCGAGGGAAATCCGCCGCTGAGGACCTCCTCCAGCGGTCGCCTGGAACTGGCTCGCTGGATCGCCTCGCCCGATCATCCCCTGACCGCTCGCGTGCTGGTCAACCGCATCTGGCAGAACCATTTCGGCACCGGGCTGGTGGCCACCAGCGACAACTTCGGCAACCGGGGCGAGTTGCCCAGTCACCCGGGTCTGCTCGACTGGCTGGCAGCCGATTTCGTGAAGAGCGGTTGGAGCATCAAGAGTCTGCATCGGCGGATGGTGCTTTCGAGCACCTACATGCAGGCCAGCCGTGCCGCGAGCCAGGCCACCGCCGCCGCACGAGAACTCGATCCCAACAACCGCCTGTTGTGGACGATGCCGCTGGAGCGGCTGGATGCCGAGGCGTTGCGGGATGCGGTGCTGGCTGTCAGCGGTCGGCTGGACCTGGCACCGGGCGGTTCCGAGACCGGCGAGTTCCTGTTCGAGCGGGGCGAGGTGATCGACAAGAAGCGGCCGACTTTCCGGCCCAACCGGGTCCGTTCCGACGATCCGTTCTACAGCGATTCGAGGCGGCGGAGCATCTTCCTGCCGGTCGTCCGCAACGCCATGCCCGACATCCTCACGCTCTTTGACGCCGCCGACCCCAACGGCATCGTCACTCGACGCAACGACACCACCGTGCCCTCGCAGTCGCTGTTCTTGCTCAACCACCCCTTCGTGCTCGAGAACTCCACCGCACTGGCCAAGCGGGTCTTAATGAAAAAATCGAAAAAAACGGAAAAGTCGGAGAAGTCAGAAGAGTCGGAAAAGTCGGAAAAGTCGGCCCAGGCGACCGACGAGGCCACTCGGATCGCACTGGCCTACCGACTGGCGTTGGGCCGAGGCCCGCGGCCGGGCGAGTTGAAACGGGTGGGCGAGTTCCTGGCGGCGGTGGCGGCGGCCGAGGCGGGGGGGACACCCGAGGCGAAGCGGCTGGTGGCGTGGAGCAGCTTTGCCCAGACACTGTTCTGCCGAAACGAATTCCTCTACCTGCGGTAATCTCATGACGACCGTTCCCCTGTTCCATCGCCGACATGCTCTGAGGCGGATCGCCTGCGGATTCGGTGCCACCGCGGCGGCCGCGATGCTCGGCGAAGACTCGATCGCCGCGGGAGTCGACCCGATGGCACCCCGGGCGTCTCACTTTGCCCCCAGGGTCAAGCGGGTGATCTTCCTGTTCCTGCACGGTGGGATGTCGCACGTCGACACGTTCGACGAGAAGCCCGAGTTGAGTCGCCGCAGCGGGCAGGCGGTTCCCGTAGACAAGCCCGACTTCGAGTTCGCCGTGACGGGCAACCTGCTGGGTTCGCCCTGGAAATTCGAATCACATGGCCAGAGCGGCGTGCGGGTCAGCGAGCTGTTTCCTCGGATCGGCTCGGTGATCGACGACATCTGCGTGATCAACTCGATCAGCGGCGGCAACGAGGTGTCTCATGGGCCGGCCTGCCTGAGGCTGAATACCGGCGACGGGGTGTTGAACCGTCCGAGCCTGGGAGCGTGGACGTTGTATGGGCTGGGATCCGAGAACCGTGACCTGCCGGGTTTCATCACGTTGACCCCATCGATCTATCATGGCGGCACGCAGAACTTCGGCTCGGCGTTCCTGGCGGCCAGCTTCCAGGGGACCAGCATCGGTGATGGCAACGGCGAGTTTCCTCGGACCGCCGCCGTGTCGAATGTCACCCCCGGCCGGCCGCAGGGCCTGCAGCGACGTCAGCTCGATCTGCTGGCAGCGGCCAACCGCGAGTACCTGGTCGAGACCGGTGCCGACGCGAGGCTGGAGGCTCGGATCCGGGCCTTCGAGACGGCGTTCCGGATGCAGTCGGCGATTCCCGAAGTGTTCGACCTGTCGAAGGAGTCCAAGGAGACTCTGGCGTTGTACGGGATCGGTGGCGGGCCGACCGATGAGTACGGCCGCGAGTGCCTGATGGCTCGGAGGTTGGCCGAGAGTGGCGTGAGGTTCATCCAGGTCAACCACAGTTATCCTCGCAACTACTGGGACGCTCATGGCGGACTCAGGGCCAACCACAGCAAGAACGCGAAGAAGATCGACCAGCCGATCGCGGCGTTGATCACCGACCTGAAGCGGCGGGGGCTGTTCGAGGACACCCTGGTGGTGCTGGGTACCGAGTTCGGCCGCACCCCGGCGGCCCAGGGCAGCAACGGCCGCGACCATCACCCCCATGCGTTCAGCATGCTGTTGGCCGGCGGCGGGGTCCGCGGGGGGATCAAGTACGGCAAGACCGACGACTTCGGTTACTACGTGGCCGAGAACATGGTTTCGATCCCCGATTTGCATGCGACGATCCTGCACCTGCTGGGCCTGGATCACGAGCGATTGACGTTCCGCCACGCCGGTCGCGATTTTCGTTTGACCGACGTCGAAGGCGAAGTGGTCAGCGAGATCTTGTCCTAGCCCGCCAGCGGCGGGTTGAACAAGTCGTAATTCTGACCCGGGCTACGGTCGGCCGGTCCGCCTGCGGCGGAGCTGGGTTGGGGTGGTGAGAGAGGTGGGGGGGTGGGGTGTGTGGGGGTCC
>CAUZRQ010000220.1:0-7522 GCA_963582065.1 Planctomycetota bacterium | reverse complement strand
CGCTCTATCCGGCGTTCATCAACGGCATGCTGGATGTCGCCGGCCCCGAGGTGAAACTCATCGACGGCAACGAGTACGGTTTCAGCCTGCTCACTCGTGGCGACTATACCAACGCCTACGTCAACGTGAAGGAACGCAAACTGGCGTTGATCGATCCCGCGAACCGCGACACCTACCGTCGCCAGGTCCAGGTCTCGGTCCCCATCTACCTCGATGACATCTTTGGCAGCCACAACAACCGTCGCTGGGTTGGGACCTACCTGGATCCCGGGGACAAACAGAAACTCTTCGAACACAAGCTGTTCCACGCCCTGGATGCCGTCGACGAGTACGTCTGGATCTACGGCGAGCGACCCGCGTGGTTCAGCAGTGCCCCCCGCGTGCCGCGTTGGGCAACACAAAGCGTCAAGACGGTCAGGCAACGGGTCGAGCGACTGAGACTCGAGGCGCGCCCGAAGAACACCCAACTGATCAAGCGAGTCCGCGAACGGATCGCGGTCCGTGACAAGGAACTGGCCGGTTTGAATGCGACCCAACGGATGACACCACGTCTCCCGGCCCAGCAGGCCACGATCCCACGACTGGCCGACGGTGTGTCCGCACCCACGATCGACGGAACACTCGATGACCCCGCCTGGAAACAGGCCACCCTGCTCACGGACTTTCATCCGTTGCTGTACTTCATCCGTGATCAACGCGAGGTCGACACCACGTGCCGGGCCACCTGGGATGAGCGTTTCCTGTATCTTGGCTTCGAATGCCAGGAACCTCGGCTCGCCGAACTGGCCAAATCGGCCACGGATCGGCAACGCAACCGCAACACGCTGGTGATTTCGAAATCGGCAGCTGCCCAGTCATTCGTCCGCATCGATGTCCCACTGGAAGGCCCATCCGCCCGCATGACCCGCAAGCCGGGCACCGGAGGCTGGGCCACTGACAAGACCGTCGGACGCCAACTCTCGAAAGGCCACCGGATTTCCGACAAAACGTGGACGGCCGAGTGGCGGGTGCCGTGGTCGGTACTTGGCGGCGCTCCCAAGTCCGGAGACACTCGACACGCCACGGTCACCCGCGTCCGCAGCCCCTGGGCCGAACACGACAGCTGGGCCCCCCAGATCGACCCCAACCTGATCGACGACAAGCTGTTGGGAACGTGGATGTTCGGCTCGCCCTAGACCGCCCGCGACACAATCAGCGTTTCTTTCGAAAACGTGGTCCGATCGACAGGCAGTTGTGACCGTAGCCCACCTTGATGGTTTTCTGGTTCTTGCGGAGCCCAAAATCGCCCACCACGTCGTACACATCGATGCGACCATGTGAACACGACTCCAGGAACAGCCTGTCACCTTTCGGGGTGAACTCGATCCCCTGGCTCACCCCGGCAGCGTCGAGGTGATAGAGCAATAGCCATCCGGGTGGTTCCCGGGGACAGAGGATTCTCTGACGATTTCATGAGAATTCGTGTCCGCTTTTGTTCGTAGATGGCAATCCTCTTTTAGACAGGGCATTTCGAATGTCGAAAGCCGGATCCGTGATGGGGTCGAGAAAACCACAAAACCAGCAAAGGAGATGTCCGATGGTAACTCTTGCCGTTCTCCTGATGAGTGGTGCCGTCCTGGTCTCTTTGAAGTTCCGTGAGATGCGGATGCTCGACGCCATGCTGAACCAACTCGAGTCCATCCAGTCCCAGGACAACTGAACGATCCGGTGATTCTGCTGCCCCGGACATTGAAGGACCGACCGCTCTACCGCTCATTTCCCCTTTCCACGAACCCGCCTCATCTCCGCCGTCCTCGCTGAGCGACACCGGGAGATGTGGTTCGGATCTGGCGGGTTGCACGCCGGGGCTGGGGTGGGGAGAGTTCCGGAATTCCGTGATCTTTGGCGGTCGAAATCCGTTGTCAGGTAGAGTGGACGGGTTGTCCGCGTCCGAGCCTGGGGAGATTGTGATGCGAGTTCTGCTGGTGGTGCTGTTGGTTGGGATTGCTGGGTGTGGTGGGGATGACAACTCGCCCGGTGGTGGTGCGGTTCCGACGCCGCCCAAGAGCACTCAGGCGAAGGTGGTGAAGGATCCGGCAGATACGCCACAGGCGAAAGTGGGGGCAGATCCTGTAACGAAACCGAAACCCGGAAGTAAGTCCAAGACCGACAAGCCACCTGCTCAGGCGGCTGTCGCCGATCCTGTTGCTGCGTTGAAGAAGCTCGGGGCCACCATCAAGCAAAATGAACAGGGCGAAGTTGTTGAGGTCTCGCTCAGGAATCGCAAGCTCACCGACGCAGGGCTGGTGCACCTCAAGGGGCTGACCAACCTGCAGACGCTATCCCTCGGGGGCACCAGGATCACGGGCGCGGGACTGGTGCACCTCAAGGGGCTGGCCAAACTGGAGACGCTCAACATCCGGGACTGCCAGATCAGGGACGCCGGACTGGTGCATCTCAAGGGGCTGACCACGCTGCAGGATCTCAGCCTCGGCAGAACCGAGGTCTCCGACGCGGGGCTGGTGCACCTCAAGGGGCTAACCACGCTGCAGTGGCTCACTCTGCCCTTCCAGATCACCGACGCAGGCGTTGCCGACCTGCAGAAGGCGTTGCCCAGCTGCAAGATCGAGAAGTAGGCGTCATCTCGCTTCGCGCAAACGCGCGATAACCGGAGTCACGCCGCGAGCGAGGGGCGTGGGCGTGGTTCGTATCTGGCGGTGACCGCCTCAGAGTTGAACGCCGGGGCTGGGGTGGGCAGTCAACGGCCCTGAGCGGCCTCGACGATAGCCAGGATGGCCGACTTGGTGTCGGGTGGCAGCGTCGGCCAAGCCTCGATCAGGCTGACCAGAGTGGGGTTGGTTGGGGCGTTTTCGTCACCAACTGACCCCGATTCTGACCCTCCCTGCCCTGACACCGCCCTATTCCTGCAGGGAAACTCACCAGGTTCGAGTCCCCTATCCTCCACTCGGCCGGATTGCACCACCTCGCACCAAGCCGCCAACCCCTGCGGACAGGGGTTGGCGTTGAAGGGCAAGTCGCCTTTGTGGCCCGTTTCAGGCGATACGGCCTGGTGCTGCACCTATCGCCTGTCGCATCCATCACTGGTGACAAGCGACTGTCAGAGTGTGCGGATCCAGTCTTTCACAAAATCGTACTTGTCTCCCAGCCGGCTTTCCGTTGCCGCGTTGTCAGCGTCACCGGAATGCCTGGAATAATCTGCTCCCGAAGCGTCTGCGAAGTAGAACGCAAACGTCGTCGCAAAGTCGTCCTTGGGATTGTCCTTACCGTAGTCTCTCGCAAACTCGGAACCCGAGTGGTACCACCAGTGGTTGTCACCGGTGGACTCCGAGTACTCATCACCGGGAGAAGTATCTATCCATTCGCGGTTCCAGCCGCTGAGAGCCTTGAATTCTGACCAACAAGGGTTTTCATCGTCCCAGTTGTGTCCGATTTCGTGAAACAAAACCGTTTCGGGGTCCATGCGACCATCCCAGGTGTTGTCAAAGAACGTCAGGCTGTTTGTCCAGTCGCTGTTGCTTGCCAGAGTATCTGCTGGATCGTCAGGGTCTGCTGCATCTCGAATGAACGTCAGCTTGTTCCCCCAACTGGTTTCCAGGAGCGTGGCATCACCGGTCGCATGATGCAGCACGGCGAAAGCTGAGTCGAGGTCTTCAATCTCCGACATCTTCCAGTCCTTGGTGCCGCTCTTGAATTTGAGGCTCGCATCCTCAGAGTCTACATCCATGAGTTCACCGCGGTCGAAGTACAGGAATCGATCCTGCTGACTGCCGCCATATAGTCTGTCCTCGCCGCTTCCCCCATACATCCCGTCATCTCCCTTTTGGCCTCGGAGCACGTCGTCCCCTGAATCGCCATACAGATCGTCGTCTCCGGTCCCGCCCCAGAGGGAATCGTCCTGCTTCCCACCATGGAGAGAGTCGTTTCCGGAACCGCCATCCAGCTTGTCGTCATCCGGGCCACCCCAGAGGACGTCGGCGCCAGATTCACCGTACAGCCGGTCCTCACCCGATGCACCGTGGAGCACGTCATCACCACTGTCGCCCACGAGGTAGTCATCCCCCGTGCGGCCATACAGGCGATCATTTCCCTCGTCACCTTCGAGATGGTCATCTCCCGAACCGCCGTCGACGTAATCGTCTCCGCTTTGACCATAAATGACGTCATCTCCGGCTTCGCCGTACAAGTTGTCTTTCCCGTATCCACCGTACAGGTAGTCACTGTCAGACCCGCCTCGAAGCATGTCCTGGCCGACACCGCCGTCGAGCACATCGATGCCGTCATTGCCGTAGAGGCTGTCTCTTCCGCGACCACCTTCGAGGCTGTCGTTACCGGAATCGCCGTACAGCACGTCGGCACCCAAACCGCCGTACAGGATATCCCGGTCGTTTCCACCGTAGATCGTGTCCTGGTGACTGCCTCCGCTCAGGACATCCCTTCCATCGCCACCGGAGATGAAGTCAGATCCGCCATCACCATCGATTTCGTCATTGCCGGCTTCTCCCAGGAGGGAGTCGCTCCCGTTGCCCCCGGAAATCGTGTCTCTACCCTTTCCACCCAGGACCATGTCGTCTCCGGCATTACCCGACAGGACATCCCGTCCATCACCGCCGCTGAGTTCATCGTCTCCCCGGCCCCCTTCGATCACATCGTTGCCAACGCCACCAGACAGGATGTCGTCACCATCTCCGCCGACCAACACGTCGTTGCCGTCACCACCAAACGCGGAAACGGGAATGTCCGTTCGGTTGTCGAATCGATCATCTCCCGAGCGGCCGAGAAACCGGATGGATTCCACCTCGTCGTAATCCCCCGTCCAGAACGAATCGCTTCCCGTTCCAACCATCAGGTGTCGTTCTCCGGGGTCGCTCGCACCGTGCGGAACTCCCACCATGCTGATCTCGGCCAGGACGTCGACGACAATCGAATCGTCATAGCGGGAACCGTCGATTTCCAACCGGCCATCAACGAGTTCAACCGAAACGAAGAGTGAATCGATCAGGCTTTCGTGAGCTTCTTCGCAAAACTCGACATCCCAGCCGATCGTGGTTGTGCCGCTCGATTCGGCGGTGCCACTCGTCATCGGAGCCACCTCCGCAGCGACCGCCGAAAGTAGTTCTCGCGATTCGAGGATCTCTGCGGAAACCACCGAAGCCATCTTGCGACGGGCTGGCGATTGCTGTTTGAACCACCGCTGCAGCTGTCTTCGGGACCAGGTAAAGAACGTCGGCGTGGTGAGGTTACGTGTCACGGGTTCTTCTCTCCGGAAAGTGTGCGGCGTTTAGTCTCAACACAAGGAACTACTGCCGCCGGAGCCGAATCTTTCAGGAAGTCCGAAAAAACTGTTGAATGCTCACGCCGGCCGGTTTGCACCACTCTCGCGTCGTACATTTCGCCTGCCATGGAAACAAGTTTGCGGATCAGGCTGTGGTAGTATTGCCGCAGTCCGTTCTTGTGCCTTGCAACCAGGGTCTCTCGAACAATTCGGTGGATCAAAGATGGCCGCAGCCGATTTCAACCCCTATCACTTCTGGCTGGGAATCCCCGCCGACGTTGAAGAACCGAACCACTTCCAGCTTCTCGGGCTTTCGGAGTCGGAATCTGATCCAAACGTCATCACGTCTTCGGCGCTACGGCAAAGCGGTTTTGTCCGGAATTTCCAGAGGGGCGAGCATGCGGATGTTGCCACCCGGATCCTCGACGAGATTGAAGCCGCAAAGCTGGTCTTGCAGCACGAATCTCGACGACGGGAATACCTTGCAACACTCTCGCCGACCACTATCGACAATCAGGATGGGATTGACCTGGTCGTGGCCAACCGGCCTGTGCGGCAGGCGACTCATCGAGATCATCGGACCACCAGGGATCACCGCTACGCGATCGGCATCTGTGTCGGGGTCCTGCTGGTGATCGTCACGGCTTTCGTGATCCGTCCCGGCCACAAGACTGATTCCGCAACTCCGATCGTCACGCCATCAACAGATGTTGACGACCGACCACAAACTGGCGAAGGAGCTTCGGCCCCAATAACGCCGAGCAAGGACGGGCTCGCACAGGCTCCAGAGCCGGTTGTTCGTCCATCGTCCGCACGACCTTCCACAAAGACGACAGGTGCAGAAACACAGCAGACTTCGACGCACTTTTTTGGCACACTCAAGGGACACTATTCTTCTGTCTCCAGCGTGAGTTTCAGCCCCGACGGAAAGCGGATCGTCAGCGGCAGCGGTGACAACACGCTGAGGGTCTGGGATGCCCAAACCGGCAAGGAGACGCTCACACTCAAGGGACACTCACTACCTGTCTTCAGCGTGAGTTTCAGCTCCGACGGGAAACGAGTCGTCAGCGGGAGCTTGGACAAGACGGTAAAGGTCTGGGATGCCCAAACCGGCAAGGAGACGCTCACGCTCAAGGGACACACGGGTTATGTCAGGAGTGTGAGTTTCAGCCCCGACGGGAAGCGGATCGTCAGCGGGGGTGGTGACAACACGCTGAGGGTCTGGGATGCCCAAACCGGCAAGGAGACGCTCACACTCAAGGGACACACAGCTGAGGTCCACAGCGTGAGTTTCAGCCCCGACGGGAAGCGGATCCTCAGCGGCAGCGCGGATGGGTCAATGACGATATCGGACGCTGCATCCGGACAGGCAATACATGTTCTGGTAAGAGGAATCAGTTCGATCCATAGTGTTAGCTTCAGTTCGGGCGGGAAGCGGTTTGTCAGCGGCAGTGATGACAACACGGTGAAGGTCTGGGATGTCGACGACGATAGATCAACGCTCATACTCAGTGGGGGCCGGGTTTTACATTGTAGTCTGAGCGTCAGTCCTGACGGAAAGTGGATCGTCATCGGTTGTGATGCCGGAAGTGTGCAGGTCTGGGATGCCGAGACCGGCCAGCAGACGCTCACGCTTCGAGGACACGCCGGAAACGTTGGTAGTGTGAGTTTCAATCTGGAAGGAAATCGGATCGTCAGCGGTGGTGATGATGAGACCGTGAAGGTCTGGGATGCCCAAACTGGCCGGGAGACACTCACACTCAAAGGACACTCAGGTCGTGTCAGCAGCGTGAGTTTCAGCCCGGACGGGAGGTGGATCGTCAGCGGTGGTTGGGACGACACCGTGAAGGTCTGGAATGCAGACACCGGCCAGGAAACGCTCACGCTTCGAGGACACGCCGGAAACGTTGGTAGTGTGAGTTTCAGTCACGACGGGAAGCGGATCGTCAGCGGTAGCGATGACAATACGCTGAAGGTCTGGGACATCTCGTCGCTGGACACGTCCAAGTAGCCGTCATCTCGTCGCCCCCCCGCCCAACGCCGGGGGCCGTGGTTCGGATCTGGCGGGTTGAACGCCGGGGCAGCCCCGCCTACACCGCGTCGACCCACTCGGCCCAGTAGGCGAAGTTCTCGTCGATCTCCAAGGCGTCGAGCATCGTGTCGCTGCCGCCGCCACCGCGGACCGTGTCGTCACCGGGCCCCCCATCCAACCGGTCGTCGTCACGGCTGTGCAACGTGGCGGTCTTGCCG
>CAUZRQ010000219.1:0-7551 GCA_963582065.1 Planctomycetota bacterium | reverse complement strand
CCTTCCCACTGCCGGTGATCGTGTTCAACCGGATCAGGTTGTCGGTGTCGCAGTGACCGATCGAGACCCCGTAGCTGCGGTTGCCGGTGATCTGGTTGTTCTCGGCCAACCCGTACTTGATCCCCCAGCAGAAGAAGACCCCGATGTTGTTCCGCTCGATCCTGTTGTTCCGCATCAACGGACGTTGTGACCCGCTTCCCGGATGCAGCCCCAGGTCGGCGTTGTCGTGCGAATGACAGCCCTCGACCACCACGTCGTGGCAGATCTGCCAGCTGATCCCGTCGCCGTTGTTGTTCCGGGCCTCGACACCCTTCATCAGGATCCGGTTGCAGTCCTGCAGGAAGATGCACCCTCCGTAGTTGCCGTCCAGGTGTGCGTTCTGCTTGCGGTTCCCGTCCAGGGTGATATCGCCGATCGAGATGTCGTGGACATGGTCACCGGAAATCAACGGAAACAGCGTGGCCAGGGTCGGTTTGCCCGAGAGCCAGTAGTTCTTACGCAGCGCGGTATCGAGCTTGAAGCGGTTCCCCTTGCGGGCCACCAGCGTCCGCTTCAGCACGTCGCTGCCCCCGTTGTGAGGGTTCCGGGTCCGCAGCACGATGCCGTCGCCGACCCGCAAACCCTTCGCATCCGCCACGGTCACCTCCTGGTCGTACCAGTCGCTGTCATCGGCCAGGGCGACCGAATGTGAGGGGCTCTTGGTCAGGATCGAGTCGGCGCCGCTGCCGAGAAGGCGGATGCCGCTGCGGAGATAGACCGAGTTCCGTAGCGTGTAGGTGCCCGGCAACACCTTCACCGTGCCGCCTCCAAAACGACTGATGTAGTCCACCGCCGCCTGCAACACCCGCTCGGTGCTGCCCACCAGGTCGGCCTTCTTCGGCCCCACCGTGATCGTCATCCGCTCGTCCCAGTTCGGCTCGTGTGCCGTGTCACCCGATGTGGACCTGGGTCGAGTCACCTTGGGCAGGCCGGCTCGCGAGGGACCTGCCGCACGGGCCACTGTACTCAAACCCGCACCCGCCACGGCCGCTGCCGTGGCGACGAAGCGGCGGCGGGAAACTCGAGATCTGTCGATCGTTGTCATGACTTGGTCCTTCTATTTCCTTGTCTATTCCCTGTCTATTCCCTGTCTATTCCCTGTCTATTCCCTGTCTATTCCCTGTCTATTCCCTGTCTATTCCCTGTTCCGAGCCGGTGGCCCGGCTTCGAGTTGAATCAGTCGTCTGAGTTGTCCCATCAGGTCGGCGACGGCGTCATGCGCGCGGGGGCCAAAATGAGCCACCATGCCGCTGCCCACCACGGTCTGACCCTGGCCGGTCTCGTCGTCACGCCATCGCGATGTCGCCAACTCCACCGCCTCGATCACCGCGCCAGGATCGATCCCCGCGTCCACCAGGTCTCCGATCGGATACACGCGTGTCGTCATGTGCAGACTCACGACGCTGGCCGTGGTGATCTTCAATACGTCGTCGGCGACCAGGAAGTCCAGGGCCAGCTGCGACAGCAGCAGTCCCAGCGCACTCCGCAACCTCACGCCCGTAAGTGCCATGTTCACCGGCTCGGTCGTTTCGATGCCCGCGTCGGCCAGTGCCGCTGCATCCAGCAGGATCGTGATCTCGTGCCGCTGCGAGAGATAATTGACCACGTCGCGCAACGGCAGATCGACAAATTCGAACTCCGTGGGGTCGTCCAGCTTCGACAGGATCTTCAGCTCCCCCCCGCTGACCTCGTGCAGGGAAACCGTAGAAGGAGGCTCACGAGGGGATTCGGGACCCGGCTCCCCAGTCCGCTGCAGGTCCAGGTCGACAGCAGTCTTCAAGACCTTCGGCTCCTTCCCGCTCACCGCATCGGTCTCGAATACCGCCAGCGTGGCCAGCAGCAGCAGCACCGTGCCGGTCACAACCAGCACGGGAACCATGCGACTGATCTGTCGTGTTGCCATCCTGGTGTCTCCCCTGGCGACCTGCGTTCTGGAACGACGTCCATTATGCGACATCTGATCAGCGGCGTTCAATCGGCCGGGCCAGCGAAACCGCCTCACCACGCCCCTCGACCAGCACCCACTCGCGATCACCGGTCAGACCCTCGAACACCTCGCTCGTTCGACCCGGCCAATTCACCTCGACCCGCACCGCTCCCTGGTCACTCCCCCTGCCGATCACCAAGCACCTCTGGTTGCTCGCCAGGTACCCGTCGCCCGAGGTCAACTCGAACCACCGGACCTTGGCACCAGCCCCCAGCTTGACTCGAGCCCCGATCGCATCGCGATGGCCGGCCGTCGCCACCAGCCTGATCACCAGCCCACCACCGGCTTGCCCGGTCGTATTGGTCAGCAACACCGTTGGCACATCGAGTGCCGTGATCACCGCATCGGGACGCCCGTCGCGGTTCCAGTCGAGCACGGCCAAGCCACGTCCGAGGATCTTCTGCCGGAAGTGAGACCCCAGGGCGGGGTCCTCGAGCAGATCAAACCGCCCGTTGCCCCGGTTGCGATAGTACTGGGTCGCCATCTTGTGCGGTCGACCGACATCCGAGTAGTCATCAACGTGTCCGTTGGCGACCAGCAGATCGAGGTCCCCGTCGAGATCGGCATCGAGAAACTGGGTGCCGAACCCGAGAGTCTGGCGGCTGCTGTTGGCCAGCCCGGCACGGCGGGTCCGGTCACTGAACCGTCCCCGGCCGATCCCGGCATACAGCGTGTTGGTCTCATCGAGGAAATTGGTGACGAACAGGTCAGGCCGCCCGTCGCCGTCGGCGTCCCCCACGGCGATCCCCATCGAGCCCTCCGCCCGCCCGTCGCCGCTGAGTCCCACTCCCGCCAACAGTCCCGTCTCAACCAAACACACCCCACGCCCCGGCTCCGCGACCCGGAACAGGAAGTTGGCGCGGGTGTCGTTGGCCACGAACAGCTCGAGCCGACCGTCAGCGTCGAGGTCCGCCGCCACCACGCCCAGACCCTTACCTCCCTCGACACCGAAACCTCCCGCGACACCGAAGTCCGACTTCGCCGTGCCATCTCGAAACGTGCCGTCGCCTCGACCCAGATACACCCGATCCAGCGCCTCCGGGAACTGAAACGGCTGACACATCCGTACCCGCCCGGTCCCGTCGCGGCAGACCCGCGTGAACAAGTCCGGTCCCGACAGGTAATTCACGACATAGATGTCGGCGTGGCCGTCGCCGTTGATGTCGGCGATCGCGGCACTGGTCGACCAGCTGGCATCGCCATCGCCGGGCAACAAGGCCGCCTCGGTCGCGTCGTGAAACGTGCCGTCGCCGTTGTTGAGGTACAGCCGGTTGCCGCCGACGTTGGACACGTGCAGGTCGGGCCAGCCGTCGCCGTCGATGTCGCCGGCGGCCACACCCTGCCCGAAACCGGTCTCGGCCAAGCCCGCCGACTCGGTCACATCCTCGAACCGAACTCCACCCACGTTGCGGAACAACCGATCACTGTGACGGGTGTCGCTCCGATCCACCGGCCAGCTTGTGCCCTGGGCCAGGTACACGTCGGGCCAACCGTCGCCGTCGAAATCGAGTACCGCGACGCCGCCACCGGTGAACTCGTACATCCGCCTCCCGCCACCCTCGGCATCGTGACCGTTGATGTAACGGAACACCAGACCCGAATCGGCTGCGTCGTCGCGGAACGAGGCGGTGGTCCCCTGGACCGAATCCGCGTCAGTGGCAGTGGCAATCGAGACGACCGACCAGTCGGGCTGCGACCACTCCGAGAGATCCAGAGCCAGGGCCGGGTTGGACGAAGTTTGGGTCAAAGACCCGGGCGACTCGATCGTCTCGATCTCCAGTTGCCACTCGATCCGCTCGACCGCCAGGCCGGGCCACTCGGCCTTCTCGTCGCGACCCGCCGCCAGCCGCGCCCAGCCCCAAGCCTCCCACATCCGGCCCATCCCCTCGAGATGCTCGACCTTCTGCCGGATCAGCTCAAGAGATCCGACACCCCCCTCGGCAATCATCCTGTCGTCGATCTCCCTCAGCGTCTGCAGGTCGGCTGCCCGCCGACTGAAGATCTCGGCATCGGTCTCGCGATCGAGATCTCTGAGCAATTCGCCGAGCCGGTAGTTGGCCGTCCGCTGATCGGGTTGCAACTTCAGGACTTCCCAGTAACAGCGTGCCGCAGCTCGGTCGTGGCCCGCCCGGTCATGGAACTCGCCGCGGACGACCCACACCCGAGGGTCACCGTTGGCCGATTCGGGCAACCGCTGATGCCATTGCACCAGCTCCGCAATCCGACCCGTCGCAAGCAGCCCGCGACCGATCACCGACCGGGCGGCCACCAGGTCCGATCGTGATCCCAATGCGGCGCGTGCCCGCTCGACAACCTGCTGCAATCGGCCCGCGTCCAGGTCGCCCGAGGCCAAGCCCAGCAACGCCACAGGGTCCTCGCGATTCTGCGACAGGGCCTCGTCCAGGACCGAGAGGTCCAACCGCATCCCACCACCGACATCCATCAGCCTCAACAGGTCGATCTCGCTGCCGTCGGAAACTTCCTGCGAGCGAGACCGCAGTGCACGCCGGATCACCGGCACCGCTTCCCACCTGCGACCGCTCACAGCCAACAGCATCGCCAGGCCCCGACCCGCCTCGAAATGACCCGGCTGGGACGAGAGGGCGTGCCGAAAGTGATGCTCGGATTCGTCGAGCCGAGCAAACGACTGCAGCAGCAGCAAGGCGGCCTGGGAATGTGCGTGGGCCGCTTTGGCCGCTTGAGCCGGCTGGACCGCAAGACTCTCTGCGGCCGCCTGGGTGTAGAGTTCCACGGCCAAAGCGTGCTCGCCTCGGCCACGGGCCGCCGTGGCCTCTTCGAGTAACACGTCCACGTCGGGCCCCGACCACCACAGGCTCAACGCCAACCCGCCGGCCAACAGGGCCACGACGACAACCAGCGTGTAGCCCGACCGCCTGGTCACCTACTCGGCTTCCTCGATCTCCACGGTGCCCTTGGCCGGAAAGGGTCCCGGCCGGACCTGGGTCTTGCCCGTCGGCCACGTCACCTCGATCTTCTCCACCGACTCGGCCGAACCCAGCCCGAAGTACAGCGGCATGCGACTCTGAGACAGGTAACCGCTCTGGCCGTCGTGCACCTGGACGTACTGCTTGCCCCCTGCGTGGACGGTCACCCGAGCCCCCAGCCCGTCTCGGTTGGAATCGACACCCCGCAGCCGCACCTGCACGTACCTCACCGTGGTCCGCTCCGACAGGTCACTGACCAGCACCAGCGGCTCGGTGTTGAAGTCGTTGGTGACGATGTCGAGGTCGCCATCGCCGTCGAGGTCCAGGATCACGCTCGAGCGGCTGCCCAGCGCACCGTACATCGTGAACACACCCGTGCGGTCCTCACAGAAGTCGTGGTCGGCGTCGCGGCCGTCGGCGTCGAGCTGGTGCCAGGGCACGCTGGTCCGCCCGCCACGACGCGGCTCGACACCCAGCACGAATTCACTCAGCACAAACCTCTTGCCCGCATCGTTGAGCAGCACGTGGTTGGGGTGGTACCGCCAGGGAAAGTTCATGCTCGAGGTGACAAACACGTCCTGGTAGCCGTCGGCGTTGAGGTCACCGACGGAGATGCCCCAGGGCCAATAGGTCTCGGCCCCGATCCGATCCGAAATCTCCTCGAACTTCCCCGGCCCGGTGCGGCGGAAAAAGCTGTTCCCAAACAGGCTCGTGCCGTCGGTCTTCAGGATGCTCTCGGCAAAGGGCCTGGGCGACTTCTTCTGTTCGTGGGCCGCTGTCGCGTTGGCCCGCAGGAACTCGACCTGATCACCACCCATGTCCGAGTGCATGTCGGTGATGTAGAGATCGAGTTGTCCGTCGTTGTCGAAGTCGAAGACCTTGATGCCCATCGCGCCCCACGAGGTCTTGGGGAACAGTTCGCGGCTTCGCTTCCTGAATGTCTTCCCCCCGACATTCTCGTAGTACTCGTCGTTGCCCTGCATGTTCAGCACATACAGGTCGATAAAGCCGTCGTTGTTGGCATCGATCGGGCTGGCCGCTCCGGTCCAACTCTCGTCGATCAATCCCGTCTCGCGGGTCACGTCGACGAACCGACCTCCCCCCTCGTTGTGATACAGCACGCTCCGCTCGGTTCGGCCGCTGTGCAGGTGTCCGGCGAATGCGTCGTCCATCCCGTCGTGAAACCGCAACGCCTTCCCCAGGCCCTCGCCCTCACGACCCTCATCCGTCTTGTCACGCCCCACATCCCGCAGCGTCTCGTGCGTGTACTGCCCCACATTGCACAGGAACAGGTCCAGCAACCCGTCGCGGTCGTAGTCGAAGAACACGGCCGAGGAACTGTGAGCCTTGTGGCCCAGCCCCGATCCGCCCGAGACATCGCTGAAAATTCCCGATCCGTCATTGAGGAACAGCTTGTTGCCGGTGCGGACGTTGGTCACGTACAGGTCGGCGTCGCCGTCGTTGTCGATGTCGGCAAACGACCCGGTCACGCCCGTCGCACCCAGCACCGCCACACCCGCCTTGTCGGTGATGTCCTCGAAATGACCCTCGCCGGTGTTGCGGTAGAGCCGATTCGAGCCGACCTGGTTCGAGAAGAAGATGTCGAGCCTCCCGTCGCCGTCGACATCGGCAACCGCCAGGCCGTTGCCGTGGTCATAGTGAACCGCCTTGTAGGTCCGGCCGGCGTCATCAACCACGCGGTGACGGAAGTCGATCCCGCTTTCGGGCTGGCGATCGGTGAAGCTGAAGTCGTGCCGGACCGTCCACTCCTTCGCCGCAGCCTGTTGACGTGCGGCTCGAGTCTCGAGCCAGTCGGGCGAGACGATTTGTGGCGGAATCGCGACCCGCTCGTTGAGTGCCTGCCCGATCGCGTCCACCAGCTTCTTGCGACCCTCATCCTTCATACCATCGAAGACTCCACGGAGACGGCCGCGGTGGTCCACCAGTGCCACCTTCGAGGTGTGTACGATCGGCTGGTCCGCTCCGATCTCGGCCACCGGCAACTTGAAGCCGGCCGTGATCAGCGAGAAGATCTCGGACTTCTTCCCGGTCAGAAAACTCCAGTTCGACAGCTCGGCCCCGAAGTTCTCCGCGTAACGCGCCAACACCTCGGGCGTGTCGTTGTCGGGATCGACCGAGAGACTGACGATGTGGACCTGGTCCCAGAGAAAGTGCTTGGGTCCACCCCGCTCATCGGAACTGTGCTGATGCTCGATCTCGCGGGCCAGCCGCTTCTGAAAGGTGGCCATCCGCCGGGTCTGTTCGGGACAGGTCAACTGGCAACGAGTGAAGATGAAATTGACCACGAACACGCGTCCGGTGAGCTCACGGCTCCCGAACGCCTCGCCGGTGTGATCGACCAGCCGGAACTCCGGCAGCTCCAGATCCAACGGCAACAGCGAACGAGCCGGCCTGGGAGTATCGCTGCCACCGTTTGGGCCCGTGTCCTTGCCGCTGTCCTTGCCCGAATCAGTATCCGGATTCGGATCGTCGGGGCAGCCAAAGGCGGACAGGACAACGGCCGCCGCCAGGACCACTGAACCGCAACGGCACACGAATCTCATGCTGGGCCTTCTCGAG
>CAUZRQ010000218.1:0-7620 GCA_963582065.1 Planctomycetota bacterium | reverse complement strand
CGATCGCCCCCACCACGCATCGCTGGAAGCCACTCGCCGCGAATTCCTGGCCAGTTCGGCCAGCGGTCTCGGGGGAGTCGCCCTCGCCTCGATGCTGGCCGCTGACAGCCCGTCGGCCGTGATCCCGCCCCATTTTGCACCGACCGCCAAACGGTGCATCTTCTTCTTCATGGCCGGCGGTCCCAGCCACGTCGATCTCTTCGACCCCAAGCCGATTCTCAACAATCGCGACGGCCAGAAGATCCCTGACTCGTTGCTCGGAGCCACCGAGTTTGCCTTCATCAAGAAGGACAAGGCGGTGTTGAAGGGATCACCGGCCAGTTTCCGCCCGCGGGGCGAATGCGGCGTCGAATACTCGGACATGATCGGACAGATCGGCGACCGGGCCGACGACATCGCCCTGATCCGCACCGTGCATGGTGAACAGTTCAACCACCACCCCGGCCAACTGCTGCTCAGTTGCGGCAAGGCCGAGATGGGCCGTCCGTCGATCGGGGCCTGGCTGACCTACGGGCTGGGGACCGAATCGGACAACCTGCCCGGCTACGTCGTACTGGCGGCCGGCCGGGGAGCCAGTGGCGGATCCTCGAACTGGACCAGCGGGTTTCTGCCGTCCACCTACCAGGGCGTCCCCTTCCGTGGCCAGGGTGACCCGATCCTGTATCTCTCCAATCCGCCCGGCATCGCCCGCCGCAGCCAACGACGTACGCTGGATGCCCTGGGCCGGCTCAACGCCATCCGCTTCCGCGATGTCCGCGACCCCGAAATCGCCAGCCGCATCGCGCAATACGAACTCGCCTTCCGAATGCAGGCGGCCGCACCCGAATTGACCGACCTTTCCGGCGAGACCCGGCACACGCTGAAAGCCTACGGGGTCGATCGGCCGACACCGCGGCCGGTCGCCGTGATGCAGTCCGGCGACACCTACCACCGCTTCTCGGTCAACTGCCTGCTGGCCCGACGACTGGTCGAACGCGGCGTGCGGTTCATCAACATCGTCCACGCCTCGTGGGATCAGCACGGCAAGCTGGCCTACGACCTGGACTGGAACTGCCGGATGGCCGACCAGCCGATCGCTGCCCTGATCGACGACCTCAAGCAACGGGGCCTGTTCGACGAGACGCTTGTCGTCTGGGCCAGCGAATTCGGTCGCACACCGCTGGGACAGGGCAACGACGGACGCGACCACCATCCCAACGCCTTCAGCGTCTGGATGGCTGGTGGCGGCGTGAAGGGCGGGACGGTGCACGGAACCACCGACGAACTGGGCTGGGCACCGGTCGAGAAACCCGTCCACGTCAACGATTTCCAGGCCACGCTGCTGCATCTCTTCGGCCTGGATCACCAACGCCTGAAGGTCGATCACCGTGGCCTCGGCGTCCGCCTGACCAATCTGGCCGGCCACGTGGTCCACGACATCATCGATCGACCGCAACGTCCCGGCCAGCCGGCGTGACGGATAAGCCAACCGCGGCGATCAGCGAACTCGCTCCAGCAGTATCCTGAGCAAGGTCCGCGCCACTTCGGGCTGGCTGGCCACCACGTCGGTCACCGGATCGGGACCATCCCTGAGATCGTAGAGCTCGGTCTTTTTCGGCTCGCCCCCGGCCGACTTCCGGGTGATCAAACGGTGTGTCGGCGTTCTCACGCTCAATGCCGGCCCCCAGTAACTGACGGCGGCCGTGCGGACCGACTCGGATTGGCCGCTCAGGATCGGACCCAGGCTTGTCCCGTCCAGCGGAAACTGCGTCCTGCGAACCCGGAGGCGACACATTTCGACCAGCGTGGGGTAGATATCAAGCGTCTCGACAACCGCCTTGCTCGAACGCCCGGGCCGAGCGATCCGACCGGGTGCCCGGATAATCAACGGGCTGCGCAATGCCCGTTCAAACACCGTGTGCTTGCCCCACAGGGCGACCTCGCCCAAGTACCATCCATGATCTCCCCAGACGACGACGATCGTCTCATCGGCGAGGCCGAGCCGATCCAGCGCGGCGAGCACCTTGCCCACCTGCCGATCGGTGTACCTGACGCATGCCAGGTAGGCCCTGCGGGCCCGCAGGCTGTCGGCGGGAGCCAGGGGCCGGGTTTTCTTGAACGGCATATCGTACTTGTAGAATTCGCCGCTGCCGTGCCAGTTGGGTGACTTGACCCGCCGTGGGTGTCGAGGTGGTGGCACGTCCACCCGGGACATCGCCTCCCAGTCCCGTCGCGTCGCCACGAACGGAAGATGGGGCTTGAAGAAGCCCAAGCCCATGAAGAACGGTCGCTTGGCCTTCTTCATCTGTTCCAGTTTCTCGATCGCTGCCTGCGCCATCAGGCCATCGGGCAGGTCCACGTCATTTTCGGCCGTGAACTCCATCAGGTCACGATGCCCCTGGCCATCTTCTCGATGACGGCCACCCCGGTAAGCGAAAAACGTGCCCCAGCCGCGCTTCCAGGCACCGAAGGGTGTGGCCAGTTCATCCCAGGCATGGGGCAACTCGTGCCGACCGTTACCCTTGCCGTTGTAGGCAAAGACGCGGCCATCGGGCGTGTGTGAGATCTTTCCGATCAGGACCGTGTGATAGCCATTACGGCGGAACAACTCGGGCATCGTCTGGGCCCCGGGAAGCTGCTCCGCTGACAACGCCGAACGCCCCTGGTAACAGGCCGTGTTGGACCGCGTGACACCCGACCGGGCCGGGCTGCGTCCGGTCAACAGGGCATACCGCGATGCGCCACAGGTCGAAACCTGTACGAAATGCTGCGTGAAGGCCACTCCCTGTCGAACCAGCCGGTCGAGATTGGGTGTCGGGGCATAAGACACCCCGAAGGCGCCAAGTTCCGGACGCAGATCATCGATGGCGATGAACAGCACATTGGGGAATTGGCCCGCCGCCGGTTTCCGGGCCGGTGCGTTCCCTGCACCGGCCAGCACGACCGACGTGCCCGAACCGGCAAGCACCAGCAGCCACAACCAGGCCGCCACTTTTCGCGGCGACACCGGTCTCCTGCGACGCCGCATCGCCCGCTCTCCTTCGGTCCTGCTCCCGACGACTTACTTGACCGAGTACCCGCTGGCCTTCAGCACCGCATCGTGGACGGCCAGCTCGTGGTCCAGGCCATAGTCGTCCTCTTTCTCGCCGCGGACCACGGCGGCCAGGTCGCGGAAGGCACTGATGAAGATCCCCGGTCCCTTCTCCAGCGTGATGTCCTGGTACCCCTTCTTGTAACCGTCGTGGTTTCGCTCGAGAGCCAACCGGAACGTGTTTCCACCCAGCGGACGGAGATCGAAAGTGCCGAACTCGCCGCACACGGTGAACTGGCGACGACGGAAACCCTCGTACTCGATCAACGCGCTGCGGATCGAGGCGATCGCGTCGGGGTAGTCGAAGACGGCCAGCTGGTTGTCCTGCAGCGGGTCCTTCTTCGGATGCGTCCGCCGACCGTAGGGGGAGACCTTTTTCGGGGGCCCCAGCACGCGGACCATCGCGTCGATCACGTGGCAACCGATCTCGAACATCGATCCGCCGGAGAATTGCGACAGGTTCCTGCGACTCGAATCGCTGACCTTCTTGCTCATCACCGCGTGGACCTCGAACACGTCGCCGAGCATCCCGTCGGCCACCGCCTTGTAGCACCACTGGAACGCGGTGTGGTAGCGATAGATGTAGCCCATCTGCAGGTGACGTTTCTTCTTTGCCACCTTCTTGAGCAAGGCGGCGAAATCGGACAGGTTCTCGCCGGCCGGCTTGTCCAGGTGGATGTGCATGCCCGCGTCGATGCACCGGTTGGCCGTCGGCAACAGGTCCGGCACCTCGGTCTCGACGACCACTGCCTGCAGGCCCTTGGTGTTGAGCAGTTCTTCCTCGGTGATCACCTTCACGTCCTGGTACTGGGCACCGATCGCCTTGCGCCGCTTGGGATCATTCTCAACGATGCCGACCAGTTCAAAGTCGTCGGTGACCTGCTTGAGCTGGGCGAAGACACCGCGGGCGTGAGCGTGACCGGTACCGATCTGTCCGATCTTGATCTTCGGCTTTTTCGCCTTCGCCACCCGGGCGGCCCGGGATGTTGCGGCGGCCAAAGAAAGTCCTGCAGCGGCCGAACCGGCCAGGAACGAACGTCGATCAACGGATGTCATGGTGCAAGTCCTCGGTGCCGGGAAGAGCGTCTCGCGTCGCGATTACCATACCCGAATGGCCATGAAGCCTGTAGCGCACGAGTGCGAATGCCTCGTCCACCTCGATGGCGTCCCCGGTCCGCCCGATTACAATGACCGTTGACCGTTGACCGTTGACCGTTGACCGTTGACCGTTGAGGCGACAGTTCCCTTCAAGAGACCGCATCCCATGTTCACCTCCATCTGCCCCCGTCGCAGCATTCTCGCACTGGCCGTCGCAACCGCACTTCTGGCGACAGGCTCGTTGTTGGCCCAGGACAAGGCCGAGGCCGAGGCCGACCGCAGCAAGCAGTTGAAGGTGCTCGTCGAGCAGTTCCTGTCGGCCGCCAAGGCAAACGACAAGAACAAGGTGGCCGAACTGACCGCGGGACTGAAACTGCCCAAGCCTGCTGCGTTCTTCGCGTCGTTCTACGACGCCGAGAACGCCCGTCGTTTGACGGCCGAACACGACCGCTTCGCCCGCTCCTTCGAGGAACAACTGCCCCGGCTGTTTGCCAGCATGGTGAAACGCAACCGGACCACTCTCGACATCATCCGGCACACCACGACCAACTCCAAGGCGACCGGAAACCAGAACAACGCGTTGAAGGCGATGAAGACACCCATCGCCCTCTACTCGGTGCGATTCGTCGAGCCCGGCAAGCGACTGGGCACTCACGTCTACAACTTCGTCCACTTCGACGGTGCCTTCCGCCTGGCCGGCGCCATGCGAGACATCGCCCCGCTCCCCAAGCCCAAGCCGACCGGCGTGCCGATCACCTTTCCCCTGAAGGCCAAGCGGATCCTCTTCCTGGGCGATTCGATCACCCACGCCGGCGGTTATGTCGCCTGGATCGAAACCCAGTGCCGCCTGCAGGGGGTTTCGCCGATGCCCACCTTCTACAACGTCGGCCTCTCGAGCGAGACCTGCTCGGGACAGTCCGAACCCGCCCACCCGTTTCCGCGTCCGGATGTCCACGAACGACTCGACCGCGCGTTGAAGAGAATCCGGCCCGACGTGGTGGTCTCCTGTTACGGGATGAACGACGGAATCTATCACCCCTTCTCGGAAAAGCGGTTCCGGATTTACCAGGACGGCGTCAACCGGGTGATCAAGAAAGTCCACGCCACCGGGGCCAAGCTGGTCCTGATGACCCCACCGCCCTTCGACGCGGTCCCGTTGAAAAAACGAAAGGGCGCACTGCGACCGGCCGGTTCGAAGGAATTCGCCTACTTCGCCATCTACGAACACTACGACCGAGACGTGATCTCCAGGTTCGCCAAGTGGATCATGCAGCAGAAGGACCGGGTCGAGATGGTCGTCGACCTGCACACACCGATCACCAGGCACCTGGCCGAGCAACGGAAGAAGAAGCCGGACTACACGCTCTCACCCGACGGTGTGCACCCCAACCCCCTGGGTCACCGGATCCTCGGTGACACGGTGCTGCTGGCCTGGGGCATGCCGTCGGTGACCGAACCCGATCCGAAACTGCTCGGTCTGATCCAGCAGAAGACCAGCGTCCTGCACGATTCGTATCTCTCGGCCATCGGCCACAAGCGTCCCGGCGTCAAGAAGGGGTTGCCGCCGAAAGAGGCCGAGCAGAAGGCAGCCGAACTGCTCAAGCAGGCCGCACCGCTCATCCGAAAGCAGAGGTCCCCCTCGTCGAGCCAACGGCCCTCGACCGGGGGAATGATTCACCAGGTGCACTACCCGTCGCTGATCCAGCCGAACCGGTTGCGGATCGGTGTCGACTTTTACCTCTGGATTCCCGATGGCGTGAAGACCATCCGCGGCGTGATCGTACACCAGCACGGCTGTGGCGTCGGGGCCTCGAAAGGCGGGCGGACCGCGGCCGATGACCTGCACTGGCAGGCCCTGGCCCGCAAGCGGAACTGCGCGTTGCTGGGATCGATGTACGAGCCCCGTCGCGAGATCAACTGCCGCTGGTGGTGCGATTCGCGAAACGGTTCGAACGACCGGTTCCTGGAATGTCTCGACCACTTCGCCACTGCCAGCGGCCACCCGGAACTGACGGCGGTTCCCTGGTGCCTTTGGGGACACTCGGGCGGCGGCTTCTGGGCCAGCCTGGTTCAGGCCCGGCATCCCGAGAGGATCGTCGCCATCTGGTTCCGCTCGGGGACGGCCTTCGGCTACTGGACCAAGGGAGAGACAGTGGCTCCGAAACTGCCCAGGACCGCCTACGGAATCCCGATGATCGGCAACCCGGGCCTGAAGGAGAAGGACGACGCGAGGTTCCACACGGCCTGGGACGGTCTGCGAGACATGCGAGCCGCCTATCTCGAGCGAGGAGCCGCGTTCTTCGAGTTCGCCCCGGACCCCAGGACCGCCCACCAATGCGGTGACAGCCGCTACATGGCCATCCCCTTCTTTGATTTCTGGCTCGAACACCGCCTGCCGCAACCCGGACAGGCCGGGCGGTCACTGCGTCCGGCCGGCCCGGCGGTGGGACTGTGGAAGGAGCAGATGGCCGGAAAGCTGGCCGAGTACGTCAAGACGGGTGCTGTCTCGGACACGACGCCGCCACCGGCCCCGTCGGCGGTGCGGGTCAAACGCCTGGAGAACGGCCAGGTCGAGGTGACCTGGCGGGCAACCGCCGACTTCGAAAGCGGCATCCGGGCGTTCGTCATCGAGCGTGACGGCAAGCGGGTGGGCCAACTTCCCGAGAAACCGTCCAACCCCTACGGTCGTCCCCTGTTCCAGGGAATGACCTACCACGACACACCGAAGCCGCCACTGTCGGCCATGCGGTATGTCGACAAGTCGGCTGCAGCCGGAGCCATCCCAAAGTATTCGGTGCGGACCATCAACACGGTCGGCCTCGAGTCGAAGGCCACGCCCAGCCGGTAGCCACGCCGCTTCGGTGCCCCGATTCCGGTATTCTGCTTCCCATGCTCATCGGCAACACAACCGAAGTCTTCGCCCACCTCGCCCACGGCCTGGCCCTGGCCGTGGTGGCCGTCGCGGTGCTGGCCCTGGCGAGAATCGTCTTTGGTATCACGACGAGGCTGGATCCGACGACCGAGTTGATCGAGCGCGAGAATTCCGCGTACGGGATCTACCTGGCCGCCTTTCTGGCCGGCACGGCAATCGCCCTGGCCGGTTCCCTGTTCGAACGCCAGTCCGAACCGCTGCTGCCCACCCTGGGTGCGATGCTCTGCGAAGGCGTGCTGCTGATCGTACTGTTGAGGCTCGGCTGCGAGATCAACGACCGCCTGGTCCTCACCGGTTTCAGTCTCGACACCGAGATCTCCGAAGACCGCAACCGTGGTGCGGCGTTCTGTGCCGGGGGCTCGTGCCTGGCCACCGGCCTGGTGCTCAACGGAGCCCTGACCGGTTACAGCGACGGACTGGTCCAGGGACTGCGCGACACGACGATCCTGTGGGCGATTGGACAGGTGGTCCTGGTCATCGGCGCGGTGCTCTATCGTCGCCTGGCCCGATTCGACATCCA
>CAUZRQ010000217.1:0-7631 GCA_963582065.1 Planctomycetota bacterium | reverse complement strand
AAACGGCCAGTCATCCGGCAACGGATAGGACGTTCCTCCCTGCAATGCCGTGCGTGCCGCCTCGGGTGGGTGACCGGTGTGGAGATAGTAAAACCCCCAGTGGTGCGTGTTGATCACTCCGGGCATTTCCAGCGCGCGGAGCACCGCCAGGTGATGGGCCTGCTTGGCCAGCAGCGGCAAGTGTTCGGTCAGTTCAATGCCGGGAACCGAGGTGGCGATCGGTTGAAACTCTCCACGGACTTCCGCCGGAGCCTGGGGCTTCATGTCCCAGATATCGAGATGGCTCGGCCCACCCCCCAGGAGGAAAATAAAGATGCATGATCGGGCGCGGGCTGACGGCCGCTCAGCCGCCTCTGCCCGGGCCTGCAGGAAACCAGGCAGCCCCAGCCCAAACATGCTGAAGCCAAGCCCTCCCATCAGTTGCCGTCGCGACAAATCGGCCGAGGGGGATCCGCTGTCCCTGCAGCTGCGACCAGCACGGTGCCCGGTCGCCATTTGAGGGTGGCCAGGGGCGAGCAGTCCAACGTTCGCCTGCGGTTTGCCCATTGGCGTTGTCGATTCCTGGTGCGATCGTTTGGCCTTCATCAACGCTTTGCGTAGCGTAACGCAATCGGAAGAGTCTTGCAAAAGGGTATCACACGTCACGACGACGAAGGTGGGCTGGCCATCGTCGAGCTCGCTCAGTGCCGTTGACCGCCACCCGGGTCCCGCCGTTTTACCCGTTGTGTGGTTACGAGGACTTTACGTTTCCTTGTCCATCAGCAGCTCGCACTGGCAGAATGTCGGGGGTCTGTCCACGTGTCCATGCCCGGGATGATGTGAGAGGGTTTCTCGTATGAGCGGATCCGCGACGTTACGGTCGCTGCTGCCCCGTAGTGAGCAGGGTTGTCACTTTGTAGCGTATGGAGATTGCTGTATCGGTCCGCCCGAGCCTGGCCGTGGGCACGAAGAACACCTTGCTGCAGTGCACCGGGTCATGCATCGGCTCGATCCTCGTCCCCAGTTCGCCTGCTTTCTCGGTGACTTGATCTGGGGACTGACACGGGAGCATGGGCCCAATTACGACGGCCAGTCCCTCCGTCAGGAGTGGATCGACAAGCTCTCGCGAGAGATGAAGCCGCTGGCCGATCTGGAAGTTCCCGTGTTCCGGATCCCCGGCAACCACGACACGATGACGCCGGTCAGCGAGGCCGTCTGGAGAGAGGTGTTTCACGAGATGCCTCAGAACGGTCCGGAGGGCCAGGAGGGTTTGACATGGTTTGACCGGCGAGACGACCTGCTGATCATCGGAGTCAGTGTCTACGCGATGAACATGGGTAGCCCCTTCACCATGATGGGCGGACGCGTCGACCACGGCTGGGTCGATCGGGTTCTCACCGAACACTCCGATGCAAGATTCAAGTTCGTGCTGGGGCATTCCCCGGTTCATCCAGTCAACGGCTACAACGCTCCGAAGTGGGGCATGCTGCCCGAGTTCGGTGAGCCGTTCTGGGAGGTGCTGGTCAGGCATGACGTGACCGCCTATCTGTGCAGCCACGTGATTGCGTTTGATATCCAGGTTCATGACGGGGTACCCCAGATCACCACAGGTGGGGCCGGGACCAACTCGGGGCCAGGTGGATGCATGCCGGCACCGGCCGAATACCATCACTGCGTTCAGCTTGCCGTCGATGAACTGGGACTGCGCGGCCAGGTCCTGGACACCGTGGGCACGGCTCGCGAACAGTTCCAGTGGCCGCTGCCCCGTGATGGAGTGATCGAATGGTCGTTCAAGAGCGAGCCGCTGGCGGCCAGCCCATCCCGATTCCTGCTGAGAGGTCATTCCGCAAATGAAGCGTTTCCGCGGATCCACCTGTCTCTTGATGGATTTCAGCCACGGCTGAACGTGGCGCTGTACGACCCTGCGGATGTCTACCCGAACTCCTGGCATGGTCCCGAGGTGGACATCAGTCGACCGTTCGAATTGACCGTCGCCATTGATTCGGCCATGGGGCCTGGAGGTGTACTGGCGCGGCTGGGAAACGGGCCATATTCGTCGCTGGAGACCGATGTGCCTCATGGCTACAAGGCCAACGGCTGGCCCGAGACATGGGAGACATCGACGGAGATGCAGGTTACCAGTATCTCGGGTCAAGATTCTTTACAGTGAGAACCAGATGCAACGTGTCGTGAATCGGCCTGTTCGGCAACTCGTTGTCGCGGGACTGTCGGCCGGCATCGTGCTGCTGGTCGGCTTTGCCTCTTCTTCACATTGGCGAGCTGTTGGTTCCGGGCAGGAGGGCCCGGACTCGTCGCCGGCTCTCTTGCGTCATCCGTATCTGCAGAAGGGGACCAGTCGTTCGATGGGCATCGCCTGGATGATCGACGATGAGCAGCCCTGTACCGTGGAATTCGGTTTGACACGGAAACTCGGGCAGGTGGTCGAGTCGCCGGAGTCCCGGCGAATGCACTTTGCCGAGATCGCCAATCTCGAGCCCGACACGCAGTACTACTACCGCATAAGGTCCCAGGGCACCTGGCTGACGCCGAATGACGAGTCGTATCACTTCCGTACACACGCGGTCCAGAAGAACAGGCCGTTTTCATTTGTGGTCTTGGGAGACAGCGGGCAGCCGAAAACAGGGGACCAGTGTCCGGTGGCCGACCTGCTGTTGGCACTGAGACCGAAACCGGACTTCATTATTCACACCGGTGATCTCTCGCAGCGATGGGCTCTCGATGAAGCCGAGTACGATCTGCTGACGTTCGGGGTCTACCGCGATATGCTCAGAAACACACCGTTCTATCCGACACAGGGGAACCATGACTGGGTGACCGACTGGGAGCACGGGCTGGATCCGCTGTACCCTCGCTACTTCAAGCCCGGCAAGCTGGACAGCCGGTTGACCGAGCGATTTGACATGCCGTTCTGGCGAGTGTTTCACAGCCCGCGTGACAACGAGGCGGGTCACGTCGGCCCGTTCAGCTTTCGCTACGGAAATGCCGTGTTCGTATGCGAAGCGGGGGCTGGAAAGGGCGCGGGCCGCTCGTTGGCCGAAAAACGGTTTGCCGACGACGATGCGACATGGCGTTTCTTCTACAGCCATTACTTCGGCCTCGCCGGCAATGCGGTGCCCGGTGGGGACTTGAGTTGGGACCCGCCGCTGCCCAATTGTGACATGACCTTCCGCGGCCACATTCACGTCTACAGTCGCTCGGCCCCCTACGGTCCAGATCAGGCCGTGGACCTGCTCGTAGGATGTTCCGGTTCGAATATCGGCAACTCGTACTTCCAGGCCATGGTGACGCCCAAGAACCCCCACGGGTTGCGGCCGGGCATCACCGAATGGAACGAGAAATGTCCCCACCTGGTCCACGTGTTGATCAACGGTCCGAAGTTGACGCTCAAGTCTTACTATCCCGACGGTCTGGTGTTTGACTCGCTGGTGATCGACAAGTCTGGCGACAAGAAGAAGGTCGTTGGCATGCGGCCCGACCAGCACCCGGTCCATCCGTACTGGCAGCGAGGACTGACGCCCCTCATGAAGAAGCTCTGGGTCGACGAGAATCCCAAGTGGCGTTCGCTTGGCTCAGGAGCATGGCAGTACGTGGGGCAGGAACCGCTCGAACGCCTGGGCCGGACCATTGGCCGTCGAAGTCGTTACGTTGAGCCTCGTTTTGTCCTGCCGCGGAGACGAAATCACGCACCCCCGGCTGGGTTGCCGCAGGCTCGGATCGCCATCGATCAGCTCATGTCGATTCACTACCGCCTGGGTCGCCACGAATGGGACCAGACCACCTACGGTTACTTCGAGAGCAGGTTTCGCCACCTGTTCGGGAACGGCGCCGAATCGTTGCCCTGGCTCGTTCAGTTGGCCGGCGACCAGGCCCTTCCGGTCAAACAACGCCTGGGTGCGCTGGGAGGGCTGGGCGTACTGGCTCGGCGTTCCCAGGTGGCTCGAGACCATCTCGTGAAGTTCTCGGCCAGCGATGACTTCAACATCCGATTCTCGGCCAACATCATCCGGGCGTGCTGGCTCGGCGAGCCTCAGGCCCTGGATGATCTGTTCGACTGGATGAAACGAGAGTCGACCCGAAAGCCGCCGAATCCACAGTTCAGCGTCAATGCGCCGGGCCATTACGGGAACCCGATCTTCGTGCTCCGGCGGTTTACCTTTCCGGCCCTGTTCAGCCTGGAAAAGGAACACGACTATTCGGAATCACGGCCGACGATCGGCGAGTGGATCGAGTTCTACGAAAAGAACAAGACCCGTCTCCAGTATCACGGAGCCGAACAGCGGTACAGGCTCGTCCGCTGAGCGATGAACGAGACAGGTGCGTTTCGTCCGGGTGGAAGGCAGGACGGGGCAGGGGGGCTGTCGGAATGGGTGGAACCCAGCCTGTCTGCGATTCTGTGAATTGGGCCCGGTCCAACTTGGCCCAGCCGAGTAGACCACTGGACGAACGGGGTCCAGAGCGACTGCGATCATCGCCATCGGGCTCGGTGTCGGGAACAACGGTGGCCGCCGTCTTCGGCTCGGTCTCGGGAACGAAGGTGGCCGCAATTTCCGGATCGGTGGGGGCCGGGTCGGGCACCGCTGCCCCACAGCTCGGGCAGAACCTGGCATCGCCGGGAAATTCAGATGAACAACCGGGACAGATGGTCATGAGAATATTTCGGGGCGAATCGTGCTTCGCACAACGGGTTGGCTGCGAACCACGTCCAGTTATTGGCGGCGTTTCAACAATTCGTGTAGCGACAGTCTCTCGAAGACAAGATGAGCCTGACTCCCTTCATAAACGATGCCGACATGAGCATCGTCGATGCGAGTCATACTGGGGTAGCCATTTCCACGACCCGCATCCAGTAGCAAGTGGTAGGTTTTTGGCCAGCTGCGGCCGTCGTCAAAGCTGACCTGGATCGTGTGATGATCGCGTCCTGTCTGGGAATAGGGGTTGGCGAACAACAGGACGTGTTTTCGCTTCCCACCCTCTTCGTAGTCGAATCGGCAGAGAGAGCCGTTGCAGTTGGGTTCGATCAATGTCTTCCGGTGCGTTTCGTGAGGACGCCACGTCTGCCCCAGGTCATCGGTCAACCAGACCGATCGAAACTTGGTGGGTTGGGCCGTGCGGGCATTGAGCAGGATCGAGCCATTGTCCAGTTGCACCGCCTGGCACTCGCCGTTGCCCGAGGCGGCCGTGGAACCGACGGTCCAGGTCGCTCCGTGATCGCGGCTGACGATCAACGTCGAGAACATCCGGTCTTTTTCATCCCGTCCCTCACCGAGCATGACCAGCGTGCCATCTCGCAACGTGAGCCCTTGTTGAGGAGCCGGTGCCAGGAGAATCCACTCGCGTTTCTTCAGCTTCCGTGTCATGTTTTCAGGCTTTGACCAGGTGAGGCCGTCATCCCGGGAGCGCACCATCAGGAACTGGGCGGTCTTGCCGATTTCAAATCCGGGTTCGGATCCGTCGCCGCTCCATTGGTGTTTCCCCGGTTTGCCCCACATCCAGACGCCGGAGCAGAAAATCTCACCGGTGTTTTGATCCACCACAATTCCAGGATCGCTGCACCCGTTTTGCTCCTGCGGCAGACCGCCGTATTCCCCCATGTCCATGATGACACGGACCGGCTCCCAGGTTTGACCGCCGTCGGTGCTGCGGCTCAGACCGATGTCGATGTGCTCCTGGAGGTCGCGACGCTTCCGCCGCCTCATGTCATACACACATAGCAGCGTCCCCTTCGGGGTCGCGGCCAGGGCCGGGATCCGCGAGGTGTGCACCCCGTCGTCATAGTGCTTGCGGAGCGAGAATCCAATGCGTTTGCGGATTCCGGGAGTCGCGTCGCGTGGAGTGACTTTGCCTTCGCTCGTTTCAATCGCCGTGCAATGTGCGTCCACCTTGTGAGACAAACTGGCGCCGGCTCGGAGCGTACAGGACAGCCAAAAGACATTCGTCCCCTTTCGCAACACCTGATCGCCGTCAAACGTCAGCACCGTCGACGGTGAGGCCAGGGCACCGAGCGGCTTGCCGGCCAGTTCCGCCAAAACCGCCTGTCGATCCCCGAGGAAGTTGATTCCGCTGCGAATCTGATCGAGTTCCCGAGGCCGTTTTTCACCCGAGCAGTAAAGCCGCAGCGAGTCGATGTCGTTCAGGTCGTCGGTGCCGCGAAGGGAAAAGGTGAACCGGGTCGCGTGGATCCCTGGTCGTTTCACATCCACAACCACCTGGATCAACGGATTGTGCTCGTTGCGGATGAGCACGGGGTGCACCCGCTGGCTCGAGGTCGCTGTTATTCCTGCCGGTGTTTCAGCGGCGACGATCATCCCGCCGCATACCACAGCCCATACCAGCGTTGTGCGAAAGGCTACTCGAGATGTGATTCTGGACATCAGAAACTCCTGAGATTGACGGTACCGCCTGTCACGGCCTTCTGACGCTCTGACTTCTCGACAACCCAAAAAAGGTGTTCAACCCGCCAGATCCGAACCACTCCCCCCGGCCAGGCTTAGCGGGGACTGGGGAGATAGGGGCTACTTGGATGTGCCCAGAGACGAAATGTTCAAGATCCTCACCGTGTCGCTCAAAGCTAAAGGGGTGACGTCGAGTCCGACGCTGACAATCCGCTTCCCGTCGGGGCTGAAACTCACGCTGGCGACGATGTCGGAATGTCCCTTGAGCGTGAGCGTCTCCCGGCTTTCAACGGATTTCTTCGCGGCGGCTTTCTGCTCGGCAGCAGCTTGAGCAGGCGACTCGTCAGCCTTCGCCTTTGCCTCATCTGCCGCTGCGTTCTCGGACTTCACTGAGGACATCGCCGGCGAAGACGGTGTCGCAACATCGCCGGGAAAGGTTTCCTCGCCACCACATCCAACGATCCCGATCAGCAGCAACGCCAGCAGAACTCTCATCGTGTATCTCCGGTTTACGAGGCCCCCCAGTCTCCCCACCCCAGCCCCGGCGTTCAACCCGCCAGAGGGGACAGTTGGCGAGGCTCCCGCTGTCGGAAAGGTCATGATCGGAGAGCGACGGACCAGTGAAATCGGCACTTGTTGTGTTGAACTGGTACAACAATCAACCGACCGGTCGCAACCGAAAGTGAATTGGATTCAACTGGGCCCGGAAGTTCGACGGAGGTGACCTACTCCCCATTCTTGTACCACTCCGAATGCGAGAGTTTCGGGTCAGTGGTTTCCGGTTATTGTCGGGCAGCTCCTGACGGGTTTCTTGTCGGTGGCTTGGCATAACCCGGTTCTGGCTTGCCGTTCTTGTCCAGCTTGCCACAGGCCCAGAGCAGGCCTCGCGTGACCAGGTCCAGGTAAGTCTTTTTGCGCATTGTCTCATTGTGGTGCCCGATGGTGGTACCGAAGACTCGCATCTTTCCGTGCGTGTTGGTCCAGATGCAGACGTGGTCTTTCTGGGTATCCTTGCCAAAGGCCTTGCCCAGCGGAGTCACCCCCGGCCAGAGCTTGTCGATCTTGTAGAGTTCCCCATTGGGCGTATTCCATGTCTTGGGAAACCCCTTCATCACGGGATGATCGGCGGCTATGTTCTGCACCGCCAGTGGGCGATGCTTCTCGTGGCTGAATGAACTCACCCCGACTACCTTCCGCCAGGCATCGGTCTTGGCATTGCGGTAGCTGTGCGGCGTGCAG
>CAUZRQ010000216.1:0-7642 GCA_963582065.1 Planctomycetota bacterium | reverse complement strand
GGTGCATTCGGCCACTCTGCCACCTCTCCGACGGAACCGCCCGCCGCGACGGGGCGCTGCGGCCGCTTACTTCTTCTCGCCCTTCTTGGCGCCGTCTTTCTTGTCTTTCTTGTCTTTCTTGTCTTTTTTTGAATCGGCCCCGTAGGGCTTCTCCTTCTTCGGATCGGCTCCGAAAGACTGCCGCAGTGTCGTGGCTGAGGCAGTGACGGTCTTCATCGGACCGGTCAGCTTCAGGAAGTAGTTGCCCTTGCCCTTGACCGCCAGGATCACCGCCAGCATGCGGGCCCCTTTCATCGGCTTGGTGCGACCCTGGACCGGGGGACCGACCGGCTTGTTGTACGTGCCGGTCAGGTCCAGCAACAGGTAGGGTCCCTGGGCCGACTCGCCCCGCAGCACCTTCATCTTGCGTCCCTCGGCCTGGAACTGGCCGATCCAGCGACGGATGTTCGCATCGGCTCCGCCACCGGTCCCACCGAAGAAGAAGATCGCCAACTCGGCCGCTTCCTTGTCGCCCTTGACCGCCGGCAGCTTGAATTGTCCGGCCCGCAGGCGGCTGCTGGGTTTCTGCTGCTCCCACGTCGGCGGCACCGTCAGCGTGATGTCACGCAGCTTGACGGGCTTGGCCGCGCCCTTCTTCGCGTCCTTTTTCTCGGGCTTGTCGGCAGCCACCAGCGGTGCAGCGGCCAGGCCCAGCACGGCCAGCAGAACGATCGAAAGACGACGGGTCATGGAAGAATCCCCTGGTTGGGAGAACTGATTGACTCGGTCGCTTGATTCTCGAGCATCGATCGAGGGTTTGCAATGTTGTCCGGTCGGCTCAGCCGTTGCGCAACAGCTTCTTGAATCGCGACCACGGCCGGGCATTGGCCACGTGCTTCTTCTCGAGCCCCGCCCGGCGGGCCTGGCACACGCCCCACTGCATCACGTCCATCCCGCCGGTGCTGTGCGCGTCGGTGCTGATCACGATCGGAATCCCGTGGTCGCGGGCCGCAGCGGCGTGAACGTCGTCGAGATCCAGCCGGCTGGGATGCGCGTTGATCTCCATCATCACCCCGTGGTCGGCCGCCGCCTGGAACAGGCCCGGGTAGCTGATCTCCGCCCCCGGCCGCTTGCCGATCAACCGGCCGCTGGGATGTCCGATGACATCGACATGCGGGTTCTGCACCGCGGTCATCAACCGTGCGTCGATCTGTTCGCGAGGTTGCTTGAGCCCGTAGTGCAGTACGGCGATCACCCAGTCGGCCTCGGCCAGCACGTCGTCGGGCAGGTCCAGCGTCGCATCCTCCAGGATGTCACACTCGATCCCGCACAGCACCTCGATCCCCGACACGCTGCCCCGGATCTTGTCGATCTGTTTCCAGTGAGCCCTCAGCCGCCTGGCATCCAGCCCGCCGGCCATCGTGACCCGTTTCGAGTGATCGGTGATCGCGATGTACTTCCGCTTCCGCGCCTTGGCCGCGGCGATCATCTCCTCGATCGACGCCGTCCCGTCGGTCGCGGTGGTGTGCATGTGCAGGTCGCCGCGGATGTCGGCCAGCGTGACCAACTCGGGCAGCTTCCCCGACTCGGCCATCTCGAACTCGCCCCGATCCTCCCTCAGTTCGGGAGGAATCCACGGCAGCCCCACCGCCTCGTAGACATCCTCCTCGGTCCGTCCGGCCACCGCCTTGGCGTCCTCATCGTTCTCGGGAAAGACCCCGTACTCGTTGACCTTCAGCCCCCGCTCCTGGGCGCGGCGGCGGACAACGATGTTGTGCTCCTTGGAACCGGTGAAGTACTGCATCGCCGCCCCGTAGGATTCCTCGGGCACCACCCGCAGGTCCATCTCCAGGCCGCCCGCCGCCCGCTCCAACAGCCGCACCCGCTGTTTCGTCTCGCCCTGGGCCAGCACCTCCTCGACCAGTTCGTGTTCGGCCAGCGCCGCCATCACCTCCGACGATTCGACCCCTTCGGCGATCGTCGCCAGCACGTCCAGGTCCCCGACGGTCTCCTTCAACCGGCGGCTGCTGCCGGCCAGGCTGACCCGGGTCACCGATTCGAGCCGGGCAAGGTCCTCGACGATGCGATCGACCGCCACTCGCGCGGTGGCCAGCCAGGTTCTCGTGCTCCCGTGCCGGGCGATCGGGATCCCCTCCAGGATCGACTGTTCGGTCTTGGCCCCGAAGCCCTTCCGCTCGGCAATCATCCCCTCGGAAGCGGCCGCTTCCAGGGCGTCGAGGGACTCGATCCCGAGGTCCTTGAACAGGACACCGACCTTCTTGGGTCCCAGGCCGGGAATCCGCAGCATCGCCACCACCTCGGCGGGGACCTGCTCGCGGAGTTCCTCCAGTTGAGCCAACCGGCCGGTTTCGACGATCGACGTGATCTTCTCGGCCAGGTCCTTGCCGATCCCCGGCAGTTCCTCCGGCGACCGTTCGGGATCCTCAACCAGCACCGCGATCGGCTCGGCCAGCGTCTCGATCGTCCTCGCCCCGTTGCGGTGGGCGCGGACCCGGAACGGATTGGCCCCCTGGATCTCCAGAAGGTCGGCCAGGTCGACCAGCACCCCCGCGACGTCGGCGTTGCTCATTCGGGTTCCGTCGCGGCTAGCGTCCGGCGATCGTGCTGCCCGGCAGCGCCGGACGTAGTGACGGCTGGATATCAATCACGCGACGAGCCACCACCACCGACCCCAGTCGCCGCGTGCCGGTCGAAGCCCGCCTCGCGAGTCGGGTCCGAGACGGAACCACGTGGTGCACAATGCCGACACCGTTGCCCAACGCCGCCGATGTCTTCTTCTCGGCCGGCTTCTTCTCAACCGGCTTCTCATCAACCGGCTTCTCATCAACCGGCTTCTTCTCAACCGGCTTCTTCTCGGCCGGCTTCTTGATCTTCGGGATCACCTGTCCCGGATCGGAGTCGGTGTCGATCGGCGGACGGAAGGTCCGGGTGTCAGTCTGTCCATCCCCGGCAGCCTGGGGATCGGTGGCAAACGTCTTGGGCGCAGCCTGGGATTTCTGCCAACCACCGGTCGAGGCCGACCCGGCCGGCAGTGTGATCGGGCACCCGCCGTAGCCGCAGGGCGAACAGCCCCATCCGCCGCCGTACGGCGAGAAGCCGGGACTGCAACCGAAAATCCCTCCAAACAGCGCGGGCAGGAACGGTGGCAGCAGGTTGGGCAGACGCGGCAGGCAGGAAGAACCGTACCCGTAGGCAGATCCGTAGGCAGATCCGTAGGCATTTCCGTAATAGGGTGCGGCGGCGACCGGTTGCGTGTAGACACGTTGTGGAGCCACGAAGCTGTACCCGCTTGGCGGGCAACCGTAGGCTGCGTACCCGCCGTAGGCGGCATTCGCTCGGTACCCGCCGTAGGCGGCATTCGCTCGGTACCCGCCGTAGGCGGCATTCGCTGCGTACCCGCCGTAGGCGGGCTGGCAACGACTGCCCGGGAGACCGAACAGAGAATCGACCAGCCAGGGAATCACTCCGGCATCGGCCGTCGAGGCCGAAACCGACAGTCCCAGGACCAGGCAGACTCCCAGTCGAATCACGCGTCGAATCAATTTCAGCGATCTCATCTCAGCACCCTCGCGTGCGGTGTCTCTTCGGTGGGGGGAGCCGGTTCCGACAGCGACTGGTCGACGTCCAGGACATCACGACCGTTCCCATCGACACAACCGGCCAGCTATCCTGTTTTACCGGTGCTGTTCGAGCAGTGTCAACAGGCTGCCGGGGTCCGTTGTGCGTGCTCGGTTCTTCCGCTCGAAACATTCCCCGAGAGATCCTCTCAGCGATGGAATACTCCGGGCTGTTCGATTTCTGGGACCCGTCCTGCCGTCCCCTGGAGCCGGGCGTTCCGCCGGACGAACCCGGCTTCAGCGGGGCCACCGTGATGCGGATCACGACCACCCGGGGACCGTTGGCCGTCCGGGGCTGGCCACCGGACGGCCTGCCCCGGCAACGGCTTGAGGCCCTGCACCGCCTGCTGGAACACGTCGCCGCGACCGTGCCGGTAGCGGTTCCGATCACCACCGGCGACGGCACCAGGCTGGCCGATTGGCACGGACGTCTGTGGCAACTGGAGCCCTGGATGCCCGGGACCGCCGATTTTCACGACGACCCGTCGCGCGTGCGGCTGGACGAGGCGATGGCGACACTGGCCCGGTTTCACCGGGCCGCGCGGGGCTTTGTCCCCGACCGCGAGGCTGAGACGTGGTTCGGGTCGTCCGAATCGAGACCGTCTCCGGCCGTCGGAGAACGGCTTGAACAACTCACCGACTACCAGCGACGCTGGGACCGGCTTGTCGACCGGGCCCGCGGAGCGGTTTCCGGACAGGCCGACTGGATGACGTTGCTCGCCGACGTCGACGAGTTGTTCGGTCGCGGGGCGGACGAGGTCGCCGGACAGCTGCGAATGGTCCGGATGACCGGGTACCGCTGCCAGCCATGCCTGAGAGACATCTGGCACGACCACCTGTTGTGGACCGGAGATCGGGTGACGGGGCTGATCGACCCGGGCAGCTGTCGCAGCGACAACGTGGCGATCGACCTGGCCAGGCTGCTGGGCAGCCTGGTGGGCGACGACACCGAAGCCTGGGATGCGGGGCTGGCGGCCTACGATCGTCATGCCCGACTGGACCTGACCGAAGCCGGGCTGGTGACGGTGCTGGACCAAAGCGCGGTACTGCTCTCCGGAGCGGTGTGGGTGGAACGACTGGCCGAAGGACGGGTCGGGGTGCCATCGGCCGGGACCGTGCACCGGCGGCTGTCCGAAGTGGTGAGCCGCCTGCGGGGGCTGGCCGAACGACTCGGGTTCGATTGACCCCGACTCCACGACCTCACCCTGTCATTCGTCGTCGAACCCACCGCGGTGCAGGTCCTCGAGAGCCTCCTCGGCCGCGCGTTTCACACCCTCGTCCGGTTCCGACTCGATCACCGCCCTCAGGATCTCCTCGGATCGTTCGGCGCGAAGCTCGCCGATGGCTTCCACCGCCGCGGCACGAACCCGGTTCTTCTCGTCGGAGGTGGCCACTTGCTCGAGCACCTTCAGGTTGTCGCTTCCCCCGAGTTCTCCCAGGGCGCGTGACGACCAGACCCGTGGCAGCCACTCGTCATCCCCCAAGGCCATCTCGGCCAACCGCCCGGAGAGACCGCTGATCTCGGCGGCTCCGACCAGTCTCGCCGCGGGCGAGCGGGTCAGCGGAACAGGATGGTCGAGCAACTCGGCGATCCGGCGGTGCGACTCGTCGGTGAACACGCACGTCATCGCCAGCAGGCTCCGCTCGGCGACGTTGCGGACCTTGTTGACCGGATCGATCAGGGCGTCGAGCAGCGCGCCGACGGTTGCCGGATCGGGATGGAATTCGAGACCCGAGGCCGCCAGGACACGGAACTCGGGGTCGTCGTGTTCCAGCAGAGTTCTCAGCCTCGCAACACCCGCTTCGTCGGGCATCCTCGCCAGTGCCTGGGCCGAGGCGGTTCGGGCCGGCGTGCCCACGTCGGGACTGGTCATCAGCCCGGCCAACGCCTCGGCCACCTCCTCGCCCCGGGCCTCGGTCGCCTCGGCTATCGCTTCGTTCCGCACTTCCGCATCGCCGCTGGCCAGCCGTTCAAGCAACCCCTCGCCCATCTCAGACACCCCGCTCCTTTGAGATTTCAACCCGATCCCGCCTCGCGGCGACCGCCTAGTGCAGCTTCCCCCGTCCGGCAATCTCCCAGACTTCCTCCAGCACACCTCCCCGGCAGGCGTAGAAGTGATCGTGAAGCACGGTGGTGAAATCGGCGTAGCCGACGATCAACTCAACCTTGTCCCCGATCGTCAGATCGACCGAGTCCTCGACCAGGCTCAACTCGCAGTGCTCGGCACTCATCCGGACCACCTCGGTTTCCGGGTAATCCTTGACCAGCGGGAGGTGAGCGTCGGGGCTGAGAGTCTTGCGGCCGCTGTCCAGAACGGCCCGGTTCTTCTCGGGACGGCTGACCACGGTCGCCAGGACCGTCAGACCGTACTCGAGTCCGGTGACCCCCATCTGCAACTGGTACATCGGATCGGCGAAGATCCCGCCGCCGGCCTGCAATTCGGTGACGGCCGGGCAGTCGCTGGTGAACTGGTAGCTGCCGGTGCCACCGGCGCTGACGATGTCGCAGCACAGCCCCTCGTCCCGCATCGCGTCGCGGGTCTCTTCAAGCAGTCTCATCGAAGCGTTGATCTGGGTCCGTTTTTCGTCGGGATCCTCGATCCGCAGCAGGTGGCCCTCGTAGCCCATGATACCTACCAGTCGGAGACCGTCGAGTTGGGCCGTGGCACGGGCCAGTTCGATGGCATCGCGGCCGGGCAGGACGCCGACCCGGTCGAGCCCGACGTTGATTTCCAGGATCGCTCGGCAGGTGACACCGGCCTCGTGGCAGGCGGCTGCCAGCGGCTGGGCCTGGGCGAAGTGGTCCAACGCGATGATCGGGTCGGCGGTTTCACAGAGCCGGGCGACCCGTTGCACCTTCGGTGCACCGACGATCATGTTGGCCACCAGGATGTCGGTGATGCCGCCGGCGGCCATCACCTCGGCCTCCGACACCTTGGCACAGGTGACACCGATGGCACCGGCCGCACGTTGCCGGTGGGCGATCTCCGGCGTCTTGTGACACTTCTCGTGGGGCCGCCACTGCTTGCCACGTTCGGCCATGAACGAAGCCATCCGCGAGATGTTGGCCTCCATCACGTCGAGGTCGATGCACAATGAGGGAGTGTCGAGATCGGCCTGAGGCGTTCCGGGGGCGGGGAGCGTGGTCATCGTGATGGCAACTCGGCTGAAGATCGTGGGGTGGTGTAAAAGGCAGAAACAGGGCGGTCATGATAGCCGACCGATGACAGTGTAGGAATCGGCCGGGCTATCGGCAAAGCACGGAAAAACCCGTTCGCAATCGGTTGACAGCCTTACGGGGCCTGCTACGATGGCTCGCTGTGGCATTTGGCTGCATCGTTTCCGGGGACCCGTTTCGATGGGCCCGCCGGATTGTTCTTTGACAACTTGGTTGGTGGCCCTCGTTCAGCGATTTCAGTCGCTGGATCCTTCGGGATGCGGCTGATTGCGCGGGTTTGACCACTCGTGCATCCAGCATCAGGCTTTTCTCTGCTAATCACCCGTTCCTCACCGGAACCCTCGAGCGGCTCTCCTCTGCCCGGCCTTTGGCCAGGTGGTTGAGAAACAAGAGGCGGAAGGCGTGGAAACGGGAAAGCAGTCATATGAAGGGTTTGATCCTGGCTCAGAATGAACGTTAGCGGCGTGGATTAGGCATGCAAGTCGAGCGAGAAGTCTTTTATTGATCCTTTCGGGGTGAAGTAATTGACGGACAGCGGCAGACGGCGTAGTAAAGCGTAGGTTACGTACCCAGGAGAGCCCGGAACAGCTACGGGAAACTGTAGGTAATGCCGGATAATCTTCCAGGACATAATCGTCCTGGGAGCAAATGGTGTGACTCCGCTCTTGGAGCGGCTTACGTGGTATTAGCTAGTTGGTGAGGTAATGGCTCACCAAGGCTACGATGCCTAGGGGGTGTGAGAGCATGGCCCCCACGACTGGGACTGAGACACTGCCCAGACACCTACGGGTGGCTGCAGTCGAGAATATTCCGCAATGGGCGAAAGCCTGACGGAGCGACGCCGCGT
>CAUZRQ010000215.1:0-7690 GCA_963582065.1 Planctomycetota bacterium | reverse complement strand
CACAACGCTCAGCACGGACCCAACCACCCGGCCGAATACAAGAAATGGAATGGCCTGTACGGGTTCTTCCCCAACCACCACTGGGAATTCCCCATGCAGCCGCGGCGGCTCAGGGAATCGACCTGCCTGAAGTGCCATCACCAGGTCGTCGACCTCGGAATCAACCCCGACCACGGACCCACCGCCCCGAAGCTCTATAAAGGATGGCAACTTGTCCGGACATTCGGCTGCTTCGGTTGCCACGAGATCTCCGGATTCGATGGCACCAAGCCCATCGGCCCCGATCTCAGGCTCGAACCAGCCACCGCCGAACTGAAAGCGGCTCTCGAAGCCGACCCGAACCAGTTCCCCGGCAAGATGCGAAAAGTCGGACCCAGCCTCGCCCACGTCGCACTCAAGACCAACTCCGACTGGCTCGCACGCTGGATCAAGAAGCCCAGCGACTTCCGACCCACCACGCGGATGCCCCAGTTCTTCGACCTCAGTAACCAGGACGACGCACACGGCAAACAGTTCGGGCCGACCGAAATCGCCGCGGTCACGCACTTCCTGCTGGAAACCAGCAAACAGGCCAGTGCCGACTTCCAGCTCGATTCGATCCCCGAGGGCATCACCGCCGACGCCCAGCGAGGTGCGGTTACCTTCCGCGAACGCGGCTGCCTGGCCTGCCACAGCCACAAGGCCGTCCCCGACCCCGACAAACAACTCTCGGCCACCTTCGGACCCGACCTGTCGCGGATCCAGGACAAGATCATTCACGATGCGAAGAACCCGGACCAGCCAGCCGATCCCGGCTTTCGCTGGCTCTACACCTGGTTGCGTGACCCTCAGAAACACTTCTCCCGCACACGCATGCCCGACCTGTTCCTCGACCCCGAGGGCAGCGGTGACAAGCGAGTCGACCCGGCCGCCGACATCGCCGCCTTCCTGCTCTCGCAACCGATCACCAGGCTCGCCGGCGATCCCGTTCCCGATGCCGATAACACCGCACTCGATGCGCTCGTCATCCTCTACGCCGGAAAAGTGATCGGAGCCGCGGCGGCCGAGGAGATGGTCGGTGGAGGCAGTTACCCCGAGTCGGACAAGTCGAAGATCAAGGGCGATGAGGTCGAATTGCACGGCGAGTCGGTGACCCGCGAGATGAAACTGAAGTACGTCGGACGACGGACCGTCAGCCGCTACGGCTGCTACGGCTGTCACGACATCCCCGGTTTCGAAACCGCCCGGCCCATCGGCACCAAGCTCGAAGACTGGGGCCGCAAGGACCGCACCAAGCTGGCGACCGAGCACATCGAGGAGTTCCTGCATCACCACGGTGAGGCCGACAACTCGTCCACTCGCAAACGCGTCGACGAGGAAATGGCCCGCGCACGAGCCCACTCGCTGGGTACGCAGAAGTTCGAGAACCGGGACATCGAGGAGGATGAGACCCGCGCGGCGTTCTTCTACTCGAGCCTGCTGCACCACGGCCGCGAGGGCTTCCTGTGGCAGAAACTCCGCGACCCGCGGAGCTACGACTACAAGAAGACCGAGACCAAAGGGTACGACGAGCGGCTGAGGATGCCGAAGTTCACCTTCGCACAGGACCCGATGGAGAACGAGAAGGCCATCGAAGCCATCGCCACCTTCATTCTCGGACTCGTCGCCGAACCGCCACCGGTCAAGTACGTCTACCAGCCCGACACGCGAATCGCAGATCGGATCGAGGGCGAGAGACTGCTGCAGAAGTTCAACTGCGTCGGTTGCCACATGGTCGAATTGCCAGAAATTGCCATCCGAACCAAGCCCTCACAATTCAACGGCCTTCGTGGTTCCAGTCTCGAAAACCAGTCAAAACCCTTCTCGGAATTGCTCGACGCCAAGACTTACGCCGGTGGGCTTCAGGCTCTCAGGGATGGCAAACCCACCCGCGTCCTGAAGTTCCATTCGACGAGCCCCACACCGTTGGAACAGGAAATCCAAGTCCGATTTCGTGGGATGCTTCGTTCTGAACCCGATCCCGATGACGAGGAAGATACTAGCTACAGCTACACCCTCTGGGAAACACTTCAGGTTCAACTCCGTGATCCCCGGCTCCGCGGCACAAAACCCGACGCAAACCTTGTCTGGGAAGACATGCTGCTCCCAAGCGCCGTGATCAATGTCGACCGAATTGATCGTGACGTCGCTAACTCCACCGCCGGACGCGGTGGTCGATTCGCCGAGTGGCTGGTCAAGTACCTTGTCGCCAAACCCAATCACAAGGGGACCGGCAGCGCCGACAACTCCTGGCAAATGTCACCTCCACCGCTCTTCCAGGAAGGACTCAAAGTCCAGACACCCTGGTTGTATCGTTTCCTGAAGGATCCCGGCCCAATCCGCCGGACCACCGTGCTCAGAATGCCACGGTTCAACCTCGACGACGACGAAGCCCAGGCCTTGGCCAACTACTTCGCTGCCGTCGACCGGGCCGAATATCCCTACCAGTCGATTCCACAACGCCAGGACGCCTGGCTGACCAAGAAGAAAGGCCAGGACGCCTGGTTGGCCAACAACAGAGTCACCGACACGGCCAAAACGGCGGCCGACACGAAGAAGGCGGCCCAGGAGGCTGCCAAGAAGCTGGCCGCTGCCCAGGAGGCTGCCATCAAGGCCACCGACGAGGCTGCCAGGAAGAAGGCGGCCGAGATGGTCAAGGCCGCCACCGATGCCAAAGCGAAGGCCGATGGGGCGGTTGCCGAAGCTGACAAAGCGGCTGCAGATGCCAGGGCTGCCGCAGCGACGGCGGCCAAGACGGCGGCCACGACGGCTGCAGATATCAACCAGTACCTCGACTCCGGTTGGAAGATCCTAACCGACCAGAATGTAAAGACCTCCGTCTGCGCCAAGTGCCACCAGGTTGCTGGAATCCCAGTTCTCGGCAAGCCCGAGGAGAGCATCTTCGGTCCCAATCTCGATTTCGCCGCCAACCGACTGAAACCCAAGTGGCTGCTGATGTGGCTCCACAACCCCAAGTGGGCCACTCCCTACACTTCCATGCCGCAGGCATTCGTCAAGGGACAGGTGGTACTTCCCGAGCAATTCGGCGGCGACGGGGAGCAGCAGATCGAAGGGGTTCGGGACGCGCTGATCAACTATCACCGGCTGGTTGAAAGTCGACTCCGGTCCAGCCAGCCACCCAAGCCACAAGACAATCCAGCGGACGCAGGCCCGTCGGCCGCAGGTGCGGAAGGAAGACAGTGACATGATGCGGTTCCCGATTCCACCGCCGGCCGCAACCCTGGCACTGTTCCTGACTCTGGTCGGGTGTGGTGAACAGGCTCCGCCTGTGAAAATCGGCGTGCGGGTCAGTAGTGACCTCGCTGAAAACAGTGCCGATGGCGGCACCGGCAAAGTAGCGGGCTACGGCACTCTGACCGGCACCATTACCTTCAGCGGCGAAGCGCCGACTCTTGCCGCCATAATCGCCCTGGGCATGGCCAAACGCGACTCAACGGTGTGTGCCAAAGACGAGGCCATTCAGGACGATTCCTTTGTCATTGGTGACGGCGGTGGACTCGACAACGTCTTCGTCTATCTCGCCAAGAAGCCACGAGGCACAAAGTCTCCCGAGTCACTCGAGCCGATCGACTTTGACCAGAAGAACTGCCGCTTCACCAACCATGCCAGCATCGTCCATGTCGGCCAAGATGTCATGGTCAAGAACTCCGACGGCGTTTCTCACAATACCCACACCTACCCCAAACGAAACAATGGGGACAATTTCGCCGTATCACCCAACAACTCGACCGGCGTCGCCGTGAGTTTCGTGGTTGCCGAAAACAGACCGTTTCGTATCGGTTGCGATATCCACGGCTGGATGCAGGCTTGGCAGCTGGCACTCGATCACCCCTACGGCCGAGTGACCACGGATGGCGGAAAGTTCACAATTGAGAGTATTCCGGCCGGGCAGCATCGCGTGGTTATCTGGCACGAATTGGCCGAGATTCTCGAGACCGTTGATGTCACCATCGAAGTCGACGGAACCACGTCACTCAACAAGGCCTTCGACGCCAGCAAGTTCAAGCTTCCCTGACCACGTCCCCCAAGCTCATTGCATCTGAACTTTCACCTGAATACCCGATCAAAGAGACACCCACACGTGCGTTTGTCGACCTTGGCATTCTTGATGCTGTCAGTCGTAGCTGCCGGTTGCGGTAGTCCACAACTGACGTATGCGCCACCTGAGCGCGACATTGGCAACGCCACCGTCGATCAACTCGCTGGGCTTGACCCCACCGTTCGTGAGAATGTCACAAATGAGATCGAGGCCGCATTTGGGACCGCGTCCAATCCGGTGGCTTGGGATCGCCTGGCCGTTGTAGCAGTCGAAAGCAATCCGGACTTGGTTGGCAGTCGCGAGATCCGGGTCCTTGATTTCGGAGTCATCCAGGGTACCGCAGCCGAAACAACACAGGGATGGCAGGGTTCCTTCCGCGCCAAGATCGCCTGGCCGGATCACCTTACCAGTCGATCCGACAACGCAATGGAAATCAACGACACAATCCGTGGCGTTGGACTGCAGTGGATCGGAACATCCAAGTGGGCAGGAGCCAAGGTCGACGACACACCTGTCCGGTTCTGGGTCGAACATTATGACCCGCGAACCCACCAACTGACCGTTGGTACGTCACCACAATTGCCACAGGGCACCACTCCAAATGTCGGATTCAGTGACACCTTTCGGTTGGTTGGCCATGTCCTCAAACAGGGTCGGCACATCTTCCTCCGACAGTGCATGCACTGCCACGGAGTGGCTGGTGACGGAAACGGGCCGACCGCCCGCAATACGTTCCTGAAGATGAAGCCCTGGCCTCGTGACTACCGCCAGGGACTCTTCAAGTTCACCTCCGTCAAGTTCGGAAGTCGACCCACTCGTGACGACCTGAAGCGGACCATCCGAGAGGGACTTCCCGGCACGTACATGCCGTCGTTCGCGATGCTCGAACATGACGAAGATGGTGGATTGGATGCCGTGGTCGAGTACGTCAGGTGGCTATCGATGAGAGGCCAGTTGGAAAGCCTGCTGGCAGACTCCGCAGACAGTGATGCCTCGAACGCAACACCCGAAGCCTTGGCGAAAACGGCCGTCGAAGAAGCCGACGTCGTAATCGTCAGCGTCGGCTGGAAGCCCGCCAGCACTCCGCAAGCCGCAATCCGGCCAACTCGTGGTCGTTGGGCCAGTATCGACGCGGCCACCGCCTGGCTGCTTGCGAATACCAACAAGCTCTCGGACCAGTCATTTACAGACGACAAACTACCGAAGGATGTGTTGCGATTGGTGACACTCTCCGACGAATCACTCACAACCGATGAACTGCCCGACGAAATCAAACTGATCCTGCAATTCAAGAAGAAGGACTTTCTCACGAAGGTCTCCCGTACCGAGTTGCTGGAACACGTCAAACTGGCAAACGACAAGAAGAGTCCAGAACACCTTCGTGACTTTCTCAAGTCCGTCTCGGCTCGTCGGGGCCGTGACTGGTTCCTCTCGAAGGATACTCCCTGTAAAGACTGCCACGGCGATACCGGACGCGGCGATGGCCCTCAAACCCGCGCCTTGCAGGAGAGCAAGCGGCCAGGAGAGGCGGGGAAAAAGTACGAACTCCCCGGCCTGTATGACGCCTGGCACCGACCGCTAAGACCTCGCAACCTGCAGAGCGGTGTCTATCGAGGTGGTCGCCGGCCCCTGGACATCTACCGCCGTGTCAGCCAGGGAATCACAGGGACCCCGATGCAGAGCTTCAAGACGGTGCTGATCACTGACGAGAACATCTGGGATGTCGTCAATTACGTGCTGAGCATCCCAACCCATGGTGCGTCGTTCGACGAACATGGTCACCAGTACCACACTGGCAGAAACTCGCACGCCACACCCAGTCACGCTCATTCACACGAACATCCCGCCGACAAACCCGCTGACAAACCGGCGGCGGACTCCAAGACCACCAAGCCTAAACCGACCAAGTCCGCCAAGGACAAGAAGACGCAACCGTGAGCAGAATCTTCTGGTGCCTGTTCTTTACCTTCTGGCCGATCGCGGCGATCGTTGTCTGCGCCATCGCTCCGGCCATGGACTGGGGCTTCCCGGGCAACCGCGAAGCCGCCACGCCGCTGGGGCAGCGGATCGACGACCTGTTCTACCTGATCCTGGGCATCGTCACCGTCGCCTTCATCGGCACCATGGGCGCCCTGGCCTATGTGCTCTGGAAAGGGTCCAAGAACGAGGATGAAAAGGGCTGGTTCAGCCACGGCAGCCATAACCTCGAGGTCATCTGGACCATCGTCCCCTCCGGCATCCTGCTCTTTATCGCGCTCTACCAGATCGATGTCTGGGCCATCTACCGGGTCCGCGACTACGAAAACCGCGACGCCGACCCCCGGCCGACTCACCTGGTGGCCGAGGTCACCGCCCGGCAGTTCGAATGGCGGATCCGCTACCCCGCTCCGGGCAAGAAGTTCAAAACGTACAAGGAAGTCAAGGACTGGCTCGCCAGGCCCCACGCCGGAGACGTCTACGCCGTCAACAAGCTCTTCGTGCCGCTGAACCGCGAGACACTGATCTATCTCAAGTCCGGCGACGTCCAGCACGCGTTCTTCGTTCCTGACCTGAGAGTCAAGCAGGACGCGATGCCCGGCCAGAGCATCGATATCTGGTTCACCGTCAACCGCGCCGGAAAGTTCAACCTGACCTGTGCCGAGTTGTGCGGGTGGGGACATTACAAGATGAGGGGCGAGGTCGAAGCGGTCGAAGACCTCCAGGCCCAGCTGCGACGGCTGAAGAGCCTGCAGGATTACGACGGAGTCACCCCGCCGGAAGACGCCCCTGGCGAATTGGAAGGGGCCACACCATGAACACCACGGACACGCTGAATCCCAGCTCGGGCCCCGCCCACGACCTGCACCACCACAATCCGTCGTTCATCAAGAAGTACATCTTCTCGACCGATCACAAGATGATCGGCGTCCAGTTCCTGATCACCACCCTGATCATGATGCTGCTGGGGGGAGCCCTGGCACTGGGCATCCGCTGGCAATTGGCCTGGCCCTGGGAAAACATGCCGATCTTCGGCATCAAGTTTGCCAGCGAGGGCGGACAGATTTCGCCCGAGTTCTACACGATGCTGTTCACGATGCACGCCACGGTGATGATCTTCCTGGTCGTGATCCCGATCCTCGCCGGAGCCTTCGGCAACTTCCTGATCCCGCTGATGATCGGGGCCGACGACATGGCCTTCCCCACGCTGAACATGCTCAGCTACTGGTTCATGTGGCCGGCGATCTTCTTCTTCGGACTCAGCTTCTACTTCGGAGGAGCCGCCTCCGGCTGGACCAGCTACCCGCTGCTCTCGGCACTCCCAGAAGCCGCACCCGGCTCGGGACACGCTCAAAATATGTGGCTGATCGCCGTCACCTTCGTCGGTGTCTCCTCGATGATGGGCTCGGTCAACTACATGACCACGATCATCAACATGCGGGCACCAGGCATGACCCTGTTCCGCATGCCGCTGACGATCTGGAGCATGTTCATCACGGCCATCCTGCAGGCGTTTGCCCTGCCGGTGCTGACCGCCGCGGGGTTCATGATGCTGTTTGACCGGGCCGCCCTGGGAGGTGCCTTCGAAGGCATCCACACCAGCTTCTTTGTCCCCTCGGGTATCGTCGTCAACAA
>CAUZRQ010000214.1:0-7712 GCA_963582065.1 Planctomycetota bacterium | reverse complement strand
ACTCGTCGATTTCACCCTGGAAGTTCCCCGACTTGATGAAGAAGGGGGGATCCTGCGAGTGGATCCAGCCGCCGACGATGAACGGAGTGACAACATCCTTGACGTTGTTGACAATGATGCCCGGTGCGGTGGGGTCGTGGAGAGTGATCCGGGCGACGCGTTTTTCGTCGAGGAAGAAGGTGTTGAGCTGATCTCTGTAGCGGAACTGCCAGGCCACATGGTGCCATTGGTGATCGGCGATGTGCTGCCCCTTGGTCTTGTTGGGCCAACGTCCCGGGAACAGGAAGCTGCTGGTACCGAAGTTCTTTGTTGAACTGGACGCAGCGATGAAGCGTGCGGCGGGCAGCAGTCCGTCCTTGAGGTTCCCGACGCCACCTCGGCCGAGGTTGAGCGTGAAGCTGAAACCGCCGCGTCGACCCACCGGAAGGCCAAACCCCTCGTCATCGGTGCTGCAGATCACCGCATAGGTCCGGCCACCTTTTTCCTGCCCGCCCGGGCCGGTGTAGCGGATCCAGGCCTCAATGGTCCATTCGCGGGTACAGGTCCGCAGATGTAGTTTGTCGTTGTCGGCTGGCCCCACCCGCAAGTCGGCGTCGTCGGCTCGACGGGCAAAGCCTGCCGTGGTCCCAAACCCGGGTCGTGAACCCCAGAGCGCTGTCTTGTGAGCCCGCAGTGTCAGTGCTCGGTCGCCACACGCGTCGTGAGCCTCGTCACCTCGGCCCTCGTCAAAATGGTAGAGCACAACGGTGTGCTGATCGGGCCGAAACGGTCTTCTCCAGTCCGACCCGCCATTGTCTTCAGCCCGACATGGGTCCGACGAGAAGACGAGAACGACTGCCACAACGACACATGTCAGGGCGGCACATAGACGACGATCAAACACGCAGTGCTCCATTGTCGATTCCAAACCAGGACTCGGTCTGCGCCGCATCGCACCTCCGGGGCTCGGACACGGAGCCCCTATTCTCCCCACCCGAGCCCCGGCGTTCAACCCGCCGGATCCGAACCACGCCCGGGTTCGATTCCCGCCGCCTCCACTTTTCGCCTTTGGTGCCACCTGGTGCCAGGGGCTGACAAACGACGCCAGAACCCCTGTTATCGCAGGGGTTTTCGTCTTGGGCGGTGGCCAGTTCCATGGTCACCCTGTTGCCAGCCGATGACGGCAGATGACAGGGTTTAACGCCTGTTTCACTCCCAGGACCCTTCCACATCCACTCGTGTGCTTGCTGGTCGCCGGTGAGTCCCTGGCTCACAACTCAACGTGGCCTGGTCGTGGTCCAGCCGCCGAAGGTGATGTCGTCGACGGCCAGTGACCCTTGAAACCGCTTTCCACCGTGAAAGTTCAGGCTGGTCGCCGTGCGGGATTTCGCATCCTCACCGGCAGGCGTGTCGAATGTCAACCAGGCCGGACGCCTGGCGTCACCGTCCTGGTGTTGGAGGACACCGTCGATCTTGAACTGGAATTGCCATGCCATCGGGTCAACCTCGAATTCCAAGAACACCCACTGTTTGAGCGGTCCGTAGAGATTGAAGTTGGACTTATTGGCGACGTTCATGCCGAGCATGCGGTGTCCCCCCCGTTCCCAGGCCAGGCAGGTGATCGAAAACAGCAGGGCCACGCCGAAGCTGGCCGAATCGATGGTCTCGGGAAAGTTACAGGCCAGCCAGAAGTTGATGTAGTAGGGCCGGTCGTGAGGGATCCCCGAAAGTGGAATCGACGCTCCTCGAGTCCCTCCCGTTGAACTGTCGAGCAGGTGGGCGTATTGCCTTCCGCTGGTTGTTTTTCCAGTCAGGCCATCCAGGCGATCACGGACCATGTAGTTTGGTTTCTCCTTGATCCCTGTCCAGGCCGTCCCGGTGGATGGGTCGATCAGTCCAACCAGCGAGCCACCGGCCGGGTAGGGTCGGCGATCAAAGTCGATCCCCACACGAACGTTGTCGGTTCGGGGCGTGTAGTTCTTCGCCGGGCGGTGAAGTTGTTCGGCCGTGGGAGGGCGGACCGTGAAGCAGCGCGCGTATGGTGATGGTAAGGGGCGGCGTGGGCTAGAGCTCGTAGCCCAACTCCTTGGCCTTGGCAAAGTCGGCTTCGGCTTTGTCCGCGTCGCCAATCTATTGGTAAGAGAAGTTCCGGTTGTTATACAGGAGCACGTGCGGCTTGCAATTCGACTGTCGAAACACGACGCTTTACCATTCTGACTATTGACCGGCAATAAAAGTGATCAATGAGAAGGGAACGGTCGCATGGGGCGAAGCATATTAACCCTGTGCCTTGTCGCTGGTCAGGTGACAGCGACTGCTGTCCGCGGGGATGACGATTGGCCTGGGTTTCGCGGACCCACGGGCCAGGGACTCTCGACAGCAACGAATCTACCGATCGAGTGGTCGGCGACGCGCAACGTGGCCTGGAAGCGGGCCGTTCCAGGAACGGGTTGGTCGTCGCCAGTGGTCTACAGGGGGCGCGTCTATCTGACCAGTGCCGTGGCTGGCGAGGGAAGCGAGTCGAAGGACCACGCGCTGGTGACCTTGTGCATGGACGCCGGGACGGGCAGGGACGTCTGGTCGAAGCAGATTTTTCTTCAGGACGGCGCGAGTTCGGCCCCCATTCATGAAAAAAATAGTCACGCGAGCCCGACGCCGCTGATCGAAGGCGAGCGGTTGTATGTTCATTTCGGTCATCAGGGAACGGCATGCCTCGATCTGAAAGGCAAAGTCGTTTGGAAAAATCGAGACATCCGATTTGACCCGGGCTGGGGTAACGGCGGCTCGCCCATCGTGGTGGACGATGCGTTGATCTTCAGTTGCGACGGACGGACGGAACAGTTCGTTATCGCCCTGGACAAAAATACCGGCAAGGTACTCTGGAAAACTCCCCGTCCGAAGATAGATAATCAATTGAAGTATTCGTTTTGTACACCATTGTTGATCGAAATCGGCGGTCGACGCCAGGTCGTCTTTCCGGCCACGGACGTGGTAATCTCGTATGAACCGCAGACGGGGAGGGAGATCTGGCGTGTGCGTTACGTTGGCGACTCCATTGTTCCGCGACCAGTGTTCGGGCACGGGCTTGTCTTCGTCACCACGCGGTATCATTCGCCGAGCCTGATCGCGATCCGGCCTGACGGAAAGGGCGATGTCACCGACACGCACGTCGAGTGGTCCACACGCAGCGGCGTTCCGGGAACCCCTTCGTTGCTCCTGGTCGATTCGGAACTTTATATGATTTCTGACATTGGCCTGGCCAGTTGCCTGGACGCGAAGACCGGGCACGTACACTGGCAGAAGCGGATCGGTGGCAATCATTCCGCCTCGCCCGTGTACGCCGACGGCAGGATCTATGTGCAGAGCGAGGAAGGCAATGGCGTGGTCCTCGCCGCAGGACATGATTTCAAGTTGCTGGCGAAAAACCCGATTGGAGAACGGATGATGGCCTCGTATGCCATCGTGAAGAACGCGATGTTTCTGCGCGGCGAGAAACATCTTTTTCGGATTGAGTTGCCTGGGAAGCGGGAGAGGAATAACCGGTGAATCAATAAGTCGGGTGAGATGCCTGCCATTGCTCGCAAGCATTACCTGACGGTCAGGGAAGATCACTACAAGCAGGCCGCATCAGGGGCATACGAAACGGGGGATGCAATCGCCCGCACCGGATCGAGTGGTTACGATTCGAACCGGACAGCTCGGTCACAGGCCCTGTCCGCGAGCAGTCTCACGTGGCTTTTCACGTCGGTTGGCTCGAGGATGCCTCCCGCGGCCTCCGTTGTGTGCTGGGACCGTTCACACCGTTGCCTGGCGTCGAGGTCGGGTTCTACCTGACCGACGATGGAGCGGTGGTCGAGTTGATGGAGTACGAGGGCAACCCGTTCGGCGACGAGTGATCAACCGTGCCGATCCCGTAACCGCCCGGCCGCCTCCACCTCGTGGCACAGCTTCGTGTAGACCTCGTCCAGGCTCACGTCCGCAGCCGAACCGGGTGCGAACCCGCAATCGGGATTCAATGTCACCCGGATGGCATCAATGTGCCCCAGTGCCGCCTCGACCCGATCAACAATCTCATCCGTCGAATCGACTCGTCCCGGCTGGCAACCAACACATCCCAATCCAATCTCGAAATCCTCGCGAAGTTGCCCGAACACGGCCATGTCACCCGCCTGCGGCGCGGTGAACTCCATCGTGAGGTGGTGGACCTTGAGCCGGTTGAGTGCTTTGAGAATCGGACCATAACCACCTTCGTGTGCGTGTTCACCTCGAACACGGGCGCCGGCCCGGCGACACAGGTGCACTGCCAACCGCACCCCCTCGATTCCCTCAACCACCCGGTTGGTCATTTCGACGGCGAAATCAGCTGCCCGGTCCGGGTCGTCGTACCTGGCCCGTACCTCGGGATCAACAAACAGGCACAGGTGCGGATCATCGATTTGAACGATCGACACTCCCTCGTCCCGCAACAACTCGACTTCACGTCTGAGAATCGGCACACACGCCTCGACAAACGACTCTCGGGTCGGATACGCCGCCGCCGAAGCCACCGGATCCCACATCCGCTCTCCCAACAGCGCCGGGGCCGGCAACGTCGACTTGATCGCCCGGTCGGTCAACGACTTGATCCGACTCACCTCGGCGGCGATGTATCCTGGCTGCCGGGGAGCCAGGGTCCCGGTCACCACCGTCCACGGACGCCTGTCGTCGCTGATACTCAGCTCGAATCCATCCGCCAACTCGGCAATCACCCCGATGTAGCTCTTGCGACCCCACTCCCCGTCGGTGACCACATCGAGTCCGGCGGTCTCCTGCATGGCGACGACCGAGCGGATGGCCGAGTCCATCCAGCGGGCGCGGTCGGTATCGTCGATCGATTCGTCGTCACTGATCAAACGACGAACCCAGGCCGGCCGCGGCATCGAACCGACCACCGACGTCGGAAACAGTGGCAACTCGTTCATCGGACAATCCCCTCGAGTGTCCAGCAACCCCGGGCGTACTCGAAGTCCTGTTGCGTGTCGATCTCGATGTACTCCCCCGCCGTGTCGGCGTGCCGAAACTCGACACCCTGTTCGATCATCTCCTGCAGCAGGTGGATCAGGTACGCCTTCTCGAACAACCTGGCTCCTCGAAACGGTCCCCCCGCATTCGTCTCGCTCACACGATGAAACTCGCGACAGAGCATCCTCGCTCCGTCACTCCCGAAACGGGCCACCCCGGTGAATTCTCCGTAAGCCTCCGCCTCGGCAATCTCCCTCTCGATCCGGGTCACCACGCCGTCGCTCGCGGTGATCTTCTCGGCGTCATCGGCGGGATGCTCGGTCCGATCCGCATAACGTTCACGCCACCCCGCGTCGATCGCGATGACACTCTCGCCAACGGTCTCGAGAATCTCCGAGACAAGGTTGGCGGTGAACAAGCAGTCCGAATAACAACAGACAAACGGCTGATCCATCAGGTCCTCGGCGTAGAACAGTGACGCGAGGATGTTGTTGTTGGGCCAATCGACGTTATGCCGGAACTCGAACTCGGGGTAGGCCGCCTGTACCGCCTCGATCCGATACCCTCCGATGAAGGCAATCTGTTCGATCCCGGCGGTCCGCAACGCATCGACGGTCCAGTCGAGGATCCGTCGCCCGCCAACTTCGGCGAAACACTTGGGAACATCGGCGGTGGTTGGCATCAGCCGCTCGCCTCGACCTGCTCCGATGATGATCGCCTGCACCGTCTAGTCCCTCTCATCATTTTCCGGTTTTGGACCGGGTTCCTGTTTTTCCCCGACATCCGACGACCTGACGTTCCAGAGTGTCGCAATTAGCAGCGCGGCCGCGAAGGCCCAGCCGGCCCAAACGCGAATGGCGAACTGCCAGCCATGACTGTCGGCCAATTGACCGGTCAGGATGTCGCCGCAGGCGGCACCCACATAACCGATGAAGTTCACGAAGCCGGCCGCGGCCGCCGCGGTCCCCTGGCGGGCCAGATCGGCCGGCGCAGTGCCAACCAGCAGCACCTGGGGTCCATAGACGCAAAAACCCACGCCACACAGCAACACCATCGTCCCGACAAACGAGACACGGGCCACGCTGTCATAGCACAGCGCCAGGGCAGCCAAGACCAGCAGCAGGCCGCATATCACCGGCGCACGACGGTTTCCGAAGAAGCGGTCGGTCGTCCAGCCGGCCAGGAATGAACCCAGAATGGCACCCAGTGGCAACACGGCATACTTGATCGCCGATTTCAGGATACTCGATCGACTCGTCTCCACCCGAGTCAGGGCCCCTGCCTCGACGGCCTGGCTAACTCTCCGACGACCGGCCAGCGTCGACACGTCCGAAGACTGCAACGGTTCGAGTAAACGCCGGTCCTCTGGAGACAGGCTTTTCTCCGCCAGTTTCTGAGCAATCTCGGCCTGGATGGTGCTCGATTGTTCGAGATCGTGAAGGTGCGAAATCCCCCAATCGATGAATCCATAGCGGCAAGCGTTGAGCAGTCCCAGCGTGATGGCCAGGATCCACAGCGCCGGGTTGGTCAGCGTCAGCCTGAAGTTCTCGAGCACTCCACCCGTCGCCCGTCGGCGCGTTTTGTCCTGTTGAGCCGTGGTTTCAGACACTGGCTCCTCCTTCAGGAACAACAACATCACGATTGCCGAGGCTACCAGCAAGACGGGAGGAACAAACAACGCGGCCCGCCAATCGAACAACCAGACCGCCGTGCCGGAGATCACGAATGTCAGACCCGCGGTCAATTGATAGCCGGTCCCGATGACCCCGATCGCTTTCCCACGGCGGGCCACCGGAATCCAGTTTCCGATCACGCGGACGCAGGGAGTCCAGCCCAGCGACTGGCTGTAACCGTTCATGGCCCAGACAAAGATGAAGAAATACAGACCGGTACCGAATCCAAATATCACGTTCAATGCCGCGGAAGCGAACATCCCGACCGTGAGCATCTTGCGCGGAGAACACCGCTCGGCCATTTGACCGTTGATCAGTTGGCCCAGCGCATAGCCGCATTTCAGCGCGAACAGCACCTGCCCCATCATCGCCTTGCTGTACCCGAGTTCCGCCTCGATCCCGGGCACCGCCGCGGAGAGATTGGTTCGGCAGAAGTAAAACGCGCCGTAGGTCAGCCAGATGACCCAGATCAGTTGGCCTTCACCCGGCCGTGGACCTACGAGCGATCGAGATTCAGAAGAACTGGACATCAGATTTCCTGCGACAAGCAGCCGACCACAGAATCCTACAAACCTGTGGGTGTTGCAATCATGTGGTCAGCCTGTCCAGGTCCTCGCGTGCAACGTGCAGGATCCGCTCCATCAGGTCGACCGCGTCGTAATTCTCCAGCCCGCCGACGATCCCGTTGAGCCCCTCACTCTCGACCCGCGCGATGAAGGCCGACAGATCCGGCGACAACGTCACGGCATCCTCCAGCGACATCTGCGCCGCCAGCAACTCGTCACGCCGCCCGGGCCACCATCGGGAATCGACCAGCACCGGGTTGATGAACTCGATCAACGCCGTCTCCACTCCACCGGCGTGCTGGTCACCCCGGTCTCCAGAGAGTGTCACCAGCGGGTCGTGCAACCAGCGGAACGACCATTGGCCAAGCCGGCCGTTAATGATAGGAAATTTGATTTCCGCGAGCAACCAGGGAGGAAGCAGGGGCCCCATTGGGCGAGCAAATAGCGCCGCAAACTGCCATCGGTGCAGACGGGCTGTTCAAACGGCCGTTGC
>CAUZRQ010000213.1:0-7722 GCA_963582065.1 Planctomycetota bacterium | reverse complement strand
GCCCAGCGTGCGGCACGCTCACCGACGGGCCGCTTGGCCCCGGGGTGGATGCTCTGGTTCGAATTCGTGTCGTAGGTGGCGATCAGCCCGGTGTCTCGGGTGCCTCGCCACGTGTCGAACTGGATTTCGCGGATGACGTTGGTGTGGTGGTTCATGTCGTAGGTCATCGATCTCCGGTTGCTCCAGCCGGCGATCTGGATGATCCCAAACGGCAGCGGCCCGAATGTCTCGCGCCACTGCGTGATCACCAGCGGAAACGTCCGCGGAAACGGCTTCCAGGATTCGCCGAACGAGTTGTTTTCGCCCTGGTAGAAGAGGATGCCGCGGAAGCTGAAGTGCCGAATCGGGTGGATCATGCCGTTGTACATGCCGGCGGGGTGCCGTTGCTGTCGAGGGTCCTGGTAGGTGCCCGCGTTGGGCCGCCGGGGAGCCCGGGCCTTTTTCTTTTTCGCCTCGTCGCGGAGGGCTTCCCATTCCTTGACCGCCTTTTGGTAGGCCCGTTGCGCAGCTTGCGGCCCACCGAATGCGTCCCACTGCTTCAACTTGGCCGCGTACTGCTCGAAGTAGGGTGCCATCGCGGGGATCGGCTTCAGTTTCTGTTCCGACACCCAGTGCTGGGCCATGGTGCCGCCCCACGAGACATCGACGATTCCGATGGGGACCTTCAGCATCCGGTGCAGGACCTTGCCGAAGTGGTAACCCACCCCGGTGCAGTTGCCGACGTGTTCGCTGGTCGCCAGGTGCCAGTTGCCCTCGGCGGCCTCGGGGTTCGGGGTCGGCAGGTTCGCCTGCGGAGTGCCCCGGCTGATCAGTGGGACTCTGAGGAAGCGAATGGCCTGGAAGTCGGCCGAGCCGATCTCGAGATCACGGTTCACGGTGCTGCGGAGCGTCATCGCCATGTTGCTTTGGCCTCCGCACAACCACACGTCGCCGATCAGTAGCTTGTGGAGTACCGTACTGGAGTCCTTGCCACGCAGGACGAGGTCCTGGGGCGTGGCGTTGGCCTTGAGCGGTTCGAGTGTCACGCTCCAATGGCCGTCGGCACCGGCGGTCGTGGTCTTGGTCTGCCCGGCGAATTCGACGGTGACGCGCTCCCTGGCAACCGCCGTCCCCCAGATGTTCAAGGGTCGTCCGCGTTGCAGGACCATGCGGTCTCCGAAGACCGCGGCTGGTTTGGGCGCCGCAGCCAGGCCGGGCGGTGCGACAAAAAGACCAAGACAGACCAACAACAGCATGCATCTGCGTAACAGCATCGGGGAACTCCCGTTCATCGGCAGGGAAGGTGTTGTCATCGCAACAGTGTACCAGTGCCGCGGTATGTGTCAGTCACTGGGCGAGGAGGTCAGCCCCCAGTCGACCGCGACGGCATGGGTCATCCGGGCCATCTCCTCGGCCGATTCTTCATGCCGCGGCCTGATGATCTCGAAGGTGTAGGCTCCGGCGTAATCGACCTGCTTGAGTGCACTAATGATCGAGGTCCAATCGAGTCCTCCCTGCAGCGGAGCCCAGTGGTCGTCGTTGGGGTTGTCGTGGTCGACGTCCTGGAGATGCGTGCCCCAGAGCCGTTCGCCGGCGGCGAGGATCTCGGAGGCGGGGTCTCGGCCGTTGGTCCACGAGTGTCCGACATCAACGATCAGGCCGACCTGCTCGGTCGGAAACGGCTCGATGAACTCCCGCAGATCCTCCACGTGCATCAACGGATAGTCACCCACCTCACCGGCAACCTTCAGGTCCTTGTTGTAGGGCAGGTTCTCCAGCAGGATCCGTACCCCGGCCTCTTCGGCCACCGGGACCAGCTCGGCCACCGACCGGCTCATCGCCTCGACCATCACCGAATACAACGACCTCTTGTCCTGGTCCTGGGGCAGGAACATCGGGTTGGGAATCCCGTGGATCACCATCCCCCGGGCTCCGATTTCACCGGCCAGCCGCAGAGCACCTGCCAGCACCGCGACGGCGTCGGCTCGCCACTGTTCGTCCGAGGCCCCCAGCACATTGCGGCGAGCCGGGGCATGGACGGTGGTGGCCTGCATGTTGCGATCATCGAGGGCCCGCCTGATGTCCGCGGCCTGCTGCAGCGGTTGCTCCTCGATACCATGTCGATCGCAGGCGAACTCAACGCACTCGAATCCGATTTCGGCAAGTTGGTCAAGCGTTCCTGCGTAGGCGATGTCAGTGAACCCGTAGGTGGAATAGCTGACCTGGACCATGTTTGAGCCTCTCGCGGCGATGGAACACGCCGGGGAATCGGGCAATCCGGTAGCAGGGGAGTGTGCCCCACACGCGAGCCTCGTGCCACCTCGCGGCTGAGAATCCCCAGGCCGCCGGGCCGGGCGACGAGGTCGGTATGGTCTGCTAGGATGCCGGTTTCGGCCGCAGCTTGCTGACCCTGGGAGACCCGTTGATGAGACCGTCCACGTCGATGTCCCTGCATTGCGTCCGCCTGCTGGCCCTGTTGATGGCCTCGCTGGTGTTCACTCAATGGGTCACGGCGGCCGAGAGGCCCAACATCATCCTGCTGATGGGTGATGATCACGGTTGGGACGAGACCGGTTACAACGGGCACCCGCATTTGAAGACCCCGGTGCTGGACCAGATGGCCGCCTCCGGCCTTCGTCTCGATCGATTTTTCTCCGGGCACCCTTCCTGCTCACCCACCCGGGTCAGCGTACTGACCGGCCGTCACCCCAATCGCTGCGGCACTTTTGCGCCCAACTTTTCGATTCGGCCCGAGGAGATCAGCGTGGCGGCGATTCTGAAGCGGGCCGGCTACGCGACCGCTCACTTCGGCAAGTGGCACCTGGGACCGGTCAAGAAGGACTCACCGACCAGTCCCGGGGCGATGGGCTTCGACAGCTGGCTCTCGCACGACAACTTCTTCGAACTGGACCCGGTGCTGTCACGAAACGGGGCGGCCCCGAAGAAGATCGAAGGCGAGGGTTCCGAGATCCTGATCTCCGAGACGGTCGGGTTCATCAGGCGGGCCTCGGCTGAGAAGAAGCCGTTCTTCGCGGTCGTGTGGTTCGGGTCACCTCACGAACCCTACAGCGGTCTCGACAAGGATCTGGCCTTGTACCGGGACGTGAGAAAGGCGTATCCGAACAAGACGGTCCGTTTGACGTCGAACAAGACGGGGCGACCGACCACCAGGCCGCTCGGCGAGGTGTTGCAGGAGCGTTATGCCGAGATCACCGCGATGGACCGGTCGATCGGGCAGCTCAGGGACTGGTTGAAGGAGGCGGGTCTCAGGAAGAACACGCTGCTGTGGTACTGCGGCGACAATGGGACTCCGGCCGGCGGGATCGTGACGTCTCCGTTACGAGGCCGCAAGGGGACGATGTACGACGGAGGGATTCGCGTGCCGGGCGTGATCGAGTGGCCCGCGGCGATTTCCAAACCACGCGTCTCGGACGTCAACTCGGTCACCAGCGACATCCTGCCGACGCTGTGCGAGATCATCGGTCGACCATTCGAGAAAGAGTCGAAGCGGCCGATCGACGGCATCAGCCTGGTGCCGCTGATCGAGGGGAAAATGACGAAACGGGACAAGCCGATTGGTTTCTGGAGTTTCAACCAGGCCAACATCGTGCGGGCCAGGCCGTACATCGCTTCGGAGCTGCAAAAGGGAACCACGCCGCTGGTGAAGATGCTCGGCGGTCGCTACACCCGCAACTTCACCAATTATCATCACCCGAAGATCCGCGAGCAGGACTTCGGCGGCGCAAGGGTGTTGCTCGAGAGGCGTTACAAGCTGATCGTCCGGAGTCGCAAAGGGAAGCCGGACACGAGCGAGTTGTACGACGTGCGGAAGGATCCGGCCGAGAAGCAGAACCTGCTGGCGTCCGAGCCGGCGGTGGTGCGGTCGATGCAGCGGAAGCTCCGCGCGTGGCAGCAGTCGGTGCTTGAGAGCCTGACCGGGGCCGACTACCGCTAGTCCGACCGCTTTCGCAGCGGCGTGTTGAAAAACTCGGCCGGCTTCGGCACGACGTGATAGCGGTGGTCCATGATCCGTCCCCCCAGCGGGAAGAGCTGTTCGAGAGGCACCTCGCCCAGTGCCGCCCGTGCCAGGTGGCAGACTCGCAGGGTGAATTGCACCGTTCGCTCCTGGCATGGGCTGAAGGCCGGGCCGGCGTCGAACTTGTTGGCCGTACTCACCCAGAGCCCCTCCTCGGGAATCCACCGCCGCCGGGCCATCAGGTCCACGTCGTGGATGTATTCCTTGTTGGCCATCTCTCGCTTCAGCACGGCAATCACCTGGTCGCGGCTCTTCAGTCGTAGGATTGTCGGCAGGAACTCGCCAAGACGAGCCGCGGCCAGTGTCCGCTTCAGCAGGTCGTGCTCCTCGAGACTCATGGCCCCGCGTTTCCAGTACCCGGTCGAGCCGCCGCCGGCGTCCTGGTAGGCCTGCGACTGTTTGGGGTCATCAAGGTAGTAGACCTTGCCCGCGCGGGCGGCGATCGGGCGTCCATTCTTGTAGTTGTACGTCTGGTACCAGCCCTCCGGCGTACGGATCTTCTCGAGTGCAGCGAGGTAACGATCGAGCGGATCGAGGTATTTCGGGTCGCCGGTCAGGCGGTGGGCCAGGAACAGCGCGTTGGACGCCATCAGGGCTCCGTTACCCCAGACCGCGGCCGGGGGTTCGTGAGCCCGGGCCCAGGCCGGGACGTTGTTGCTGTCGTACTGGGCGGCCCAGCCGAACGTCGGTGCCCCCAGTTGAGCTTCGACGACCCAGTCAGCCGCACGGCGGACCGCATCCAGGTAGCGGCCGTCGCGAGTCCAGTGCCAGAGTGCGACCAGTGTGCGAATGGCGTCGGTGGTGGCGTTGTCGTTGAGTTCGCTGCCGTGGCGGAGCGAGCGGCCACCGGGTCCGTTGGCACTGCCGGTTCCGTATCCGGCCTGTTGATTCCATTCGAAGTGGTGAGGCCAGCTGCCGTTGGGGTTCTGTGCCAACAGCAGGAAGTTGCCGCCGCGGATGGCGCCCTCGAGAAAGTCTCTGCGGCCGGTCAGCTTGTGGACGTACAGCAGGGTCAGCGTGGGGCCGGTGACGTAGAAGTCCTGGATCATCACGTCATCGAGTCCATGGCCGGGTATGGTGCGGTTGCCGATGACGTAGGCGGTCCGCGGCCAGCGACCGATGGTTCCGAATCGCTCGTGCCTGGTGACCGCCTGGATCTCGAGGTACATCTCGGCGGTACGGCGGGCGGCGTCGAGGTAGTACTGATCGCCGATGGCTTCGTGGGCGAAGCACAGGTGCATCGCGGTGTGGCTGGTGTTGTAGGTCTTGCCGAACGTGACCTGCCCGCGTGGGATGCAGAGCCGGTCGTAGCCTCCCAGCAGCATGCTCGGCCAACGCACGTTGTCGACTGTGGTGGCCCAGCCTCCACCACGCTGGACGCGGATCACCCGGTCCAGCCACCGCCTGACACGCCGTTCGGTCGTGAGCAGGAAGGCCTCGTTGAGGTCGAGTTTCGCGAGCCCCTTGCCGGCGAGGGTGCTTTGGAGGTTCTGAGGTTGAAGTCGGCGGGGTGTCGGCAGAGCCCGGCCGGCAACCGGTGATCGATCCGTTGGCGGGCGGTCGGTGACGACCAGTTCGTCGATCAGGCAGCCGGCGGGTTGATCGAGGGTGGGGTGGTTGCCCAGCAGAAACGTCGAGAACTCTCCGGCTGCAAGCGGCAGGGGCATCGCGGTCGAGAGCCCCTGGCCGTTGATGGCGAGGTACATGCGGTGCGTCTTGAGATTCCAGCCGAACAGGATGTGGTGCCAGGCGGCGGGGTCGAGTTTGGTGGTATTGATTTCGATCCGCCGTCCGCGGCCGCACGAGAGCACCAGGTGGTTGCGTGCGTTCTTTGAGAACTCGAGCGTGAAGCCGCCTCCACCGACGACGTCGTTCACACGCGACCGTCCGAGGTAGGTGAACCAGTGCTCCTTGCCGTCGGCCCAGATGTTCTGCCCGCCGGCACTGCGGGCATGGAATTCGACCGTGCCCATCGTCGTCGGGCAGTTCTCCTCGCCTCCGAAAATCACGCACGCCCGTGGCGCGGTGACGGCCACGGCCTTGCCGAAACGGCCGTCGGGAACCAGCGAGGTGTCGCGTCCGGCCGAGAGCGGATTCCAGCGTGCGTAGTCGGCGTTGGGTCGAAACAGCGGCGACTGGGGATCAACACCCGGGGACCGGATGCTGGCCAGGTGCCGTTCGTCGAGGCCGACGATCTCGTCGAAGTGAGCCAGCAGCGTGGTGTGTCGAGCAGGACGGTGTGGCCGCGTGGGCAGCTTCTCGATGCGGAACGGTCGGGGAGTGAACTCTTCGGGCAGCTTCGGCAACTCGATCAGCTTGATGTCGTCGATGTAGATCAGGTTGGGATTCTGACGTCGAAAGTTGCCGATCGTCGCCACGTACTTGGTCTCATCGGCCACGAAGACGACCGAGAACTTCTTCCATTCTTGGGTGGGACCTTCCAGTCGAAAGAACTGCGGCAGTCCACCCTCGGGGGAGATGTAGATGCCGCCGGACTTGATCTGGTAGTGGAACTCATAGCGATAGGCCTTGCCCGGCTTGATGTCGGTGCAGACGTACCTCAGGCAATCGCCGCGGGTGCCGGTGGTCTGGATCTTGCACGACTGCTTTCCGCGGAAGGCCATTTCGGTGGTCGGACCGCAGTAGATGCAGCCGTCGTTTTCGAATTGCTGATCCTTGGTATGCCACTTCGGGAAGTTCGCGATCGGGCCCTCGAAACCTCCGGATGAAATCAGGTTCTTGCCCAGTGTGTCCTGGGCATCGGCGGTGCTGTGGCCGAGGATCGCGACGAGGGCAACCAAGTGTAGTGAGATCTTCCGGGACATGGTGCAGGCTTGCTCTGGGTGTGTGGATCAGGCGTCACAGCGAGTCGGTCGCCTGCGGCATCGACGGCAGCGAGAGGCCGAGTGTCGAGAGACCGCCCACCGTCAGAAAATCCCGGCGGCAGACATCGTTGTCGCCTGGTCGAACTGGCCGGCGAATGGTCAGCATCGGGGTTTTTCTCGCGGCAGTGCGTCTCGATGACGAGACGCCGACGGGTTGCAGGATATACTGGTTCCGGCCCTGTTGCCACAGGTGTGAAGTCGCGTTAGCACGACGTGCGGCCGGTCCAGGCCACAGAGTCACCAGATCGAGAATTTAGATGACACGCCGCATCCTGCTGTCCGTTGCACTGGTCGGTTTTTCCGGGCTGCTCGCCGGAGTCCCGGCATCGTCCTCCGTATCGGCGGAGGAACCGTTGGCCACTGTCGGCACCCTGCTGAAGGTGGAGTTCCGCCGCGTGATCGGGACTGAGCACGGCGGGGCCGCCGTGTTTCCCGACCTGAAGTCGAAGTGGGCCAATCACACGCTCGGTTCACCCACGGTCCACTTCGACGGAACGACTTACCGAATGTGGTATGTGGGGATGGCCCAGACCAGGGACCCGAAGATCCCCTACGGATTTGATGAGCGGATCGGCCTGGCCACCAGCCGTGATGGGCTGAAATGGGAAGTGGCCAATCGCGGGAAGCCCGTGCTGGACTACGGTCCCGACGGCTCGTTTGACGACTGTGGTATCGCTCATCCCTTTGTCCTGCGCGTGGATGGTGTGTTCATGATGTGGTACGGAGGAATCGACGGCCGGGCGGGCAAGGACATCGGCGATGGTCCGGCTCATGTCCGGGTCGAGCAGATCGGCCTGGCGACCAGCCGGGACGGGATCACGT
>CAUZRQ010000212.1:0-7753 GCA_963582065.1 Planctomycetota bacterium | reverse complement strand
TTGACCGGGTCGGCGTCTTCGCGAGACACGCTCATGTGTCGATCGAGTGTACGATCCTTCAACCCGCTGGTCAGCTTCTTGCGGACCACCCCGGCCCGGACAATCTGCTTCGCACGGCTCTTGGGACGCGAAACGGCCGAGACCTTCACCGAGCCGCGGACGAGGGTGACGTTGTCGCCCTGGACACCCACTTCGAAGGGCACGGTCACGACCTGCGGCGGAATGTCATCCTTACCCGCTTCCTGCTTCAACCCGGCACGGATGATCAACACCAGCCGGCCATGGGCAATGCGGACGCGGACGGGATCGTCCGCGGCGAAGATCAACGTGGTGGGTCCGTTGTCGTCCTTGGACTTCGCGTCGGCGGCATCGAAGTGGAACTCGCGGCCCAGGAACGTCGAAAACGTCTTCTCGACCTCGGCCTGGAGATCCCGCTCGGTCATCGTCTTCCCCGCCAATTTCATCCGGTCAATCGCGTTGTTGATGGCCGATTCATGGAGGTGCAGGACCAGGCCTTTCTTCGAGACGATCGCGGGATTGGGCAGGCCGGCGGCCAGTTCGCCCGAGCCCATCAACTGACTCGAGAAACGGAGTTCGGTATCCGTCGAGGTGATGCTGCGTCCGGCCGGAGCCAACTCAAGCTCCTTGAGCGGACCGTTGACATGCTTGGCCAGGTCGGTGGTGGCCTGCTTGAACTGCTTGTCCACTTCGCCGTTGAACTCCGGCGCCACGTCGGCAGCCACCTTCTGGGCCGCGATCTGCTTGGTCTGGGGAGCCAGCTTGGTGGCCTTCTTGCGGGCGATCCGCTTGACGAAGGAACTGCGGGCGGTGACATCGACGATCGTGTTGTTGGCGTCGACAGAAACTTCGGCCGGCTTGGTGGTGAATCGGTCGCCGTCGAAGAGGATCAGCTTGGTGGCGTTGAAGGTGTGTTCGCCGTGGGTGAAGACGCTGGCACCGCCCCTGTCGGCACGGGTGTCCGTAATGGTCTTGCCGGTGAGCACCATGTGGAAGCGGGCACCGTCCTGGCTGGGCAGCAGGTCGATACCAACGGTGGCCGTCGTGGTCGAGTCGCCACGGACCTGGGCCTTGTGGATCACGTCACGGACGGGCTTCTTCTTGACCCGCGTCTGGCCGACGTATCGAGCCAGCAACTGCTCGCTGGCAACCACGCGAAGATTGTAGCCCAGGTAGTGCGAACGGAGTGCTTCGCCAAGTTGATCGTACTGCGTCCTGGAGACGGTCTGGATCGCCTTCAGCGCCTGGCGTGCCTGCGTGGCGGCGGTTCGTGACGCGGTCTGTTCGAATCGATCGATCGACTCGGCCAACTTCACCAGGTGCGGCCGCAACGCGGCCCGGGTCTTGTCGTCCAACGGCTTGGCCGGCAACTTGACCGCCGGCTTCGGCTTTCCGGCCACCGTCAGATACGCCGCCAGCCCCTTCTCGACCGCAGCGAACTTCGGCTCCTTGAGGAAGGCGATCTGGCCGGCGTCGCCGAGGTTGTTCTTGTCTTCGAGCGTCTTGAGCACCGCAGCCAGTGTGGCCAGGTCACGCCTGGAAGGCCGCTCCTTCTGCACCGCCGCCGACATCTCGTTGACACTGAGATAGTTGATCCAGGTCGCCCCGGTGTTGAACGACGTCAGGTAGGTGTGCAGCGACTTGACCGCTCCGGACAACTTCTGACGCGGCGTGGGACCGGCCGGCTTCTTCGGCTCCGGCTTGGTCGCGATCGTCACCGCGTCCAGCATCGCCTCGGCCAGGCCCACGTGCCGCGACAGGCGACCGTGCACCGTCACCAGGTCGCGCAAGATCGGCTTGTTGCGGGGCTCCTGGATGCCGCCCCGGAGCAACTTGACCTGGCCCTTGAGTTCCTCGAGCACGCGCCGCTGACCGACAATGGTCAGTGATTTGTCCGAGTGAAGCTTTTCAACCAGGCTCGAGATTTTCGCTCTCACCGGAGCCCACTTCCCGTCGAGGTTCTCCAGCGACTCCTCACTCAACTCATACGGAGCCTCCGACGACAGCAATCCCACCAGTCCCGGGTTCGGAGCGGACGGCTTTTCCTGAGCCATCACCTCGGACGAGCACAGGACCAGTGTGGCCAGGGCGATCCAGCAACACGTGGCTGAAGAGATGCGAACGGGTGGGATGCGGCGGATGATGATCATGGCGACGTCACTGTAAGTTGGGGTGACTCGAATTGGAAACCGCCCGGAAAAACAGGACCACGGCGAGGGCTCACCGTGTGAATCTCCGGGGAGGACCCGCAAAAGCGAACCCTCCTGACTCTTATCGACAGCCCTCCTCCGCTGTTCGCGTCCAAAATCTCGCCGACCGCCGGATAATCATCCGCCGGTCCCTCTCGAGGTGACGCGACCTTGTGGACCTGCCCGCAAAGTCACGGCCCTCTGCGCAGTCTAATCCACCGGGACAATCCGGACAATTGTTCATCTTTGACCCGGCCTCACAAATCGGTCAATATAGCCGTCTCGGGTCGACAGGGACGGGCCCCGCCCCACGGATGGACAATTTGGCCACAGCAGACGCTTCACGCTTCGAGCCTTCCGCATCGGACGGACTGACGTCGAGCCAGCAGGCCGCCGTCGACCATTTCGAAGGACCGCTGCTGGTCCTGGCCGGCCCGGGTTCGGGCAAGACCCGGGTGATCACCCGGCGAATGGTGCGGCTGGTCGAACGTGGCGTCGATCCACGACAGATCCTGGCCATGACGTTCACCAACAAAGCGGCCGAAGAGATGGCCGAACGGGTCGAACGGCTGGCCAGCGGACGACGGGTGGAGGTCAGCACCTTCCATCGCTTCTGTGCCCGCCTGTTGAGGGATCACGCGGCAATGGTCGGTCTGCAGGCCAACTACACGATCCTGGACACCACCGACCAGAAACAGGTCGTCCGCAGCGTCCTCGATGAACTCAACCTCGACGCCGTCCACTTTCCGCCCGCACGGATCTCCGGCCGGATCAGCCGCGCCAAGAACCAGCAGCAGACCGCCGAGGAACTGAGGTCCGACGTGGCGACACGGGTCGGCAACCACTTCCAGGAGGTCGTGGCCCGGGTCTACCCCCGCTATCAGGAATTCCTGCTCAAGGCCAACGCGGTCGACTTCGACGACTTGCTGCTGCACGTCCAGACGCTGTTGAGCGAGAACCCCGAGCTTCGTAAGCAACTCGACGACCGGTACCGCTTCGTGTTGGTCGACGAGTATCAGGACACCAACCTGGTCCAGTATGGGATTGTCCGCCTGCTCTCCCACGATCACCCCAACCTGTGTGTCACCGGCGACCCCGACCAGTCGATCTACGGCTGGCGGGGAGCCCGGATCGACAACATCCTGACGTTCGAACAGGACTACCCCGACGCGACCGTGGTCCGGCTGGAGGAGAACTTTCGCAGCACCGCCGCGATCCTTCGTTCAGCCGACCAGTTGATCTCTCACAACCGGATGAGAAAGGCCAAGTCGCTGGTGACGGCCAATCCCGAGGGAGAACCGGTTGAGCTGCTGGTGTTCGGTTCAGCCCAGGACGAGGCCCACGGGATTGCCGGCCGCATCCACGAGCTGGTCTCGCGGGGTGACTGCACCTACGGAGATTGCGCGGTCTTTTACCGGGTCAACTCGATGTCGCGACAGGTCGAACAGGCTCTCTCGAGATGGAGCATCCCCTTCCAGGTCATTGCCGGCGTGGCTTTCTTCGAACGAGCGGAGGTGAAGGATCTGCTGGGTTACCTGCGATTGATCGAGAATCCCGCCGACGACGCGGCCTTCGTCCGGGTGGTCAACAGGCCACCCCGGCGGATCGGCAAGGTCACCCAGTCGAAGCTGGCCCGTTTCGCCACCGCCGAAGGCCTCAACCGGCTCGAATCCGCCGCCGAGGCCGGTCGGATCCCGGGTCTCTCCAAGCAGGCCACCGCCGCCCTGCTCCGCTTCCACGAACTCGTCGACGGACTCACTCTGGCTGACGCCGGTTCGGTGGCTGAATTGCTGCGAACCGTCATCAACCGCACTCGCTACACGGCCGGTTGGCAGTCGGGCGTGAACAGGTTGTCCGAACAGGACATCCAGCGGCAGGCGGTCATAGACGAACTGCTGGCCCTGGCCACGCACTACGACGAGGATGCCGGCGAGGAACGATCGCTGGCGGGGTTCCTGGAAGTGACCAGCCTGGTCGCCGACACCGACGCGATCGACCGCTCCCAAGGCACCGTCACCCTGATGACTCTCCACGCGGCCAAAGGACTCGAATTCCCCACCGTCTTCGTCGTCGGTGTCGAGCAGAACCTGTTGCCCCACGAACGGTCATTGCGAGACGACAACCCGAGGGAACTCGAGGAGGAACGGCGACTGCTGTTCGTGGGGATGACCCGGGCGATCTCAAGACTGGCCCTGACATTGGCCGCCGAGCGTGACCTGCACGGGCAGTCCCGCTCGACGATCCCCAGCCAGTTTCTCGGCGAAATGCAGCTGACGGCCCGGGATCACACCGATCCCGACGGTCCGGCGGCGCCCAGGCCCCCGCTTCCCGATGACACCCGGCTCTCCGAAGCCGCCGACAAGGCTGACCAGCCGCTGCTGACCACCGCGGCGGCACTGCTCAATGGCACCGGCGAAGCCGCGACCCTCGAACAGGGCTTCGCCGTCGGCATGTCCGTCCGGCATCCCCGCTACGGCCTGGGCACCGTCGTCGCCGTCGACGGATACGCCCGCAACCGAACCGTGACTGTGCGTTTCGAAGACTCCGAGGAGGGGATTTCATTCCAGGCCGCCCACTGCCCGCTGCAACCGGTGGGCCGGTCGTAGCGGCTCGCACCAAGCGTCTCAAGCGGTCGAGTCGACCGGTCGACCCTGAGAAGCATGGCAGTCCGCGCCGACACCTCCGCTCACCCACTCTCCGAACCCCTTGCCGGTCGCCTCGCCGCGTTCCTGACCTACCTCGACGCCGAATGCGGACTGGCCACCAACACGGTGCGTTCCTACCGGTGTGATCTTCGAGACTTCCTCGGCTGGCTGACCGAACACCACGGCGACCAGCTCAACTCGGTCGCCGCGGTCGACACGGACCAGCTCCGTGACTACGTGCAGGCACTCCGGGACCGCCGGCTGGCCACCAGTTCGCTCGCCCGACGGCTCAGTGCCATCCGCACCTTCTACCGCTTCCTGGTCTTCGACGGCGTGCTGACAGAAACCGCCGTCGAGCAGTTCCGTTCGCCCAAGATGTGGCAACGGCTGCCCAAGATCCTGAGCCCCGAAGTGGTTGACCGGTTGATCGAGGAACCCGGCCGGGTCGACACCGACCGATTCCCGCTTCGAGATCGCTCGGTGCTCGGACTGCTGTATGCCACCGGATGCCGGGCATCGGAAGTGACCGGCCTCACGCTCCGCAACGTCGACCTCGACGAGGGAATCTGTCGCTGCCTGGGGAAGGGGGACAAGGAACGCCTGGCGTTCATCGCGAGCCCCGGCATCCGCCGAACGCTGGCCGACTACCTCGCCTCGGAACGACCGGCACTGGTCGGCCCTGGAGAGACACCTTGGCTGTTCGTCACCCGCAGCGGCAACCAGCTCTCGAGGGTCACTCTCTGGAAGCTGGTCAAGAAATACGCCGCCCGCTCGGGCATCTCCAGCAACGTCAGCCCCCACACGCTCCGCCACTGCTTCGCCACCCACATGCTTGCCGGCGGAGCGGGCATCCGCGAACTGCAGGAACTGCTCGGCCACGCCAGCGTCGCCACCACACAGCTCTACACGCAGGTCGAACACAGCCGGCTCAAGGGCCTACACGAGCAATGTCATCCGCGAGGGTAGGACCAGGCTCCCGGCCTACCCGCCAACCGCGGCTCGCTGGCTCTGTCGAGGTGGCGCGAACTTGATCTTCTCGACGAACCTCGAGATCTTCGGTTTGCCGCCGTCGCTCGATGGCGAGATCTCACCGGTACATGCGCTGACGGCGCTGATCACGTGCTCGTAATTCAGATCGAAATCGGCATCGATCTCGATCTCCACCTCATCGGCGTACGGACTTCCCGCAATCTGCTCCTTGATCGTCTGCTGCAGCAGTTGGAAGGCCTGCGGGCCGTTGCCGAGGCTGCGCTGACCGAACCGGACCTCGATCAGTTGGCCGGTCGCCGCGTCAGCCAGCAACCGGACCTTGAAGTCCGGCAGCAGCTTCGGCGTCTCGGTCTGAGCCTGCGCCACGGCCGGCATGTTGATGTTGAAGTCGCCCTCGGGGCTGATGATCTTCAACGTCAGCATGAAAAAGATCAGCAGCAGAAAGACGACGTCGATCATCGGCGCCATCTGCGGCTCGATCTTCTCGGGCTTCTTCTGGTTGCGGAACTGCATGGGTCACGGACTCCGCGTCTGGAAGGCGCGGCTGACCGCCGACTGCTCGGCCTTCAAGGCGAACTTGGCAAAACCACCCTGGGAGGTCCCGTCGCTGCCGGTGAACGGTTCCTGGGCCATCTGGATCAGCTTCTGCACCAGACCGGTCGGCACGTGGGTGTCGGCCCGTACGATCACCGTCACCTCCTCCGCCGGATTCACTCCGCGGTCGAAAAACAACCGCTTCTCCTGCTCGAGCCGGTAGGCAAACGGCACGGTCTTCCTGGTCACGTTGGCCCCGGTACTCCGGTTGTAGATCAACACTTCGCTCGGCGAATCGGTGTCGGTGATCCGACAGAACTCGGCGTTGTAGAACACCACCGGCCCCTGTTCGGGGATTCCGTGATCGGGATCGCGGACGAAACCGACATTGAGCACCAGTTCGTGGGCCGGCTTGACCGTCGGCGGTTGCGCCAACACGTCCTCGGGCAGCCGCACCCGCTCGTCGGCCTGTGTCTGTTCGAAGTTGGAGATCACCATGAAGAAGGCGATCAACTGGAACACGATGTCGATCATCGGCGTCATGTCGACTTCGGCCAGCACCGGGTCTGCCTTTTTGATCCGCATCAGCAGCTCCTCACTGCAGCCGTCTTCACGGCCGGTCTCCGGAACGGGTTACTCCTGCGGTGCGGCCGGTGCCGGTGCCGCCGTGGCCCCGCCACCGGCGGCGGGCTTGCTGCGACCCAGCGTCTGGAACCGGGCCATCAGCCCCTCGCTGACCATGCCCACTTCAAGCACCAGCCGCGAGACGCGATTTCGGAGAATGCTGTAGGCAATCATCGCGGGGATCGCGATGCCCAGCCCGACCAGCGTCGTCCAAAGCGCCGTCGAGATCCCATCGGCCAGCTTCGCCGGTTCGGGTTGAGTGGCCGAATTGGCGATCTCGTCGAACGAACTGATCATGCCGGTGACCGTTCCGGCCAGGCCAATCATCGGCGCGAGCGAACCGATCAGGGCCAGGTAGCTCAGGCGGTGCTCCAGCGACATGTTCTCGTCCTCACCCACCTCCTGCATCCCTTCGACCGCCTCGGAGTAGCCGCGGTTGAGCTTGGTCAGGCCGGAGGTCAGGACGCGGGCGACCATCGAGTCGTGGTCGCGGGCGATGTTGTAGGCACCCTGGTAATCCTTGTTGTTGAGCTGGTCCTCGAATTCGTCGACAAAATCCGGCGGCAGCAGCACGTCCCGGCGAATCTGCAACACGTTCATCATCACCAGCGCGACCAGCATGAAGGAGATCACCAGAAAGATCGGGCCAAAGAAGAACCCCAGCGAACCGATCGACTTGGTCAGCAGGCTCTCGGACGTCGCCGCCGGCGGAGCATCACCGCCATCTTCGGCGTCCGGATCGGCTGTCGCCCC
>CAUZRQ010000211.1:0-7756 GCA_963582065.1 Planctomycetota bacterium | reverse complement strand
GCCAGCGTGATCCAGCTCCAGTACTGCTTGCCGGACCCGACGCGGCCACCGAGACCGAGCTTGAAGGGCAACAGCATCTTGGCCAGTGCGCCGCCGTTCTTGTCGAGAATCACACCGATTCGGTGATGGACCACTCGGATCCCGGCCTCACCCGCCGCCTGTGCCGCCGCTTCCCATTCGCGGCAGACCTCGCTCAGGAACATCTCCCCCGACCCATCCGACTCCTCGACCCACTCGGCTCCCCGGTCTCCGTACCAGCCGATCGCCGACGCACTGACCAGCACCCCGGGACGTTCGGGCAACCCGGCCAGAGCTTCGGCGAGTGTTCGTGTTCCGTCGACGCGGCTGTTGAGGATCCGGGCCTTCTGGGCCGTGGTCCAGCGACGTGCCGCAACGCCCTCGCCCGCCAGGTGCACCACCGCGTCGAGACGCCCGTGGCGGATCAGGGCCTCGGTGTCGACGGTGCCGTCGGCCGGTGACCAGAGAACCGCGTCGGGCTCCGATGCCTGGGACTCGTTGCGAACCAGCCGGATCACTTGGTGGGCGTCGGCTTCGAGTGACTCGGTCAGAGCCGAACCGACCAGGCCGGAGGCTCCGCTGATGAGGACTTTCATGATGAGTGGCCTGAAATGTGTGTGGTGGTAATTTGGGGCAAGAAAGGGGTGTCAGGGAGGTAACCGCAGGTGGGGGTGAGATGCAACTGGTTGGGATGGAGAATTGTGGGGGGGGATGTCAGGCGGAGCCTGACCTACTTGGGTTGGCCGCGTGGTTCTTGGCGGGCGAGGTTGATAGCCTGAAACGCCGCGGTGGCCCTACTGCACCAACTCACGGAGCGGCCTTCATGACTCGATTGACACTCTCGGCTCTCCTGGTCGTGCTGCTGGTCACTTCGGCCGAGTCGGCCGAATGGAAGAAGCACATCGTGCACACCGGCGAGCAGACACTCAACGTCGTGGCGGCCGATTTCACTGGCGACAAGAAGGTCGACATCATCACCAACAGCGGCGGCAAGACGCGGCTGTTCGTCGGTCCCGACTGGTCCGAGACGATCATCGAGAGCGACCCGTCCCACGGTTGCATCCATTCGGAATTCATGGACGTCGACCGCGACGGGGACCTCGACTGGATCGGAGCCCGCTACACACCCGGCCTGGTCTATTGGCTCGAACGTCCCAACCATCCGTTGAAGCAGAAGTGGGCATTCCACCTGGTTGACGACCAGGTCAACGGCATCCATGGCTTGCTCAAGGGCGACATCGACAAGGACGGTCATCCCGACCTGTTGGCCAACAGTGCACAGCCGGTCGGCCGCTTTCCCAACTCGCTGGCCTGGCTCAAGGTGCCCCGTCATCCGCGGAAGGCCGATCGCTGGCATCGCCACGTCTTCGCCTCCGGCGACGCCCCGGGTCTCTCGCACTACCTGGGCTTCGGCGACGTCAACGGTGACGGCCGTCCCGACGCGGCCAGTGCGGCCAAGGGCGGTCCCACGGACAAGACGAAGATGGGCAACTGGTTTGCTTGGTGGGAGGCTCCGAAGGATCCGACCCGGGTCTGGACCAAGCACCTGCTGGCCGACAACCAGCCGGGAGCGACCAACATCCAGCCGGCCGACGTCAACGGCGACGGCAAGACCGACTTCATCGCCACCCGCGGCCACGGCGTGGGGGTGCTGTGGTTCGAGGCGCCCTCGTTCCGGATCCACGAGATCCACAAGACGCTGCGTGAGCCTCACTGCCTGGTCGTCGTCGACATCGACGGCGACGGCGACATCGACGCGGCCACCTGCGGGTTTGGCAGCCGTGAGGTGTGGTGGTTCGAGAACGACGGGAAGGGACGTTTCAAGAACCACCTGGTCGGCAGCAACCAGGAGTCCTACGACATCCGAGCGGTGGACATCGACGGCGACGGAGACCTGGACATCCTGATCGCCGGCCGCGGCAGCAAGAACGTGGTGTGGTACGAGAGTCCTCTGAAACGATGACGGGTCCTGCGAGTCGGTATGTCGGCATCACCGTGCTGGGAGACTTCATTCTCAGCGAGGGTGTCGGGGGGGTGCTGGAGAACCTGAGCGCCGCGGGGGCGACGGCGGTGGCATTGAATCCAACGGTCACGGCCGAGGCGGCCGAGGGCGAGGGGAGTTTTCAGCCACCCGACGACGCGGGCACCAGCCCGCGGCTGTTCGACCGGCCGCTGTTCGGCAAACGGTCGCTGTGGGTGCAGAGCGAAGTGAGTTTCGAGCCCGATTCGAGCCTCTACACCGCTTCCTCTTATACACCTCGTGTCGCCGGCCAGTTGACCCAAGCCCACGGATCGTTGATCGGCGAGTTCATCGACGCGGCCCGGGGTCGCGGATTGGACGTTTTCCTGCAGGTTCCCGCCGCACGCCCGTCGGGTTTGCGAGACGAGGACCGGCCGCGGTTGCCCGGTGGTGAGCTCGGTGAAGGCCGGATGGCCGATACGGCGAGCCTGGCCAGCCCGGCGATTCGGGAGTGGAACCGCTGCTACACGGCGGACCTGTTGAGGCAGTACCCCGATGTGAGCGGTTTCCGGATCGATTGGCCCGAGTACCCCTGTTACACCTGGGGTGAGGTGTTCCAGGACTTCGGGATCCATGTCGAGAACTGGGCGGCGGAGCACGGATTCGCGTTCGCACAGATCGAGGCGGACGTGCTGGCTCTGAAGGAGTGGCTCGAGACGTCGCTCGCCGATGCCGACCTGGCCGAGCTGGTCGATCGTGACCGGGGCCGGTTCCGGCTGGGCCGCGAGGCGTTGGCGCGGCCGGGGGTTCTCGAGTGGCTGAGACTCAAGGCGGCACTCTCGGTCGACCTGGTCCGGGACTGGCGGGAAGCGATCGACGCGGTCGATCCCGGCAAGCAACTGATGTCTCACGCCTTCATGCCCCCCTGGACGCTGATCACCGGCCTGGACTTCGCCGGGGTGGCCGAGTACTCCGAGGCGGTCTCGCCCAAGCTCTACACCATGCACTGGGCCCAGATGGTCACCTTCTGGGGCAACGAATTGATGGCTCGCAGACCGGGATTGGACGAACGACTGCTGGTCCGCGCGCTGATCAGCCTGCTCGACATGTTCGACGGGACGCCCGAGGATCCCGGCGGTGAGTCTCTGGCCGATTACCGTTACCCCGAGCCCGATGAGCCTCACCCGGTGTCCGATTCGGTCCAGAGGCGGAAGATCGCCCAGGCGACCGCCGCGGTCGGCGGCCGGGCGGCGGTCTATCCGCTGGTGCACGGCTACGGACCCGACGACGACTTCCACCGCCGCTTGAAAATCGTCGCCGACAGCCCGGCCGCGGGAGTGTGGATCAACCGCTACGGATACCTGGGCGACCCCAAGCTGGCCAGTATTGGACAGTTGTTTGGCAACGGGGGGGATGAGGAGGCGGAACCGTGAACCCCGAACAGGTCCGCAAGATGCTCGAGCAGACTCTCGACGATCGGCGGCTGACCCGCAGCGAGCGGAAGGCGATGGACCGGATCTTCGATCACATCGACCCCGACGCTCACGCTCTGGCACTGTATCGCAGCGTGGCATTTGACCTGGCGCGGCAGTCGATTGTCGATCCGACAGCGATCGATACGATCGAGTGGCTCGAGGAGGTGGTCAAGATGCTGCAGTCGGCCGATGCCAGCGATGGGCCTCCGGCAACCGCTGACACGTACTTCGCGCCCGGAGACGACTGCCCGGCCAGGATCCGCGGCCTGCTGGCCCGGGCCCGCAACACGGTAGATATCTGCGTCTTCACGATTACCGACGACCGGGTCTCGGATGCCATCATCGACGCCCACGAGCGTCGGCTGAAGGTTCGGGTGATCAGCGACGACGACAAGTCCGGCGATCGGGGTTCGGATATCCAGAGACTGGAATCGGCCGGGGTCGAGGTGCGGGTCGACCACACCGACGATCACATGCATCACAAGTTCGCCATCTTCGATCACCGGTTGCTGCTCAACGGCAGCTACAACTGGACCCGCTCGGCGGCCAACCGGAACAAGGAGAACTTCCTGGTGACGGGTGAGCCGCGGTTTGTCGAGGGTTTTGCACGGCAGTTCGAACGCTTGTGGGAGGAGTTTTCATGAAAATCGTGAACGTCGTGAACGTCGTGAACGTCGTGAACGACTTGAATCGGCGGAGTTTTCTGAAGTGGACCACCGCTGTGGGTCTGCCGATCGTTGCGGGGAATTCGCTTGCCGATGCCGATGGCGGTGACGGTTCCCAGCGATCTCGCCACCGCGGACGGTCGGTGATCCCGGTCGGCGTGGATCTCGAGAGCCTGCGACAGCAGATCGAGGACACGCCCACGACTCTGGTGGCTCGGGCCGTGGAGTCCGGGTGGCGGGTGGTTTGCGACGAGACGGTACTGAAGCGTCCGGAGGACTGGCAGCAGGAACTGGCCGCCGCGCTGGCAAGGCATCGGATCGAGCTGGCGGCGATCGAGGCGGTGGTCGACCTGGGCCGGGTGACGTTTGCTTCGGATTCACCGATCGTCCGTCGCACAGTGATCGGTCGACTGGATCGGGCGATCCGCCAGGCACGTCGCCTGCGGTGCCGTCACCTGCTGGTGGTGCCGGGGCTGTGCCCGGCCGCAGAACTCACCGACGTGGTCCAGGCCCGTGTGGCCAAGCTGCTGGAACAGTGCCGGGAACGGGCGCGGGTGGCCGGGATGCGGATCGTGCTGGATCAGATCGATCGACGCAGTGACCAGGTACAGGTGGTGCAGGAGGAGGTTTGAGCGTGTTGCCTTCAGCGAATCGATTGCTGGCGTGTGTCGCGGCGGTGTGCCTGGTTGCGGGGTCGTTGGCCGAGGCCGGTGCCGAAGACCCGGTGGTGCGTCCCAACGTGCTGCTGATCCTGGTCGACGACCTGGGCTATGGCGACCTGGGTTACATGGGCGCCCAGGACATGCGGACTCCTCATATCGACCGCCTGGCCGCCTCGGGGATGACCTTCACCAACTTCTATGCCAACTGCCCGGTCTGCTCGCCGACTCGTGCCGCTCTGTTGACCGGTCGGTACCAGGACCTGGTCGGAGTGCCCGGCGTGATCAGGACTCATCCCCACAACAGCTGGGGGTACCTGCGTCCCGAAGCGGTGCTGTTGCCGGTGCTGATGGCCAGGGCGGGCTACCACACGGCGATGGTGGGCAAGTGGCACCTGGGCCTGGAGGCTCCGAACCTGCCCGGCGCGAGGGGCTTCGAGCACTTCCACGGTTTCCTGGGCGACATGATGGACGATTACTACAACCACCGTCGCCACGGCATCAACTACATGCGGAAGAACGCCGAGACGATCGACCCCAAAGGGCATGCGACCGAGTTGTTTTCCGAGTGGGCCGTGGAGTACCTGCAATTGGCCAGGAAGCGGAAGGACGGTCGGCCATTCTTCCTGTACCTCGCCTACAACGCTCCGCACACTCCGATCCAGCCTCCCCAGGAGTGGGTGGCACGGGTGCTGAAGCGTGAGCCGAAGATCGACAGGCGGCGTGCGAAGCTGGTGGCGTTGATCGAGCACATGGACGACGGGATCGGCAAGGTGCTGTCGGCATTGCGGTCGAACGGGCAGGCGAAGAACACGCTGGTCATCTTCTCGTCGGACAACGGCGGCCAGGTGAGTGTCGGGGCCAACAACGGGGGATTGCGGGACGGCAAGCAGTCTGTCTACGAGGGCGGCTTGAAGGTGCCGACGTGTGCCAGTTGGCCCGGACGGATCGAGCCGGGCAGCCAGAGTGACCTGATGGCGTTGTCGATGGACCTGTTCCCGACGGTGTGTGCTGTGGCGCGGGCTCCGGTGCCCGGCGGTGCCGAGGGGATCGAGGGCCGCAGCATTCTGCCGACGTTGTTGGGGAAGCCTCAGAAGGAGCTGCGGACGGATTGGTTTTTCAGTCGACGCGAAGGCGGAGCCCGCTATGCGGGGAAGACGATCGAGGCCATGAGGCGGGGTCCGTGGAAGCTGTTGCAGAACAGTCCATTTTCCTCACTCGAGTTGTACAACCTGGCGAGCGATCCGAAGGAGCAGACGAACCTGGCGAAGCAGAATCCGAAGATCTTCCGCGAGATGTCTGCGGCGCTGAGGCGACAGTTGCAGCGTTATGGCGAGGTACCCTGGCAGAAGCCCGGGGGTGGCAACTAGTCGGCTGACCCATCAACCGTTTCCGGTGCGTTCGGTTGACTGTCGGGCGGTTCGGTGTAACTTGGGGTCTCAATGTCGGCCGTTGGGGGCGGCATGGAGGCGGCGGTTTCAGGCAGTGAGGGACACATGGCGACCGAATTGAATGCCGATGCCGGCCGGGTTGACGAGCAGGACCTGAAGGCGGCCGAGCAGGCGGCCGAGATCTACGGGAAGCTCAGAGACGAACTGAGCCGCGTGATCATCGGCCAGGACGAGGTGCTCAAGCAGGTCCTGATCGCGCTGTTCTCCCAGGGCCACTGTCTGCTCGAGGGTGTCCCCGGACTGGCCAAGACCCTGATGATCAGCTCGATCGCTGAAATGCTCTCGCTGGACTTCAGCCGGATCCAGTTCACGCCGGACCTGATGCCCAGTGACATCGTCGGCACCGAGATCCTCGAGGAGGAAGAGGGGACCGGTCGACGGCAGATGAAGTTCGTCAAGGGCCCCATCTTCGGCAATATCATCCTCGGAGATGAAATCAACCGGACCCCGCCCAAGACCCAGGCCGCAATGCTGCAGGCGATGCAGGAGTACCAGGTCACGATCGCCGGCCAGACGTTTGAGCTGCCCCGACCGTTCCTGGTGCTGGGGACTCAGAACCCGATCGAGCAGGAAGGCACCTATCCACTGCCCGAGGCCCAGCTCGATCGGTTCATGTTCCGCATCCAGGTCGATTACCCGACGTTCGAGGAGGAGCTGCAGATTGCCGAGACGACCACGTCGCAGGACAAGCCCGACCTCAACGCGCTGCTGGATGGCACCGAGATCATGCAACTACAGCAGGTGGTTCGTAAGGTGATCGTCAGCAAGAGCATCGCGTCGTACGCCGTGAGGCTGGTCCGTGCCACTCGGCCCGACACGGACGAATCACCCGAATTCGTCAAGCAGTACCTGACCTGGGGTGCCGGCCCGCGTGCCTGCCAGGCGCTCTTGATGGGAGCCAAGGCCAACGCGCTGCTCGAGGGGCGGTTCAACGCCTCGATCGAAGACATCCGCTATGTGGCCTTCCCGGTGCTGCGTCACCGCCTGGTCACCAGCTTCTCGGCCGAAAGCGACAGTGTGTCGACCGACACCATCGTCGAACGCCTCTGCAAGGAGACCAGCGAGGAGTTCTAGGCCCCCCCGCCCCCGCCCCCCGCATCCTCCCAACGGCTCCTGTTCAGTTCTCACCCGAGACCAGGTCAAGATGGCGGCAAAGCAGAAGTACCTCGACCCCGCCGGGCTGCACCGTGTCGGCAACATGGAGCTTGTGGCCAAGCAGGTGGTCGAGGGGTTCCTGACCGGTCGGCACCGCAGCCCCTATCACGGGTTCTCCGTCGAATACCTCGACCACCGCCCGTACACTCCCGGCGACGAGATCCGCAACCTCGACTGGAAGATCGTTGCCCGCTCGGACAAGTACTACGTCAAGCTGTACGAGGAGGAGACCAACCTCAGGGCCTACATCCTGCTCGACTGTTCGAGTTCGATGGAATTCGCTTCCGGTGAACAGAGCAAGCTCAGCTGGGGCTCGTACCTCGCCGCCGCACTGACCTACCTGCTGCTACGGCAAAACGACGCGGTGGGGCTG
>CAUZRQ010000210.1:0-7758 GCA_963582065.1 Planctomycetota bacterium | reverse complement strand
ACGGAGGTGCCTTCAATTTCCTGGGTTTCGGGAATTTCTTTGGCCAGATTGGTGAAATCCGGATCTCCAACACGCGAAGGTACCAGTGAGGCAAGGTTGATGGTTTCTGGATCGCGCGATGGCAGCAGGGCATTGAATCGCCAGACCTTCACCGGCCCGTGGGCCGGGCTGCCGGTGGCGTGGTTCGGACCTCGTGGCCGTCCTGGTTCTGTCCGGGACGTGCCCGATCCTGGCGGCCGGTCCGCCCAATCTCGTGGCCAACGGTGGGCTGGAAACCGCCGATCCGAAGTACACCGACCGCCCACGCGGCTTCCAGCCGGGACGGATCGGCAAGTCGTTCTCCGAGATGACATGGACATCGCCGGGCCACGACAGTAGGCGGTGTGTCTCGGTGAGGACGAAGGACTCGTCGGGGCTGGGGTACTGGCAAACCCTGGTGACGGTCAAGCCCCGGACCACATACACCATCTCGCTGGATTACCGGGCCCGGGCTGCAGACCGGGGAGCGAAGTCGGACATCCCGCTTTTCCAGCGCAGTCGCCCGGGCGGTCCGAATCTCGAACTGGGCATGCTGCCGGCCGATCCCACCGAAGCCGGGCGACCGACGGCCTGGTCGGACATCGGCATCACCCTGGGTCCGGTGGGCGGCATCTTTTTTCCGTTGGCGACCGAGTGGTCCCGCTTCGGGCACTCGTTCAGGACCCGGGCCGGTCAGACCCGGCTGGTCGTCAAGCTGCGGCTTTGTCACTACGCCCAGCAGGTCTGATTCGACAACCTGTCGGTCGTCGAGGGCGACTTGCCGGCTCCCAAGATCGCTGCCGATCCCCTGTGGGCCACCGGCGATACCACGCCACCGTCGGTGTTCCGTCCGTTGCCGCTTCCGAACACGAAGGCCGCCCGTGACGCCGCCATCCAGGTCATCTTCGCCGAAGACAGGACCGGGGTCGATCCGACCACCGCTAGGGTCCTGCTCGACGGAAAAGACGTCACCTCGCGAGCCGTGATCAACGCCACCGGTCTTCGGCTCTCACCGGATCGTCCTCTTGCCGATGGGCCTCATCGTGTTTCGATCTCGATCTCGATCTCGATCGCCGACCGCAGCGGCCTCCGCAGCAACACGCTCGCCTGGCAATTCGGCGTGGGACGAACGTTGCGGAACACGCTGGTCGCAGAACCCGGATCCACGCGGCTCAACGGTGAGTCGTTTTTCCCGATCGGGATCTATGCTTACTCCTGTCATCCCGGTGATGGCCGGTTTCAACATCGTGTTCAACACAATCGAGACCCGGCAGGGACTCGACACCGAACTGGCCCACGGCATCATGGGCACGCTGAACATCAGTTCGGGGCTGAAACACTGCACCGATCCTGCGGCGGCCGAGGCGGCGTTGCTCAAGAAGGGGCAGGGCCGGTTGGCCGATCATCCCGGCATGATCGCCTTCTGGGCCGACGATCCGGAGAACGTCGAGGATTCGAAGGGGACGCCGATTTCGGCAACGGCGATCGCCAAGATACGCAACGCCCGGGTGGTCCTGAAGAAGGGGTTTCCACGGATCCTCTCAGTGTTTGCCATCTCCAATCTCCCCCGACTGAAACCGGCGATGCCCTACGGCGATATCCTGCTCAGTTACCGGTACCCGGTGCCGCAGTACCATCCGATGACGATCAGCAGCTTCACGGTCGGAAGGTGCCGCAGGTTGGTGCCCGACAAACCGCTGTGGTTCCTCTCCCAGGCGGTGAATCTCGGCTACGGAGCGCGGTTCCGATTGCCGCGGCCGATGCGGCCGACACCCGACGAAGTGCGGGCGATGGCCTTCTACAGCCTGGCCTGCGGCGTCCACGGCTATGCGCTCTACGCCAATTTCCTCAACGCCAGGGACTTCCCCGACCACTGGGCCACCGCCCTGGACATCGCACGGCGGGTCCGCCACATCACCGGCCCGCTAACCACCGGCCGCGATGTCGGCACCGTGCGACTGGCCCCCGGTCCCTTCACCGGATCCGTTTTCTACCGCGAACTCCGACACGGCGACCGTCACACTCTGATCGCCGTCAACATGTCGGCCGGGACGCTGCCGGTGACCTGGCGATTCGAGAAACCGGTGCAGGCGACGGTGCTGTTCGAGGATCGCCGGACCAGCCGACAGGGTCGGTGACGTGTTCGGTCCCTGGTCGGTTCATCTCTACCAGTGGTGACCGCCGGCAGTGGAGAGCCCGACTTCGGCCTCGTGCCGGCTTCGTCGCCAGGGGAGTCAGCAACCAGCCAATGCACCTGTCGCTGTAAGTGCTTATGCAGACAAAAGAAAAACCCCCGGAGATTCTCTCATTTCCACTGGTTCAGTTTCAGGGGGTGAGGTCATTAATTTTCTGAGCATTTCGTAGAATAACCTTTCGCAGCATGTATGCCCAAGGTCCCGGCAGGGGCAGTTTTTCATGAGACAATAACTTGGTGTCGTGGCCCTGTCGACAGGTGGGTCGCTGGTTGCCGAGGATCGACGTGAGTCCTTTGACAAGGACCCTCGCTGGGAGTCCCACAACAATCGAACGGGGGTCCTGGTAAGGAAACCCGTGAAGCAGGACTTCGGGTTCAGTCCCACACATCATGCACGCGGTCAGCGGGCGGGCGAACTGGGAGGGTTTGTCCACCCTGCTGCTCAGCCGGCTTATTACGCCAAGCGAATTCCGACCCGGACACTCGACCACAGGCTCACGGCCTCGGGGACAGTCAACTGCACGGGTCGCCAGTTCCACGTCCTGGTGGGTTTCTTCAACAGCAACACGCTCAATGAATGGCGAACACCCAATACGATTTCGTTGCGGCTGTACGGACGCGGAAAGGTCTTCTACGCGTATGTTGAATGTGCCACGTCCCGCTGGCGAGCCGGGGGAGACAACCCTCGTCCTTTTCCTTTTTTCACCGATTCCATGACGGGACGTCGGCAGCAAAAGGGGTTTCCCGCCAACACGGTTCATCGCTGGTCGTTGACCTACGATCCCCGGGGAAACGCTGGAGGCGGTGTTGTGACGGCCACGATCGGCGACGCGACGGCCATCTGTCACCTCGACCCGGGACATAAGCAGGACGGAGCCGCCTTCAATCGTTGTGGGTTGATGAACATCATGAAGCACTGGGACGACGGTGGCGAGTTATGGTTGGACGACATCACGATCAACGGTCGGACCGAACGATTTGATCGGGACCCTGGCTGGGAGTCTTTTCAGAGCCGTCGCCGGTATCAGTCGACCAGCGTGCGGCCACGGTATGATTTTGGTTTCAGTCCGACACGACATTCCGGAGGCCGCAAAAAAGGAGAATTCGGCGATCTGGTCTTTCGTGGTGACTGCCGCTTTGCCGACCGCATGGCGTACTGTGCCGATCGACTCGACCAGCTTTCGCTCGCAAAGCCTATTGCGGCCGGCGGCAAGATCTCCCTCCACCGCGCCGTTTCGGACAGCACCACACTGAATTGGGTTCTTTCATTCGACTCGCAGCATGAAGCCGAGTAACTCGCAGTCCTCTGGTACACCGAACGACTTCCTCGGTCTCGCCATCGAGGGCCCCAGCCGCGACGGTTTTTTTCTGTACCCGCTCTACCGGTTCAATGGTGACCTCAGTGGTGTCGCCAAGGGGACGGATCGCCCCGTGATCCTGCCCAACCGGAAATCTCACGACTGGACCTTCCGATACACCCCAACCGGGGCGGGCGGACGAGGAAAGATCACAGTTACTATGGATCGCGAGAAAACCGTTCTTGAACTGGGACAGTCACACCGTTTTGCCCCAACCCACTTCAACCGTTTCGGGATCATCACCACGTGGATCGCTGGCAATGGTCAGCGGATTTACTTCGACGAGTTGACATATACGGCCAGTCAGAAGTGAGCGAGTGATTCTGGAGCGGGGGCTCAAAAAACGGGAGGAATCTACTCGGCGTCGACCTGCTGCAGGGCGAACGCGGCACGGTTGAGGTAGCTGCAGGTGCAGACCGTGCCATCCGGGACCAGCACGAGCCCGCCGACGGGGATCGCGTTGATCCAGCACCCCAGGCGGATGCCGCCGAAGTTCTCCACGCCCGCCTTGCGTGAGAGGTCGAAGTAGCCCAGCGTGGCCGAGCGGAAGAGCATCAGGCTCTTCGAACTGGAGATCTGGCCACAGCCATAAGATCGGGACATCTTGAAGGGCCGGTCCTTGCCGGTGGCAAGATCCCAGGCTCCACCCTGTGCGTACACCGTCGAGTCATTGATGAGCGGGCGTGTCGAGTAGTTGGCCTTCCGGTCCCACAGCCGCATCCCGTCGGAAGCCCGGAACGCCATGATCCGTCCGCCGCGTTCCGACGGCAGCGTGTACTGCGTCAGTTGAAAGCTCATCAACAGCACATCGTGGCGGTTGCTGAGTGCCAGCAGCGTGCCCCAGATTTCCTTGGCCTTCCACAGGATCTTGCCGGTCTTCGCGTCCAGGCACAGCAGTTCTCCGAGGGCGTGAACCTCTTTCTGTTCCACCTTGCCCCGTCGCAGGAGGTCCATTCGTGCGCGGGGTCGATCGATCAGGTAGACCCGCCCCTGTCCGATCGCGATGGCGTTGTGGCGGATCGAGTGGCGGGCCGTGTAGGTCCATTGCAGGCGACCTGTTTTCGCGTCCATCGTCCAGAAGCTCTTTGATTCCGGGTACCCCTGGCCCGCGTTCGCCCGGTTGTAGGTGTTGACCACCGTGTGATCGGTATTCGACCGGGACCCGAACAGGAGACCGCCGGTGACGGCGATGTATCCCCAGACACCGGTCCGTTCGCCGGATCCCGCCGGAACCTGGAACTCCGCCAGCTTCTTTCCGGTGACCACATCCAGACGCAGGCACTTGCCGCCGAGCCGGACATACAGCCCCTGGTCACTCGCACAGAAATTGCTGCCGGTCTTGTCGGCGTTGTACGGTTGCAGGCTTTCCCTGGGCGAAAACTCCCACAGCGTCCGGCCGTTGTAGGCGTCGACCGCCCGCAGACCCACGCCCTGGACGAACAACCGCCCCCGGTGGAACAACGGCGGCGGCCTGCGGCTCCGCCGTGGCGGTAACGACAGGTCGGCGTCGCGGAACCACAATGTCGCCAGCGGCCCCTTGACCAGGGAATCGTCCGAGCAGCACGTGTTCGCTGCACTGGCATACTGGTGTGTCCAACTTCCGGCACCGGCCAGTTCGCCACGGACACGCATCCGCATCGAACCCGGTTTGCCAACACACAGCACGCCGCCGTAGGGCCGCTGCAGCCGTGAGATCTCCTTTGCCGCCGGACCGAGCACCTCGTCGGCCGGTCCCCGGACCGACCGGGAACTGACGATCAGGTTGGCGAAGTACTTGGGGTAGGCGAGCTTGCTCAACGGTGCGTGGTGGACCGTGACACGGCTGCCATACAAGCCCGCCGCGGCGAGCCTGCGACGAGCACGCTGGACGTTGGCGGCATCCGGGTCGACGGCGCAGATTGCCAGCTTCGAGCGGCGGGCCAGTGCCAGTGCCAAGTCTCCTTCGCCGCAGCCCAGGTCCAGGCAATAACCGGCCTTGATTCCCGTCACGGCCAGGATCTCCTCGGCCGCCTTCCCGTAAACCGGATCCTCGTCCGGGATGACGAAGGTCGACGCCTGGGTGCGAACGACGGTCTTGCGGCTGGCCTGGCCGGTAAAACAGTGGATCCGGCCACGATCGGTGCTCACGTAAAGGCAACCGTCGGCGACGGCCAGGCCGCAGGCGGTGCCTACGACCGCCTGGGACCAGGTCACGGTTTTCGAGTCGGCATTGACGGCACAAACCCGGTTCCGGCCACCCGAGATGATCGTCCGGCCAGCGACGATCAGCGAGTGGCCCGCCGCCGGTGGATCGACCGACCAGAGTTGCCGAAGGCCCTTGACCGTGATCGGTTTTCCGTTTCGGTCCTTCTTCTTCAGTTCGGCCAGTTGATAGGCAGTGACGCTCTTGGTCGTGGCTCGCACGATGCGGTCGCCCTGATTCGACAGGGCGGCCATCGGACCGATCCGTTGGGGAGAGCCGTCGCCGGCAAGGCCGGAGCGAACGTCGAAGGGAAAACCGACATTGAAGAACCAGTCGCCCAGGACGGTGACTCGATCGCCACCCATTCGCCGGTGTGCTGCGAGATGGAAGTAGCGAAGCTTGCCCGTCCTGAGATCAAAGACCGCCGGAACGGCTCGGCCGGTCGGAACCAACAGGTTGGTGCGCGCGGCCACCAGGTATCCCTGGGCCGCGACGCCACTGCGGCCATAGGCCCCCTCGTGAGGCTGTGGCATGTAGAGCGATCCGGTTTCCCGGTTCGACCAGAGCGGCTTGCCGTTGCGGGCATCCAGTGCGTGCAGGTGGAACCCGTCGGTGGGCCAGATGCCGGCCGCAAAATAGACGACACCGTCCAGAACCACCGGGCCCCCGCGAGCCGGCCAGGCCGAGGTCATCCGGTCGTTGCCCAGCACCATGCGAGGTCCCGGTCCACCACGGAATTTCCACAACAGCCGGCCGTCATTGGCCGACAGGCAATAGAGGAACCCGTCGTCGCTGGCCACGTAGACCTGCCGATTCCAGAAAATCGGTGCGAGGCGGATGGGGCCGTCGGTGAAAAATGTCCATCGTTCCGCTCCGGTCGACGAGTCGAAGGCGTGGACCCGGTCATCAACCGAGCTGCCAAAAACGAGCAGGCCACCGGCGATGACCGGTTGAAAGGCCTGGTCGAACCTCAAGCGGACATTGGTCGGCCACGCCCGGGCTGGTGGACGTGCCGACTCGTACGTCCATGCGAGTGTCAACGGGAACGGCAACGATTCCGCGACGAACCCACTGCGTGCCGCGTCGCCGCGGTACTGAGTCCAATCGCCCGCGCTGGCAATTGCCGAACAAGGGACCACCAGTAAGAGAACCGCAACCACTCTGTTGGTCATTCGCCTGCGCTCCGGGGTGATCGATAGCCTCTGCGAGGCCGCAGATTGCCGCCATTCTCCCCCAAGAGGGCCGCCGGGTTCAAGCAACGCTGCCGAAATCGATTTGAACGGATCGTCAGCGGCAGCCGGGACACGACGGTGAAGGTCGGGGACCTCTCGTCGCTGGGCAAGACCCAAGTAGCCTGCCCTCATTTCCCCCGTGCCGGACTCGATGATGGCCAGGATACGGATAGCACGCTTCGAGCCATTGAATCCGCAGGGAAATGGATTCCAGCGTCAGCTGCTGCCGTTCGTTCATTCGTGGTGGTGAGCTTCCTGTACCTCAGGCAGCGGCCGATGTTTGCCGGCGACATCTGCTGTAGCCGAACAGACCCAGCGCACCGATGCCCAGCAGCGCCAGCGAACTCGGCTCCGGCACCACGGCAGCAGAGTCCATGCTGGCTATCCAGGCCTCGGTGTCTCCATCGGGGTTGTCGCCATAGCCCACGATCGTTAGGCCATCAGCGGAAATAGCCAGAACGTCATACAATGTCCAACCCGTTAGACTGCTTCCCAGGCCAAAGTCGTTGATCAGGACATCATTCAGGCTGCGCATACCACCGCCTGAGGTCCAGCGAAACGCCTCACTGCCTGAGGCGGAACTGCTCTGTCCAACAACAACCGCACCATCAGCCGAGACGTCATTTGCAGTGCTTGTAACACTGCCACCGGGCAGGTCGCCCAATGGGGCTGATCGCAGTAATTCGCGGCAGCGGCCATGGCTCGTTCGATACCTCGCCCCCCCCCAACGCGGCACAACAGCAGGGGCCCCAGGCCGCCATGGCGGCCTGGGGC
>CAUZRQ010000209.1:0-7826 GCA_963582065.1 Planctomycetota bacterium | reverse complement strand
GAAGGAAATCGCGGACCTGAAATCCGGCGACGCCGACGTTTCGGCCGCCACGCAGGACAGCGAGTGGGACGCGGCGGAAAGACGCCTAACCTACAAGGCGAAGGTCAAAATGCCTGTCGTTCAGGCCAGAGATTTCAATGGTTCTATGTGTGCCGGGTATGATCAGTAGGCCTAGCTGCCCTTATCTCGTGTATTGGAGGTTGTTGTGGATCCTTGGGTTGTTTCGGTTGTGGCCTTTGTGCTGTTCGGGTTTGTGAGCGGCGGATTCACGAGGGTGGTCGCGTGTGAAAAAGGGTACAGTGAAAGCTGGTTTTGGGCAGGTTTTGTATTTGGAATTGTGGGACTTATCGCCGCCTGTGGACTCCCGGACAGAGGGCCACGAGGCGATTTCCGAGCTCAGCGGAAACAAGGTCCGGGCCAAGGTAAAAGAGAGCTACCTGAGCGGTAACCCCAATCTTGTTGATTGCTTTCCTCGGGCGTGGTAGAGGACGGGACAATGAGACAACATCCAAAACGGGATGAACCACCAAACGTTTCAGCCGCCCCGACCACCACCCAGGATAGCGAGTAGGATGCGACTGGAAGCCCGGCTGACCTACCAGGCGAAGGTCGAAATGGCCGTCATTTCGGCCAAGTACGGGCAGCAGTAGGTGGCGCATCCACGTCCACAAATGGACTTAGCCAAGCCACCCAGGCCGGCGACTAGGCAAATACTAGGCAACTTTTCTGCAGTGTCGGTGACCGTATGTCGTGTTGCGGAATTCCTCGAAACCTCGTAAAAGAAGTCACTTCGAGTCTGTTTTCCCCGATAGCTCAATTGGTAGAGCGAGCGGCTGTTAACCGCTAGGTTGTAGGTTCAAGTCCTACTCGGGGAGCTTGGCGTTCTGGCACCTTCTCGCAATCCGCCGCATCCCCTTGCAAAACCGGGGTTTGGGTGTTGAGAGCGAAATCGCTTTGCGACCCCGTGCGAGGTAAAACGGCAGGTTGCTGCACCGGATTTCGCACCGCTTTTGAGAAGTGGTCGTCGGTCACCTGCAGGTAGTGCTTCGCCGCGATCGGCTGCGAGTTGCCGATCCACTGGCAGACGACGTGCATGGGAAAATCTTCGGCGAGTTCCGTCTCCCGGGTGCTGCGTAGGTTCTGGAACAGTTTGGGCCATCGCTGCAGACCGGCCCTCTGAATGATCCGAAGAAGTTGAGTCCGTAGGTTGGCATTCGTGTTGCGGTACCGCGTGATGACATACTCCGTCCCGGGTTCTGCGAGGTCGAAGCACTCTTCCAGGTAGGGACGCAGTTCCGGAAAAAGGGGAATCACACGAGACTCACCACCGGCATGGTGCTCCGTCTTGGGACTCCTGACAGTCATCCTGTCGTGTTCCCAGTCCACGTCCCCCCATCGCAGGGACAGATGCTCTGACGGGCACCTGAGACCGCCGTAGCGACCGAGGGCGAACAACAACCGCCATTGCGCACATGGACACGCCGCCAAGACCTTCTCGGCGTCCTCCGTGGTGACAAAGTGGAATCGATCCCGGTTCGCCCGCACTGCTGACTTCACGCCAGAGAACGGGTTGTCTGGAATCAACCGTTGCCGTACCGCTGCTGAAAAGAACTGTTTCGCACGCCCGCACCGTCGGCGAACGGTGTTTTCTGCCAATCCGTTCCGAAGAAGATGCCGTCTGAAGGACTCGGCATCCCCAGGCGTCACGTCGCGTAGGGACCTGTCACCACCAAAGAACGAGACAAGGTCACGTCTCGCCTGGTGATAGTGACAAGTTGTCGATGGTTTCACGTCGTCACGATCGATGATGTAGGCGTCGATGAAGGCCCCCACGGTTGCCACTGCCTGTTTCGGAACCAAACCCACCCGATTCAGTGTGCCGGCAAGGCGTTGATCAACCTGAGCGACCCAGCGTGCGGTCTCGTCAGCAACGGCGTGACCGGTGATGAGTGCGGCAACCAACTGTTCAACATGGACCTTTACGGATTCGGCCTGCTTCAAGGACACCTTGCCCAGGCGGATCTTGGGTCGTTTGCCGTCGGTTGCAACGAACTGGATTATCTTACGCCCATTGGGTTCGCGAATGATGCTCGCCACGTCTTTACTCCTTCTTCGAGGGACGCTTACCGTCCCGTGAAATCCCCAACCCCAGACACTCCCACAACCTGTCAACCGACCGCAGCGACAACCCGCCCTTGCTGTGCATGAACCGCGACAACTGCCCCTGCGGGATGCCCGTCTCCATGCTGATCCGATAGCGACTGCGTTCGTCCTGGTCGATCGCCTGTCGCAGTTGCTCGCTGAGCGAGCGTTGTTTGCGTGCCATGGTCGTGATTCTATCGGCTACTTACCCATTGCGCAAGTAGTGCCTGCGTATTGCCATCAATCGACAATCCCTGAACTCGCCTTTCATCTTGGAAAATGTCCATTTCATTGGGGGCTGTCGGCGAAACCCCCTTTTCCCTGCAGGTTTAGGAGGTTTCGCCGACAAACCCGCCTCTAGAACTTCACGAAACATCGTGTTGGCCGGCCTCCTCTTTTCGTTGGAAGCACCTCTTTCCATTCCCCGTGCTCGGACTGAACCAGGCCCTGTAGGGCGGCCTCGGCATCGAGATTTGGGTTGTCACGGCATCGCCTGTAGGACTTCTGCAGTTCACGTGACGTGATTGATCCCCCTTTGCGATGCACCAGATCTAGCAGTTCTCGCTGTTCACGTTCTTCACCAGTCTCCGAGAGCATCCGGTACACACGCCGAGTTTCGTTCTTGAACCAAGTAGTTAACGCAACTCCGGATTTCATGCTCGCGGCATCAACCACGTCCTGATCCTCGACTGACGGATCACCCGCGGCACAACGAATGCAATGGATGACAAGCGCAAGCCGTCCTGCATATTCTTCGAGCTTCGACCAGGCTGATGCCAATTCGCCCGTCAGCGTGAGCTGTTCCTTGGCGTGAGAGTCAAAGAACGCCGTAAAGAGCTGCTTGGCTGCCTTGGTGAGTTTCAAGACTCTCGGCTGCGGTTTTCCGTCGTCGTCGATCGTTGACTCCAGGGCGTACAAACGCTGAACCACGTTCGCCCATTGCTCTTCCTGGCGTGAATCGACCTCCGTCTCGTTCCACGTCTTCGCCTTCCGTGGAGGGTGGCACATCAGGAGTCGCGCCAGCAGGCCGTTTTCCCTGTTCACGTCACCCAGAACCCGTCCGAGGATCTTGGGCTGGATCCCACCGGTGATCGACAGCGACGGACGTGGAGCGGAAATGCTGCGATGTCGTGGATCCCCGGTCTTGCGGTCGATCAAGATAGGTTCACCGCTAAAACTCGAATTCCAGAATGCTGCATCTGCACCGCCCTTGCCGCCGGCATAACGGTCAAACGAACCAAACCATCCAGGCAGTTCATCTCGGGCAAGCAGAAGCCCTCGGTCACTGGCCTGCAGAAGTGGGGCCAATGCCTCCACGGTGGAGTCCTTCACGAGCACACGCTTCGCTTGCGGTGGTTGGGGCTCGACCGGTGGGGGCTGCGTGTCCGCCTGTTTTCGGTTCCACGCCGTAAGAGCCTTCCTGTGGTGAGCTATTTCGGATTCGTAATCGAGACACTCCGCCTGGTGTTGCTCGTGCAGTTCTTGATTTCGACGTTCAACGGGCTTCATCACCAACTGGTGCGCCGGTGACTTTGCGGTACCGCTTTCTCCCACGACCACCGTCCACAGGATTGCTGGTGGCAGCCAGCTGCTCTTCAACCGAATCCTCCGGGTGTTACCGATGGCACTCGAAACCACGGTCAGTATCGGGAGTGCCAGGAAGGACTCGTCACAACCAATGGACTCCGACGCCGTGCGCACGAATGAGCGGATTGGTTCGGGAAACACTTCCACGGGGAACGGCACAAACTCCGTGAGAATTGTGTTTGATGGAACTGTCTCGGATGTCTTGGCTGGGTTCAGAAGGTTGTCCAGCATCGTATGTGGTTCCATTGCGTCATGAGCATCGGCGTAATCCAAGAGGTCGCCGCCTTCCGGGACCTCCGGCCACACGTCGGCAAGTTCGGTGATCTTGATCAACGGCCGTGGAGACAGCCTCTCCAGCTCGCTGGTGAGCGTGGATGCCGCCTTTCGTCCTGGATCATCGTGGTCGGGGATGATCACCACCTGGAGATCAGCCACGGCCAATACCGACCAGTCGCTTGCCTCTACCGAACTCGAGCCACCCGCCCATGTCGTGACGGTCACGATAGGCTCTTCGTCAATCGCGTCGATAATCGCCTGGCCACACTCTGCGACGCCCTCACCCTCGACAACCAGGACAGTACGGCAGCCGTTTGCCAAGGCTTCCCGCACTTCGTTCAGTCGATACAACGGTCGCGGCCGTGGCATCGCCGTGATTGCCCAGCCGTCGTTGTGACGGGAAATCGGACGGATCTCCTTGCTGCCATCGTCTCGATCCCACCTAACGACCATTCCTGCAACGGTGCCATTGATATCACGGTAGGTCCACGAACGGGACATCTCACCGAGGTGCTGTTCCAGATTCACAACAGCCATTCCGGCGTCGGGAAAAGTGCGTTTTGGGGAGCCTCTTCCCTCGGTTGTCGGCGAAACCTCGTATTTCTGCGGAGTTAGGGGGGGGGTCGCCGACAGGCCCCCCGGATGCGGGCATCAGATCGCACATTTCCATGCCGATTGCCGCAACGATCGAGGGTGTTTCACAGCCCGCGTGGCAGCGAATCAGGACTCGGCCACCTCGCCCCTCGGAGATCGATAGGCTCGGCTGATTATCGTCGTGAGCCGGGCATTGGGCTCTCCAGCCTGCATGGCTTTGCCGTGGGTGAAAACCTGTCGTTCGTTGCACAGCATCCAGGATTCGATCAATTGGGGATGTCATATTCATCTTTGCTGGCCTCCCCGCATCCGCTCATCGATCCACTGCCGCAGATCGGCTGGATACCGCACACAGCGCCCCAGGAGGACGTGAGGGATCTCCCCCGACGCCTTCATGCTCCACAGCTTTCGCTCGCTGATCTGGAGCGCCTGGGCGGCCTGGCGGGAGGTCAGGAGCAGTTGGTCAGTTCGATCATTCGGAAACACGATCTGCCTCCTTGTGATCTCCACGGAAACGGATCGCTGCTTCAACTTCATCAAAGTCGAACAAGACCGGCCGACGGCTAGCGCGGAGGCACGGGATCCATCCGCGACGATGCCATGCATGCACGGTCGCTGGCGTCACTCTCAGCTTCGCTGCGAGTTCGCTGGCGGTGAGATACTCGCCCATAGCGTGGTTCCTTTCAGAGGACTCAATTTGATGTCCCCTGAACGCTACGGGATGTGGAGGTGTGGGTTCGTGTGTATCGAGGTGTGGAAAGGTGTGGATTCAACGAACTCGATAACGGCCGCCGGTCTTCCCGGCAAAGCGTATCGCCCTCTTCCAATCACGATCCTTGCCGGCAAGTCGTCGTAAGATTCCACGCGGATCGCCACGTCCACTCTTCGTGAGCAGTTGATCCTTTGTCCGGCCCTCTGTGCCAGATTCGATCAGTGCTTTGATCACGTCGTACTGCGCGGAAGTGAGTAGGGTTTTCTTCGACTTTCCCCAGACCATTGGGGGCACATCGCGCTCGAAGAGTGTGACATGCTCGCTCTTCGCAGCTGACGTGTGGGGAAGCTCCAGCGTCCCCGAAGCGTGTTCAATTCCTGACTCAACCTCAAATGTTCCTGGAAGACTCCGGTCCACTTTCAGCAACCCGATTGATCGGAGGAGCGCAAACGCGTCAAAAAGGTCACTTCGCAGGCAGATTCCTTGGACAGTAGGTTCGTCGTAGTGAACGCGTACGCGTTTGATTCCTTCAGATCGGGCGTTTTGATAAAGGCCACAGAGCCGATGGATCAACTCGATCACGTGTGGATCGTTCAAGTTGGCGACCATACGTCCTGCCTTCCGCCAGGCCGACCCGCGGCGACGCTGGAAGGCAGGAACCAGTCGACCACCGCAGACCGCTTGCCGCCAACGTTGATCACCGCCGACGAGCACCCGACCACTTGATTTCAGTTGTTGTCCGTCGTCTCCGACTTGGCCGCCCTAAAACTCCGCAGCATCTCCGCGATTTCCTCGGTCTTCCGGTTCGCGTCCTCGACAAACCGGCGATCCTCGGCAAACTCGTCTTCCTGGCGAGCAACCATCCGCAGCCACTCGGTGTAGAACGCTCGCGGCTCCATCCGGGCGAACTGCAGCAGACCCCAGGCCCCTGACGAGGGTGCGTTCTCAGGCCGCACGTCCTCGACAGCCTGGTTCTCGTAGACCCACTCGAAGTCCGACTGCACCGACGATGTCTGGCCCTGGGACATCTCCGAGGTGACCTTCTGGGGGCTGCTGAAGCCGCTCTCCGCGACCGTGCGTGGCTCCCCGAAGCCGAACTCCGCGGCTGCTCGTTCCCACGATTCAGACGGGCTGCGACCTTCGGCCTGGAGGTCTTTCCGGCGTGCGGAGAACTCCTTGAACCGCCCTTCCTGGCGGAGTCGTTCTCGAAACCCGTCCTGCGTTTCACGTCTCATACGGACTATTGTCCGCCGAACGGTCGCAGGATCAAGGTGAGTTTTCCGCGGTACTCACGTACGCGTGGGGCGGTATCGGAGCGGGCGGTTTGTCGCAGTGGTAGTTCGGCCTACACCGCATCCACCCACTCGGCCCAGTAGGTGAACGACTCATCGACTTCTGAGGCGTCGTCGATGATCGTATCGCTGCCACCGCCTGTGGCATGCGCCCTAGCCGGCGTCGTCGCCGCCTTGGGCTTTCTTGCCATCGAATTTCTTCCATATCCAAACGAGCACAAATCCAAAGACAACGTTTGCAACGGAGAAAATGACGAAGTCCATCAGGATACGGGTGTTGCTGCCTTCAAGAATGCCAAGGCCGCCTTCATGCAGGATACGGAAGTTGCTGCCTTCAACCCGCTTCGTCGTGAAGAAGTCGAAGCAGAGTGCGAATTGAAACACAGTACAAAATGTCAGCATGATCTTCTTCGCCATTTCATGGCCCCACATGTTGGCTGCCGTGCTACTCAGCCCGCACCGTAGGATACGTTCGTTGGCCCACTCAAGCCACTGCCTGTGGCATACGCCCTAGCCGGCGTCGGAGCGTCAGCCCGTTTCCCCGTCGCGGCGAAGACGGGTTATGTAGGGACTCCAGCCCAGAGAGGGGTGGGGGGTCGGTTCGGTTCCTGGTCACACCGCCCAGCGGGTTGAACGCCGGGGCTGGGGTGGGGAGACTGGGGGGAACGTGTCCGAGCCTGGGGAGATGTGATGCGAGTTCTGCTGGCGGTGCTGGTGATCGGGATCGCGGGGTGTGGCGGCGAGGAAACCTCACCCGGCGATGCTGCGACCCCGTCTTCGCCGGCGATTTCCCGAGTGAAGTCCAAGAACGTGGCGGCAGGTGCGCCAAAGACGAAGGCTGACGAGTTGCCTGCTCAAGCTGCTGGCGCCGATTCCGTCGCCACGTTGGAGAAGCTGGGGGCCAAGATCAAACGCAATGAACAAGGCGAAGTTGTTGAAGTCAATTTCCTTCGTACCTTTGTCACCGACGCGGAGTTGGTGCACCTCAAGGGGCTGACCAGCCTGCAGACGCTCAACCTCGTCTACGGCCCCAGGATCACGGACGCGGGGCTGGTGCACATCAAGGGGTTGATCAACCTGCAGACGCTAAGTCTGCGTTCTTGCCGGCAGATCACCGACGCGGGGCTGGTGCACATCAAGGGACTGACCCAGTTGCAATCGCTCAACTTCACCGACACCCAGGTCACCGACGCGGGGCTGGTGCACCTCAAGGGACTGACCCA
>CAUZRQ010000208.1:0-7833 GCA_963582065.1 Planctomycetota bacterium | reverse complement strand
ACACCGTCGTGAGGGCCTATGACTTCTCCGGCAAGTCGTTGTGGCAGACCGACGTGGGTCGATTCTACAACCAGCACGGACACGGTTGCGGCACCTCGCCGATCGTCTGGAAGGACACGGTGATCGTTGCCAGCCAGCACGACGGCCCGTCGGTGATCGCCGGACTGGATGCCGCCACCGGCAAGGTCCGCTGGCGGTCCGAGCGGAAGGTCCGGCTGACGGCTCACTCGACGCCGGTCATCCTCGAACGCGAAGGCAAGACGCCGCAGCTGTTCACCAGCAACACCGGCGACGGACTCGCCAGTTTCGATCCCCGCAACGGCAAGCTGCTGTGGCGGGCCAACCTGTTCAACTCGCGGGCGGTCAATTCCCCGGTCATCGCCGGTGGCCTGGTGATGGCGATCACCGGCGGCGGCGGTCGTGGCAAGGAATTGTCGGCCGTGCTGGTCGACCAGGAGGGCGAGGTCACCACCGACAAGGTGGTCTGGTCCGGGATGAAGAACCTGCCGTATGTCCCGACTCCGCTGGCCTTCGGCGAGCACCTGTACTTCTGGTGCGACAACGGCGTGGTCAGCTGCCTGGAGTCGAAGACGGGTAAGGCGATCTGGACCGAACGGGTCGGCGGCAAGTTCTGGGCCAGCCCGATCTGTGTCGACGGCAGGATCTACAACATCAGTGACAAGGGCGAGGTGGTGGTGATCGCCTCGGGAACCGCGTTCAAGGTGCTCGGCAAGTCGCAGCTGGGCGAACAGGTGCACAGCACCCCGGCCGTTTCGGGGGGCCGGATGTTCCTCCGCGGCTTCGATCACCTCTATTGCCTGGAAGCCGGGAAGTAGGCCCCGCGACCGGTCAGCGACTCTTCAGCCGCTCGAGCTGGTTCTGCAGCCGCTCGATACGGACGACCCGCCGGCGGTGGACTCCCGAGAGCAGCAGCCGATCACGTTCGCGGGCCTCGACGTGGAACACCACGGTGGGTCCGTCGACGTGGACCACCCGCGCCTCGCAGACAACCTCGTGTCCCTCGAGGGCCGCTCCCACGTGGGCCACGTCCACGGTCACTCCCACCGACACCTCGTCGTCGTCGACGTACCGGCCCAGGAGTTCCAGCGCGGTCTCCTCGACGTGCCACACCAGCCGTGGAGTCGAGAAGACGGGATCGAGTTTTCCCGGGCCGAGGCTGACGAGATCCTCGGCGGTGACGGTGAACCGTCGCTGGTGCGAGGTGGTGACACGTGGTGGGGATTGCATGGGAAGGGGCTTCGCGTGGCTGAGGGTCAAACTGCTGCTGACCTGATCGGGGCGACTGACCTACAATCCGCGGCCCCGGTCGCCGAGTTGGTCGACCGGTCGGCCTGTCGTTTGCGGAGCAAGACCGATGTCACATTCTCGTCGTACTGCCTGTCTGTCGTGGTGCCTGTTGGTGGTGGCTGTCGGCCTTCCGAGGCCGGTCCACGCCGATGATCCACCGCAGGCCCGGTTCATGCTCGAGAAGTTCCAGCCGTTGCAGGCAGGCGTGGAGTACGAACAGCCCGCGGCGGCCGAAGTGTCCAAGTGCGAGGTCGAGATCGACCGCAGTCGGACCCACAGCGGATGGAAGGTCGTGGGTTCCTCGGGACAGGTTCTGCGGCAGTTTCTTGATACCAACGGGAACAACCTGGTCGATCAGTGGCGTTACTTCCAGAACGGCGTCGAAGTCTATCGCGACATCGACGCCAACCACAACGGCAAGGTCGACCAGTCGCGATGGCTCAACACCGGCGGTTCGCGATGGGGACTCGACTTGAACGAAGACGGTCGGATCGATTCGTGGAGACGGATTTCGGCCGAGGAAACCAGCCGTGTGGCTGTCGAGGCATTGCTTCGGCGTGACGTGAACCTGTTGCAGACCGTCCTGATCACCGTCCAGGACATCCGGACGCTGGGAATCGAGGCGAAACTCGGGAAGTCCCTGTTGGCAGCGGTGGCCGATCCCGCCAAGCGGCTGGCCAAGATCCCTGCCATGGCCGCCGGAACTCGCTGGATCCGTTTCGACTGCTCACAACCCGGGCTGATTCCTGCTGACACGGGCAAGGCCACCGGTGACCTGGAGGTGTACGAGAGCACCCTGGCGATCGTTGATGCGGGGGGCAAGAGTGGGCTGGTGCAGATCGGCGAACTGGTCAAGGTGGGCCAGGTCTGGAAGCTGACATCGATTCCGTCTCCGCTGGCCGGTGACACGGTGCAGGTGACTTCCGGTGGGCTGCTGTTGCAGCCGTCCATTCCCAGCATCGCGGTCGGCGCACCGGGCGTGTCGCCACGCATGCAGAAGCTGCTCGATCAACTCCGCCAGCTCGACGGTGCTGCTCCGGTCGCCAGTGCACCACGGGCCGTCGCATCGCGTTACCACGCCCGTCGCAACGAGGTTCTTTCGGGGCTCAGCCAGGCGGCGGCGACGCCGTCGGAGCGCGACCAGTGGGGACGCCAGTTTATCGACAACCTGACGGCGCTGGTCCAGTCCGCCGCGTGGCCCGACGCGCTGGGGCGACTGGCTGCCGAGGAGGTTCGGTTGAGGAAAGTGAACCCGAAGGCGCCGCTGGTGCCGTTTGTGACCTACCGTCACCTGCTGGCTCGTTACAGCCGGTCGGTGCAGGCCGCCACCGAGCAAGCCGCACAGCTCAAGGCCCAGCAGGTGTGGCTGGTCGACCTCGAACGGTTCATTGCCGCCTATCCGAAGGCCGAGGATACTCCCGAGGCGATCTGGCAACTGGGGACCGCTCACGAATTTGCGGCCCGCGTCAATGACGCCAGGTCGTGGTATTCGAAACTGGCCCGCCGGCATGCCCGGACACCGGCCGGGGAACGGGCTGCGGGGGCACTGGTGCGACTGGATCTCAAGGGAAAGCCCCTGGTTGTCAGCGGCAGAAGCCTGGCGAAGACGATCGTTCGCAGCGACGCGTACCGCGGCAAGGTGTTGTTGTTGGTCTACTGGGCCACCTGGTGCAAGCCGTGTACCGAGGAAGTTCCGGCACTGCAGGCACTCTACGCGCAGTATCGAGCTCGCGGCTTCGAGATCCTGGGCGTCAACCTGGATCTTGAACGCGCCCCCGTCCCCGCCTACATCTCGACTCACCGCATCACCTGGGCGACTCTTCACGAACCCGGTGGGCTCGACAGCCGGCTGGCCCGGCAGCTGGGGATCCTCTCGCTGCCGACCATGGTCCTGCTCGATCGCCGGGGGACGGTGGTCAGTGCCGAGACGACCGTGGCGGACCTGAAGACCGAGTTGCCGAAGTTGTTGGGAACGACCGCCACGGGGACGGCACCCTGATCCCGGGCTGTCGCCGTTTCCGTTGTGGTTCTTTACTCAGCTTCGGTCTCGCATCAGAATGGATTCCATGGCGACGTCGGGATTCCTCAAGGGTATTGAGAACAAGGTCCGCGGCGCGGTGAAGCGGGCGGTGATCAACCATCACCGTCGTGGTGACACCGTGCTGTTCAGTGACACCACGTTGCGTGACGGCGAGCAGATGCCCGGCGCGACGCTCGAACCGCACGAGAAAGTGCGGATCGCCCTGGCCCTCGAGGCCGCCGGGGTCCACTCGCTGGATGCCGGTTTCCCCGCCTCGTCACAGGCCGACATCGAGGCGATCCGCCTGATGATCGGTGTCGTCAAGGGGCCGGTGCTGACCGCGCTGTGCCGGACGGTTCGAGGAGACATCGATGCGGCCGAGGAGGCGCTTTCGGGCAATTCCCGCCACAAGCGGGGCGTCAGCCTGTTCTGCGGGACCAGCCCGCTGCACCGCGAACACAAGCTGAGGAAACAACAGCCGGAGGTACTCGAACTGGTCACCGACACGGTGGGATACGCCAGCAGCAAGTTCGACATCGTGGCGTTCAGCCCCGAGGATGCCAGCCGGACCGAGCCCGAGTTTCTGGTCGAATGCTACAAGGCGGCGATCGATGCCGGGGCCACGACGATCGGGTTCCCCGACACGGTGGGCGTGATGACACCCGAGAAAGTCCGGGAGATCATCCGCTACATCCAGGACAACGTGCCGAACATCGACCGGGCGCTGCTGGCCGTCCACTTCCACAACGATCTCGGGTTGGCCGTCGCCAACACGCTGGCCGGAATCCAGGAGGGGGCCAACGTGGTCCAGTGCACGATCAACGGGATCGGCGAACGGGCCGGCAATGCATCACTCGAAGAGGTCGCCATGGCGCTACAGCTCAACCAGGAGCAGTACGGCGTCAAGATGCAGATCGATACGACCAAGCTGTACGAGTTGACGCAGCTGGTTGCCGAGTTGACCGGCATCGGGCTCTCGCCGATGAAACCCGTCGGCGGTGACAACATCTTCGCCACCGAGGCGGGGATCCACCAGGACGGGCTGTTGAAGAACCTCGACACCTACCTGCCCTACCGGCCCGAGCAGATCGGGGCCAAGGGAATCCGGTTGGTGCTGGGCCGGCACAGTGGTCGCCGGGCGGTCGCACACCGGTTGCATGAACTGGGCATCGAACTCTCCGACGAGCAGGTGCTGGGGGTGCTCGACGGGATCAAGGAAGTTCCCAAGGGGGTTTTGATCGACGACGAGTTGCTGGTGCAACTGGCCGGGACGCTTGCGTCGTAACCGACTTGCCGCTCTCGGCAAGTCAGCCCAGGATCTCGCTGATCGGCTTCCCGCCGTCGACGATTGTCAGTGGTCGTCCGCCGGGCGTGTAGAGTTCCTTGTCGGCATCGATTTTCATCGCGCGGCAGATCGTCTGGAACAGGTCTTCGACCGAGACCGCCCCGTCGACGACTTCCTGGCCGTTGGCACTGGTCTTGCCGACCACGCGACCGCCGCGGATCCCCGCACCGGCGAGCATCACTCCGAAATTGCGGGCCCAGTGATCCCGCCCGGGAGCCGGCGACTTGCTGTTGACCTTGGGCGTTCGTCCGAATTCGCCGGCGACGATCACCAGCGTTCGATCGAGCAGGCCACGTCGTTTCAGGTCACCCAGCAGCGAGGCCACACCGCGGTCGACCTGGGCGGCGGCCGGCTTGATCCGGGTGAACAGGCTGTTGTGCATGTCCCAGCCACCCCGCCGCACCTCGACGAAGGGCACGCCCGCTTCGACCAGTCGACGTGCGACCAGCAGCCCCTGGCCGAACTGGTTCTTGCCGTAGGCCTGCTGCCTGGCGGCGGGTTCGTCGTTGAGCTTGAAGGCCTTGAGCTTGGGCGAGGTCATCAACCGGCGAGCTCGTTCGTACAGCACCCGGTGCTCCTCGACCAGGGCCGCCGCACCGGCCTCGGACAAATCCGCGTCCTGGGCCTTCAGCAGGGCCAGGCGGCGGGAAATACGTGGTGAGGTGACTGTGGTCGAGACGTTGGCCGGAAGTTGACCGGCGCGGTTGACGATGAACGGGGCGACCTTGACCCCGAGAAACCCGCTGCTGAGCGTCTGGCCGACGCTGACGAAGTTGGGCAGTTCGGAGTTGGTGTCGCCGAGTTCGGCGGCGACGACCGAGCCGAAGTTCGGGTGCTTTTCGGGTCCGCCCATCCGGCGACCGGTGTGCAGGTGGTAGGTGCCGCGGGCATGGGCGGCTTCCTTGCCAACCATCGAACGGATGATCGCGACTTCCCCCAGTGCCTTGGCCATCTGCGGCCAGTGTTCGGCAATCGACACGCCGGGCAGGGCCGTCTTGATCGCCTTGGTCGGTCCCCCGTTGCCGGTCCCCGGCTTGGGGTCCCAGGTCTCCATCTGGCTTGGTGCACCGGCCAGCCAGACCAGGATGCACGCACGCTGCTGTTTCTTGATCTGCTCGGCATGGAGGCCGAGCGGGCCCAGCAGCGATGCGGCCGAGAGTCCCAGGGCCTGGCGGCGGGAAAGCGGCATGTCAAAGAGAGTTGGCGGGTGCGGGGTGATCATGGTGGGTCCGGGGTCTCGTGGCGGATCAGCGCTTGGTGAGGAACTCGGTCGAATTGACAAGCACCCACAGCAGGTCCTCGACCGCCTCGGCCTGGTCGGGCACCTCGCGGAGGTGTTTCCGGCCACGGGCGTATTCGCTGTCGGTCGGCTGGCGTGAGAGGACGGCCAGGTAGAGTTGAGTCAGCAGGCGACGGGGTTGCTTGATCTTGACCAGTCGCTTCTTGAGCTTGCTCTGGTTGAGCTTGTTCTGCAGGGTCGGGTTGTTCATCAGGAACAGCGCCTGCTGGACGGTTCCTTCGAGATCCCTCTGCGGGATCGAAGGGTCGAACCGGAACTCGCGGTCGACCGACCGGCTGATGTTGCGGTTGGCGCCGGTCAGCCGCAGGACGCTCGACTTGACCTGGGCCGAGTTGAGCCGGATCGGACGCACGGCGGTGAACAGGTCCTCGTCGTTGTCGATCGACCGGATGTCACGCTGGTAAGCCCGGGAATTCAGCAGCAACCGGAAGACCCAGCGGGGGTCGAACTTGCGGTAGCGGAAGACCGCGGCGATGCGGTTGACGACTGACGGGTGCAGACACTCCTGGTCGGGACCGAGGCTGTCGACCGCGTAGAAGCCGTCGCCGACCAGTTCGTTCCAGATCCGGTTCACGAACGCGCGGGCGAACCAGTAGTTGTCCTGGTTGTAGACCAGGTAGGCGGCGATGGCGACGCGGCGCTGATGAATGGTCAGCTTGACCGGCGGCTCCTCTCCCAGCAGGAACTTCGGTTTCATCTCGGTCTTCTTCGCGGGATTGTCGAGGTTGGGCATGTAGTACTTGCCCCGCGAAAAGAACGCGGCGAGCTCGTGAAACTGCTCGCGTTTCCACTTGTCGAACGGGTGGTCGTGACACTCGGCGCACTGGATGCTGATCCCCATGAACAGCCGTGCGGTCTGGGCCGCCAGCAACGGGGGCTTGTTCTCGTAGGCCAGCACGAAGTTGTTCTGTCCGGTCTTCTGGCTCCAGTCGTTTTTTTCCTTCTTCTTTTTCTTGTCACGGACCGGCATAGCCGAGACCAGTTCGGCGACGATCGCGTCCCAGGCGGCCCCCTTCTTGAACTGCTCGGTCAGCCAGTCTTCCAGCGCCTGCGGGTTGGTGCGGTTTCGGTTGGCGGTCGCCTCGAAGAAGATCACGTTCTTCCAGTACCGGGCCCACTTCCTGGCGTACGCCTCGGTCGTCAAAAGCCGGTCGACCAGCCGCGGGCGTTTCGAGAAGGTGGTGTCGGCGGTGAACTCGCGGACTTCGTTGCCCGTGGGGGGTCGGCCGACCAGGTCGAGGTGAACACGGCGAACGAACCGCTCGTCGTTGATCACCGGCGCATAGGACCGGTCGCGGCCGACCCGATATTCCAGCGATCGATCGAGGTCCAGCGGGGTGTAGCGGATATTGCCGCCGGCACGACGGACGGGCATCGAGTCGCGGATGGCGGCCAGGAACTTCTGCTTGTCGGCGGCGGTCTTCAGCGGCGGCAGCTTCGGCTTCTTCGCCGCCGATTTGTTCTTGCCGGCCTTCCTGCCCGACTTCTTGGTAGCGGCACGACGCTTGCCGGATTTCTTGGTTTGAGCGTCGGCGGCGGAGGTCGCCAGGGCGAGCAGCGCGCAGAGCGTCAGGATCAACAGACGACGCATGTATGGTTTCCGTGGAGATGAAGTGGTGCGAGAGGGGTGGTCCACCGATTCGATTATACGGTGGATTTTTCGGAACCATCAAGATCGGGACGATTCACTTGTTCTGGAGTTCACGGCATGCGTTACTGGCGTAGCGACCATTCCGGGCTCGGATGCATGCCTCGAGACAACCCAGATGAACTGTTCGACGTGGTCGATGCCGACGATCGAGTCATCGGCCAGGCGACCCGCGGCGAGGTGCATGCCCGGGGGCTGATGCACCGGGCGGC
>CAUZRQ010000207.1:0-7900 GCA_963582065.1 Planctomycetota bacterium | reverse complement strand
TGAGAGCGACAAACCGCTTGTGGCGGCTGATGTCGTAGGCCTTTTCTCCTCCGTCATGCAACGAGGCCTTCGGTCCCAGGCCCATGAGAATTCCGTCGGTGAAGGCCATCGCCAGCGAGTCCTTGTGTTCCCAGTCGTCGTCGTAACGTCCTCCGGGAATCAGCAGGATCGTGATTTCAGGAAACTCCTTGCAGACGGCCCGGAACACCGCGGCCACGTTCTTGCGGACACGGGCCCGGATCGTGGGCAGGTCCTCGCCGAAGACCTGCCTGGGCCAGACGTCGTCCATCGGGCCCCGGCCGTAGGTCTCCTGGTCGATGCAGAATCCGGCCAGTCCCAGTTGGCGACAGAGCTTGGCGGCCAGCACCATGTTGTTCCTGAACGCGTCGAAGTACCCGCGAGGATTCTTGGGCCAACGCTGCGGCTCGCCCGGTCGGTTGGGACGGAACGGCTTGAATTTCGAGATGTCGTATTTCTGCTTGTCCCAGATGAAGAACTGTGCCGGTGACACGCTGGTCGCGTTGGAACTCGTGTACATCGCCAGGAAATTGTGCTTCAACTTCCGGCTGTCGACCGATTTTAGTGCGTCGATGTTGTGTTGGATCTCGGCCAGCTTGATCGGCTCCCAGTGAACCCAGCGATACCTCATGTCATAGACGTCGTCCTGCCCGCCGGGATTCGGCCCGTCGTATCGCCGCGTGAAGTTGAGCACCACTCCATCGAGGCCACTGGTCTCCAACCGGCGGGCGTGTTCGGGAAATTCGGTGGCCGACGGCATGTCCCAGCCGAAACTGATGACTTTCTTTCCGGTGATCGAACGAGGTGGTTCCGCTCGGATGTCGGAGATGTCCAGCACGATGCAGGACAGTAACACCGACACTACGGCTGTCAGTCGGGTGAGCCGAGTGCCGAAAATCTGGGAGCACTTTCTGGTCATGATGACGTTTCTCGGAAAACGTTCTGTGTGGGTCTGCGTCTCAACTGTTCGCCAAGGCGGTGGGGCAGGGTGCGGCAAAAGAGGGTCAAAAAGAGGGTCAGCAACCGGCCGTTTTGCCTCGCAGGGGGGCGCAACCCGAATTGGCCGCGCATAAGAAAACCCCTGTTTTGCAGGGGTTTGCGGCCGGGTGCGAGGTGGTGCAATCCGGTCGAGTGGAGGATAGGGGACTCGAACCCCTGACCTTCTGGCTGCCAGCCAGACGCTCTCCCAACTGAGCTAATCCCCCTTGTGGGGTCGATCGGGGGACTGGTCGGGCGGGACCCCGATCGACGGGCGCGAAGGTAGCAAGTAGATCGTGATTGTGTCAAGAAGAGCCGAAGTGGTCCGTCGCCACCTGGTTGACCGCCTTCAGGTCCATCTTGCCTGTGCCCAGTAATGGGATCTCCTGGACCTCCAGAAAACTGTCCGAATTCGGGATCCAGAGGTTGGGCAGGCCCAGGTCCGAGAGGCCCTGAAGCAGGGCGTCGATCGTGATCGCCGCGGGCAACTTGCGGTGCAGTACGATCAGACGCTCGCCCTTTCTGGCATCAGGCACCGCTGCCACCGCGACCTGGATCACCGGGTCCTCGTCATCGCCCTCGATCATCCGCTCCAGCTCCTGCTCGATCTTGATGTGCGGCACCATCTCGCCGCCAATCTTCGAGAAACGACTCATCCGACCCGTGATCGTGATGAAACCCTCACCGTCAATCACCCCCATGTCGCCCGTGTCGTACCAGCCGTCACGGATCTTCTCGGCCGTCGCCTCCTCGTTGTTCAAATACCCCATCATCACGTTCGGGCCCCGGTAGACCAACAGACCCTCGGTGTCGATGCCCAGGTCCTGACGGCTGTCAGCATCAATCACCTTGATCTCACTGCCCGGGGCCACCTTGCCGACAGTCCCGAGCCGCGAACCCGGAGGCGAACCCTCGGCCGCTCGATGGGCCGGTACGTTCATCGACGCCACCGGAGACAACTCGGTCGTCCCATATCCCTCGGTCGGCTCGATACCGAACTTCTCCTGGAACTGCTCGGCCAGATCCTTCGGTAACGCCTCGGCACCGACAATCACCAAGTCCAGCCGATGCATCTGCTCGGGCGTACACCTCCGCATGTAACTCCGCAAAAACGTCGGTGTCGCCAGGATGATCGACACCCCATGCTCCTCGGACAGCGTGCCGACAGTCCGCGAATCGAGCGGATTGAAGTGGTAGACGCAACTGGCTTCCAGTGTCATCGTCAGCCACAACGTGCCCATGAACCCGAACGAATGGAAAAACGGCAGCACGCCCAGCATCACGTCCTCGGCCGTGATGTGGAACATCTCGTTGACCGCCTCGATGTTCGTACCCACGTTGCGGTTCGAGAGCATGACTCCCTTGGGGTCACCGGTTGAGCCGGACGTAAAGATGATCGTCATCAAATCGTCCCACTCGATCCTCTCGAGACCATGGATCTTGTCGAGGAGCCCCGCGGGAAGCAGCTTGGACTGCAGGATGCCGATCAGCTTGTCGAACCCGGTGACCTGCTCGCTGAGGTCCTCGAGATACACCAGTTCCGCCTCATCGGGCTCAAACGGCCGCTTCTCCATGAAGGCTCGGCTGGTGAGCACCTTCCTGATGCCGCAATCCTTGATGCAGAAGTTCATCACTTCCGCTGAGAGCGTGTAGTTGAGGTTGACGGCCACTCGATGATCGAGCGTCAATGCGGTATTGGCGATCGTGCCGCCGACCGAGGGCGGGATCAGCACTCCGACCATCTTGTCGTCGGCGTCCAGTGCGCCTCGGTTGAGGATTCGTTTCAATGCCACCGTGCCGGCTAGCAGTTTTGTGCCGTCGAGAGCTTTGCCCGAGGAATCGGCGATCTTTTGTCGGCTGCCGGCTGATTTGCAGCTGCGAATCAGCTGCCTGACGGGGACCATGCCGTTGGTTTTGGTTGTCACGGTTTGTCCTCCGGAGGGCGATTGGTTTGGGGGGGTGGGTGGCGGGGTGAGGGGCCTGACCCCGGGTGTTGCGTCAGACCCCGGGCCTTACTGGGTATCGGCTTTCTTGGGGTTTGTGGTGCTGGATTCCGTCGCGGTTGGAGCCAATGCCAGGACCCAATCTCGCACCTCTTCGACCTTCTCGGGACACTCGCGGGCTTCTCCGATGTGGATCGATACCGGGTAGGGCCATCGGCGAGGCATCTTCCACAGGAACCGGCCTCCTTCATGACTGAAGATGCTGCCCCAGAGTTCATCGAGGTAGATGGGGACGATCGGCGCGTCGAGCCCGTCAACAATCCGCATCATTCCTCGATGGAACTGCTCGACGTGCCCGCTGCGAGTCACTTGACCTTCGGGGAAGATGCAGACCAGTTCGCCATCCTCGACCGCCGCGCGGGCCTCTCTGAGGCTGCTGACGATCGCCTTGGGTCCATCGGTGCTGCGGATCGGGATCACTCCCATCAGCCGTGACAGACCTGCGATGCCGAAGCGGTTGACGTGGTCGGCGTGCGCCACGAAGCGGATGGGTCTCGAGGAGCTGGTCAGCAGAAGGAACCCGTCCATGTAGGAGATATGGTTGGCGACGATCAACGCTCCGCCCTGTTCGGGGATGTTCTCGCGGCCGAACACTCTGACCCGGTAGACGACTCGACTGAGCAGCCAGATGACCATGCGGATACTGGCCTGGGGCAGCAGCCAGAGAACGTAGATCAGGATCGGGATGGTCCCGATGCCGGTGGCCAGGAAGATGGTGGGAGCGCCCCAGTCGAGGAGTCCTTCGGTGACCGCGTAGAAGGCGACGGCCGAGACGATGATCATGCTGAAGGAGATGAAGTTGGCGGCTGCCAGGATGCGGCCACGGGTCTTGCGTTGGCTGCGATCTTGCAGGAATGCGACCAGCGGGACGATGAAGAACCCGGCCCCCAGCCCCAGCACGACCAGGCTGCCGGCGGCCGGCCAGACCGCGGCGACCTGGGTGGCGGGGTCGGTCGGATCGACATCCGCGGTGAACCAGAACAGCGCCAGTGCGCCCAGGGCCACGACCGCGCCCCCCAGGGGGACCAGGCCCAGTTCGACCTTGCCGCCGGACATCATGCCGGCCAGCACGCTGCCGGTTCCGACCCCCAGCACCAGGGCGATGGCCAGCATGCCGGTCTTGATCTGCGAGAGGCCCAGTACGTCGACACCCATCAGCGTGATGGCCGAAGTGGCCAGGCTGGCCAGGAACCAGAAGAACGCCTCACCCAATGCCGCTCGGAACAGAGGTCGGTTGTCAAACAGCAGCCTCAGGTTGGCCACGGTTTCGATGAGCGGGTTGGGTGGTTTCAGCTCCGGGTCGGCGGATGTCAGCGGTTCGATGAACAGGCTGGCGAGCATGCCGAGTGTGGCGATCGAGATCAGGACTGCGGCGGGCCACATCAGCCCCCCCAGCGTCGGTTCGCTGGTCGAGAGATCGGCCATGGCAGAGACGACGAATCCGGCGAACATGCCCAGTGCCGATGCGGCCGTGGTGACCATCTGCATCAGGCCGTTGGCTTCCGAGATCTTCTCGGAACGGACGATCTCGGGGATCGACCCGAACTTGGCCGGCCCGAACATGGCACTCTGGCTGCCCATCAGGAACACCGCGGCGAAGACCAGGTAGATGCCCAGCATCTCGTCGACGGCGCCCAGGGCCATGGCACCGACGGCGATCGCCATGATCACGATCTCGGCGATCTTGCAGGCGACGATCGTCTTGCGTTTGCTGAAGCGGTCGCTGACGTAGGCCGAGTGCGAAGCGAGCAGCAGGTAGGGGATGGTAAAGCAGATCAGACCCAGCGACATGGTCGAGGTCTTCATCGACGCGATCTTCATGCCCTGCAGGACGCAGAACCAGCGGAAGATGTTGTCGTTGAGCGAGCCGAAGCCCTGCGTGACCAACAGCGCGATGAAGGATCGGGACCGCAGGCCGGCTGTGCCTCGTCCGCTGGATTCCACCTGGCCCGCTGTCATCCGGATGACGTTTCTGCTGAGTAGGTTTGCGCGTGGATTCTATTGCGGCGGGGTTGGCGGGGGAATATCACTCCAGGGCCGGGGTCAGACGCCGCAGTTGGCGGGCGTTGAGCCCGCCGAATGCGGGGCCTGCCCCCTTTTGGGTAGCGATGGTCTTTGTGAAGAAGGGGTCAGGCCCCGTCGAATGCGGGCTGGCGCCCGCCATCGACGGCGTCAGACCCCGAGCTGGGCGTCAGGCCCCGAGCTAAGGGATAAACCGATATGTGCCGCGGTTGGCCACGGCGATCGACTTCATCAGTGGCTCGGCTTCGCGTTCGCCGAAGGTGATCGTGTGGATCACACTGTGGGGTTGGTGGATCCGCGAAAGCGCCATGGCAGTCTTGAAGTGGAAGTTGCCGTCGGTGAGGAAATAGATCACGTCAGGCCTGAGCCTCAGAGCCATCTTCATCGAGCTCAACGGATCGGTCCTCCCATTGGCTCTCATCCGAGCCATCCACCTGAGGTACTGCCTCTGCAACGCCGGCCGTGCCGGCTGCATCGTGCGAGCAGGCATCGGGATCGGATGGTCGTTGAAGAAGATGATGTAGAACTTCTGGTTGGGTTTCATCGTGGCGACCGAGTTGAGCAATTCGATCTTCAGCCGATGAAACCTCGTCGCAGACCTCGTGTGCCGCACGTTCATACTCGAGGAGCAATCGACCACGTACACGACACTCTGGCCAGCCGCCTTCATGCCGAAGAACGCACCACCGGCCCCGTTGCCCGCTCCGTTGGCAAGACCCCGTCCGGTGCCGATCCTCGAGAGCCTGGCCTGCCAGCCGGCCAAGTCGGACAGGTCGGTCCCGAGCTCCTCGTTGGAGACTCCGTCGGCGAACCAACTGGGTGGGAGTTTCCCGCTGAGCGAATCGCTGGGAGTGAACTCACGCGGTGAGGGTGGAGGTGAGAGGACGGCCGAGGCCTGGGTCTGGCTTCCGCCGGCCGTCTCGTCGGGAACCGGCTTCGCCCAAGCCATCTCGACGGGTTCTTCGAGCACCGGCGTGTCGGATGCGTCGGTCCAGCGCGAGTCCAGCTGTGCGACTCCCGACTTGTTGTCCGAGAAGATCCACAGGCTGCCGACGGCGACGATAATTGCGACGTGCAAGAGTGTGGAGAGTCCGAACGAGTAGGACCAGCTGTCTCGCAACTCGTCCCAGCGGTGTTGCCACCAGGCTCGGGTCAGTGGGCCGCGTGTTTTCGCGAGCATCTCAAGCATCTCGAACAGCCGAGGCTTCACACCGCTTCTGGGCCGTGTCCATCGGAGTGAATCGTCTTTCCAAGCGGCCCGCCTGCAGCCTCAGGTTATCACCCCGACCCGAGCCCGTCCAAGGGATTCCGGAGTTGCCGATGATGTGGATTGTCATTCCTGCCGCAGCATACAATCGGCACGATCCTCACCCGGCCCCTCTGCAGAATCTTCGAGGAACGTACTCGTGTCGCGGCTTGCCATTGTGTCCACGCTGCTTGTGGTCTGCGGGTTGACCCTGCCCGTTGTGGCCGACGAGCCCGACGTGCCCAACGTGATCCTCTTCATCGCTGACGACATGGCGGTGGAAGACTGCGGAGCCTACGGCCATCCCAGGATCCGCACTCCCAACATTGACGCACTGGCGCGTTCGGGCATGAAGTTCACCAACGCGTTTCTGACGACCAGTTCGTGCAGTCCCAGTCGCTGCAGCATCCTGACCGGCCGATACCCTCATTCCACCGGCGGCCACCAGTTGCACCTGCCGTTGCCCCTCAGCCAGGTGACGATGTCCGAGCGTCTGGGTGCGGCCGGTTACCACACGGCCGCGGCGGGCAAGTGGCACCTGGGCAAGGCGGCCAAGACCAAGTTCGACGTGGTGCGGCCGAAGATCAACACCTGGGTCCAGACGCTCAAGGACCGCCCCCGCGACAAGCCGTTCTTCATGTGGTTTGCCTTCGTTGACCCTCATCGGCCCTACCGCCCCGGCGCGATCCCCGTGCCTCACAAGGCCCAGGATGCCGTCGTGCCTCCGTTTCTGCCCGATGTGCCCGAGACGCGGAAGGACCTGGCGTTGTATTACGACGAGATTGCTCGGATGGACGGGGTGATCGGCCGCGTGCTGGCCGAATTGGATGCCCAGGGCGAGACCGACAACACGCTGGTCCTGTTCCTCTCGGACAACGGCCGACCGTTTCCTCGCTGCAAGACCACGCTCTACGACAGCGGCATCAAGACTCCGCTTTTGGTCCGCATGCCCGGAGTCATCACGCCCGGCTCGGTGTGCCATTCCATCGTCAGCTCGGTCGACCTGGCTCCGACGATCCTGGATCTCTGTGGGGTGAGGCGTCCCAAGACGTTTCAGGGTCGGAGTTTCGTGCCGCTGTTGACCAGGCCGTCCAAGACGATCCGACGCTATGCCTACGCCGAGCACAACTGGCACGACTTCGATGACCATGGCCGCAGCGTGCATTCGGTCCGCTTCAATTACATCCGAAATTACTACACCGATATTCCCGGGACTCCTCCGGCCGACGCTATCCGCAGCATCACCTTTCAGGCCATGATCCGGTTACGTGACGCTGGCGGGTTGAGTGACCACCAGAAGGGTTGCTTTGTTCGGCCGCGGCCCAGCGAGGAGCTTTACGACCTGGAGAACGATCCGTTCGAGTTGCAGAACCTGGCAGGGGTGAGGAAGTATGAGGCGGTGCTGAGGCAGATGCGAGAGGCGTTGGGGGCGTGGGAGACGGAGACCGAGGACGTTGTGCCGAAGCAGCGACGCCCTGACGAGTTTGATCGTGAGACGGGGAAGCGGAAGGGATAGGGACTGGCTCCAGAGCCCCGCCTTTTGCGGGGCGGCGGTGCCTGTCCCGGGTGGTGAATGAGGAAACGGGGGACAGGCACCTGCGCTCCGCCACGGGCGAGGCTTCGGAGCCAGTCC
>CAUZRQ010000206.1:0-8014 GCA_963582065.1 Planctomycetota bacterium | reverse complement strand
CCATTGCGGAATATTCTCGACTGCAGCCACCCGTAGGTGTCTGGGCAGTGTCTCAGTCCCAGTCGTGGGGGCCATGCTCTCACACCCCCTAGGCATCTCAGCCTTGGTGAGCCATTACCTCACCAACTAGCTAATACCACGTAGGCCGCTCCCAGAGCGGAATCACACCAATTGCTCCCGGGACGATCATGTCCTGGGAGATCATCCGGTATTACCTACAGTTTCCCGTAGCTGTCCCGGTCTCTAGGGTACGTAACCTACGCCTTACTACGCCGTCTGCCGCTGTCCGTCAATGACTTCCCCCCGAAGGGTTCCATCAAAGACTTCTCGCTCGACTTGCATGCCTAATCCACGCCGCTAACGTTCATTCTGAGCCAGGATCAAACCCTTCATATGACTGCTTTCCCGTTGCCACGCCTTCCTCCTCTTGTGTCTCTTTCGCAGGTCCCGAAGGACCAACTCCAGAGAGCCGCTCGAGGATTCTGGCCGGGCAGGGGACTGTTAGCAGAAAAAAAAGTCTGATGCTGGATGCACAAGTGGTCAAACCTGTGCAATCAGCCGCATCCCGAAGGATCCAGCGACTGAAATCGCTGAACGAGGGCCACCAACCAAGTTGTCAAAGAACTGCCCGAAGGCATCGGAGACGACGTCGAAACGACTTCTCCTGCGCACCACTCAATGAGCAGCGCATCGAGCCATGGTATCAGCCCCCCGGCGGCTGTCAACCGTCGCGGCCAAGTTTGTTTTTCGACCGGTCCCCGTACGCCTCGTCCGATTCCTACCACGTCACCGGTCGGCTATCATGGGCCGGCGGCCCAGAGTCCTCCAACCACCCGTCTCCTGCAGTTGAGCCCCCAGCACGATGACCACTCTCCCGGCTCCCGGCATACCCCACGCCGATCTCGACACCCCCAGCCTCTGCATCAATCTCGACGTGCTCGAAGCCAATATCTCGAAAATGGCCTCGTTCATGAGCGAACGCGGCAAGCAGTGGAGGCCTCACGAAAAGTGCCACAAGACCCCCGAAATCGCCCATCGGCAGCGTGAAGCCGGAGCGATCGGGGTGACCTGCGCCAAGGTGACCGAGGCGGAGGTGATGGCCGCAGCGGGGATCACCGACATCCTGGTCGCCAACATGATCGTGGGCCAGCCAAAAGTGCGTCGAGTCGCCCGGCTGTGCGAGACGGCCGACCCGATCATCGCCATCGATCACTTCGCTCAGGCCCAGCCGCTGGCAGCCGCCTGTGCCGATGCGGGAGTCACCTGCCGGGTGATCCTGGAAATCAACGTCGGGCTGGATCGCGTCGGAGTGCTGCCAGGACGTGACGCCCTGCAACTGGCACGGGCCACCGCCGAACTGGATGGCCTGAGCCTGGTGGGGATCATGGGCTATGAGGGGCACCTGCTGAGGGTGGAGGATCCCGAGGAGAAGCGGAGCTCGATCAACGCCTCGATGAGACTGCTCGAAGAGACCCGGGACGCGATGCGAGACGAGGGCCTGGTCTGCGACATCGTCAGTGCCGGGGGCACCGGCAGCTACCAGTACACCAGCGACTGTCCGGCGGTGACCGAGTTGCAGGCCGGTGGCGGGATCTTCGCCGACCCGGTCTACCAGCTGCAGATGGGCGTGACGGGCCTGGAGTACGGCCTGACGGTGCTGGCCACGGTGGTCTCTCGTCCCGAAAAGACCCGAGCCGTCCTCGACAGCGGCCGCAAGACGCTCAGCCCCGACGCCCACCTGCCGCTGGTCAAGGACCATCCCGAGACCGAGGTGGTCCGCATGAGTGCCGAGCACTGCGAGCTGAACCTGGTCGGCGACGCGCTGGACCTCTCGATCGGTGACAAGGTCGAGTTGATCGTTGGCTACGCCGACTTCACCACCGTGCTGCACGACCACTTCTTCGCCTGCCGCGGGGGGGTGCTCGAGGAGGTGTGGGAGATCGCCGGGCGGGGGAAGCTGCAGTAGCGGTCCGAGCGGGAATAGGAGAGTGGGATGAACGCGGGGCTGGTTGAACGCCTGGGGGATGCCGACCTGGAGGTTCGCAACGAGGCGATTGTCGAGGCGGCCGAATCTTCTGGGGTCGAGGTGGCCGACGCGTTGGCGGGGCTGGTGATCAGCCCCGACGTGGGGACTCCGGCTCGGACCGCCGCGGCCCAGGCCCTGGCGCGGATGCCCGACGAGGCCGGGGTCGAACGTCTCAAAGGACTGCTGGGTCACGAGGAATCCGAATTCCGCGTGATGGCCGCCTCGGGACTCGAATTCCACCCCGACCCCGACACCGTCAGCGCGCTATTGGGCGCCCTGGTCGACCCGGTCAACAAGGTCCGCAACGTCGCCGAACGCAGCCTGCTGGCCATGACCGGCGTGTTCACCGAAGAGTCGCATCGCCAGATCTCCGAACTGCTCGACCACCCGATCCCGCTGACCCGTTCACCGGCCGCCCGGCTGGTCGGGGCCGCAGGAATCGGAGCGCTGGCCGGGAAGCTGGCGAAGATGGCGATCGAGGACGAGGAGTGGCTGCCGAGGGTCTGGTCGTCGCGGGCACTGGGTGAACTCGGTGAGCCCGAAAACCTGCACGTGCTCCAACAGGTGGCGACCTCCGATGAAAAAAACCGTGTGCGAGCCGCCGCGGTCGAAGCGATCGGGGAAATGCGGGCTGAGCGGTCTGAGGAGATCCTGAGGGGGATCGTCGAGGCGGACGCCGACGAGGGAGTCAAGCGGGCCGCCGAGGAGGCTCTCGAAGACCTCCAGCGCGGCGGTTTCGACGACGAGTGACCCGCCGCACACCGCAGCCCGCAGCCGGTTCACACCACGCCAGTCTTCTCGACCAACGCCCGCATTCTCTGCACAACCTCCTCCAGCCGACGTCTCACTCGGACCGCTGAACCCCTCGCCACCGTGCCGTCGGCCAACCGCTCGACCCAGACCGCTCCGGCCAGCAGCACGCCGCTTTGGTCGAGCACTGTCACCAGCCCGGTCTCCTCCAGCGACAGACCCTCCGCGCGCTCATAGGCTTCCAGCCCCCGCTCCCATCCCTGGGCGTCGTCTTTGACCAGGCTGCCCAGCAGTCGCGCCACGTCGATCGCCACGTTGTCAATGCGGGCACTCCCCGGGTCGATCAGCCCGGTCACCTGGCTCCCGGTCCACAACAGGTGATCGTGCCACACGTCCCTGAGACACGGTTGGCATCGAAACAGCGTGCTCACGAAAACACTCAACTGCCGCCTCACCCAACCCCTGCCACGACAAAACAGCCTGTCGATCTCTCCGATCACCTCAGACCAGCCTCGCTGATCCCGCTGACCCTGCTCCCGTTCCCACCCCGATACCGTCCCACGGGCTCTAAGGACCAACGTGTCCCAGCCCCGTTCCCAGGCGGCGAGTCTTCGAAGCCGTTCGCCGACGGCCGGGGACGGCATTGCGCTATGGGACCCGAACCACTCGGCCACGTCGCCCCGGGGCACGAATTCCCGTGCACTTCGGTGAAACCGTCCCAGCGTCGCCATCGCCTCGGCCAACCGCTCGGGTGAGGGATCGAGCCGGAAATCGGCCACTCCGGGCATCCAGGGTTCCAGCTGCCACAAACGGCTGTTCCATTCCACCAGCCTGCTGCCACCGTTGGCCGCCAGGGGCACCGCCACCGGCACCGTGTCCGCGACGTGTTCCAGCAGCCGATGCAGCCCCTCGATCCGCACCCGCGTCAGCCCGGGAGTCGGCCAGCTGCGAACCGCCAGTGCTCCACGATCAGTCTCGATCCGCAACACCCCGGCACCGCTGAAACCCGGCTCCGCAGGCGGCTCGGGCGGCCCGAGCGGTTGGCAGCGGCGGTCCCAGAGTTCGAAGAGCCCCGAGAGTGGCGTGAGACTCTGGAAGTGCTCGGATTTCATCGTGGCGTGAGAGCCCATCGTGGGAGGTGTTTTCAGGGCAGCGGCGGGGCTCGCAGGACCGGCCCCGGCCGCCTGTTGACACTGCTCTTTGGGCACCGGTACAACAGATGGGTCAGCAGGAGACGTGCAGGATAGCGGTCCGGTTGTGTCGATGGGAACGGTTGCGACACACTCCGGATTGATCTGCTCGAGTCCTGTGCCGCAGAGATGTCACACCCGAGGATGAAGCGATATGAAATCGAACAGCCTGGTGAGTTGGACTCGTCACTTTCGCGGGGCACTGCGACTGGGAATCGGCCTGGTCGTGGCCCTGTCCGTCTCAGCGTCGACGGCCGATGCCGGAGTGATCCCCTGGCTGGTCGACTCGCTGTTCGGCACCTCGTGCGGTCCCTACCAGGCCTCCTACGGGGCTTCCTACGGCCGTTATGCCACGGGGTACGGCGCCTACGGTTGCCCGCCGAGTGGCTACACCTCTGCCGCCCCGCAGCGTGTCTACACTCAGCCGGTTGCCGCCGCGCCCTACTACGGTTCGCCCTACGGTTCTCCCTACCGCAGCCCCTACGGTGCTCCCTGCCTTCCGAGATTGCCCAACCCGCTGAGTCTGCTTGGGGGACTGTTCGGCTGTAGCCCGTGCGGATCGCCCTTTGGCCGCGGCTACGCTGCCCCCTGGGGTTGCTCACCATGCGGATACGGCGGTTGCCCGATCACGTTGCCCTCGGGGTCGGCGTCGGCCACAGCGGTCGGCGGCGGCTGGCAGCGAGCCGCCCCCGCGGCCCGGACTTTCGTCGATGGCCCCCAGGCCGCCGGTGATCCTGGTGTCGACACCCGAGCCCTCCGACCGCCGGTTGATCCCGATGCGGACCCCGGCGAGGTCATCCCGAAATTCGTGAAGCCCTCGACCAAGGCGGCCGATGCCAAGAAATCGGCCGAGCCGAAGAAGCCGGCCGAGGCCAAGAAGCCGGCCGAGCCGAAGAAGCCGGCGACCGAAAAGGCACCGACGGCTCTCGACGAAGCGGCCATCGGCACGGTCGTTCACCATGTTATCCCGTCACGAGCTCGACTCGCACGCCACGGCTCCTCTCGCCATGCCCTCAGGCTCCGCTCGATCGTCGTGTCCCGCAGCGTGGTCATCGTCGAGGGGTTGCTGAGGCCGGAATTGCCCGGCAGCACGATCGCCGGCCGCTAGCGGTGTCAGTGCAACAGCACAGGCGGATCGAGGGATGAGCAACGCGGACGTGGCGAGGGTCCTGGTCGACCTGGCCGATCTGCTCGAGATCCAGGGAGCCAATCCCTTCCGGGTCCGGGCTCACCGCAACGGAGCTCGGGCAATCGAGGCGCTGGCCGAACCGATTGCGGGGCTGGTCGAGGACCCCGAGAGGTCTCCCGAAGAACTCTCCGGGATCGGTAAGGACCTGGCCGAGAAGATCAACTCGATCGTCCTGACCGGGAAGCTGGATCAACTCGATGAACTCCGCGAGCAGGTCCCCGCGGGCGTGGTGTCGATGCTGACGATCCCCGGCCTGGGCCCCAAGAAGGTCGGCGTCCTGTTCAAGGACCTGGGCCTGGAATCACTAGACGCTCTGGAGGCCGCGGCGACCGAGGGAGCGATTGCCGAGTTGAAGGGGTTTGGCACCAAGACCGAGCAGTCGATTCTCGAGGGCATCCCGCTGGCCCGGCAGGGCAGCACCCGCACCTGGCTGGCCACGGCCCGGGTGGCCGTGGACCGGATTGTCGAGGATCTTGCCGAGCTCGACTCGGTGACTCGGGTCAGCCTGGCCGGCAGCAGCCGGCGGCTGAAGGAGACCGTCGGCGACCTCGACGTGCTGGCGACGATTGCCGAGGGAGTGAAGTCGTCGGAGGTGATGGAGGCGCTGGCGGCTCACGAGTTGGTCGACGAGGTCCTGGCCCAGGGCGAGACGAAACAGCGTGTGAGGCTGCTGGAGCGTGAGGCGGGTGGTTTGGAGATGGACCTGAGGGTGGTGCCCGAGGAGTCCTACGGGGCGGCGATGCAGTACTTCACCGGCTCCAAGGAACACAACATCGTCGTCCGCCGCCGTGCCCAGGAACGGGGGCTGAAGGTCAACGAGTACGGGGTTTTCAAGGAGAACGATGATCAGGACGACGAGGGCAACAGGGTGGCCGGTCGGACCGAGGAGGACGTTTACGCGGCGGTGGGTCTGCCGTGGATCCCTCCGGAGCTGCGTGAGGACCGGGGTGAGTTCGAGATGGCCGAGGCGGGAAAACTGCCCGAGCTGGTCACTCTGGCCGACATCCGCGGCGACCTGCACATGCACACCACGGCGACGGATGGGACGGCGTCGATCGAGGAGATGATCTCCGCGGCGAAGGCCAGGAAGCGGAAGTACATCGCGATCACCGATCACTCGAAACGGGTCACGATGGCCGGTGGCCTGGATGCGAAGCGGTTGAGGGCTCACTGGAAGCAGATCGATGAGATCCGCGGCAGCGTGTCGGGGATCGAGGTGCTGTGCGGGATCGAGTGCGACATCCTGGAGGATGCGACGCTGGACTTGCCCGACGACGTGCTGGCCGAGGCCGACTGGGTGATTGCGGTGTTGCACTACGGGCTGAAACAGCCTCGCGAGCAGATCGACCTGCGGCTGATGACCGCGGTCAGGAATCCTCACGTCGACGTCATCGGTCATCCCAGCGGTCGCTTGATCGGCAAGCGTCCGGGAGCGGAGATCAGTTATCCGGACCTGTTCAAGGCGGCGGCCGATCACGGGGTGATGATGGAGATCAACGCGCACCCCAGCCGGCTGGACCTCGATGACCTGCACGCCGCGGCGGCCCGGGAGCACGGCATCCCGATCGTGATCAGCACCGACGCACACAGCACCGGCGGGATGGACGTGATGCAGTGGGGCGTCTGCCAGGCCCGCCGAGCGGGCCTGGAGAAGAAGCACGTGGCCAACGCGCGGCCGTGGTCGCGTTTCAAGAAGCTGCTCCGCAACGGCTGATCGCACCCACGGGGTTTGATCCGCCTGCGGCGGACCTGTGGGGGGGGCCTGACCCCTTATGTACCGCCGGCCGGTGTCGCTCGCCGGGACACACAAACCTCCAACAGCTTCTTACATTGCAAACCCCCGATTGATGCTCGAGAATCAGGCACCGCAGCCACCGCTGCCCATCCCCTACTCACCACCCGGGACTCCGCTCATGCCCCATCGTCTTCCCATCGTCCTGCTGGCCGTGTTCTCCCTGGCCGTTTCCTCGCTCGGGGCCGCTGCGGCCCCTGAGAAAAAGGAGGCCAAGAAGGAGGCCAAGAAGGAGGCCAAGTCCGCCAAGACGGCCACGGTCAAGGTTCGGGACATCACGCTGACGGTCCCGACGGCCTGGGAGAAGCAGAAGCCCCGCAGTCGCCTGCGGGCGGGCCAGTTCAAGCTGCCGGCCGTGCCCGGTGACACGCAATCCGCCGAGTTGGCGATCTTCTTTTTTGATGGAGCCGGAGGCGGGGCTGATGCGAACATCCGTCGCTGGGTCGGCCAGTTCCAGGCCAAGGGCCGCAAGATGAAGGTCTTACAAGGCGAGTCATCCCAGGGTCCCTACCTGCTGTTGGACCTCACCGGTACCTACAACCAGCCGGTCGGTCCTCCGATCCAGCGTCGCACCAAGCCGATGAAGAAGGCGCGGATGCTGGCTGTGATCCTCAATATCAAGGGCAAGGGCAACTACTTCCTGAAGCTGACCGGCCCGATGAGGACCGTCACCGCAGCAGCCATACAACTGCGTCAGTCCTTCGGAGCGGATCCGAAGAAGGAGAAGCCCTACTCGGCCGATTCCAAGAAGGACAAGAAGGACGGCAAGAAGAAACAGAAGCAGAAGTAGTCGGCCGCCGCGACGTGTCGTCGTAGCGGGCGGCCCGGTTCGGAGAGGTGGCAGAGTGGCCGAATGCACCGGTCTTGAAAACCGGCGTCGTGTCAAAGCGACCGGGGGTTCGAATCCCCCCCTCTCCGCTCTTCTGACTGCCTGTGAGCCTGTAAACGGCGGCCCAAAAGTGCGCCGGGGGGCGTGGCGGTCGAAGAGTGCGGCACCCTGTTGAACCTCGCGAGTAACGGGTCCACTGACCGGGAACGAATGGACGTTTCCTCAGTGACCCGGACTC
>CAUZRQ010000205.1:0-8199 GCA_963582065.1 Planctomycetota bacterium | reverse complement strand
AACTCCTGTACACCTCTGCAGCCGATGGCCTGAAACCCGGGTCTTCAGGGGGTTGCACGGTCGAGAAGACTCGGGGGATCAATGAGACGCTCGAGTTCGGCCTGCAGAGACTCTCCAGCTACGACGCGATCTACCACCCCACGCCCGATCCGCAAAACCCGGTCTGCTTCAACCACGTGGTCGTCACAGCCGGCCGGTATTCCTACCACGTGCTGTCCCGAGTCTCGGATTACTCGGACGATTACGTCGGGCGATCCAATTACCTGGCCCATCATCTGGTTCTCTCCGATACGGAGAAGACCGACGGCCGGGATCCGGCCAGGATCCTCGCTCAGCCCGGTGTGATGAAATCGGCGTGGAGCGGCCAGTCGCAATACGTCGACACGCTGACCGTGCAGGCGACTTCCTCGCCACTGACCCAGTGCACCGAGTGCACCGAGTGGCGAGAGGTGTGTGGAGGGACGCTAGAGGCGGCCGGATGGGCCGGGGTGTTGGCTGAACATACGCTTCAGTCCCCTCGGGAACCGGTCTACATCCTGCTGCCGGCGCCCAAATCGGCGAATTGGCCTGCTGATCGCACTCTGGAAATGGTCGGCGAGGCCTTGGCGCTGCTGCCTCCGGCGCGACGCTGGCAGGTGACCTTCAGCACTTTCTACAGCGACTTACTGGCCGACACGACCTGCCAATGGCGATTCGTGGTCGAAGGGTCACCGGCATTCGCTGCCGCGACGGACGGGAGACATGGGGAGATCATCGACCTCACCGCGCCGCTGGGGCAGCCCACCGAGGGAGATCTGGTGCTGATGGCCCAGACGGGTGTCCGGGCCGCGGCCGTATCCGATGAGCCAGTCGAAGCCCACGGACCGACGCGCGTCACCCGACGAACAGGGCCGCCGGCACTGGATCCCGACAAAGCGCCGAACATAGCGCCGCCGACTCCGCCGATGCACCATGTTGAACCACCCCGAACGCCCGCAGGTGCCCCACCGGCGTACAACGAGCCACCGGGAATCGCCCAACCCGGGCTTCCTCCATCTCTCCATAACTCATCGGAATTAATGAGGCGGCAGTAGCAGAGTGATCTCATTGCGGACCACCTGCGATTCGTGGTCGAAGGGTCACCTGCGTTCGGGGCCGTGAAGGAAGGCCGACATGGCGAGTTGATCGATCTCACCGCGACGCTGGGGCAGCCCAGGTGATCAACGCGCCATGAATAATCAGGATTGCAGCAGGCCGTGTATTACGTGTGAGTGACGGTCGAGGCAGGTCGTGAACAGCTTCGACGATTGAAGAACCGAGGTGCAGTGACCATGGCGGATCAACTCCTGTACACCTCTGCAGCCGATGGCCTGAAACCCGGGTCTTCAGGGTATTGCACGGTCGAGAAGACTCGGGGGATCAACGAGACGCTCGAGTCCAGCCTGCAGAGACTCTCCAGCTACGACGCGATCTACCACCCCACGCCCGATCCGCAAAACCCGGTCTGCTTCAACCACGTGGTCGTCACAGCCGGACGCCGAAAGTACAACGTCATTTCCCGAGTCTCGGATTACTCGGACGATTACTCCGGGCGATCCAACTACCTCGCCCATCATCTGGTTCTCTCCGATACGGAGAAGACCGACGGCCGGGATCCAGCCACGATCCTCGCTCAACCCGGTCTGATGAAATCGGCGTGGAGCGGCCAGTCGCAATACGTCGACCCGCTGACCGTGCAAGCGACTTCCTCGCCACTGACCCAGTGCACCGAGTGGCGAGAGGTTTGTGGAGGGACGCCTGAGGCGGCTGGATGGGCCGGGGTGCTGGCTGAACGCACGCTGCAGTCCCCGCGGGAACCGATCTACATCCTGCTCCCGGCACCGAAATCGGCGCATTGGCATGCTGATCGCACCCTGAAACTAATCGGCGAGGCGTTGGCGCTGCTTCCTCCGGCGCGACGATGGCAGGTGACCTTCAGTACCTTCTACAGCGACTTGCTAGCCGACACGACCTGCCAATGGCGATTCGTGGTCGAAGGGTCACCTGCGTTCGAGGCCGCGAAAGACAGCCGACACGGCGAGGTGATCGATCTCACCGCGCCGCTGGGGCAGCCCACAGGGGGAGACCTGGTGCAGACGGCCCAGACGGGTGACCGGGCCGCGGCCGTGCCCGATGAGTCGGCCGAAGCCCACAGACCGACGCGCGTCACGCGACGACCAGGGCCGCCTGAGCTTGATTCGATATCAATGGATCCCGACAAGGCGCCGAACATAGCGCCGCCGACTCCGCCGATGCACCATGTTGAACCACCCCGAACGCCCGCAGGTGCCCCACCGGCGTACAACGAGCCACCGGGAATCGCCCAACCCGGGCTTCCTCCATCTCTCCATAACTCATCGGAATTAATGAGGCGGCAGCAGCAGAGTGATCGCATTGCGGACCACAAGCGACACTCCGCCCCGGCCAATCAGAACGCCCAAGCCAGAAACAAGACGGTGAAGGTAATCCTGGCGGCGGTCGCGGTTGCGGTTGCGGTAATTGGTTCCGTCGTCTTCATGACGTACCAATGGTACGAAGAACACGGCAACCGTTCGGGCGGCGTCGCGAGAGTTGGCGAGAACTCTGGCGGTTCCGATGATGCAGACCGCAATGGTCCCCCGCATCAGAATAAATCGGATCAGAACGACGATGAAAGCAGCCAGCGGACAGACAGCGAAAAGGATAATCCGATCGCACTCAACGGAGGCAACGCAAGTCAAAGTCCGCGGTCAAAAGACGGTGCCGACAATTCGACATCAAGCGGTCAACCAGCCGCCAATCCGAGTGCCACGAAAAAGAAACGTGGAAGCGGCAAGGGTGGTGGCAACAAGAAGGGGCCACAAGTCGCCAACAAACGACTCGTGTTGCCAGGCCCACCAATGATGGGCAACAAAACGATGAACTTGCGCGTAATGGAGGTAGGCAACCTTGATTCCAATCGCGACACAAAATATCTCGGCACGAATGCCGACACAATAACTGCAGTTGGGCCGATCGTGCGATATGTCACACCACATAAGAGCAAGAGTCTTTCATCGAAAATTCTGGAGTTCGTGGACGCGAACTCCGCGTCAGGTGAGCCCGAGCGTCTCGGCAGCCTGACAATTAACAACGGCCGAATCGACATTGCATTTATAGGACTTCCGCAGCTCAAAAAATTCCAGCGAGCGTTAAGTCTTTCCTGTATTGGTGTTTCCAGTCCTGGTGGAGCAAAGGAGTGGTTCGTCATCAATACCCTGGAATCAAAGAAAGATGCATTCCGTCAAGATGCGATGCGCAGTTCTAATTGGAAAAACAACCGTTGGATCGAGGTCAAGGACCAGGGCGCAATTTCCGCATTCCTCGAGAGCGCGAAGGATGTGAAGATGTCATATTCCGTTGTACCGACTCTCTTGGAGGTAACGGGTATTCCGGGCAAAGACAAACGGTCACAAAAAGAGGCGACGAACTACCGGGGAAAGAGCAGTGATGATGGGAAGTCGTGGGCGCTGGGTGAAGAGCCGTTCAAGTTGACGGGGCTTGTGGGTGATGGTGCAACCTTTGTAACCCCCAAGATCAGTGTGGAGCCCAATGTGCCGTTGGCTCTTAACGACGCGCAGATTCTCCGAGACTTTGTCAAAGCGTTAGATGGTATTTCAACTGATGATATCGCGAGATTGGCAGAGGGAACGTTCTGGCAAAAGGAAAACAGGAAGAACAAGTTTAGGGCGGTAATTAGGATGGTGAAAAAGATATCCGCTATTGATGGAAGGGGGGCAGTGTTTGTCAAGGGGAGTCTTAAATGCGCCGCATGCTTCCCACAGAAAACAGACGAACAAGGCAAACCTGTGCGTCTTCCCTTTAGGCCGAAGGATGGTAAGGTTGGATTAAGCGGGCCTGAGACTTTGCCGTATACCAAGGCGATTACGAGGCTGACGAAGTCGATTGATGCAATTCTAAAGGGTCATGATAGAGGCCTGGAGATAATGGTGAGGGTAAAGAATGCAAAGTTGCACTGCCGGGTTATATTGGTGTGGACGGTTGATGGGGTAGTCTATCGTGTGCCGTATCGACAATTCGGTGATAAGTGATTAGGAGGTAGCGCGTGTGGAGGACATGTATCGCGTTCGTTGTGAACGCCGCGTTCTGGGCCCGTTCACGGCAGAACGTCTCGTTGATCTGTTAGTCGACGTTGACGCTCCTGGTTTTCTGGTGGAGGTGTCGCCTTTGGGATTGAGCCGACGTGAACGGTGGTTGATGGTCACCGTCGGGCTATGGGGGCTGGGAGTCCTGGTGAGCAGTGTGATGATGTCGGTGACTTACCAGATCGCGCGGGACGTTGGAGGCAGTGGTTGATCGGATGAGTTCGAGCGATCCATCTGCGAAGCTGTATCGGGTGAAGACCCGCGGCCTGATTCACGGCCCATTTTCGGTCGATCAGCTTCGGCAGTTGGTCGAAGGACGGTCGATCGGCATCAACGATATGGTATGCGTTGACGGGACGGACTGGGTGAAGGTGGGGGTCTTGCTGTCGCCTGGCGCAGAGACCAGGCAGAAGGCGGCGGCAAACAGCGGACCGCCCAGACCGCCCATCACCCGGCGAGAAGTCGTGACGGGCCGCAGGCCGCCGCCGCGCAAACCGCCAACGACTCCCCCGTTTGCGGGGCCGGCTCCCCCGCAGCCACGATTGGCTACTCCGCCGAGAGCCGTCTACCCGGCGGTGCCCGAAGCGGTTTTCGGCCAAGGGACCGCAGGCGTTTATGTGTCCGGCGAACAGAGCGGGGTTCCTGGTGGGGAAGTTACGGCCGGAGTCCCCCCGACGCGTCGCGCCCCGTTGGCATGGATAGCGGCCTGCGGGTTGGCTGTCGTACTGGCTGCCGTGTTTGTCGTGGCTGTGATGGTGTTCCGGAGCGGGGCGGATCGTGAGCACCTGGCTGTGGGAAACGACCAGATTCAAACAGAGGCGGGCGAAGCAACGGAGTGGGATGGCGATGATTCGTCGAAGGAGTTGGTGACTGACCATCCGCGGCCCGTTGAGGACGTGGGGACTGCGGGATTCCAGGAGATGCCGTTGGCTGATCCCAGATCATTTGCCTTGGCAGCCAAGATCAAACGGGCCCTCTCGAACGAGGTTCCACGGGGCTTGGCTGCGGGCGGTCCGCGTCCGGTTTGGCCCCTGTTTCTGGACTTTCCGGGGCCGTCGGATCGGGATCTGCTGCGGCGGGGTGTGGTGTTGAGTTGGCCGGTCGATGTCGATCCCACCCTCGACTTCGAATCGATCCAGGAGATGTCGATGGTGGGAGATTGGCGCGGGACGTTCGCCCGTCATGCCGATGAACTGGAACTCAGTGTCGCCCCGAGTTCGCTCGGCTCCGGCGATGTCGTACGTTTTGTCGTTCCGCGGAGCGGTCGATTTGCTGATCGCCTGGTGGTGGTGCTGGACGACGATGGCTTGTCGGATACGGGGTTCGCCGAGGTGTATGCTGCGTTGTGTTGGCAGGTGTTGAAGATCACGCGAAATGACGGGGACGTGGTGTACTTGCGGCCCTGGTCCACCGAGCGGCCCACCGGTGCCCTTCGACAACTCCGCATCATAGTGGCGGTGACATCGGTCTCTTTGTCGGAATCGGACCTGGGTTTCGGGCTGCCCGCAGACTGGTCGACTGGGTCCCGCCTGGTCCCAAGTCTGTACCGGTGTGTTGAGGCGGATGGCACACCGGTTGTCGAGTTCGAGCGGGGCCAGAGTGTCAACGAGTTTGTTTCCGCTGTGAAGAGGACCAGCGTCGACAAGGCGGGTGGGCCATCGCCTGCGTCAATTCACATCCTCGCCGTATGGAACGGCGATCTCAAGCAGGCGATGTTCGTCTGTCGTGGCGCCCGGAACCGCCTGGCTTCGCGGAGGGTCGCGGCAAGGCTCACCGCATCCGATCGCGTGGCTCTGAAGGCGATCGCCGACCGGATGTCACGGAAACGGAATCACGCGAGGTTCTTTGCCGGCGAGGGGTTCGCCGGTGGCAATGCTCCGCAACGCGAGGTCTTTCGACGTCACGCGAGAGAGTTGCTGTGGAAGGAAGCGTTGATTTCTGAGGATCTGTCGCTCGACCCGGAAGTGGCTGCCAAACTCAACTTTGATCCGAAGTTCCGGAAGTCCAAGAATACAAAGAACCTGCTCTCAATCGAATTCAGCAGGCAGTTGTTGCGGTTGCGGGGGCGGATGGTGGACTACCTTGCGAAGTTCGGTGGCAGTCAGGACGGCAAGGACGGGGGATTGATCGAAACGCAAGCCAGGAGCTACATCGAGGGTCGGCTGTACTACGTGTTGGAGGATGGTGTCGTAGCGGTGCTCCTGGGTGTGGTTGAATTCGTCCGTCCAGCGGACTCCACGACGCACACGTCGGGTGGGGCATCCCGGCGGAGGAGGAGTGGTCCATGACGTCCCGGTCGCGGAAGCAGTACTACGTTCGAACCCGGAACCGATTGCTGGGGCCGGTGTCGTTGCAGCAACTCGAACTGATGGAGCGGCGTGGGGAATTGAACGCGTCGGATGAGGTAAGCGACGACCGGGTCAACTGGGGTCCGTTGGAGGGTCTCGAGGAGTTGTTCCCCTCTCCGCCCAAAGAGGAAGTCACGCCCGATTCCGTCACTCAGCCGGGGCCGCAGAGGCCCTCGGGCGGTCCTCCACCTGGTCGACCGCGAAGGCCGACGCCGCCCCGCCGGCCGTTCCGTCAAAGAGTCAGGCCGGTGCTTCCGCCTCCGGTGGGCCCTGGCGGCGGCGCCGATTCGGGGACCGATGTGCCCCGCCGACAGGCATCGACGAAACATGCCGTTGCTGTGGTGGCCGTGGTCGGCTGTCTGATGCTCGCGATCGGATTCGTGGCGGCGAGTTCGGTGGGTGACGTCCAGGGCCGGGGCTCGGGGACGGGGACACAAACCACCAAAGGCACCAGCTCGACGACGACGCTCAGCAGCGACACTCACAAAGAAGGTGACGAGATCACCGTGGGGATAAGCAGCGACTCCTTGGATGCCATCAGGCAGGAGCAAGTGGGACGGAACTGGTGTTGGGCAGCTTGCATCCAGATGGTCCTGAGGGCGCACGGATTTGATCGGAGTCAAACGGAAATTGTCCAGCGGACATTCGGTGATACGCGCGATACAGGGGCGGGGGTCGCCGAAATCAAGAACAACCTGGAAGGGTGGTCGCTCCGGCGCGCCGGTCAGCCGTATGTCCTGAATTGCGAAGTGACCATCGGCCCTCCCAGCCTGGGATACATGATAGAGCAGTTGAAACTGGCGAGGCCGTTGATTATCGCCTACCGGCATCCAGGAGGCGCGCATGCGGTCGTGGTCACAGCAGTCAAGTACCGCAGGGACGTCGATGGCGTGCCGCAACTGACCGAGATAGTGGTCCGCGATCCCGGCAGATTCGATTCGACAACTCGGGGACGGCGGAGTTTTCAACGCGAAGAGTATTTGAACTGCGATTGCAGTTTCTACGTGGTTCCGATCCAGTAATCTCAGGTGAGTCGAGACATGTCGAGTCCCTCTCAAGGCCGTGTCCACGTGAAGGTGCGGGGCCGGACGATCGGCCCGGTGTCACTGGAACAGCTCGAGCGACTGCTTCGCCGAGGGGAGGTCGAACTGACTGACTCGGTGCGTGATGAGAGCGGCACGTGGTGCCGGCTCTCCGAATTCGAGACACTGTTTCCGCCGGAGCAGTCGATCGACGAGGGTCAGGCGGCGACGGGGCAATCGCTGGGAGCAGAGGGTGGTCCAGGAGCGGAGGTTGCTCGCCCGAGTGTTGGGCCACCAGGCCCGGCAGATTCTCCGAAACCGTTGACTCCGGGTCCTCTTCCCCCGCATCCTGTCGGTGACCCCCGGCCCAGGCCGGTCGGTTGGATCATCGGCGGGGGAGTGGTCACGGTGCTGGTGATCGTCGGCCTGTTCTTCGCCCTGTCCGGCAACGGCAACTCCGGAGGGTCGGAAGTAGGCGAGGCTGATGGCGGGGACTCGGTCGCTTCAGTTGAGGTCCCTGGCCCCAACCCGAACCCCGCGACCGCCGCAGTTCCGCCGCAGGATGCAGCCGGGGATGCCGCGGCGAAAACAACCCGGGACGACGAACCCGGGCGCAGCCAACCAGAAGATGACAAATCGACGGCTGAAGTGACGCCACGTGTGGCTCCCAGCAAGCCCCAAGCCTCG
>CAUZRQ010000204.1:0-8218 GCA_963582065.1 Planctomycetota bacterium | reverse complement strand
ACCCGTCGACTCCCGATCGCCGCCGTCGGACCGGCATGACACTGGTCGAGCTGGTGATCGTGATTTCGATCATCGGGGTGTTGTTTACCCTGTTTGTTCCGGCGATCCAACGGTCGCGCGAGGCGGCTCGTCGGGCCCACTGCCAGAACAACCTCAGGCAACTCGGGGTGGGGTTGCTCAACTACCATGACACCCACAACACGCTGCCGTCGGGTTGGACGGGCGTCGCCGAGGGCAGGCCGGCTGCGTTGGCCGGACCCGGCTGGGGGTGGGCCTGTCAGGTGCTGCCGCAACTCGACAATCTGGCGGTGGTGACGATGATCCGGTTCGATCAATCGATCATGTCGGTGAGCAACCAGCAGGTCCGCACACTTGATATCTCCGTGTTCCGTTGTCCCTCGGGACGATCGGACCCGACCTGGCTGATTTCGGGAGCCGAACTTTCGGGCCTGTCGATCGCTTCATCGAACTACGTCGGCGCGTTTGGGTCGCAAGGCTGGGATGACACGGCGGCCCGGCGAGTCGGGCGGACGCTGGTCGGGGACGGCGTGTTTTTCCACAACAGCAGCACGAAGTTCAGCGACATCGCCGACGGGCTCAGCAACACGGTGCTGGTCGGCGAACGGGCCGGCGAAGTCGGTCGGAACCTGCCCTCGACCTGGGTCGGGGTGGTTCCGGGACTCGACAATGCGGTTGCCCGTGTGGTGGGCACCGGCGAGACAGTTCCCGGGACGTGGTCTCGCCCGGGTCGGGGGTTCGACAGCGGTCACGTGGCCGCTGTCGGTGCAGGGGCCCATTTCATCTTCGGTGACGGCCGGGTGGAGTTTGTCTCGGACCGGATCACCGCGGCTGTCTTCAGGGCACTGATGTCCCGATCCGGCGGAGAATTGACTCCCGGTTACTGACCGTCGGCAGGCAGTCGGTGAAGATCACCGGAGCTTGAATCTCAGCGTCTCCCTGCTCATCTTGTTTCCCAGCAAGTCGGTGACCGTCAGCACCAGCTCGTAGTTTCCCAGTTGCAGGTCGCGGGGGAAACTGAACTCGTAGTTGTGGTAATAGTCGCGACGGGTGGTGCGACAGATGTCGGGGGTCGGTCCGACCGGGATTTGCTGAACGACCTTGGCGCCGTCGGATGTGGACTGGATGGTGATCATCGATTTCAGCAGGGTTTTCTGACGCCCGTCGCCGATCGGCTGACTGGTGAAGTTCTCGATCTCGACATAAAGCAGCACACCCTGTCCCGGGCTGAACTCGTTTTTTTCGAACGGTTCGTAGTCTCCGAATCCCTGGATCCGCCGGCAGAGTGCGAGGTGTTGGAGCTTGAGTCGGGCTCGGGATTGCAGGTTGCGAATGGCGGCATCGAGTTGTTCGATGGTTGCCGTGGCGCGTTGGCGTGGTTCGGGAATGGACTTGACGTCGAAATAGTTGACCTGGGCCATCAACAGGTTCTGTAGGAATTCGTTCTCGGAGTCATCTATCCCGGTGATCGGTGCGAGCGCGTCTTCGGGGCGACCACGGATGATCGAAAGCACCCGGAGGTGGAACTGTTTCTTGAGGTTGTTTCGTTTCTGTTCTGGTGATGCTCCCTGTCCGAGCTTGTCGATCGCGTTCTGAGTGATGTCGAACAACTGGTTGAGCGAGGCCTCGGCCACCTCCTCGTCTGCCGGATCTCCACCTCGCCCAAAGGGCAGGGGAAAGGGGTTCAGTCGGCGGGCCATGTCGGGAACGTTGCCGACCATCGGCAGGGTCAGTCGGGAGGGGATCGACCTCGACGTGTCGTCGAGGTTCCCGGAGACCAGTGGTCGGCGGCTGAAGCCGGCCCCGGGAATCGGCGTGTCGATTCCACCAACCGGCTCGATTGTCCGACCGGTACCGGTCTCGATTCCGGCAGCCGTTCGCTCCTCGCTGGGCTCCGCTTTCGAGGTCCCGTAGAGATCTTCGTACCCGGAACGATCCAACACGCTGCTGACCTGCCCCTGCAGACGTTCGGCGAGATCGTCGGTCAGCGGAGTCAACTCGGAATTCACCCGGCTCAGTCGACACCCCGGCCCGGACACTGCCAGGAACAGCAGCAGGCCAACCGCGGCCGGTGAGACGACACGGCTGGGGCGTGGGCGGATTTCCGTCATCGGCGGTCAATACCGCGGGAATTGGGGGGGAGCGAGGCCGGTTGCGGGGGGCGGACGATAGTGCATCGCCGGTCCACAGACAAGGGCGTCTGGGGTCTGTCGGAGTGTACGGGGGACTGGTTTCAAGCGGTGATCAACTGCCCTTGACTCCAGGGGGTTTCGTTTCTACTGTCCGCGATCCGCTGGGGGTCCGAGACGCTCAGCCGCGGCCGTGGTGAGTCGAATTGTGCAGGTCCGGAGACCGGGTTGTGCGGTGGTTTGGGAGGCGTGTGCAGCGGTGGAGCGAGCAGTGGGGCTTGGCACGTCCACCCACCTGTGACCCCGGGTTGCCGTCCGACGTCGCCGGCTATGTGGTGGACTCCTACCCCCAGAACCACAACTACATCGTCCGCCAGGGCCGACTGGTGCCCCGGCACAAGCTGAAGGTGCGATTCGAACAACTCGCCGACGCGTACCCCGACCCGCTCGAAAGCCTGCTGGACCTAAGTTGTTCGAAGGGCTTCTTCGTGCTCGACGCGGCCGGCCGCGAGTGTTGCAGCAGGACGCTGGGAGTCGACATCGACCAGCGTGAGCTGGCGGTGTGCCGCTCGGTAAGCGGATTCCTGGGTTACCGGGAGAGTCGGTTCGAGAAGCTGCGGTTGCACGAGTTGGCCGATTCGATCGACGATTTCGGCGGTCCGTTCCAGACCGTGTTGCTGGTCAACAGCTACCAGTACCTCTACTTCGGCAGTTCGCGGTCACCGGACTGTTACCGGGACCACGAGACGATTTTCGGGTTGATCCGTCGTGTCTGCAGTGGCCGCGTGCTGTTCAGCAATCGGACCGAGCTGAGGCAACTCCAGCGGAGTTGCCAGGCCGAGGCGATGAAGATCGGTCACCACGGTGACTACACCGAGGCGAAGATCCTCGATGCCGCCGCACAGCACTTCCGCGTGATCCCTCACGGTCGAATCGGCAAGTGGCCATTCTGGATGCTGGATGTGCCCGGCGCCGAATTGTCGGTGCCGCAGCCGATCAGGCAGGCGGCCTGAATTCGCGACGGTGTGTCGGCGTGGTCTCGGCTTCACAAACCGGGTTGCGGACCGCACAATCGGCGCCCCGATGCAGACACATTACGCCGACAGGCTCGACGAGGCGATCCGCCGGAAGCGGACTCCGGCGCTTGTCGGAATCGACCCTCGCCTGGACCAACTGCCCGCCGAGATCCTGGAGAAGGCCGAACGGGCTGGCGGGAGTCGCGACGAGGTGGCTGCGGCGGCCTTCGACGAATTCTGCGGGCGGTTGATCGACGTGGTGGCCCGGCTGGTGCCGGCGGTCAAGCCACAGGCCGCGTTCTTCGAGCAGTACGGTCCGGCCGGAACCGCGGTGCTGGGACGGGTGATTCGTCGGGCCCGCGATGCGGGATTGATCGTCATCTGCGACGCGAAACGCGGAGACATCGGGTCGACGGCCGAGGCATATGCCCGGGCGTACCTGGCCGGCGCTGATCCCGACACGGCACCGTGGGCGGCCGACGCGTTGACCGTGAACCCGTATCTCGGTCGAGACACGCTCGAACCATTTGTCGAAACCGCCGTGCGACGCGGTGCGGGTATCTACGTCCTGGTGCGAACCAGCAATCCCGGAGCCGGCACACTGCAGGACCTGGTCGCCGACGGGCAGTCGATCTACCGGCACACGGCTGCGATGGTCGAGGAACTGGCCGCGGCGTCGATGGGGGAGTCGGGGCGGGGGGCCGTCGGAGCGGTCGTCGGGGCGACCTACCCTCGAGAACTTGCCGAACTCCGCGAGGTGATGCCCAGCGTTCCGCTGCTGGTCCCCGGCTACGGCAGCCAGGGGGCCGGGGCCGCCGATGTCGCCGCCGCGTTCAACCCCGACGGACTCGGAGCACTCGTCAACAGTTCGCGGGGGATCAACTTCGCCCACCGCCGTGAACCGTTTGCCGAGGAGTTCGGTGAGACGCGGTGGGAGGAGGCGGTTGAGGCGGCCACCACGCGGATGATCGCGGACCTGGCCGAGGCGACTCCGGCGGGAGCGCTGAGATGAAGACGGTCCCGGCAAGGGACGTGCAGCAGGCGGTCCGGCACCTCCGTCGGGTCGACCCGGTGATGTCCGACGTCATTGGCAGGGTGGGGGTGATCGAGATGGTGCTCCGCCGGGGGCGGTTCCTGACGCTGGTCCGCTCGATCATCGGTCAACAGATCTCCACCTCCGCGGCGCGGGCGATCAACGAGCGGATCAGGCGGGCGGTCTCCCCGAGATGGGTCACACCCGAAAGTCTCGGAGAACTCGACGATGCCGGTCTCCGCCGACTGGGCGTCTCGCCTCAGAAGATCGGCTACCTGCGTGACCTGGCCGAGGCGGTCACCTCGAGATGCGTGCGGCTGGACCGGCTTCACCGACTTGACGATGAGGCCGTAATCGAGGAACTGGTCCAGGTCCGGGGCATCGGCCGCTGGACGGCCCAGATGTTCCTGATCTTCTGTCTCGGCCGACTCGACGTTTTCGCCCCGCTGGACCTGGGGATCCGGGCGGGGATCCAGCGAGAGTATCAGCTGGGCCAGATGCCCGATGTGGCCACCTGCGAACAGATGGCCGCGAGGTGGACCCCCTACCGCTCGGTCGCCTGCCTGTACCTGTGGCGGAGCGGGGATCTGGAGTTGTAGGCGGCCGGCTGTCAGTTGCCCTTGATCACCACCAGCTTGTGGTTGGCCACGTCGTACTCGTACTTGTCTCCACCGGGCAACTTCGGCAACTGCAGGTTGTTCTTCTTGATGATCTCGCGGATGAATTCGTCGTGATCCTTCGGGAACCGCCCCTGGGTGGCGTTGAAGATGTTCAGGTGGTGATCGATCGCCAGCTTGGTCACCTTCTCGGCCAACGGCCCGTAAGCTTCCAGGCCACCCAGCAGCGGCGAGGTGATCTTGATCTTGGAATCGCTGGCCGTCTTTTTGTCCTTCGCGTTGAACTCTCCCACGTCCTGTGTCCGTTGCTTGAAGATGCTCTTTCGCGGCCTTTTTGGCTTGGTGTCCGCGGTGTCGGGACCTGAACAACCAATCCCCAGCGAGATCATCGAGACGATCGTCAACTGGACCAGACGTTTCAGGGATACAGGAGACATGGTAGCCGCCGTTCGGAATGGGAAAGCTGTGCGGATGAGGTAACTGACAACGCGAACCGGTGACACCCAATCGGCCGGCCGCACTCTCCACGCAGTTTATCCAGACCGAATCACCGGGGCCAGACGAGGCAACCTGTTGAGCAAATCAGCAATCCGCCGGTGGCCAGACCGGGGTATCGCGGGCTATCTTGATAGGGCAGGCAATCAAGGCAAAACAGCCGCATGCTCGATTGCGACACCCCCACGACGACAACACGATCCGGTGGAAGTCCGGTTCGGTTTCAGGAGAGACGACAATGATGGGCAAACACATGCTGAAGAACATCCGGGTGGCAATTGTGGCCGTATTGGCCGCCGGGCTGATCGGTGTCGCGACTCCCGAGTTGGCCGAAGCGGCCGACGATGGATTCGAGTCGATTTTCGATGGCAAGACGTTGAAGAACTGGAACGGCAACCCGAAGTTCTGGTCGGTCAAGAACGGTGCGATCACCGGGCAGACGACCAAGGGCAACACGACCCAGGGCAACACGTTCATCATCTGGAAGGGTGCCGATCTGGGTGACTTCGAGTTGAAGCTGCAATACAAGATCGTCGGAGGCAACTCGGGCATCCAGTACCGCAGTTTCAAGTTGCCCGGCAAGAACGACGGCTGGCGAATCGGCGGATACCAGGCCGATTTCGAGGCCGGCAACACGTATTCGGGGATCGTCTACGGTGAGGCTTTCCGTGGGATCCTGTGCAACCGGGGTTTGAAGACCGAGTTGGTCCGCGCCGGGGGCAAGTTCCAGGTCAAGACGATCAAGCGACTGGGTGACAGCAAGGCGATCCAGGCGAAGATCAAGAAGGAAGACTGGAACGACTACCACATCACGGCCAAGGGATTTCACCTGGTTCAGCGGATCAACGGCGTGGTGACGGCCGACTGCACCGACAACGATGCGAAACAACGACGTGCCACTGGCCTGCTGGCGTTGCAGTTGCACGCCGGACCGCCGATGACCGTTCAGTTCCGCAAGATCCAGATCAAGCGGCTGGGCAAGAAGACGTCTGCCAGCCGACTGTCTCTTCCCGGTCTTCCCAGTCTTCCCAGTCTGCCGCGGATCGGCAGTCTCAGCGATCTGCCCACGCCCAACGCGGTGGCCGATCGGGTGGCCGATGAGACCGGTGGCGTGGCGACCGAGGCGATTCGTGCGTTCCTGGGACTGCCCGGCGACGTCCGTGACGCGGTGGTGGCGACTCCGGAGAAGCGAAAGTTGCCTCCGACGACCGACGGTGGTCAGTTGATTCGCACGGTCCGCTCGACGCGAGCCCGCGGCCTGAGGTTCCTGGCGTCTCCGCTGCGTTCGGTGATCGTGGCAGCTGAGGAGGCGGCCGAGACCGTCAAAAAAAAAAGAGGATCGCGCTGATCGCCGGCGTCCGTAGCCACGGCTACGGGGCCCACGAGCACCGTGCCGGCTGCATGCTGATGGCCAAGGCGCTCAACGCCAGCGGCCTGCCGGTCGAGGCGGTGGTGATCTCCAACGGGTTCCCCAAGGATCCCAGCGTTCTGGATGGGGCGGCGACGATCGTCGTCTATGCCGACGGTGGTGGCCGGCATCCGTTGAACGCTCACATCGACGACTTCCGCAAGCGGATGGCCGCCGGCGTCGGCCTGGTCTGTATCCATTACGGGGTCGAGGTGCCCAAGGGAAAGTCGGGTGACGCCTTGCTGGACTGGACCGGCGGGTATTTCGAGACGAACTGGTCGGTCAATCCACACTGGACGGCCAAGTACAAGGCCTTTCCCAAGCACCCGATCACCCAGGGCGTGAAGCCGTTTTCGATCAACGACGAGTGGTACTACCACATGCGTTTTGTCTCGAAGCTGAAGGGCGTGACGCCGATCCTGACCGACCTGCCACCCGATTCGACGCTCAAGCGTCCCGATGGCCCGCACAGCGGCAACAAGTTCGTCCGCGCCGCGATAGCCGGCAAACAGGCTCAGCACATGGCCTGGGCCCGCGTCCGTCCCGACGGCGGTCGGGGTTTCGGGTTCACCGGGGGCCACAACCACTGGAACTGGGGCCACGACCAGTTCCGCAAGCTGGTGCTCAACGCGATCGTCTGGACGGCGAAGATCGATGTTCCGGCCGGCGGAGTGTCGTCGAAGACGCTGACGGTCAAGGACCTCGAAGCGAACCAGGACTACAAGAAGCGGGGCAACTACAACCCGCTGCGGATCAAGCGATTGCTCGGTCAGTGGAATGGTGCGGCGTCCGAGTGAGCCAGTTGGCAAGCTGACGGGGGGTCTCGTAAGATGAGCCGCTGACCCAGTGGGCTCATCCGGAGACTCTCTCGTGACGACTCGACACCTCGGTGTTCTGGCCATCCTGCTCTGTTCTCTTGTCACGACAGGTTCCCGATCCGCTTGGGCCCAGGCAAAACCCGGCGACGTCCGTGCCGCCAAGAACGCCGTTGCGGGCCTGGACGTGGCCAAGGGGCTGGAAGCGACGCTGTTCGCTTCCGAGCCGGCCATCACCAGCCTGACCAACCTCGACATCGACGTCCGTGGCCGGGTGTGGGTCTGCGAAGTGGTCAACTACCGCAAGAACCTCGGCCGACGCAAGGCGGGCGACCGGATCCTGATTCTCGAGGACACCGACGGGGACGGTCGCAGCGACCGCCAGAAGGTCTACTACCAGGGCCGCGACGTCGACAGCGCGATGGGCATCTGCGTGCTCGGCAACCGGGTCATCGTCTCGTGTTCGCCCAACGTGCTGGTCTTCACTGACATCGACGGCGACGACAAGCCCGATCGCAAGGAGATCCTCTTCTCCAAGACCGGCCAGCCCCAGCACGACCACTCGGCCCACTCGTTCCTCTTCGGCCCCGACGGGAAGATGTACTGGAACTTCGGCAACACCGGTCGCGCGGTCCACGACTACAAGGGGCAACCGGTGGTCGACCTGGCCGGCCGGACCGTCGTCGA
>CAUZRQ010000203.1:0-8313 GCA_963582065.1 Planctomycetota bacterium | reverse complement strand
AATTCGGTCTGCTCCAGCCCGTGACGATAGCGAGCCCGCAGGATGCCCTCGGTCACCAGGAACGCCGTCCCGTCGGGGGCGACATCGACCAGTCGGGCTGTGAAGTCGGTGTCGACGGCACTCGATTCGGCATACAGCACCACGCTCACCGGACCGGTCACCTCAACCGGTTCAGCCAGCGTCGCGGTCGTATAGACCAGCACGTCGCCCCGACATTCCAGGGCCCGCTGGTCGACCGCCCCCGCTTCGAGAGGCTCCTCGGCGTGAGCGGTCATCATGTGGACCGAGAGAACTCCACCCAGGGTGGGGATCGGTTCGGCCGGATCGTAGTCGAAGCGATCGACCGGCTCGGCACCCGGCGGGTCGGTCGTCAGGCGTCCGTCGTCGGGCAACGAACCGGCCCGTCCGGTGCTGTGCAGGAACAGCGGAGTGGACACGGATCGTCCCAGCGGCCATTCCGCTTCGTTCCGCCACGCGTTGGCCCCCATCGTGAAGATCCGGATCGGCGGTTCAGAAGCGATCCCGTCGTCGATTCCTTTCAACTGCCAGTCGAACCAGCGGTGCTCCTGGGTGCGAATGTCGATCAGAGACCCGGCCCCGAAGTCGCGACCACCCATCGACGTCGACGCTGGCTCCTCGTGAGACCACGGGCCGACCAGAATCCGTTGTTGCTCCCGTGCCCGGGGATTCGGGCCGTCCTGTTGCATGCCATTGAGATTGCGGAAACCCGATCCGGTGTAGGGGTCGAACCAACCGCATTGCTGGAAGGCGGGCACCGTGATTTCCGCATGTCGACCGCGGATGTCGAACGGCTTCCAGTAGTCCCCGTAGGTGGGATGCGCCAGCCACTCACGCCAGTAATCCACCCGACGACCGATGGCCAATTCGTCCATCTCGATCAGCGGCAGATGGTTCCAGAACCGCCGGTTCTGGAACACGTGCCGTGACTGTGGTCCCACCACCGTCGCCAGGTTGGTCTGCCAGATCACGGCCGCGCCCAGCGAGAGCATCAGTTGAAAGGCGCCGCCGATGTAGTGGCAGTCGCTGTAGAAATCGTCGCAGATGACATGCGGAGCCATGCAGGTCAGCCCGGGATGAGCCAGCGGCGCGGCCAGCCACTGGGTCAGGCCACCGTAACTGCGTCCCCATGTCCCGATCTTCCCGTCGCACCACCGCTGGCCACCCACCCATTCGATGGTGTCGTACCCGTCGGTGGGATCGTCGGCGTAGGCCCGGAACCTGCCTTCCGACTCGAAACGTCCCCGGCAATCCTCCGCGACGAAGGCAAACCCGCGCCGGGCCCAGTAAGCGGCAACGTCCAGGAACACATCCCGCCCGCTCTCGTAGGGCGTCCGCGTCACGATCGTCGGGAACGGCCCCTCTCGATCGGGCAGGTAGACGTCAGCACTCAACCGCACTCCGTCCCGCATCGGCACGGCTTGATCGTGGTACAGCCGCAGCCCACACTCGGCAGGTCGTGGTGTCGTCACGGCGGTCTCACAGCAGGTAGAGGATGTTGCTTCAGCCGGTCACCATGATCGACGGACCGGGTCCGGCACAAGAGACCATCACGGAGACGGGCACAGGGGGACCCCGATCGCGAGTTCCCCGAGTCCCGGGTCGATCTCGCGGCGCGGCGACACGCGATCGCGGGGTGTAGACTGCTGTGGAAAGTCCGCCAACTGACAGCGGTATTCCCAGCAGCACCTTTCCAACACAACAGCACGCCATCAGGCATCGCCCGTTGATCAACAAGTCGGCTCCTCATGCTCAATCGCCTGCTTTACGAGTACTACAAGTCGCCGAACAACGGCCGACAGGTGGCATCGTTGCTGGACGGTCGACGGGTGCTGCTGGTGCATTCGGAGATGTCCGGCCCATCGACCCTGCGATTGTTGCTGGCCCGGCATGATACGCCTCGGGAGATCGCCGATTTCGAGGACCTGGGAACGCTGACCGGTGCGAAGAGCATTCCAGATGATGCGGGTCCCTGGGGATCAGGCGGCAGCCTGGTCACCGTCGACGACACGCTCCACGTGGCCTGGACCGGGCCTCATGGAATTCAGTACACGCGAGCCACCTGGACCGGAAAGCGATTCCGTTGGGGCCGCACGCGACAGGTCCTCGAAGGCGACTACTGGCTGGGCGACTTGTTCACCATCGGCACACAGGTCGCGCTGAGCTATCACCGGGTTCACGATCGACAGACCGAGTCGGTCGGAGTCGGCCGGCTTGACCGCAAGTGGCGCTTCTCCGAAGTTCATCGCGGAACGCCGATGTTCGCACCGGTCGCCGACGTGGATCAGCGAGGACACCTGCACCTGGCATGGAGCGACACGGCCGAGCAACTCTACTACGCACGCCTCGATCGTGCCGGTGCCAAACCCCATGTCGAACTGCTCGGCCCGGGCGGACAACCGACGATCCTCGCCAGCGGTGAGCAGGTGCTGATTGCCTGCGTCAGCGGCTACGCATACGGCCCGCTGCGGTACTACGTCAGAGACCGCCAGAAGTGGCACCGCGACGTGCCCTTGACGGTTACCAGTCCCTGGCTGACCTCCGATCTGCTCCATTCACCCGGACTGACCCACGACCGGCACGGCGTACCCTGGCTGTTCTTCGCCAACAGCACTCGCCGCAGCACATTCTGGACTCGCTGGCTGGGGGACGATTGGAGCCCGATCACAAACGGCCCGCGGATCTTCTACCGGCCTCCGCACTTTGACTTCAACCTGCTGCCGATCGGTCGGCTGTCCGTCGAAAAACGCTCGATCTCCGACTCCGCCGGCCCCGCGTCCGCTGGGGGCGATCCGCCGGACCCCGGGCACCAGCCAAAAGACATCGGCCTGCTGCTGACCTGCGAGCCACCGATCGACAAAGTCGAGTTCCGTCGTGCCGTCGTCCCGGACCTGCCGACGTCTCCCTCACACAAAGTGCTCTTTCTCGACCTCCTGGAAGTTGCCTCCACGGAGAACGTGGGACTGAAGGTGGAAACCGCCGTCAAGCATCCGAAGAATCCCCTGATGGACACCGGTCCGGCCGGTTCGTTCGACGAGGACCGTGTCTTCAATACAGGCACCGTGCTGTGGGATGGCGGCAAGTACCGCATGTGGTACGTGGGCATCCGTGAGCCGCGACGAGGCGAACCGCAGCCCCCGTGGTGGGACTGGATTCGATGTGGCTACGCCGAGAGCGACGATGGGATCCACTGGAAACGGGTCCGAGTGGGGCTGGTGGAATGGAACGGGTCACGCGAGAACAACATCGTTCCTCACCTGCGACACGCGCCGGTGATGATCAGGGATGAACACGACCCCGACCCCCGGCGGCGGTACAAGTCGTTCGTGTTCTGGACATCCGGTGAACACATCGAAATCGCCCGGTCGGGAAAATACAACAAGCAGTACGACCCTCGAGACGAGCTGTTCCTGATGGACCTGCTCACATCCGCCGACGGCATTCACTTCGAGCAACACGCCGGCGAAGTCCGTTTCCCCGGTGAACAGGTCAAACCGGTCTCGACAATTCTCAACAGCGTGTTCCGCGACGACCTGGAAACCGACCCGGCCCGGCGGTTCAAGGGCTACGGATTCATGTCACTGAACCTGCGCCGCCGCGGCACAAGCTACGTGGTCAGCCCCGATGCCCAACACTGGACCGCCCATCCCGACATGCCATTGCTCGACCCTGCAGTCCGCGGCACGCCACCGGCCGTGGGGGGCCCGACCGGCCAGGTTCACGACACCGTTTGTTTTCCCTACGAGGGCTATTATCTCGCGCTGTACCAGGACCAGCACGATCCGGGGAACATGCCGATCGAGTTGGCCGTCAGTCGCGATGCGGAGACATTTCAGCACGTCCTGCCCGGCAGCAAGGTTATCCCCGTCGGAGACCCCGGCGACTTCGATGCACAGACCATCCTGCCCTCGACACCGATTATCCTCGAACGAGAGATCCGGCTCTACTACGGCGGCGGAACCGTGCGGCAACCTCCCTTGAAGGGTCGTCCCAGGGACGTCGCCCAACCGGGCCTGGCCACCCTCCGCCGCGACGGGTTCACCTCCATCAGCCTCGCCGATCCTCGACAACCGGGATCATTGGTGACCATCCCATTCCGGCTGCCGCAGCATCCCTCGAGCCTGCAGGTCAACGCGAATTGTCCACCCCGGTCGCGACTGCGTGCCGAGTTGATCGATCACGCCACCGGCAAACCGCTGCCCGGTTGTTCGCTCGCCGATTGCCAACCCGTCACCGGCAATCAACTCGACGCCACCGTCCGCTGGAACCCCACCGGCACGCTGCCGCGGACAACCGGACTGGTCCAACTGAGGTGGGAACTGCAGGCCGCCGAGAGTTCACCGAAACTGCACGCGTTCTGGTTTCGCCCGAACCGCTGAGCAGCCAGGCCTGTCGGACCGTTCGCTAGAGCAGGGCGTCGATCGGACGACCGCGATAGAGGTGATACGGTCGCCCGTCGGCGTCATGGAAGTTGGTGTCCGGGCCAATGCCCAGGGCGGCAAAGATCGTCGCCGCCAGGTCCGACGGCGTGTAGGCGTCGCCGGTCGGTACGCCGCCATGAGCGTCGGACCGACCGATGATTCGTCCCGGCTGAATACCACCGCCGGCCAGGAAACACGGGAACACGTCGCCCCAGTGATGGCGTCCCGGAGTGAACTTCTCGCCGGAGGCATTCTTGCCATTGGGAGTAATCGGCGAGATCTTCGGCGTGCGGCCCATCTCGCCACACATCACGACCAGGGTCTCGTCGAGCAACCCGCGATCTTCCAGGTCGTCCAGGAAGCCGCTGAGGCAATGGTCGATCGAGGGGAGCAGTTTGCCCTTGAGGTCGCGGAAGGCATTCTGGTGAGTGTCCCAGCCTCTCAGATTGACCTGCACCATCCGGACACCCGCCTCGACCAACCGGCGAGCGACCAGGAATCCCTGGCCCCACTCTTCGCGTCCGTACTGGTCGCGGATCGCATCGGATTCCTGTGCCAGGTCAAACGGGTTGTCGCGGCCACTGCGGGCGGTCAACAACAGCCGCAGCGCCTGTTGCCGCCACGCATCCCACGCCGCCAGCCGAGCCTCCCCAGCAGCGCTTTCGCTGTGCCGTCTCAGCGACTCGAGTCCGTTCAGCAGCGCCCGGCGATTCTGCAGGCGGGGAATCGACAGTCCGCCGTCCGACTCGATCTGCGGCAGGTGGAAAGACGGATCTCGGCAACTGGTATTGTCCCACCAGGCCTTGGGCCCCGGACCGGGGGCTCGAGCCGGGTCGTTGGGATCGTCATGGCTGTAGCAGTTCGGGCAGCTGCCCCCGGCATCGGGAGAATTGCACTTGGGCGAGAGATCGACACCCCAGCGAGCGTAACGGGGTCCGAGCAACCCGGGGCCACGTCCCGGATACCGCATTCGCTTGGCCCGCGGAATTTCGATCACTGACGGCAAGCCCACGCTCTCGTCCGGTGGCGCCGCGTAGGCGATTAACGAGGCAAACGACGGCCATTCGAAACGCCCGCTGCGAGGCTTCGAAATGGTGGCGTTCGAGTCCCCCGGCGGCAGAGCGGTTGTCCCGCTGTGAAGCAGGTAATGGCAGCTGCTGTGTTCGTTCCGGAATTGGCGTCCCGCGATGTGATGCATCGTACGGACGATCGAGAACCGATCGAGGCGGGCTGCCAGCCCCGGCAAGTGCTCGCAGAAACGCACGCCGGGCACCCGTGTCGCGGTGGTGCCGTACTCGCCACGAATTGAATCCGGGGCCTCGGGCTTCGGGTCGAACGTCTCGTGCTGTGACGGACCACCGGACTGGAAGATGAAGACCACCGACCTGGCGGTCCCCCGGACCGGAGTTTCCGCCGCCTGCGCCTCCATTCGCAACAGGTCGCTCAACCCGGTGCCAAACAGCCCCAGGCTCCCCACCTGCAGCAGTTCACGCCTCCCCATCAGCGGGTGGTCGCTCGGCCGACAGCCGTGTCGTTGCATCCTGACCGTCTCCAACACGCTGGAAATTCCGACTCCATCTATTGTATCGGCCGAACCGACATCGCAAGGCAATTCCCGTTCATTGGGCCGTTGCCACTTTGTCCACCGAATTCCCAGCAGGTATAAATGGACTCCGTATGAACCACATTCTCTCCGAGTGGCTGACCCGCGTTTTCATCGCGGCTCTCCTTGCGGCTTCGCCCTGGGCCACCCCATCCCGGGCCGCGGCGCCGAAGTCGTCGGCAGTCGTCCCGCTCCATGACAGGAACACCGCACAAGAACCTGACACGACGATCCAGACACCCGAGGCGGTAATCACCCGGATCGCCGATCGTGTCCGTGACCGACACGCTCGGGAACCGGGTGCCTACGACCACTTTCTCAGCTGGTACTGGGAAGAGCGCACCGTGACGATCGAGCTGGTCGACCATGTGGCCAAGGGGGGAAAAGGGGTGGTGGTCAACATCATCTCGTTGGCCCCGCTCAACAAGCCCGACTTCCGGTGTTTCTTCCGCGGGCTCAACGCTCTGGGCGAGTACCACCACAACGTCGCCACCCGCGAAGTGGCTCCCAACCGCTACACCACCACGATCACCTTCAACAACCTGACCCGTCGTTCCCTGGCGATCGGGGATCGAATGGAATTCGAGTTCAGTCCGTTCCTGGTCGCTCCCCGGGTCGGTCGCAAGAACTACTACGGCACGGCCATGTTATACGTCGTCGGCCGCGGGATCGTTCCGTGGCGGGGTGTGGGAGAGCGGCTGCAGTCCGAACCGTTGTCCGAATCGGCCTGGCTGGGAGGCCGCACCACCCTTCCCTACCAGTACTCGAAGGAACCCACCGAGCAGTTCAAGCAGATGGCCGGCAACATGGCTCCGGCCAGTGCCCAGAAATTCATGCTCGGACGCCGTCTGCACCACACCGACTTCGGCACCGGCGCTCACTCCGACCAACCCAATCCGCCCTTCGCAACGCAGGCCGGCAAGCTGGGTCCTCGATTCGTGGCCCGCAGTTGCATCGCCTGCCACGTCAACAACGGCCGAGCCCTCTCGCCGCCGATCGGTTCACCCATGTACCAGACGGTGGTCAGGGTGGCCGCCGACGCCGACGGCACCCCACACCCCAAACTGGGGACTGCTCTGCAACCGCAATCCACCATCTCCGCCGCCGAAGCCACCGTCACGATCAGCGACTACCAGACGATCCGCGGCACGTTCGCCGACGCAACACCCTACACCCTCCGTAAGCCTCGGTATTCCTTCCAGGGAGTCGTCCCCAAGCACTTCTCTGTCCGACTGGCACCACAACTGGTCGGACTGGGACTGCTCGAATCGATCGACGAATCGGTAATCATCGCCGGAGCCGATCCCGAGGACGCGAACAACGACGGGATCTCCGGCCGTATCCGCACGGTTCTCGATCCCGAGACCGATCAACTGCGGCTGGGACGATTCGGTTACAAGTCCGGCCAGGCCCGAATTCGACACCAGGTCGCCGCTGCCTTCAACAGCGACATGGGTGTCCTCTCCACGGTCTATGCTCGCCCCGACGGCGAGTCCCGACCCGCAGCCGCCGAGTTGGACGCGACCCAGCTCGACCAGCTCACCCGCTACCTCTCCACGCTCGGCGTCAGTGCCCGTCGCGACCTCGCAGATCCTCGAGCCCGACGGGGGGAACAGTTGTTCGCCGAAACCGGCTGCACCCGGTGCCATACGCCACGACTGAAAACCGGTGGCTTCCATCCCCTGGCCGAACTCCGCAACCAGTCGATCCAGCCCTACACCGACCTGCTGCTCCACGACATGGGCCCTGGCCTGGCCGACAACCTCGGCGAGGGATCGGCAACCGGTGCCGAGTGGCGGACCGCGCCGCTGTGGAGCATCGGATTGACCAATGGAGTCAGTGGAGGCGAATCGTACCTGCACGACGGCCGTGCACGGAGCCTGTCCGAAGCCATCCTCTGGCACGCCGGCGAGGGTGAGGCCTCACGGGAGGCGTTTCGAAAGCTGAACCAGTCCAATCGCAATTCACTGATCACGTTCCTGAAATCCCTCTGACCCCGGCGTCCCCTCTGCGGGACATGTCCTCACCGTTGGCGATGCAGGAGAGACACCATGAGCCTGACCGAAACGGTTGTTCCTCAGTCACTGGCCGATTCGGGAGTGTCTCCGGAAGAATGGGCGCTCCGGGGGCGGCTGGCGTCGGCCTACCACGTGGTTGAGCACCTGGGATGGACCGAGTCCATCTATGGCCACATCACGTTGAAGGTCCCCGGACCCGAACGACATTTTCTGATCAACCCCTACGGATTGCGTTACGACGAGGTCACTGCCG
>CAUZRQ010000202.1:0-8386 GCA_963582065.1 Planctomycetota bacterium | reverse complement strand
TCTCATTGGCCACCGGCATCGCCAGTACGACTGCCGTGACCAGCAGCATCATCGAGGTCGACGCGTAGCAGATACTGAGGTTGCGACGCAGAGACCTGATGCCCGGTGAAAGCCACGCCACCAGCACCACGACAGCCGTCAAGGCAAAGAACATCGTCGCCGGCAGATTCGACACCCGCGCATCGGCGCCCAGCGCCTTACACAACGACGCCTGCGTGATCCCCACGTACAGCACCGGAGCCGCCAGGTACTGCATCCCGGTACACATCGCGAAAAAGACCAGGTTGCTCACCTGCACCCGAGGCTCCAGGGGGCAGACGGGATTGGTGTCGTCGCCGGGGGGCGCGATGTCCGTTTCAGTCATCTGGATGTCCCGTTTCCGCTGTTCCGCCTCACAGCGGCAGGCTCACAACCTGGCCGGTTTCAGCCGACATCACACACGCCTCGCAGATCTCCACCGCCTTGCGACCCTCCAAACCACCGATGTGAGGTGGCCGACCCTCCCGTACGCTGTCGACAAAGTCCTGGATCACACCGGCATGAGGGTACAACCTGATCGCCGACTTCGGCTCCTTCAGGTAATCGAATCGCTCCGGCTCGTAAATCCGCTCCCACGACTCGCCCTGTCCCAGGTCCAGGAACTCGAAGTTCTCGAGATCGAACATCGCGTCGCGGCCGAAGACCTGGAACCGCACTTCGCTCGAACGCAGGCTCGGGGCGGGCAACTCGGCGGTGATCCACATGTGAGCCTGGATGCCACCCTCGAATCCCAACTGAGCCATCACCGAGAGATTCGGCGTGTCGAGATCGCTGTAGGTCGTCGACTGAGCATAGACCGTCTCCACCTCGCGGCCGGTCAACCACCTCAGAAAATCGGTGTTGTGTGATGCCATGCCCATGAACAACCCGCCACCGGCCGAATCGAACATCCACTTTCGGTCATCGAACAACTCTCGGGTCGTCGGCAATGGGAAGGCCGAGACGGTCCGCATCATCTGGACCGGCCCGATCACTCCGTCGTCGATCAACGCCTTGGCCTTCAACGTGATCTTGCGGTACCGCTCGGTCTTGACCACGCCGAGGTTGACGCCGGCTTCTTCGCACGCCGCGATCATCCCGTCGCACTCGGCGATGGTCGGAGCCATCGGCTTCTCGGCCAGCACGTGCTTGCCCGCCGCAGCCGCCTTCCGAGTCAACTCGAGCCGATCCTGGTCCGGCGTGGCCAGCACCACCGCATCGACGTCGTCCCGAGCCAGCAGCGCATCAACATCCTCCTCGGCCGGCACCTCGTAGTCGGCCGCCAGGGCCGGGGCCCGCCGGCCTCCGGCGATCGCCACCAGGTGACACCCCTGGCTGTGATTCGCCACGGCCTCGCTGTAGGTGATCCCCATGAAGCCGCTGCCGATCATCCCGATTCCCACGCTATCCATGATGTGTCCGCCCTGGTCGTCACTAGTCATCGAAACGAATTTCCACGCGATCCAGCACCGGGTACCGGTCGCCGTTGTCGGAGCTGAACGTGGCACGATACTGCAGAACGCGATCCGTGGGCAACAGTGCGAACTTCCTGCCTCGAACCGCCCGCCACGGCCGACCGCTCAACTGCTCGGCCACTGCCGCCGAACGCACCTCAATCGACAATCCACCCCCCCGGGGCACAGCGGCCCGGATCCGCATCCGACCTCTTCGCGCCGGCCCCGCCCAATCCAGCACCCGCGACTCGAACGTCTCGCGGTAACTCCGGTCGTACACGTTTCCGACATCCAGCGCCCACATCAGGTGAGTGCCATTGGTCGGCAGGCGAGTCATCCGCGGGTTCTGAAAACGACGCCCGTCGTTGTAGAAGACTCGCGAGAACACGCGGTGGTTGCCGTGCTGAGTGTGACAGGCCACGGCCAGGTCGATCAGCCCGTCGCCGTTGAAGTCAGCGGCCAGCGAATCGTTGACCGAATCGCAGATCAGCGTCGACCTCCGCCGAGTGTGAAACCCACTCGAAGAGCCCCAGTAGATGTGGCAGGCCAGGTCCTCGCGGGTCAATTCACCGCTGTGCTGAGGCGAGAAGATGTCGAGGTGTCCGTCGCCGTCGAAGTCGGCAATCGACCGACCCAGCGGGGAGAAACCGGGCAACCACTGCGAGTTCGACTGGCGAAAGCCGCCACGGCCCTCGCCCCAGAAGATCCGGCTGCCCATGTCGCGGAAGCCCGAACCCGGGTCGGCGTACGTGCCGCCAAACAGGTCGAGCTTCCCGTCGCCGTCCAGGTCCGCGGTGCTCATGCCCAGCACGCCCGCGAGATTCAGTCGTTTCGAACGCTCGGGTGAATACCCCGCCCGTCCTCCCCACAGGATCCGGATCGTATGCTCGCTCCGCGAGCCGTGAGCGATGTCGAGCCATCCGTCGTCGTTGAGATCGGCAACGACGTGCTCCTGCGAATACCCCGGCTTGTCCATCTGCACTCGACGCTTCGAGTCGTAGCCCCCGGCCGACCCGTAGTAGACAAACAACTGGTCGGTCTTCCCCGGCTCCTCGGGAGCAAACGCCTCGAGCACCAGGTCGAGCCAGCCGTCGCGGTCCAGGTCGGCCACGCTGCTGGTGCCCAGGAAGTGCTCGTGGATCACCGAGCGTTGCTTGTCGAGATCGAAGCCGTCGGGCCCGCCCCAGAAAATATTCGCCCCCAGTTCCGCCGCGCCGGGGCCTTCGGTGTGTGAATGGCCCGAGTTGAGCAGTACGAGATCGACGAAGCCGTCGGCGTTCAGATCCGCCGCACTCGACTCGTACCCACTCTGAAACGGGATCTTCCATACTCGTTTCGGGTCGAAACCGTCCTTCCCTCCCCAGAACACGTGAACCGGCACCGCCTCGTCAAACCGCCCACCAATGCTGTTGCAGAAGATCACCCGACCAGGCTCTCCCGTCTTACGGCCGCCCGCGATCGCCACGTCGGTCGTCCCCGATGTCCGAAACCCGCCCGCGATCTCCCGGAACCCGCGTCGCCCGTCGCCCAGCCACGCCCGCGACGTACCGTTGAACGTGCCTTTGCCCTGGTGCACCGCTACGGCCAGGTCAGTGCGGCCGTCTCCGTCCAGGTCACCGAGTGCCGAAGCCACCGCAGCCGGGGCGGGCAGCCTCGTCTGGCGGCTCGAGGAAAACAGCGGGCCGTCCTCCCCGGCCCCGCGACCCCACAAGACCATCACCGCATCACGAGCCCCCCGTCCGGCTCCGGCCTGCTCGCCCCCGGAGGCCCTCGCTGAGCTGAACCGAGTCAGCACCAGGTCGGGACTCCGATCCGCGTCGACCTGACCCACCACGACATGCGATGCGGCAAAGGCGGTCATCGATTCGGGTTCGTGCCACGTCCGCTTGCCCAGTGACCGGACGACGCACAGCGTCGTGCCGGATGTTCCGATGACCAGGTCCGATCGTCCGTCGCCATCGGCATCGCCGCCGGTCACGCACAACGCGCCCTTGGCCGGAACCAGCACTTCCTGCCGGTCCTTTTCAGACCAGAAGACCGTCACCTTCCCGTCACCTCTCAAGACCACCAGGTCGTCTGCCCCGTCTGCGTCGAAATCGCCGGCCGACAGTTCGATCGCCTGCTCGACACCCAACTCGATGTACCCCACGGCCGAGTACCCGCGGTGGCTGCCTCGGAAGACCCGGACAATCCGGCCCGGCGGCTGCCCGATCTCCCAGCGAGCCGCACCCAGCACCGCCAGGTCGGGCCAGCTGTCGTGGTTCAGATCGACGATCGCCACGGCAGCCGCGTCATTCATCGGCAGGGCACTGGTCAGGCGGCGTCCCGACCAGCCGCCCTCCCCGCCCCAGGCAATCGACAGGAACCGGCGAGGATGATGCACTCCGATCGCGTTCGGACAGAACACGGCGTCGAGGTGCCCGTCCTTATCCAGGTCGCCCAGCACCACGCGTTGCGACCCCTCAACCGGCAGATCCCGGCTCGTCGGGGCACGCTCCGCGTTTACCACTCCGACGGTGGCCGGCAACATCTGGTAGGTGTCGTGTGTGCAGTTGAAGACCAGGTCGAGGTGACCGTCTCCGTTGAGATCGAAGCGGTTGATGGTCCGCAGCGTGCCGTCACGAGCCACGTAGAGGTTGAAGCCGGCGCCGCCGAGTCGGCCGGCCGAGAAGTGCTCGAACGTGTCGTCGAGCAATCTGCCCGGCTCGGCACCAGCTGCCCGGTCGATCATCCCCGGGCATGCCATCACAAGGACCAGTAACCACTCGGCTCGCATCCGACGACTCATCACCACGTCCTCTTCGCCCGGTTGGCTTATCACACTCGTCTCAGTGTACGACCCGTAGAAGCGGCATTCACCTCGACCGGCCCGTACCAAAACGTCTCCCGTTCAAGAAACTGGTCTTAGGTGCCCCGCCGCCGCTAGACTACCCTGATCAGGACCACTCCTACCTCTCTGCTCGAGACCCGAGATGCTCACCGTCCTCGGAAACCCACGCCCCGACTGCCGCGGTCTTGACCGCCGCGAGTGGTTGCAGATCGGGGGTGCCGGGATGTTTGGGGCCCACGCGGCGTTGGCCCGGGCGGCCGAGTCGGTTGCCGGAGCCGGCCCACCCACCAACGGGAAGGCCAAGGCCGTGCTGTTTGTCTTCCTCTATGGAGGGCCCAGCCAACTCGACACCTTCGACATGAAACCGGAGATCCCGCGTGCCTACCGGGGTCCGTTCGACGTGATCGACGCGGTGACCCCGGGGCTGCGGATCTGTGAGCACCTGCCGCGACTGGCCGCTCGCAGTGACCGCTACGCGACCATCCGTACCGTCACGCATCCCCAGAACGACCACAACGGCACACACTTCATCCAGACCGGCCGCACCATTCCGCCGGCCAATCGTGGAGCGGCCAACGTGGCGGCCACCAATGTCGATTGGCCCGCCTTCGGCTCGGTCGTCTCCTACCTCGATCACCAGGTCTCGCCCACCGGACAACTCGCATTCCCTCCCTACATCTACCTGCCGCAGCGGTTGGGCCACTACGCCGGGTATGACATCGTCGGACAATACGCCGGTTGGCTTGGTAAGGCCTACGACCCGATGGCCACGGCCATCCCCAAACAACACGCACAGGACAACCCGTTCTTCCGCGACTGCACCGACAAGGAACTCGATTTCCGACTCACCGGACTCGACCCCCTGCCCGGCATCACGCTCGATCGACTCAACACCCGCCAGCGGCTGCTGGCCCAGCTCGAGTCGCGCCGCCGGGCACTCGACGCGTCACCGGCCACCCGCACCTACACCGCTCAGCAGCAGCAGGCGCTGGGCCTGATCCACTCTGGCGACATCGCCCGCGCGTTCGACATCCGCGAGGAACCCAACCGCCTCCGCGACACCTACGGCCGCAACCTCTTCGGACAGTCGCTGGTCATGGCCCGCCGGCTGATCGAACACGGTGCCCGTTTCGTCACCGTCGGCTGGGACATGACCGTCCGCGGCGATGACACCACCAGTTGGGACAGCCACCGCGAGCTGACTCGGATCAACCGCGACCACCTGCTGCCCGGCCTCGACGTCGGACTCTCGGCACTGCTCGATGACATGGGCCAAACGGGACTGCTCGACGAGGTGCTGGTGATGACCGGCGGCGAGATGGGCCGGACTCCGAAATTCGAGAACCGTGGATCCCAGGATGGCCGCGACCACTGGTCGTACTGTTTCCCGATGCTCCTGGCCGGGGCCGGCGTGCAGGGCGGGTTGATCCACGGTGTCTCCGACAAGCACTCGGCCTACCCGGCCGACTTGCCGGTCACCCCCGCCGACCTGGCCGCCACCATCTACCACTCGCTGGGCATCTCGCCAGACACCCGCATCCCGGATCCCCAGGGACGCCCCACGCCTCTGGTCGAAGAGGGCCGTGCGTTGACCGAGCTGTTTGGATAACGGACCAGCCGACCCGCATCACCGACCCGGCCGCTGGACCATCTTTCCGCTGAGCGTCACGCGACCGCCGATGCCCACCGTCCAGGCCGCTTGTCCCACGGGGACCGCGCCGATGTCCGGTCGCCCGACATCCGCCTCACGCAACGGATCGTGCCACGGTCCCTGGGACCCCACGGGCAACGCCACGCCAGCATTCACCGCAGCACTGCCCTGGCCCAGACTCACGCCGACACGCAACTTACCTCCCCCGGCCACCGACACCAGCTTGGGGTCATCAAACACGTCGTGAACCATCCACGACTCGGGATACGGCTTCCGCCGGAATGCACCTCTGCGTCCCTGCAGCTTGAAAAAGTCGCCCTCGAACTCCGGGCCCTGCTTCAACCCCCAGTGCAGGTTGCCATCGACCTGGATGTCATCCGGACCCGAGGAAAACACCAGCCCGGGCAGCCCCTCGGTCTGCAAAAAGATGTTGTTGAACACCCGGCGGCGACTGTCTCGAGTCGCCCGGCCGCCGACACCGCAACCGTAGTAGCCTCGCCACGACGGCTCGGTCCGCAACACCGTGTTGTGATAGAAATAGTAGTTGGGCCAGGTCGGACTGCCATGGTCCCCGCACAACGTGCCGGTCTGCCGACGGTACATTCCCGCTGGATCGGGCTCGCGGGGATACCCCCGGAACACCCCGTCCCGCAGGTCGAAGATGTTGCGGGTGATGTAGATGCCACTCGACTCGCCCGACTTTGCCTCGCTCTCGCCGGTGTCCATCTCGTGCAGGGTCAGTGTCAGCAGGCAACGCGACACCAGGTTCTGGTAGACGTGGATCAGGTGGTCGTGTTTCTTGGCACCGAACTCCAACCCGTCGTCGTTGAAGTTGTCGACCAGGTTGTGGTGGAACCGCAGGTTGTGGAGATACCGCAACCACAGCCCGTCGTGGTCGTCGGTGAACTCGCTCCAGGCGATCTCGCAGTCATGACTCTGAGGCTTGTTCCGCTGGCTGATGATCCGGTACGAGGGCGTGCCCCGGTACTTCATGCTCGATCGTGACGACCACGGAGCCGCCAGCCCACGGAAGGCACAGTGCAACAGTTTCATGTTGCTCGTCGCCTTGACCAGCAGGCCCGGCGATCCACCGTAGAAGGTGACCCCGTCGAAGGTGACATGATCGGCTCCGTAGAGATTTACCAGCGGGCTGCCCGAGGCTCCGCAAAGCACCACGTCCTGGACCACCAGGTGTCTGACCCCGTTGATTCGCAGCACGTCGGCCCCGTAAGGACCTGAAATCCGCAGCGGAACGTTCCGAGGATCGGTCTCGCCCCGGTAAGCCAGTTCGCCGAGACCGGCCAGGGTGGTGTGACCCAGCCGGATGTGGATCCTGTCCGTCTCGCGGTTGAACCACACGCCCGGACCGCAGTAGACCCCTTGGGCCTTTTCAAACTTGTTGTCGACATCCCACAGCATGCTGGGATCGCGGAGGTCCGTCAGCGTGCGGTAGCCGTGCAGCGGAACCATCGAAGCGGCGAAGTGGCCCAGCACCACGGGACGGTCGTCCTCCTTGCCGTAGAAAGGTTCCCAGCCGGCCGCCGGAAAGGCATGCACGATCGGACGCTCGGCGAATTGAGGATAGGTCGCCGTCGAAACGTACTCAGCCACAGTACCGTCCTTCAACGGCATCCACGACTCGCCCGGCGAGTCGAGAAACTTGCGGATCCCATCGTCGATCCACGCCAGTTCTCCCTGGCAACTCCGCAGCGTGATCGGCCGATCCGGTTCTCCCGATCGCGGTACCACCACGTGCTCGTAATACGTTCCGCCACGCAGGCACAGGGTCTCTCCCGGCGCCAACCGCGCCAGGCCATGGTTGATGGTCCGCCAGGGCCGATCGCGACTGCCGGTGTTGCGATCGTCTCCCTTTTGAGGATCCACGTAAAACGCCGCGGCAGCCGGGGCTGCTCGCTGCGAGACGCCCGGCAATGGCCGCATCGGCCTCAGAGCCGGGGCATCAGCGGTCCCTACCTCCTGGAATCCAGGGCATCCCAGTGTCCCGCCCAAGACCAGAACGAAGGCCAGAATCCTCTGACGACTCAACATGGTCTTTCCCTTCACAGCTGACTCGCTGCCGGACGCCTCATTGTGGAATCGGAGTATCCACGGCGATCACCCACCAGGCCACCGGTCCAGCCTTGTCGGTCGCGAACCGTTCGAGCATCCCGTCGTCGAGGATCCGAAACGAGGCGATCCGGCCGCTGGATTCGCCGGCTGCGTACAGGTAGCGACCGGTCGGATCGATCGTGAACGACCGTGGGGTCTTCTCAGTCGGCACCTGGCCCAGCGATCTCACCCGCCCGGTCTTCTGATTGATCGCATAGCAGGCAATGCTCTCGTGACCGCGGTTGGCGACATAGACGTTTTTCCCGTTGGGAGTGATCTCGCACCGCGCCGTCGCATTTTTCTCCTTGTCGAAGCCGTCGGGCA
>CAUZRQ010000201.1:0-8544 GCA_963582065.1 Planctomycetota bacterium | reverse complement strand
CCATCGAGAAGCCCGCCGGAGTGCAGCGGATTGTCGTGCTCGGTGATTCTCACACCGACGGCATCGTGGCGAACCGGGACAGTTATGCCAACGTGCTGGAGCAGTCACTCGGGGCAGGCCATGACGTCGTCAACTGCGGCCAGGGAGTCACCTCGCCGTACCAGCAGCTGTGGGTCTATCGCGTGCTCTACAGCCGGTTCGACCCGGACCGGCTCGTGGTGGGCTTCTACGCCGGAAATGACCTGGTCGAGTTGACCCGGCAGCACGACCGGATCCACCTCGAGTGGGACGGCCGGCGATTCGTCCACTGCCAGCCGACACGTCGGCCCGACGTCACGATGGAATGGTACGGGACCGGTCCGTTCCTGAGACGTCACCTCGCGACCGTCCAGGTGCTGCAGCGTCTTGGCTGGATCGGTCCGCCATCCCGCCCGGTCCGTGCCCGCCGTGACGCTCGATTCAACGAGCGGATCCAGTCTGCCAGGGACCGGTTTCCGGCCGCCACCTGGCAGGGACTTGGCCAGGCCCACTTCTTCAAGCACTTCCCGGACGAGTGGGAGAATGCCCTGGCGATGTTGCGTCACGTGGTGGAGCGATTCCGGCGCGAGTCACCCGGCGGGGACATCGTGTTTGCCGTGATCCCCACGCTGCGGCAACTGCATCCCGAGGTGGTCGGCGCCGCTGCCGAGGTCCTGGAGTTGGAAGGGCAGGACCTCGAATGTGATGAGCGGGTGTGCGAGGCCATGCTCGAGATCTGTCGTGAGCTGGATGTTGAGGCGATCGACCTGCGGCCGGCGATGCGGCGTGAGACGGCGGCGTTGTTCTGGGACTTCGACCACCACATCAACGTCGCGGGGCACCGGCTCATCGCCCGGGAACTCGAGAACCACATGAACCGGTAGCCGGCTAGCCCAGCGTGGCGGTGGCGATCCCCTCGATCTCGATCACGCTTCCGAGACCGATCGGCGGGAAGTTCGCTGGCAGCGTCAACTCGGTTTCGTCGCCATCCAACGACATCTCGAGTTCAAACGCACCCGAGGCATCGACGAGAATCGTGGCGACCGTGACGCCGTCGACCATGACATTGTGGGTTCCCGGTGTGGCCTGTCGCAGTCGCACCTCGAACTCGATCTCTTCGGTCCCTTCCTGCTCGAACTTGACACGGCCCCGGGCGGTCGATTCTCCGATCGGAATCAGCGGGGCCCGCAGTTTCAGCTCGATCCGTTCCGAGAAGGTTCCCTCGAGAACCGTCGTAGTAGCGTCGACGATCGCGACGGTCGTCCCCGGGCCGATTCCGGGGAATCCCGCCGGCAGTGGTATTTCAGCGGGATCGTCGGGATGTGTCGAGAACTCGATCTCGGCCGCCCCGGTCTCTGCGACGACCAGCGTACCGATGCTGACCTCGTCGATCCGGACATCGAACGTCCCGGCCGCCATGTCTTCGACCTCGACCTCGAACTCAAATTCGATGTCGTGGTCCAGGGCGAATTCGAACTTGGCAGTCCCGCTGGCGTCGCCCTCGGCGGACGGTTCCAGCACGGCGGTGAAGGTGACATCTACGTCGACTTCGAGTCCACCGTCGATGACGTCGTCACCATCATCACCGTCGCAGAGATCATCGCCGTCATCGCCGTGGAGATGGTCGTTGCCTCCACCACCGTGAAGCAGGTCGTCTCCATGACCGCCGTGCACCTCGTCATCGCCGTCGCCGCCGTTGATGCGATCGTTGCCGGGTCCACCGTTGCTGTAATCACTTCCGTGGCCACCGTGCATGTCGTCATCACCGTCACCGCCGTCGAGATAATCATCGCCGCCATGTCCGCGGAGCACGTCATCTCCGAGTCCGCCGTCGATCACATCACTCCCGCTCCCGCCGAACAGCCGGTCGTGCCCGTCATCTCCGTGCAGGTCGTCGTCGTCCCCGCCGCCGTTGAGCCGGTCATCGTCTTCCTCGCCGTACAGCGAATCGTTGCCGCGACCGCCTCTCAGGAAATCTCGTCCGTGACCACCGTGGATCTCATCGTCCCCGTCCCCGCCGTCGAGGATATCCCGGATCAGGCCGCCCAGCAGCAGATCGTTGCCCGGGCCGCCTTCGAGGATCGTCAGGCCGGAAAAGGCCGAGGCATCGATGATGTTGGCCAACACGCCACCGACCAGGTGAGCGATCTCGATGCCGCGATGGCGATCCTCGCCGAGGCCCGAGAGCGAGTTGTTGTCGAGCGTGAAGTCGACGTCACCCGACTCGTCCATCCGGTCGACACCACCCTGGCCGTTGATCACGTCGTTGCCCGAATCGCCGGAGAGCACGTCGTTGTGGGCCCCGCCGTGCAGCCTGTCGTCGTCGTTGCCGCCGTTCAGGTCGTCACGGCCGCGGCCTCCGTTGAGCACATCGTTGCCGTTGCCGCCGTGGAGGTGGTCGTCGTGTTGGCCACCGAGCAACCGGTCGTCGCCGTCGCCGCCGGAGAGCGTCGTGGCACCGGTGAAATCGGAGGCGTCGATCAGGTTCGGGCTGTCGCCGCCGCTGATTTCCGCGTACTCGATGTGGTCTCGAAACTCGTCGTGGCCGTGCCCGTCGAGGTGGTCGTCGTCGAGGTCGAAGTCGGCATCGGCAGTCTCCACCACGCGGTCACGCCCGCCGTGCCCCTTGAGGATGTCGTTGCCATCGTTGCCGGTCAGCGAATCGTCATCTCGACCGCCGAGGATCCGGTCGTCGTCCGCCCCACCGTCGATCCGGTCGTTTCCGGAACCGCCGTTGATCAGGTCATCGCCGGCGCCGCCGTCGATGACGTCGTTGCCCTGGTGACCCGAGACGGTGTCCGCACCGTCGCCACCGTCAAGGACGTCGTCTCCGTCATTTCCGTCGATGTCGTCGTCGCCCGGGCCACCGTCGATATGGTCATCCAACTGGCTTCCGCTCAGTTGATCGGCGCCGGCTCCTCCGCTGATCGAAATGCCGGTCAACGAGGGAAAGTCGGTGTCGATGACAGCCGAGAGGTCGATCTGGTTGTCGCCGGGACCGCCGTCGACGTCCAGTTGCACCACGTCGGCGGCATTCACGCCGACCGAGGACCCGTTGACGGTGACCTCACCACCGGCAGCCACCGTGACGACGATCGCATCGGCTCCGTCGCTTTCGATCGACAGTTCCGCGGCCACCGGGTCGAATGCCGACGAGACGCTCAGCAACGTGCGATCTTCAAGTCGCTCGATCGATGAACGACGATCGAGTCGACGTCTCCGCCGCGGCAATCGGCGTTGAATCGACCGGAGCGGATTCAGCCAATCAGAGAGTCTCATCGTTGCCCCCGCATTCGATGGTCCGTCACAGGAGAGTCCGCAGTCCGCTGCAACTGAGTCTTACGGGTGCTGAAGAACCTGAACAGTCGGATTGGGGGAAAACAAATGGGCCGGCGAAACTGTCAATCCCCAAGGCGGTTCTCCCGGAACGCGACGACTCGGTTGCGGTGGGCGTCCCCGGGGTCGGGGTTCAGTCCGATGGCTGCTATCCAGCCTGTTTGCGAGGTCTCGCCGGTCGATTCCGGATGCCGCGAGGCGGTTAGCCGATCGAGCCCACCAGCGTCTCGCCGCCAATGTTCCAGGATATGTCATCGACCGCGTTGCCCTCGTTGTCGACTTCATGTGCGTGGAAGCTGATGGTACACGAGAACAGGCCTGAGCCAGCGGTTTGGATGGGGATGTCGAACTCTCTGGTACGGGAGTAACTGTATCTCCCGAGGATGGCGGTCCAAAACGCCGTGTCAGGAATGAACGAAAGTTCGTCGATTTCCTCCGCCAGGTCATCGGGACCGGTTTTTTCGGCTAATGAACCGACTTTCAGTCTCAACCGTTTTCTCCCGTTCAAGAGAAGATCGCCGTCCATGATTTCCAGGACGTCGACATCCATGGATAGCCCAAGCAGTTCCACAGCCGCGCTTCCTCGTTGTTGTACTTCGATGCGTAGAGTCAGGAACGTTCCGTGTGGCGTCTCGTGTACCCGATAGTCCAATCGCGGGTCCATCTTGACGCCGCCGGTCATAGCTTCCTGCAACTGGGTCTGTCGACTGTTCAGATCCTTCACGTCTTTGTCGATTGTGAGTTGTTTTGTGGCCTGCTCTTCGAGTTTCTTCTTGTGGCGGATCTGAGCGATCTTCGCCCAGATGCCGACCAATGTGCCGAGCAAGCCAAGCCCAAGGCCGACCAGATGCAGAGTGTCTTCATTGAAGCGGTGGAGGTAGTCGGTGAGGAATTCGAGCCTGTCCATGTTGTTGCTCTCGGGGTGTGATCGGGTCGGAACGGTTCGGGATCGCCAGGTTGAGGTCTCTTCGGGTTCAGTTGCTTGTTGACCGGGTTGTCGTGAGCTTCGACAAGCAGGAGAACTGGCTGGCGGCTGTCTCAGATCATTGTGGTAACCGGGTGTTCTCGAACACAACCGAATGGCCGCATGGCTCGCCCGTGCGGTCGAGAGGTGAAGATTCTGGGGCTGATTCGCCCTCAGCGAAGTGACTGCCGCGGTCCGGACGAGTTGATCCAGCACCGCACCTCGTTGCTGCCCCGTTCGGCGCTGCCGACGATGTCCGGTCGGCGGTCGCCGTTGAGGTCTCCGACCAGCACTCCGCTGGCCTTGGGCCAGGGTTTCTTGAGCGTATGGAGTTTCCAGCGGCCCCGCGGGTCACCGGGGTTCTCCAGCAGCACGACCTGCCCGGTGGTGGCGCCCCAGGTGCAGGCCACCACGTCGAGGTCACCGTCGCCGTCGAAGTCGCCGGCGGCGGCCTCCGAGACGTTGGCCAGGCGGGGGCCGATCGCGTGCTTGCCGAACCGGCCCTTGACGTTCTCGTACCAGGCGATGTGATGCGTGTCGGGATTGTCGGCCGACGAGTACGACCCGAAGGCCATCAGCACGTCGAGATCTCCGTCGCGGTCGAGATCGACAACCTGGCCGTGGACCGGACGACGGGTCTGCTTGTCGATCACGTGACGCCGGAACCGGCCAGTCCCCGACGTCTTCGAGTTGCCGGTGTTCTCGTACCACAGCAGCAGGTGGGCGGAACTGGCGGTGGCCAGCAGGTCGGGGTCGCGGTCTCCATCGATGTCCGCTGCGATCACCTCGCGGGTCTCCTTCAGGTTCCCCTCGATCAGACGCCGCTTCCAGGTTCCCTCGGCCGGTGTCCCGTCGTTCTCGAACCACTCAAGCCGGTTCCCCTTGACCCAGCTCGATGCTGCCACGTCCAGGTCACCGTCACCGTCGAAGTCGGCCAGCGTCACGTCATAGGCTCCCGGCAGTCCGTCGGTTAACAGGTGGCGTGTCCAGGCCGCGGGGTCGGTTGGTGTCTTCGGGTTCCGGAACCAGACGATCTGACCGTGCTTGTTCTTGACGACGACGATGTCGGGTCGCCCGTCGCCGTCGACATCTCCGATCTCGTGCCGCTCGAACCACCCGGGTTCGTTGTCGCGGACGTAGTGCCGTGTGAAGCGGCCCTTGCCGTTGTTCTCGAACCACGACAGCGAATTGCCCACTGCGTCGGCGCTGGTGAGATCCAGGTCACCGTCGTCGTCGAGGTCGGCCAGGGCCAGGCCGAAGGCGTAGCGGTAACCGTCGGCGATCAGGTGCTCGGTGAACGCGAACGGTGACGGTTTGGCCGGCCCGGTTCCGAGGGCGAGCGATGCGAATGAAGCCAGGCAGATGACCAGCAGCAGGCGAGGGAACGGTTGGAGTCGGCGTGAGGTCATGCGTTCACCTGGTCGGTCGGTGTTTCGGATGAAACCGTGTCGGGAGGATGTCATTGTCCGAATCTTCACGACCCTGTCGACGCATCGGTAACGAATCGGGGCAACCCAGATCATGGTCCTCCGCCTTGAGGCTCCCGGTCGGGGATTTTCGAGGAGCGGTGAGGATTGGGGTTGTGCGTTTGACGGTATTGACTAGACTGTTGATGTTGAGGGTCAACAACAACACCATCCCGTGCCTGCGTAGCAACGGGCTGGTCGTCCCTCGATCACGACTCGTCAAAGCCGGCACTGTTCCCCATGCCTCCCACTGATCCTCATTGGCAGTTCGAAGCGTGGCGGCGTGAGTTCTACGTCGTCGGTTCACTGCTGCCTCCGCCGTTCGGTCGTACCGATTGACAGGCAATGACCGAGAGCCCGGATGATGGATTCCGGGTCGGAGAGGTGAGAACACGGAGGTGAAAGCATGCTGGTGTTGTCGAGAAAGGCGTCTCAGAGGATCACGATCGGGAACAACGTGGTGGTGACGGTGCTGCAGACGGATCGTGGGACGGTCAAGCTGGGGATCGATGCGCCGCCGGAGGTGCGGGTGGTCCGCGGTGAGATCATCGGTCGGAACGAGCCGGAGACCCTGGCCGAGGTGATCCGGCGGTTGGACCTGATGGACACAACCGGGCACGAGTAGACAGGCGTTGTCCATGCCGAGCGAGTTGGAGATCGGGCGGTTGATCGGTGGCCTGCGGGTCGACCGGGGGCTGACTCAACGGAAACTGGCCGAGTTGGCCGGGACCAACCACACGTATCTCTCGAAGATCGAGAATGGCCGGCTGGGGACGTTGCCCAGTGCCGGCATGCTGGTTTCGCTGGCTGATGTCCTGGAGGTCGACCGCGACTGGTTGTTGACCCGGTGTGGTCGACCTCCCGAGGGGATGACCGAGGCGATCGAGAGCCACCCCGATTTCTTCCGGGGATTGGGGGATCGGCTGGCCGAAGGAGATGCCGGGGCCGGGCCGCGGTGTCTGTTGTTGGTCGGAGACGTGCCGGCGGGGCTGCCGATCGAGGCGATCGAGAACGCCGACGAATTCGACCTGGCCGAGCGGTTTGCCCCTGACGGCCACTTCCTGCTGAGGGTGCGTGGCGAGTCGATGATCGAGGAGGGGATCCGGGATGGGGACCTGGCGATCGTCCGCAGCCAGCCGGAATGTGAGAACGGCGGTGTGGCGGTCGTGCTGGTCGATGGAGCCGAAGCAACTCTGAAACGCGTCTACCGGGATCGAGGTGGTCCGACAGTGACGCTGCAGCCGGCCAACGCGGAAATGCAGCCGCTGGTGGTCGCCGCGGATCGAGTTGAGGTGCGGGGCGTCGTGGTGGGAATCGTTCGACTGGGGCTGTAAAACAGTCTTCGCGGTCGAGATTCGCCGGCCGGGTTTCATCGGCCCGGCACACATGACCAGGAGCCAGACGCATGCCGATCGATCCGAAACTGCAACGGACCATCATGGGCCGTTTTGCAACCGGCGTGACCGTGGTCACGATGAAGGCCGAGGAAACGCTGTGGGGAATGACGGCCAATGCCGTGACCAGCCTGTCGCTGGATCCGCCACTGGTGCTCGTCTGTGTCGACAGGAAAACCCAGACGCACGGGTACCTGAACGAGGCCGGGGCGTTCGCGATGAACATCCTGGCCGAGGACCAGGAGGAGATCTCCAACCGATTCGCGTCGCCCGGCCCCAAGGAGTTCTCGGATCTGGACTACGCCGAGGGTGAGACCGGGGCACCGGTACTCGGGGGAACGCTGGGCTACGTCGACTGTCGTCTGTCCGAGGTGCTCTCGGGTGGTGACCACGACATCTTCATCGGCGAGATCGTCAATGGTGAGGATCGCGGAGAAGAGGGCGGCCGGCCGCTGTTGTACTTCGGTGGCTACGCCCGGCTGGGATAGCCCATCGCCGACAACGTTTGTGCAGTTTTGCTATCCCCCCCTGTGCTAACATCGTGGCGGTTCGCGGTGGTCGGGTGGGGGGCGGCTGTGTGCGTGGCCCATGGATGGCACAATACCTCTCAACACACAATGACCAGCTTCAGGAGATGTGACGATGACGGGTTGGACAAAATCGATTTTGGCCGTGTTCGGCCTGGTGTTGGCGGTGGTGGTGATCGGTTGGCCGTTGGTAGCCCAGGAGGAGGACCGCGAACCAATCGCGAAAGAGCGTGTCGAGCGGGACGAGGGCGAACGACGGGAGCGAGACGAGGGTGAACGACGGGAGCGGGACGAGGGTGAACGACGGGAGCGGGACGAGGGTGAACGACGGGAGCGGGATGAGCGGCGAAGAGATGAAGAACGCCGGGATGGTCGTGATCGGCTCGAGGCACGCGAGCAACTGGAGGTGGCCGTCCACGCCGCTCAACTGCTCGTAACAGCCGGGATGGAAGATGTTGCGAGGGTGGTGGAGGAGCGGATCGAGCAATTGGCAAGGCGTGTTGAACACGAGAGATCACACGGTCGAAACCGTGATGGCGGTGGCCGTCGGAATGACGAGGACGAGGGTGAGGGTGAACTGGGGGAGTTTCTCGAACACATCACCCGGCGGTTGGATGATCTCTCTCGACGTGTCGATGAACTGACCGAAGAGCGGCACGAGCGGGAACGTGACCGAGACGAGGACCGCGAGCGGCACGAGCGGGAACGTGACCGGGACGAGGACCGCGAGCGGCACGAGCGGGAACGTGACCGTGACGAGGACCGCGAACGGGGCGAACGGGAACGTGACCGGGACGAGGACCGCGAACGGGGCGAGCGGGAGCGTGATCGGGACGAGG
>CAUZRQ010000200.1:0-8692 GCA_963582065.1 Planctomycetota bacterium | reverse complement strand
CTCCGCCGACCGGGTGGCTGCTATCACCCCCCCCCCCCCCCTGAGCCACGCGGCGGATCCTCGCTGATGCCACGCCCACACCCGGTCGCATTCTCACCCCCGCTGATCACGCTGGTGCTGTGCGTCGGTCTTGCGGTGCTGGGCGGATGCCACGTCGGGAATTTCTCGGCATCGATCGACAGCGACTCCAAGTTGCCCCAGTTCGAGTTCTCGGCGATCCCCAGTCAGTGGGAACCGACTGTCGGTAAGAACGGGGTGGCCGACGGCGAAACCGACGGCCGGACAGGCAGCCAGACCGACGACCAGGCGGGCGGCGCCGAATAACCGGCACAGCCGTTGCCAGCGGGTCACCTGCAGCTGATCCCTCATCAGGTGATCAGCTCAGACGGCTCCGGTTGAATTGACGCTTTCGAACCGCCCACTACAATCAAACGCCTCTTGTCTTGGTCCGCTCATCCAGAGTGGCAGTTCGAGAACCTTCGAGACGGACCTGCACCGGTTCGAAGTCGATCCCCGACGCCACAGAACGCGTCAGCAGGACCACTGGCGGAACGTACTGCCGGACAAAATCTGGCCCGCGAGGAAAAGCGGGACGAGGAAGCCGCCCCGGGGCGGATCATCTGGCCAGGGCCGGCCGATGGAACCGGGACGGGATTCCACGGGGTGTTTCATGCGGCTGACTGAATTCGTCGTTCCCGACTCGATCCTCATCGATCTCGACGCGAACACCAAGGCCGAGGCAATCCGGGGCATGGTCGAGAGTCTCTCGTCGGCTGGGCGGATCCCCGCCGAGGACAGCGATGTGATCATCTCGGCGATCCTCAAGCGCGAAGAGCTCGGATCGACTGGAATCGGCAACGGTGTCGCCGTCCCGCACACCAAGCACGCCGCCGTCGATCAACTGACCGCCACCGTGGCACTCTCCGATCGGGGTGTTGACTTCGCCAGCCTCGATGGTGAAGCTGTGCATATCCTGTTCTTGTTGATTTCGCCGCCCGATCTCCCCGGCGACCACCTGCGTGGGCTGGAGAGCATTTCCCGGCACCTGCGGAACCCGAACTTCTGCAACTTCCTCCGACAGGCACAGACCTCGACGGAAGTTGTCGAACTGCTCGAGGAAGCCGACAACAACCAATTGGACTAGCCACTCATTTCCCGACAGCCCCCGGTCGCGACATCGTCCGCCCGGTGGATTCTGCCGGGCGTTTCCCACCGTCGCAAACACTCTCATTCGACTTTCTTCTCCGCCGCGACGGATCCTCCCGGACAACCAGAAAACAACCGCCAACCGTCGCCGGACTCAGTCTCCGGGGACGCCGAACGACTCGGGGTCTTCCCCCAGCCACTCGAACCACCAACCCGCACGCAGAAGCCGATGACTTACACCGCTCAAGAAACCGTCCGAGTCGGTCTCGAACAGGGCCTGCACATGGTGCCCTGCTCGCTGATCGTACGGACCGCCGAGCGGTTTTCCTGTGAGATCCAGATCCAGAAAGAGGATCGATCGGCCGACGCCAAGGCGATTCTCGACCTGCTGACGCTTTCGGCCGAGAACGGCAACGAACTGGTGCTCGAGGCCAGGGGGGCGGAAGCGGACGAGGCGGTCAAGGCTCTCGCGCGACTCTTCGAGTCCAACTTCGACGACCCGGCCGCCGGCTCGCAACCGGTCACCGGGTCGGATCGCTAGCTCCCGGGAAAGTCGGTGCCGGATGCAGGTCAAGCGCGGGATCGCCGTCTCTCCGGGTGTCGTCACCGGCGAAGTGGTCGTGCTGGGGACCGAGGATTTCCGCATCCCACAACGATTCGTCTCGATCGACGCCGTCGAAACCGAGCTGGGACGTTTTCGCAGCACGCTCGAGGCGGTCTGGGAGGAGATCGAGGAGAACGAGCGGTTGGCCCGGGAACAGTTGGGCGACCAGTTCGGAGCGATCTTCGGGGCCCACCTGCAGATGGCTCGCGATCCGAAACTGATCGCCGAGATCGAGGGGTTGATCAGCGAAAAGAGCCTCTCGCCCGAATATGCCTCGAGCCGCGTGCTCAGACGGTTCGCCCGCGACCTCCAGAACCTCGGCAACCAGTACCACGCCGAACGGGCCGTCGACATCTTCGATCTCGAAAAGAGAATTCTTCGGCACCTGCTCGGTGAACGTCGCGAGGAGCTGTTGAACCTGAGGGCACCTGTGATCGTGCTGGCCCACAACCTGACACCCAGCGAAACCGCCAACCTCGACCGTGAGTTCGTGATGGGGTTCGCCACCGAGGTGGGCGGGCACACCAGTCACACCGCGATCCTGGCCGGGGCCCTGGAAATCCCCGCCGTCGTCGGACTCGGACACTTCCTCTCGGATGTCTCCGGTGGCGAGATGGTCATCATCGACGGGAACCACGGCGAGGTGATTCTCGAACCCGACGACGAGACCCTGGCGAAGTACCGCGATCTCGAAGAACGGGTTCACTCGGTCACCGAACGACTCGCCTCGCTGAAAACTCTCCCGGCCGAAACGCTCGATGGGGAGTCGATCACGTTGTTGGGGAACATCGAGTTCCCCGAAGAGGCAGAGGTCTGTCGCGAGCGGGGGGCGCAAGGAATCGGTCTGTACCGGACCGAATTCCTTTATCTCGAGCAGAACCGGATTCCCAGTGAGGAAGATCACTTCGAAGCCTACCGGAAGGTGATCGCCGCCGACCCCGATCGGCAGGTGACGATCCGGACACTGGACATCGGAGCCGACAAGATGCCCGAGACGATGGGGGACCTGGCCCCCGACGTGGTCAACCCCCAGCTCGGACTCCGCAGCGTCCGACTCTCGCTCCACAACATCCCGCTGTTCAAGAAGCAGTTGAGAGCCATCCTGAGGGCGGCGGTCCACGGTGACGTGCGGGTGATGTTCCCCCTGGTCAGCAACCTGCTGGAACTTCGGCAGGCTCGCATGATCCTCGGAGATGTCATGGATGACCTCGAAGAACAGCAGGTGCCATTCCGTCGAGACGTCCAAGTTGGTATCATGATTGAAGTGCCCGCAGCGGTGATGCTGGCCGAGGAATTCGCCCGCGAGGTCGATTTCTTCTCGATCGGTACCAACGACCTGATCCAGTACACGCTGGCGGTCGACCGGACGGACCCGAGTGTCGCCGACCTTTACCGGTCCGGTGACCCCTCGATCCTCCGCCTGATCCGCAAGGTTGTTTCCGCCGCCGCGAAGCACGATGTCGCCGTGACCGTTTGCGGCCAGATGAGTTCCGATCCGGTCTTCATCTCACTGTTGGTTGGCATGGGCATCCGGCAGTTCAGTTCAACGCCCCACGCGATCCCCGAAATCAAGGAAGTCATCCGAAACCTGACGATCGAGCACGCCGAGCAGATCGCGGCTCACGCCCTGACGCTCGACCTCGCACGTGACGTCGAAAACTACCTCCGCGGTGAACTCCACCGCATCTGCCCCGACCTGATGCTCTAGCCAGCCCATCATCCACGGGCCACAACGGTCTTGTGGATGCAGTCGCTGAGACGGCCTCCGGTCGATCGGGCGGACCAATCCAAATCAACGCTGAAACAAACAAGTTCGTCACAGTGAAACGAACGACAACCAGTCAACCGAGGGCGCGACAGCGCAAAACCGTCATCCTGGCGGTTTTACCCGCACCTCGGCTACTCCCGGATCCCGCTGGGACCGGTTCGAGTGCCGAGGAGGCCGGGCAGTGCGTCGCCGTCGAGACCTGCCGCTACAGGCGACGGATCTTCGCCCGCCACCAAGGACACAATGATGATCGACGAGACCACAGGCCCCCGATTCGAGACCACTGCCGACGACTCGGCCGAACAGGACTTCGAACGAGCCCTCGACCGGGTCGATACCGACCCGAGACCTCCGACAAAGCCCCCAACAGAACCTGAGACCGGTCCGGATTCCAGCTTCGGCGCCGGGCTGGAACTCGACACCGCAACCGACACCGCAACCGACACCGCAACCGACACCGCAACCGGCACCGCAACCGACACCGCAACCGACACCGCAACCGGCACCGCAACCGGCACCGCAACCGGCACCGCAGCCGACACCGCAGACGGCACCGCAGCCGACGATGGCAGCGGCGGCAAGTCGACCGACGAGAACGCCAACGGATCCGGATCCTCGAAACGACGAGGACGAGGCCGACGCGGAAAGCGCGGATCGGGCAAGTCGGGTCACAGAAACTCGGGCGAGCAATCCGCTGAGAAGGCGTCGCCGTCGGCAGCCAACGCGGAGACATCCGACGGCAAGGAGAAGGTCAAGAAGGAGATGTTGATCAACGCGTTGCAGCCCGAGGAGAGCCGCATCGCGATCACCGAGAACGGAGTGCTCGAAGAACTCTACGTCGAACGCAACAGCTTGGAGAGTTGCGTGGCCAACATCTACAAGGGCCGCGTGGTCAACATCGAACCTTCGATCCAGGCCGCCTTCGTCGACTTCGGCATCGGTCGCAACGGGTTCCTCCACGTCAGCGACGTCGAGTACCAGTACTACAAGCACCTGCTGACCGAAAAGGAACAGGCATCGCGAAACGAGGGCAAGCGGCAGGGCGGGGCCGGCAATGACCGTGGACAACGCAACAAGCCATTGATCCAAGACATCTTCAAGAAGGGCAGCGAGGTGGTTGTCCAGGTGATCAAGGAAGGCATCGGCACCAAGGGCCCGACGCTCTCGACCTACGTCTCGATCCCCGGCCGCTACCTGGTGCTCATGCCCGCGCTGGGCCGGGTCGGAGTCAGCCGCAAGATCGAGGGTGACGAGATCCGCCGCAAGCTCCGCAAGGCGATGAACGAACTCGACCCGCCCCCCGGCGTCGGCTTCATCGTCCGCACTGCCGGATCCGATCGCACCAAGCGCGACCTCCAACGCGACATGAACTACCTGATCCGGCTCTGGAAGGTCCTCGTCGGACGGATCACTTCTTCGCCCACACCCGCTGCGATCTACGAAGACAGTGACATGGTCGTCCGCACCATCCGGGACATCTACAACAGCGAAATTGAAACGGTGTGGATTGACGAGAAGGCGGCCTACGAGCGGGCCCAGGAATTCATGAAGATCTGCATGCCGCGGCAGACCAGCCGAGTGAAACTCTACGAGGACAGCGAACCGATCTTCCAGAAATGGAACATCGAGTCGGAGATCGAGGCGATCCAGGACCGGACAGTGGCGCTGAAGAACGGCGGGTCGATCGTGATCGACCAGACCGAGGCCCTGGTTGCCATCGATGTCAACAGCGGCACCTTCCGCACCAAGGACGACGCCGAGACCTCCGCCTACAAGCTCAACCTCAAGGCCGCCGAGGAGATCTGCCGACAGATCCGGCTCCGCGACCTCGGCGGAGTCATCGTCAATGACTTCATCGACATGCGGGAAGAAAAACACCGCCGTGGCATCGAGAAAGCCCTCAAGGACGCGTTCAAGAGAGACAGGGCACGGACCAAGGTGCTGAAGATCAGCCCGTTCGGGCTGGTCGAAATGACCAGGCAGAGAATCCGACCGTCGCTGAAACGGAGCGTCTACGAAGACTGTCTATGCTGCGAGGGGACGGGACTGGTCAAGACGGCCGAGAGCGTGGCGATCGAAGTCATGCGACTGGTCGCCAGCAATGCCAGCCGCAACAACGTGAAGTCCATCAGGCTCGAAGTCCACCAACGCGTCGGCGAATATCTCAACAACCGCAAGCGCCGCAGTCTCAACGAGATCGAACAGGAGTACGGTGCCACCGTCTCAATTGCGACTCTCAAGGACTGTTCACCCAATCACCTGGTTGCCACCTGTAAGGACCAGCACGGAAAAGACGTGCGGATTTCCTAGCCGGGTGGCTCGAAATCGAAAAAATAACCCTCTACAATCACCGATTCTCCACGTCTCACCCACGCCACGACGCGACTCGGAACTCTGGCCATGTTCGCTGTCATTACCGACGGAAGTCACCAGTACCGGGTTTCACCCGGTGACGAACTGACCATCGACTACCGCAAGGACTCTGAACCCGGTCAAACGATCGAGTTCGACCGAGTGCTGCTGGCCAACGGCGGTGGCTCCAGTGCCATCGGACAACCGGTGATCAAAGGCGCCACGGTCACTGCCGAGGTCATCGAGACCGAGGTCAAGGGTCCGAAGCTCGAGATCCAGAAAATCCGACGCCGGAAGAACTCCAGACGACACACCGGCCACCGACAGAAGTACACCTCCATCAAGGTCACCGACATCAGCGTGCCGGGCCTGGAAATCATCGAGACGCCGGAAGAGACGCCGGAGCCCGAAGAGGAAACGGCCGAAGAGGAAACGACTGAAGAGGAAACGGCCGAAGAGGAAACGGCCGAAGAGGAAACGGCCGAAGAGGAAACGGCCGAAGAGGAAACGGCTGAAGAGGAAACGGCCGAAGAGGAAACGGCCGAAGAGGAAACGGCCGAAGAGGAAACGGCCGAAGAGGAAACGGCTGAAGAGGAAACGGCCGAAGAGGAAACGGCTGAAGAGGACGAGGCTTCGGACGACGCCGAGGCTGACGAGGAATCGGACAAGTAGAGACGAATCCTGCGAGTGGCCTCATGACGGCCCGCTTCGATCTCGAGACCGTCCGCGGCCAGTTCCCGGCCTTCGACCGCACCATTGACGACCGGCCCGTCGTTTTCCTGGACGGGGCCGCGGGCAGCCAGGTGCCCGCCCGCGTTGCCGAAGCCGTCAGCGGTTACCTCATCGGCACCAACGCCAACCACGGCGGCCCGTTCGCGACCAGCGTCGAGAGTGACGCGGTGCTCGATGCGGCACACCAGGCCGCCGCCGACTTTCTGGGAACCGCCGACCCGGACACGGTCTCCTTCGGCGGCAACATGACCACGTTGACCCTGGCCGTTTCACGCGCGCTGGCCGCCACGTGGCAACCCGGCCACCGGATCCTCGTTTCACGCCTCGATCACGACGCCAACGTCACCCCCTGGGCGCTGGCGGCAAACGATGCCGGCGTGGTCGTCGACCACGCAGCCATCCACCCCGACACCGCCACCCTCGATCTCGACAGCCTCCACGCCCAGATCACCGACTCCACCCGCCTGGTTGCCATCGGGGCCGCGTCAAACCTCTCGGGCTCGATCAACCCCGTTGCCGAGATCACAGAGGCAGCGCACCGGGTCGGTGCGCTGGTCTTCGTCGATGCGGTCCACCTGGCCCCGCACCGACTGCTGGATGTTGTGGCCTGGGACTGCGACCTCCTGGCCTGCTCGGCCTACAAGTTCTTCGGGCCCCACGTCGGGTTGCTCTGGGGACGCCGCGAATTGCTCGAGTCACTCGACGCCTACAAGCTGCGTCCGGCCTCCGACCAACTGCCCGACAAGTGGATGACCGGGACGGGCAACCACGAGGGCATTGCGGGTGTCGGCGAGGCCATCGAGTACTTGGCCGACCTCGGCCGGGGGGTCGATCCAGCAGCCAACTCGAGACGCCAGGCCCTGGCGGCGGCTTTTCGGGCAATCGGCGAGCACGAACGGGAGTTGTCGCTGGGCTTGCTCGACGGTCTGTCCCGCCTGCCCGGTGTCACGATCCACGGGATCACCGACCCCGATCACATCGACCAGCGGGTCGCAACCTACTCGATCACCCACGATCGGTTCAGCCCCGGCCAACTGGCCGAACGACTGGCCCGGCGAGGCATCTTCACCTGGCCGGGCAACCACTACGCGTTGCCGGCGACCGAGGCATTGGGACTCGAACCCGGCGGCACGTTGCGGATCAGCGCCCTGCACTACAACACGCCCGAGGAAATCGAACGGACCATCTCGGCACTGAGCGAGCTGCTGGCCGAGTGACCCCGGGGACTACTTCAACGACTCCAGGAAGGCCAGCAGATCCCGCAGCTCGCTGATCGACATCCGCTCGATCAGTTTCTCGGGCATCAGCGACGTCTTCCGGGGCGTCCTCTGTTCGACCTCGGTGTTGGCCAGGTTGGCCTGCTTGCCGGCAGCGTCCTCGATCGTCAGCCGGTCACGGTTCTCGTAGACGATCACCCCGTTGAGCACCCGGCCGTCGGTCGTCACCAGCGTCCACGACGTGAACTGCGGAGCGACCTCGCGGCTGGGCACCAGGATCGACTCGAGCAACTGCCGACGGTTCCGCGAACGGGCGATCAGCGACAGGTCCGGCCCCACGCGCCGACCTCGCCCATTGGCCATGTGGCAGCGAGCACATTGGGGGCCGGCATTGTGGAAGAACAGTCGCCGCCCCGCCGCGGCGTCGCCGCCACGGGACAACAACCGGGTCCAGCCCTGGAGATCATCCGGACGGCGGGCCGCCACCTGTTTCAGGGGCCGCGGAATGTCCTGGCCGGCGACGGCCAGCGACGTGGCCAGTCGATCCGCCAGGTCCCTGTCGGAGGCGGCCGGTTTGCTCACCTTCGTCAACGTCTCGATCATCTTCGCCACCACCGACCGGGTTCCCGCATCGGTGGCCAAGGTCGGCTGCAGAGACCTCAGGGCCTCGCTCCGCAGCGGTGACCCGGGATCGGTGACCCAATTCCGCAACTTTGCCGCCACCGCCGGTCTCCGTGAAAATCGCCCCAATCCCGCCACCGCATCGGCCCGCTCCGACAGGGGCCTCCTGGCGTCTTCGGCAACACCCAGCAACAACTCGGAGGCGAAGGCGTGAGATGACAGGCCGAGTGTCCGCACCGCCTCGGCAACCAG